>CANNGJ010000069.1 GCA_947504185.1 uncultured Tenacibaculum sp. | reverse complement strand
TGTATCAGATTCAGGAGTTTCTACAGGAACAGGCGCACCAACAGCAACGAGTCCATCAAATCCATCGGCAGGAGATATTTATGTAGATGAGAGTACAGGAGATTTATATACCTATGATGGTACAAGTTGGAATCAAAATGCAGATAACAATACAACCAATGCTACATTAGCGGTAGTTGGAGGAGAATTGGTATTAACAGATTCAGATAACAATACTGTAGAAGTAGCATTATCAGAT
>CANNGJ010000068.1 GCA_947504185.1 uncultured Tenacibaculum sp. | reverse complement strand
ACAGGATTGTCTCCTTATGATACAATGCATAATCCTATTTTATCATATACAAGAGCTTTAAGTAAAAGAACAAAAGCTGTAACAGATATTTTAAGGAATATTGAGAAAACGCAATTGATACCTACTCGTGAGATGTTAGAATCCTTATTTAAAGAAGTAGAAAAAGAAGAACCTGTATATATTGAAAGAACCAAAGAGGAAATTGAAGCTTCTAAAACAGAAACCGAAAAATTGTTGGATTCCTATTCAAAAGAATTAGAAAAAAATAGAAATGAGTTATATGAAGTAAAAAATGAATTTAG
>CANNGJ010000067.1 GCA_947504185.1 uncultured Tenacibaculum sp. | reverse complement strand
TTAACAGCAGCTTTAGCTTTAGCACCATCAGCAACAGATAACTGTACAGCAACACTAACACCAACATTAGTAAGTGATGAAACAACAGCAGATGCAACCTGTGCCAATGCCTATGTTCGAGTACGTACATGGAATTTTAGTGATGGATGTAACAATACAAGTTTAAACTTTGTACAAACCATAACGGTACAAGACACAACAGTTCCAGAGGTAAGCACAACATTAGGAAGTTTAGATGCCACTATAGAATGTAGTGATTCAGACGGCTTAACAGCAGCTTTAGCTTTAGCACCATCAGCAACAGATAACTGTACAGCAACACTAACACCAACATTAGTAAGTGATGAAACAACAGCAGATGCAACCTGTGCCAATGCCTATGTTCGAGTACGTACATGGAATTTTAGTGATGGATGTAACAATACAAGTTTAAACTTTGTACAAACCATAAC
>CANNGJ010000066.1 GCA_947504185.1 uncultured Tenacibaculum sp. | reverse complement strand
TAATATCATCACCTACAGCTGCTGTTCCATTATCATATACAAATACTACTCTCGTATAATCTCTTGGTGCTCCTGGTACAATAGATGATTCTATAACTTCTACTGTAGCATTATTTGTTGTATTTCCTGTTGTACAACCAAATTGTGTAACATTTATAGCTCCAATTATATCTATTGGCAATCTATCTGTTATCGTTTCTGTTTGGGTACTTGTACAACTATTTGTTCCTGTTGCTGTAACTATATAATCATCTGCCGGTAAACCTGTAAAAACCAATCCCGTTGGAGTTGCCGTATACGTACCCGAAACATTTGATATACTATAGGTTAATGGATTGATGCCATTATTAGTCTCTATAATTGTTATTTCTCCTGTTGAATCTCCATCACAAATATCTGTTACTGTTGCAGAAATATTAAATACTGGCAAAATTGATGGAGAAATAGCTATCTGACGGGTTATTGAACA
>CANNGJ010000065.1 GCA_947504185.1 uncultured Tenacibaculum sp. | reverse complement strand
CGTTAGCTACCATATATAAAAACATCGTACCTTCTAAAAAACAATGACATTAAACAAACTTTTTCATTATAACTCTTCTTTAAAAATTCATATAATTATTGGGTTCCTATTAGGAGTTTTGTTAGGATTTATTTTAATAATCCTACAACCTTTCAATCTAAATAATTTTGACCACAAATATAGAAACCTATTGTTGATGGGATTTGGACTAATAAAATTTTTAAATTATGTAATTGCCCATTTAATAGAAGATGCTTTTTATAAAACAAAAAAGAAATGGACACTTTGGTATGAGATAATATCCCTTCTATTCTCATCACTTTCAGGTGCAGTTATTGGTTATATCTATTTAGATTTAGTATTTGAAAACCAACCATTATCATTTCTAAGATTAATTCTATTTTTTTGTTATATAGTTTTGCCAATTCTTCCTTTAATTATTTTTCCTACATTAGTTTTACGTTACTTATTTGCTAAAAAAGAATCAACATACTTGAATAAAAAAAACAGTTTGATTGTAGAAAAACCATTGGAACAATTAACCCTTAAAGGAGAAAACATTAAGGATAAATTAATATTCGTAAGAGAACAACTCATTTATGTAAAATCCGCTGATAATTATGTGCAGATATACTACGATATTGA
>CANNGJ010000064.1 GCA_947504185.1 uncultured Tenacibaculum sp. | reverse complement strand
GTACTGCCAATGGTGGGAGAGTAGGTCGTTGCCTTTCTTTTTAAACCTCAATCTGATAAAGATTGAGGTTTTTTTTTTCAAGAAACTGAAATATTTTTAATGAGCGAAGGAGTGGCTGGAAAGCCTTTTGGTATAATGCCACTGCAAACGTTTTCAAACTATCATTAAAGTCTGAGTATAGTCCTGAGACAGTAAATGAGGATTATTTGGTAGAAGATATTATCCAGCGCGCTATAATAGATGAGAAGATAGAGTATCAGAAGCCAAAGCTCGATAAAGACTTCATCTCTATAGTCTCTAAGTCACGAGGAACTATTAATGTAGAAGAATATAAAGAGATGTTTAAGAAGATACGGAAGAAGCGTAAACGAAAGAACAAGCGCAAAAAGAAAAGCTAAAATGCTTTTCTTTTATGTTTAGAGTATGTTTTAGTGTAAGAATCACTCTATAACTCTTATAGTTTAAAGACAGTTTCAAAAATATTTCACATATAAATAGCTGTTTAATAGTGTCTTGAAAAAAGTTTAAAAAATAACTTAAAAAAGGTGGTTGTTATGTTAAAAAAGGGTTCTATATTTGCACCCGCTAAGGGAAAAACGCAAGTTTAAAAGTTAGCAAAAGTTCATTAAAAAGGTGTTGTAGATTTCTTTAAGAAAAGATTAAAAATAAGTTAAGTTTTACTTGTTTAGAATAAATAAAAGAGAGTATCTTT
>CANNGJ010000063.1 GCA_947504185.1 uncultured Tenacibaculum sp. | reverse complement strand
CCAGTAATTCCAGCTTTTACAGATGCAGTAACCTATAATTGTAATGGTACAGGAAATATAACTTTAACTGCACCAGCTGTACCAGCTTTAACTTATACATATTTAATAGATGGCGATGCAAGTACCTCAAATAGTACAGGTATTTTTGTTAATCAATCAGTAGGAGCACATACAATTACAGTAACTACTCCACGAGCTTGTCCAAGAGATTTTGTGGTTAATGTAGTTGCGGGTAATGCTTTTACAGGAGATATCACAGGGAGTACAGATGCATTATGTAATGGTTCATCAGACGGAACAATAACGATTGAGGCGTCTAATTTTGGAAGTTCATTTAACTATATCGTAAATGGCGGAGCACCAGTAAATTCAACGACAAGCCCAGTAACAATTACAGGTTTACCAGCAGGTACCTATTCAATAGAGATTGAGTCTAATGTATCATCACCAACAGCGGCGGATTGTAGTATTACATTAGTTGACAGAATAATAGGTGAACCAACAGTTGTTGTTGCAGGCGGAAGTGTAACGAAGTTAGTTACCTGTAGTGCACCAACAGGAGCAACTATTGAGGCAACAGGAAGTCAAGGAACCCCACCGTATACATATAGTATAGGAGGCGCTTTTCAACCGAGTCCAATATTTACAGGATTAGCAGCAGGTAATTATGTAGTAACCGTACGAGATGCAAATAATTGTGAAGAAAGTTCTACACCAATTACTGTAGATCCAGTTATCACACCAACACATACAGC
>CANNGJ010000062.1 GCA_947504185.1 uncultured Tenacibaculum sp. | reverse complement strand
AGTTCAGCTTCCTTGCCTTACCGGGCTTTACACTAATACGAGCGTCTGGATCTGTTGGTGAATAGTGGGTCTTGTTACTGGTATAACGGCTACCTTTGTTATTTGAACCCGGTCGATAATCTTGATTCTTACTCCAGTTTTTAGTACGGCTTTTAATCTCTTTAAGTTCTTTGTCTGATGCAGTGATTTGTTGTTGTTCTCTGCTGGCTTTGTTTTCTTTGGCTTTTCTATAGGTTTCTTTATCGCGGTTACTGATATGGCGAATATCGGCTAGATAGGCCTCTAAATCTTGTTCCGGAACTTTTATCGCTAGACTGTCCATAGAAGCATTGGCCTTTACCGGAGCACTATCAATCACTTGAGTGCTACCTTTTACCATTCCTTTATTAACGCACATTTCAAAAACATGAGTAAATACTTTTTCAAAGACTGACTCCGGAAATAGTTGTCTTGTCCTACTTATGGTAGAATGCCAAGGTAGAGGCTCATCGATATCATAACCCAAAAAGTAAAGAACATCTAATCGCATGCTAGCATGTTCAATCAACTTGCGGTCACTTATAATGTTTTCTAAATAACCTACTAAACAAAGTTTGAAAAATACCACGGGATCAATACTCTGCTGACCACTATTACCATAATAATGTTTGGTCTGATTATAAAGAAAATCTAAATGAAGAACCTCCTTAAGACGACGATAAAAATTATCCTCTGGTACTCGTTCACTGAGACGAAAATGATTAAATAACTTTTCTTGATAAATTTTCTTTCCTTGCATATATCAAAATACAACTATTTTTTATCTTTAACTAAACTTGTGCAACAAGCACAACGTGTATAATTAATTGC
>CANNGJ010000061.1 GCA_947504185.1 uncultured Tenacibaculum sp. | reverse complement strand
GGTAACCGTTGCACAAGCCTGTAATTTGTAAAAATAAGACATCAAACATAGCTCTTTAAGAGATGTTTTAATTTTTAGGATATTGTTAAAATGTTTGATTTTGACACGCTTAAAAGTGATGATTTTAGCTTATGACAGATCATTTTCCAAAAGTGTGGTAAGTGATCTACTCCTGCTTCACTTTTTACCGTTTTTGTAATGAATTTCAAGTATTTTTTGAGGTTGTAGGCTATTGCTGACAGGTGCATCACCTTGCTGGCTTGCTTAATCCCAATAGTATTAATCTTGCGAAGCCCCATAAACTGTGTGAGTGTCCCAAATACAGGTTCAACAGTACTTTGTCGTTTGGCTTTCATCCTCTTGCCCTTTGGCATAACCAGACGGACATTGTTACGCTCATACTCTTCTCGATAATAAGTAACACTAAACTTTTTTTCCTTAGCGGTTTTTCCAAGACAACCGCCAGCTAATGGGCATTGTTTACAGATTTTACTGGAAATACGGTATTCTTTCTTTTTAGTCTGGGTACGATAATCCAGAAATATCTTTTTAAAAGGAACTACCTTACCATTGGGGCAAATGTAATGGTCTTTATCTTTGATATACTCAAAGCCATCCGGTCCACCTTTGTAAGTACCATGGGGCGGAATATAGCTGTTGATACCCTTACTCTCTAAATAAGCATACACTTCACCACTACTGTAGCCGGTATCTGCCAATACATTCTCTAACTCAAATCCCGATTTCCATAACCGACGTTGCAACCGCTGCACAATATCCTCCAAGTATTGGTTGTCCTTACCATCGGCATGATAGGCCTTGATATCAGTAATCACATGATTTGCAGTATCAACACTGAGTTGACTGCTG
>CANNGJ010000060.1 GCA_947504185.1 uncultured Tenacibaculum sp. | reverse complement strand
GTACGAGATGCAAATAATTGTGAAGAAAGTTCTACACCAATTACTGTAGATCCAGTTATCACACCAACACATACAGCGAATGTAACAAGTTGTTATGATGGTAGTAACGGAGAAATAACGATAACAGCTACTGGAGGAACTGCTAATTTCTTATTTAGTATAGATAATGGAACTAGTTGGTTTGCACCGACAACAGTTACAGATAGTAATTATACATTTACAGGTTTAGTACCAGCTGTATATCAGGTTCAGGTACAAGATGCAAGCGGCTGTACGTCAGTTGTAGAGACTTTAACTTTACGTGAGCAGCTAACAGCTACCGCTGTAACTACCAGTGTAACTTGTAATGATGGAAGTTTAACAATTACACCAGCAGGAGGTGATTTAACTTATCAATATGCTATTAGAGTTGCAGGAAGTGGAACAGCACTTACTTACGGACCAAGTGCTACTTTTCCAATAACGACCGCAGGCGACTATGAATTTTTTGTACAAGACGGTTTAAGTTGTACTTATAGTAATACAGTTAATGTAGCTCAAATAGCAAATCCATCGTTTACAAGAGTAGTAACTCAGCCAAGTTGTAATGGAGATACAGGAAGTATCGATATTACTATTTCAGATGGAGTTGCACCTTATACTATTAATTTTGATGGAGCAACAACTACACAGTCAGGTACTACAATACTTTATGATACTCTAGCACCAGGCACCTATACAATTCAGGTTACGGATGCCAATGGATGTACACAGCCATCAGTTGATGTAGTAATTGATGCTTTAACAACAGTAACAAGTACAGCTAGCTTAACCCAAGATTTAACCTGTAACACAACAGGAACCATTGAGTTTACAGTAGCAACTAATGGAACAGCTCCATATACTTATGGAGTAAACGGTACTTATTCAACAGATACAGAATACACAGGTTTAACAGAAGGTACTTATACATTAACAGTACAAGATAATAATGGTTGTATACAACCAGTAGGAAGTATTACAATAGACCCTATTCCAGTAATTCCAGCTTTTACAGATGCAGTAACCTATAATTGTAATGGTACAGGAAATATAACTTTAACTGCACCAGC
>CANNGJ010000059.1 GCA_947504185.1 uncultured Tenacibaculum sp. | reverse complement strand
GTGTAGTATATACAGATACACAATCAGGCGTATCACCAGTATCGTTTACAGGCGTACCAGCAGGTACTTATACGGTAGCGATTACTAATAGTGTAACAGGTTGTGTTATAAGTAATACATATAGTGTAGATCCAGCGCCAACATATAACTTAGATATTAATAAATTAAGTGATGTAGTGTGTCATGGAACAGACTCAGGAGAGTTGTCGTTCGGTTTTAGTGCAGGTACTCCATATGGTGGATTGTATGATTACCAAGTGTACAATACTAATGGTACACCAGCAACAGGAGATGATACTCCAGTAGGAATTTTAGTGCCAGGAGCAACAGGTTTAAGCACAATAAGTAATTTACTAGTAGGAGAATATTATGTAGTAGTAACTATGACAGCTACACCATTTTGTCCAGTAACATCAGCAAGTATCTCAATTAATGGTCCAACAGTAGCTTTAAGTTTAGTAGCAGTACCTTCACCAGTTAGTTGTAATAATGGTTCAGACGGAAGCATAACAGGAACAGCATCTAACGGATGGGGAGGATATACTTATAGTTTAACTCCAGTAACAGGAACATCACCAGCAGTAGGATTTAGAAGTAATGGTACATTTAATAATCTAGCACCAGGAAGTTATACCGTAACAACTATGGATGCAAATGGATGTACAGCTACAGATACTCAAACAGTAGGAAATCCAGCATTAGTAGAGTTTAGTGTAGCTAAAGTAGATAATGCATGTAATGCTACATTGGCAGGAGTTATTACGGTAACAGCAACAGGAGGTACAGGAAATTACGTATACGAGTTATTAAATAGTTCGAGTGCGATAATAGCTACACAATTAAGTCCAAACAATGTATTTAATAACGTTGCACCAGGAACTTATACAGTACAAATACGAGATACTAATGGATGTGTAGGAACAGCTTTAACAAGTCCAACAGTTACTATTGAACCTAGTTTAGAATTTTCATTAGTAGAAACTGAAAAGTTAGATTGTGAGGTTGCACCAGCAGATCAGGCAGAAATTACCGTAACAGTAAGTTCAGGATCAGGAGCAGGAAACTATGAATATGAAGTAGTAGATAGTTCATCAGGTTCAATCGTAACACGTACAGGTTTTGCAGGTAGTACAGTAACATTTAATGTAGCTAGTGCAGATACGTATACAGTAAGAGTATTTGATACAGGAGTTAACCCAGAATGTTCAATAACCCGTCAGATAGCTATTTCTCCATCAATTTTGCCAGTATTTAATATTTCTGCAACAGTAACAGATAT
>CANNGJ010000058.1 GCA_947504185.1 uncultured Tenacibaculum sp. | reverse complement strand
ATTACTTTGTTTTTGTGGTGTAATTTTCGTATCTTATTATCTGATAATCAATATATTATGTCGGTATTTAAAGATCACAAAATTACAGTAAGTCAATTATTAAGTGTTATTCCAGAAGCGCTTTTATCCAAATTATCATTAACCACTAAAGTCGATTACTATACCAAAGTTCTTCATGGCAAAAAAATGTTCTATTTGTTACTTTATGGTATTGTAGAGAATGAAAAACTAAGTCAACGCACTTTAGAGGATACCTTTAATGATTATCTATTTAAAACGCTTTTTGATTTAGATAAATCCGAAACTATAAGACGAAGTTCTATCTCTGAAAGATTATCCAAGATCGATTCCGATTACTTCCGCCAAATATACCAGTGCATTTATCAGCAATTTCACGATGCCTATCCTAACAAGGATAAGGAAAAATACCATTTGATCCATGTAGATAGCTCTATGGTCAGTGAGGCTTCTGCGAGATTATTAAATGGCATTGACCATAAAAATGGGAAGAAATCTGTTAAATACAGCATGGCTTTTGATGGTTTGTTACCTTGTCATTCAGAGGTGTTTACCAAGGCGAAGTATTCTAGTGAAGATATCGCTTTACCTGAGGCTATACGCAAGCATGTAAAGCAAGAAACGCATCATCAAAATATCTATGTCATTGATAGAGGGCTTCAGTCTACAAGAACCATGAGGTCATTCAGCAAGGAGTCTGTTACCTTTATTGCTAGAGCAAAAGAAAACCGAAAACATGTAGCACTACAATCTTTAGTTAAACAAGGTCAAGACTTAGATTTAGGAGAATTAACTCTTATTAAAGATAGTAAAGTGCAACTTTACACAGGAAAACCAATCCATAATAAAAAAGGAAATATTCATTATAGAGAAGAGTTGGTAGAAACTCCTTTTCGTTTAATTGTAGCCAAAACAAAAACAGAAAATCCAAAAGAGTTTTGGTTTATTACCAATAATTTTGATTTATCTGCTAAAGAAATCACTCAAGCATACAGAAGACGATGGGATATTGAAGTATTCTTTCGTTTTATAAAGCAAGAACTCAATGTAAGTCATCTTGTATCATTAAATAAAAATGGAATAGAAGTTATGCTATACATGACTTTAATCGTAACTATGCTTATCTTAATCTATAAAAAAGCCAACCAAATAGGATACAAAACCGCTAAAAGAAGATTTAAAATGGAACTTAGAAATTTAGCTATTGCTATGATTGTTGTTGATTGTCAAGGCAATTTAGACCATTTTGAAACATAAAAAATGGCCGGAATTTCTTCCGACCATGACTA
>CANNGJ010000057.1 GCA_947504185.1 uncultured Tenacibaculum sp. | reverse complement strand
CGTCTCGTATATGAAATGTAGCGTGTAAAAAGACGCTATCTTTTCGGATTATACACGAGCCGAATTTTTATTTTTTCTATTTATTTTTAATTTTTAAATATACAAAAATAAAAATTTGGCGGACTTAATAAACAAGGAAAAACCTTTCGTACAGCCTGTAATAGCTATGTTTTATATACATTGTTAGCTACCGTATTAAGCGATTAATCTTTTCTATAGCTTCCTTAGGTTTATCTTTTAGAGTCATAATGTGAGAAGTATTTGTTTTCCAAAATTCTTTAGGTTCTTTAGCGTTTTTAAATAGATTTTCTCCGTGGCTTATTGAAACTTGTAAATCATTGGTGCTATGTATTATTAGTTTTGGAATATCTTGAATATCTCTAATATCTCTTGTTCCAACATATAACTGGTTAAAATTTTCAGGATGCTTTCTTGCTCTATTTTTTAAGAATTCAAAAGGTGCATAATCAATTGCGATTTTTTGAGCAGATTCAAAAGCTCCATCTAAAACCAAAGCATCTACGTTTTTTTGATTGTCTTTAGTTATTTTAATGGCTAATTGCCCACCTAATGACATTCCGTAAACTATATTTTTCAAGCTATCATTTTTAGTTTTATACAGAAAATCTCTGAATGCAGTTTCAGTATCTTCTAATACTCCTTTGTAATTAGGTGAACCATTGGATTTTCCGTATCCTCTCCAATCAGCTGCATAAACAGTATAACCTTCATCAATTAGTGGTTTATATAACTGAGACCAATATGCAGCATTTCCACCAGAGCCGTGAATATAAAAGATATTACCTATAGATTTTATAGACGGTTTAAACAGATATGTGTAGATGTTTATTGAATCATTTACTTCTAACTTGTACTCTTCAAAATCGAAGTCTTTTAAAGATATTATTTCTTTAAGTGGACCATAAGAAAGTTTCGATTCGTCTTGATTTATCATAGCCCTTAACATATCATCAGTTTGATATTTATATATACCAAATCCAAAACCTAAAAGAATGATTGTTAGTAGTGTCCATCCAGTAATTTTTAATGCTTTTTTCATTTGTTTAATTTTTATGTTGATACAAATCAACTTAAAAAAATAGGCACTAAAATGAATAAGTTATTAGTAGCATAAATTAGTGGTCAAATGATGTTTTCTGGTATGAATTGAATAGTTATTAGTGGCTAATTGAATAGTGCTTTTATTGTTTTGTACAATATTCTTGATATTGGAATGTCTTCTTTTATAACTCTTAAAACAAGAACTGCTTTTTGAGAATTACCTTTGACTTTAAAAGCGTGTTCAGGATTTATTAAATATGAGCGATGAGGCTTAACCAAAAAAGGTGCTTGAATAAGTATTTCAGATAATTTTGCTCTTAACATTTTACTCTTTAAATT
>CANNGJ010000056.1 GCA_947504185.1 uncultured Tenacibaculum sp. | reverse complement strand
GTTGTTGATTGTCAAGGCAATTTAGACCATTTTGAAACATAAAAAATGGCCGGAATTTCTTCCGACCATGACTACTATTTATAGCAACCTTTTTAAGAGTCATCCTTTTTGATCATTCCCCAATAATCTTAAAAAATCTTTACTCTGCGTAAGAAATTCTATATAGAAACAAGTAAATAAAAAAACACCCTACCTTTTATTTTAAAATTTTTAAAAATAAAAATCTTATTTACTCCTAAAGTTATTTAAGTTTTATTTTTCTTTGCAATCTACAAATGAAAATACAACGAATTACATACTTATCATTAGGCACAAATCAAGGTAACAAATTAGAAAACCTACAGAAAGCTATTAATTTAGTTACAGAAAAAATAGGTTCTATACAAAAAGTAGCTTCTATTTACGAAACACCGTCTTGGGGTTTTAATAGTAGTAACTTTTATAACACTTGTATTAAAATTTCTACATATTTACCACCTGAAATTTTAATAAAAACGATACTTTCTATTGAGGATGAACTTGGTCGGGTTAGAGAGGATAAAGAAGGATATTCTGATAGACTTATTGATATTGACATCTTATTGTTTGACGATGAAATTATATTTTCTAAAAATTTAATTGTTCCTCACCCTAGAATGCTAGAGCGTAAATTTGCATTAACTCCTCTTGTAGAAATTGCTAGAAATACAATTCATCCAATAGAAAAAAAGCATTTATACATCTGTTTAGAAAACTGTTCTGACACTTCAGAAATTACAATTATTGAAGAAAAACTAAAAAGACCAATTCCTATTACTGAAAAATATAATTACATCGCTATTGAAGGAAATATTGGCGCTGGAAAAACATCGTTAGCGAATATGATGTCTGATGAGTTTAATGCTAAAATTGTATTAGAACGCTTTGCTGATAATCCTTTTTTACCAAAGTTTTACGACGACAACGAGCGTTACGCTTTTCCTTTAGAAATGAGTTTTTTGGCTGATCGTTACCAACAATTAACCGATGATTTAGCGCAATTTGATTTATTTAAAAACTTTATTGTTTCTGATTACTATATTTTTAAATCATTAATTTTTGCACAAGTAACATTACAAGAAGATGAGTATAAACTCTATCGTAAAATGTTTGATTTAATGTATAAAGAAATTACAAAACCTGATTTGTATGTATACTTATATCAAAATACGGATAGGTTATTACAGAACATAAAAAAGCGTGGGCGTGACTACGAACAAAATATTGAAGCTAGTTACTTACAAAAAATTCATGATGGGTATAGCAATTTCATTAAAACCCAATCTGATTTAAACATTTTAATTATTGATGTTTCTGAACTTGATTTTGTAAATAAACCAGAAGATTATCAATTTATAATTAATAAAATAAAAAACCACCCTAAATAAAAAGAGCAGCTTAAAAGCTAGTCATGGTCGGAAGAAAAAATCTTCCGACTTTTTTATTTTCCGTCGGTTATAATTTTGGCTTTAATTATT
>CANNGJ010000055.1 GCA_947504185.1 uncultured Tenacibaculum sp. | reverse complement strand
ATTCTGCCACCCCGACGAACCTAGTAATAGGTTAAACTAAAGCACTGTTAATTGTATGATTTTCAGTGTTTTTTGTTTTTTATGATATCAAATGAAATCATTAAATACAGTATAAAAGGTGTGCAATTAGGTGTACACTTTCTTCACAGAATTGTTGTACTTTTAAGGAGCTTTTAAGAGCAATTTGACTTTCGTCTTTATAAAAATTTGTTCAACTAAAGACGTATAAAATGCAGACAAACAACACCTTTTCAATCATTTTCTTTACTAGAAAATCACGCAATGCCAAGAATCAAGTATCTATCTATGTTCGGATAACTGTAAACAGACAACGTTCAGAAATTAGCCTTAAACGAAATGTACTATTCAAAGAATGGGATAACATCAAGAATCGTGGGCGAGGAACTTCAACAAAAATCAGGATTTTAAACAACTATCTCGACTATGTTTATAACAAACTACTAGATTGTCATAAACAGTTATTAGAAGAAGATAAAATCATTTCAGCCAATGTGATTAAAGCTCGTTACCTTGGTAAGGACGATACTCATAAAACATTAAAGGAACTTATTGCATATCATAACACAAATATGATTACGGTATTAAAGTTTGGCACAATGAAGAATTATTACACTACAGAAAAGTATTTAAATAACTATTTAAATCGAAAATTAAAAGTAAAGGATATCTACTTAAAGCAATTGAACTATAGATTCATTATTGATTTCGAACAGTATTTAAGAACCTATCGGAATTCAAAAAAACAATTAATGTTAGCTAACAATGGTGTAATGAAACATTTAGAGCGTTTTAAAAAGATGATAAATCTTGCTATTAAATTAGAATGGATAGCAAAAAATCCTTTTAGTAAGTTTCAACTAAAGTTTGATAAATATGATAGACAATACCTTTCAGAAAGAGAGTTAGAGATTATTGAAAATACCCAGTACACTAATGAGCGATTAGAAAAAGTAAAAGATTGTTTTATTTTCTCCTGCTATACAGGTTTGTCTTATATAGATGTCAAGGAACTTACCTTAAGTCAAATTACCAGAGGTATCGATGGTAATTATTGGGTATTTACCAAACGAGAAAAAACAAATGAAACAGTTAAAGTTCCGCTTTTACCAAAAGCGTTAGACATTATTAACAAGTATATGGATATTTCAAAAAACACAAACTCAAAAACGCTGTTACCACTTTGCTCCAATCAGAAAACAAATTCTTATTTAAAAGAAATAGCAAAAGATTGTGGCATCAATAAAAATATCACTTTTCATGTTGCTAGACATACTTTTGCAACTACAGTAATGCTTTCCAATGGAGTTCCAATAGAAACTGTATCTAAATTATTGGGGCATACTAAATTATCGACTACTCAAATTTATGCTAGAGTTATTGAATCAAAAATTAGTGAAGATATTCAAAACTTACTCAAACGTTTTGAAATAAAAAAACAGAAACAATTATTAGCAGTTAAATAATCTAAATTTTTACCATATAGAGAATCCGTTTTTAAAGTGATGGATTTAGAGGCAGGATATCATCGATACCTTTTGTATAAATTCCATATTTTGCTAGGAGAATTCATCACTTTAAAAATGACACAAGCGAGCCATAAGCGAGTGCGTTAGTTATTCATTATGATGATTAAACAAAACCAATTAGAGAAAATTTGATTTTAGCTTTTCAATTTTTTCTTTAGACATATCTA
>CANNGJ010000054.1 GCA_947504185.1 uncultured Tenacibaculum sp. | reverse complement strand
TGTTGTTGATTGTCAAGGCAATTTAGACCATTTTGAAACATAAAAAATGGCCGGAATTTCTTCCGACCATGACTAGGGGAAAATCCCCCCTTTTCTTTTTTCTCTTTTTTTGAATTAGAAATATGTGTTATATTTGGTATAACCGTTTAGTAAACTTTAAAAACGTTAGCCTCTCAAAATTAATACTTTTCCCAAAGGTGTTAATTTTATTTCCCACTAAAAATTTAATGGATTATATATGTGCATAAGTGTGACTTTAAAAGTCTTACTGTAATATTTACACCCCAGTAATTACCCCAACCCCTTTATTATAGTTTTGGTTTTGCCAAGACATAAATAATTTTAAAGTATTAAGGTATGGGATTGAAAACTACTTTTTTAAAAAAAATATTATTTACAGTTTTATTATTTAATTCCATTATTAGTTTTGGACAAATAGTAAATTTCGACGGAAATAATTGTAATTCACCTTCAGGAGATGAATGGGGAACACCAGATGTATTAGATGATGATGGAGTTAACCCAGGAACAGCTAACATAACAAAGTTTTGGTTTGATCAAGATAACACTTATATATACTTAGCTTTTGAAAGAGAGTCTACTGGTAATTCTTCTTTTTCATTTTTTATTAATACAGATTGTAATACTACCACTGGAGATTTATCTAAAAACGGATCAGATATAGCAGCATTTTTTAACGTAGGAGGAGGTATTGTTTCTGATGCTAATATATATACATACAATGGTAGTCAATTTGTAATATCAGGTAATACATTTGAAGCCAAATTAGGTAGTCCTAATTGTTCTGGAGCTGATGATGGAGAGTTTTTTGAAGCAAAAATAGAGTTAAGTAAAATTTTTAATCTTTGTGATGATGGAGTAAGTCCATGTAATGGAATTACCATTGAGGTAGGTGCTTCACTTGCAGGAGGCTCTCCAAATTCAGCATTAAAAGATGAATTTTATGTTCCTTTTAATATTGGAATTAATTCTATACCAACAGCAATTTTTTCTCAAGAAAATGTTTGTGCGGGTGCTACTGTAAGTTTTGATGGATCTAATTCTACCTATTTTGATAATAATGCATACAATATTTTAACAGCACCAGACTTTAATGATGCTATTGTATTATATGAGTGGGATTTTGAGTATTCTGGTACGTTTACTTTAGATGCTACAGGAATAACACCTACGCATGTTTTTACAACAGGAGGTATAAAAACTATAGCATTAAAAGTAACAGATAAATATGGATGTACAAATATTAGTACACAAACCTTTACAGCTTTTGAAGCACCACAACCTAAATTTTCATATACATCAGAAGTTGTTTGTGGTTATTCAATAGATTTTGATGCTAGTACTTCTATAGACCCAACAGGAGGAAATGATTTAGTTTATGAATGGGATTTTAGTTACGATGGAAATAATTTTAATGTAGAGAAATCAGGGGTAAATGTTGAAAATACTTTTTTAGGTTGTAATGAATATACAGTAGCCTTAAGAGTAATAGACCCAACAACACCAACACCTTGTAATATAGTAATAGCTTATGAAACCATAACGGTACAAGACACAACAGTTCCAGAGGTAAGCACAACATTAGGAAGTTTAGATGTCACTATAGAATGTAGTGATTCAGACGGCTTAACAGCAGCTTTAGCTTTAGCACCATCAGCAACAGATAACTGTACAGCAACACTAACACCAACATTAGTAAGTGA
>CANNGJ010000053.1 GCA_947504185.1 uncultured Tenacibaculum sp. | reverse complement strand
ATATCTGTTACTGTTGCAGAAATATTAAATACTGGCAAAATTGATGGAGAAATAGCTATCTGACGGGTTATTGAACAACTAGAGGTTACATCGGTAAGTACAACTTCATAAGTACCATTTAGATTTACCGTATGAGTAGATGAAGCTGTTGCAAAGCTACCTACTGTTACCGGTGGGTTTGGTGTAGCTCCTACTCCTGTAATTGTATAATTATATGTACCTCCAGTACCTGATGTTACATTAATGTCAATTATAGCTTCTGGTGTTGGAGCAGCACAATTTAAATTTTGGTTAATTGCTAGATTAAAATCAATATCTGGGTGTATAGTTACTGCTTGCGTAGCACTCTCACATCCGTTAGCATCTCTAATTATAACTGTATAATTTCCTTCTGGAACATTAGTAAATGTATAAGGATCTGTTGATGTTGCTGCTGTATATGTCGTTCCTCCATCGATAGAATACTGATATGGTGCTAAACCACTTCCGTCTACGACATCTACTTCAATAGTATTATTAGCAACACAACTATTTCCATTTACAGAATTTATTTGTGGTAATTGACTAACGTTTAAACTAATATTTCCTATAATATTTGAACACCCATTAGTATCAACAGCTGTTACTTGAACAGTCACAGGTAATGTTGTATCTGTAACATTCGCATAAGGAATATTAATTGTTGTTGCTGATGTAGGAGAGATTATACCTGTAGCATTTCCGATATTAAGTGTATAAGTATATCCTGGGAAACCTCCTAAAACATTATTTATATTAACTACACCATCTTGGCTACAAGTAATGTCATTTCCTTTTATTACATCACCTGTTATTAGATCACCTTCTTCTATTAAAGTATCTAAACTACCCCAAGAGCAAGAACCTGAAGTTACTTCAATATAATAGATTCCTGCATCTAAACCTGAAGCAGTAACAGTTGTAGAAGAACCTACATAACTGTGAGAAACTCCATTGTATGCCGGTACAAGAATCCCCACATTTGATGCATCTCTTTTAAATAAACTCCAAATAAAAGGCGAAGTTATATCTGTACTACTAGTATCAATAGTAAATGTTATTTGTCCATTAGACGCCCCATTACATACATTATTATCTATTGCTGGTGTAATAGGGACATTAGATGTAAAATCAGCATAAACATCTTCATTATTCTGTTTAATACAATCATCACTTGGATCTCCTACTACCGCTCCTCCTGCATTTTCATTAGTATCTTTTACATAAAACACGTATGTTAAACCAGGTGTTAAACCTGTAAATGTGTAAGTTCTATCTTGAGATGGTACTGGAGCAGGTGCTGGTGGTGCTGGACTTGTTGCATCTGGTCCTACCCAACCAGAAGGTGCTCCAATAGCAAACTCAAAAGGTCCCACACCTCCTACTGCTTCCACAGTTATACTAAAACCTGAAGAACAAGAAGCTGGGTTAGCTACTGGGTTAACGATTAAACCATCTACTAAGAATGGTGTTACAAATCGATCTAAAAGCTCTAAACATATAATAGTACCACTTCCATCTACAATTCTCATTGCTGGATTTACAACTGTACCAGGATCAATACCTAAAAACACATTTTCTGTATGGTCAGCTGTCCATGACCCATCTAATCTTCTTAACTGTAAAACATAAGGGGCTGGTGGTAACGTAGTAGCTGTTAAATCATACTCAAATCCATAACCACTATTGTCATCTTGAAAATTAACACACGTTGCTGGTAATCTACCACTTAAAGTAGCTGTTAATTCAGGTAATTCAATAATATCTATTGATTGAGTACCAGCCGGACACATATTTGCATCAGTAACTGTTACATTATAAGTTCCCGCAGATAACCCTGAAAAACTTCTAGTTAAACTACTAGTGGTTACTGTAGTATTAACACTACCTCCATCAGTTATGTTAATTGTGTAAGGGGCTGTACCATCCGCTATTGTTACGTTAACTGTTTCTTGCTCTCCAAAACATTCAGGAGTAACATTAGGTAAGCTAAGTGCAAAAGTTACGGGCGCTATTTCCCTTACATTTATTGTCGAACTGTATTCACAACCTGCTCCATCACGTACAAAGAAATCGTAATCGCCTGCATTTCCTGTTGTAATTGGAAAAGTTGCGCTTGGACCAAAAATAGGAACTGCTCCACTACCAGTAGTAATAATAGCATAAGAATAACTACTATCTCCTCCTGCTGGAGTAATTGTAATACTTCCATCGTTACAGGTTATATCTGTAGCCACAGCTGTTCCTGTTAACCCGTCATTAATTGTATGATTTGATATCGTAGATACACAACCTGATCCATCAATTACTTGTACTGTATAATTCCCAGGAGTTAAACTTGAGAATGTACTTGTATTACCTCCCGCTGTTGTTGGTCCTTGGGGAGTGCCTCCATTTAAAATAAATTGATAATTAGCACTTCCTGCTGCAGTTACTGTAATAGATGACCCTGTAGTTGAACTATAACATGCCGGTGTTATCGCTGCTGTATGTGTTGGTGTGATAACTGGATCTACAGTAATTGGTGTAGAACTTTCTTCACAATTATTTGCATCTCGTAC
>CANNGJ010000052.1 GCA_947504185.1 uncultured Tenacibaculum sp. | reverse complement strand
AGAGTTATAATGAAAAAGTTTGTTTAATGTCATTGTTTTTTAGAAGGTACGATGTTTTTATATATGGTAGCTAACGGTCTTGTGTATGAAACGTAGCGTATAAATAGACGCTAACTTATCGGATTTAGCACGAGCCGAATTTTTTATTTTTATGTTTAATTTTCTTTTATAAATATAACCAAATAAAAAATTTGGCGTACTTTGTAAATATACAAAAACCTCTCGGAAAGCTTATAATAGCTATGTTTTATACACGTTGTTGTAAGTAGTGCTTCACGTTCAGCTTGGTTTTCCGATGTTTGTTATTTAGTTCAAATGTGAGCGTTGGCAAGACATACTCTTTTGCAATTTTTGGCGTAGCGTTGGCTTTAGCGAATGCAAATGTGTATGGCTTTAAGCGTTGGCTATTCCGCAATATCAATTATTTCATTCTGTTTATATAAATTTGGTAAAAAACCAGACTTTATTCTAAACTGACTTCGTTTCTTAATTTTAGGTTTGGTAGAAATATTTTCCAGTTTAATTCCTGGGTCGTAATAAATATTCCCAAGAGCCATTTGCGAAAGAAATAGTTGGAAATCAGTTCCTGTTCCTAAAATTATTTCATTTCCATATCTGTACTTTCTTTCAGGTTTAATTTCTGATAATGAAGGCACATAACAAGCTTGATTATGTTTTCTGTTCCAATGTGTTAGCATTGAGGAAAAACTCCAAGAAGCTGTTTCATTCTCTTTTTCGTCCAGTAATGCAATTCTACCATTCGTATTGCGTATTTTTCCGCTTTCAACGTCAAATCCGATTAATTGCATTGTTAAATCTGTTAGATGATGTTTTTCTCCAACTTTGTGAACTCCACCAAAATTCAATCTATCTGGTCTTCCTCTTTTGTCTTCATAACCATAAGTTCTGACAAAATATTCCGTTCCTTCGGTTTTGTATAATCCGTCCGTTGGTTCAGGTGTCATTAGAGTTATTGCTTTGGATTTGGTTCTATTGAAATTAGCAACTCCGAACTGTTTGACTTCCCAACCCATAAAATCAGGTTCGGAATATCCATTTGGCGTAACTCCTAATTCTGCTTCCAAAGTATAACCTCCACAATTTGGTGCTCGACAATCCATTATGTTTCCATTGCTGTCTAACCTTTTTGAATTAATCCAACCTAATTCGTGAATACGTTTTAGTTCGCTCAATAAAACTGCTCGATTGTTTTTAGCTTTCGGTAAATCTATAACAGAGAAAACTCCGTGAACAGAATCAAATTCAGTTTGATTAAATTCATTTGTGATTTCTGAATCAGGCGAAGTTACATAGCCTAAAATTGTTCCGTTTTGTGCAACAGAAAAGAAAAGTAGACGACCAGCTAATCTTTGTGTCATTAATTCCGAAGGTGCTTTTTGACACCTTGCAAGAAATCCAGAAAATCTAACTTCAGGATATTTTGGATAGAGGATAAGCTGTGCTTTTGGTGCTGGAAAAACTGAACCTTCGTCATCAATCCAAGAAAAGTTGATTTTAGCTTTAAATCTTTCTTTATTCCAATCTCCAGCTTCTTCGGTAACTATTTCCGAAAGTGGTAATATGTTTAAAATTTCGAAACTGCCACCAAAATAAACTTGATTTTTAGAGTTGTCATTTGGTGCGAGAGTTTTTACATAAATCTTCTTACATCCATTATTTATGAACAGCGATTTTAGATTGGTTAGATTCATTAATTTTTGAAAGTTCTTTTACAATATTTTTTGCAACTGCTTGTATTAAAGGTGTTACAACAGAATTGCCAAATTGTTTATATGCTTGATTATTTGAGACAGGAATTATAAATTTATCTGGAAATCCTTGAAGTCTCGCACATTCTCTTGGTGTTAATCTTCTTGGGTTTTTTCCTTTTTGTGGAATTAAAACCTCTGAACCATCTTTATAATATCTTGCACTAATTGTTCTTGAAATACCATTTAAGTCAGTCAATCCAAAACCAAAACCATTTCCTTTAGCTTTATGTTTTCGTGCGTGTTCTTGTAGATAATTCCAAAGTTTATCAGACAAAGTATATTTGTCGTCAACTTTAGGTTCAAGAATATCTTTGAAAACAAAGTTTGATTCTTGTGGGTCCGGAAACTCAAACGTTTCTTTACTTTTAAAAACTGTCTTTTTGAATCCTACAATTATAATTCGTTCACGATTTTGAGGAACATAGTGTTTGCCATTTAGAATCTTGAAATGAACGTTGTAGCCTAATTTTTCTATAGTACTAATTATGACTTTAAATGTTTTCTTTTTGTCGTGAGACACGAGATTTTTTACATTTTCAAGCATAAAAGCCTTTGGCTTTTTATGTTTTATTATTCTTGCGATGTCAAAAAATAAAGTTCCTTGAGTTTCATCCAAAAAACCGTGTTTTCTTCCCAACGAGTTTTTCTTCGAAACTCCTGCGATTGAAAATGGTTGACAAGGAAAACCACCTAACAGAATATCGTGGTCAGGAATATCCTTTTCTGAAATTTGAGTTATGTCTCCAAAAGGTACTTCTCCAAAATTAGCTTCGTAGGTTTTTTTTGCATAAGTGTCCCATTCACTTGTGAATACACACTTTCCGCCATTATTTTGATAAGCCAATCTTATTCCTCCAATACCAGCAAAAAGGTCAATAAACTTGAATGTTGGGTTTTCTGTTGGTGGAAATGGAATATCCCATTTTATCGGTAAATAATATTGAAAGTTTGGTTCTTCTGCTATATTCAGTTCCTCGTGCAGTTCGTTCAAATATTCAGTTGCAGATGGTCTAAAATATTGAGAAACACCATTTTTGTGATTTTGAAAATAGTGTGTCAAATGTGCCAAGTCGTTAGTAGTTTTCTTATCTACAACGATTTGAAGTTTTTCTTTTATGTCTGAATATTTTTTGCCCATAACTAATCTGTAAAGTAACGAAAATTTAGGATAAATTCCATTTTTCAATTTTCAATTTTTTAACAATCTTATGAACGTGTGTAAGCGTTGGAAAAAGGCAAGCTCTTTTTATTTTTTGAGGCACGAAAAAAATGAAATGTGCTTGACTATGCGGTTGGCTTTTTTAGTTCAAATGTTCAATTTCAGCTCGATTTCCGCATTACTTACAACGTCTAGTATAAGAATAGTAAGGAATTAAATATTCACTTACTTTCAGTTTTAGCACTTAGCCAAATTTACGATTTTACCGTTAATTTTCTTTTCATTTAACCGTCAAATTGTAAATTTTGGCGGACTTTGTTAATGTGTACCAACTTTTGGCTTGGCACTTAGCCCTTATTATTTTTATACATTGTTGGCAACTGGCTTTTTATTCAGAGATTTATGGTAGAAATGACTGTCAAAATTTTCTTTAGTAAAATATTCTAAAGGTGTCTTTTTTGTTAATGACTTAAATTCATTAATAAAATGGCTTTGATCAAAATATCCGTTATCTAAAATGGTATCTAAATAATCAGGTTTTCTATTGAGAAGAATCTTTTTCATAACATCTTGAAATCTTGTTATTTTCTGAAATTCTTTAGCTGTTATTCCAAATTGAGACTTAAAGCCTCTTTCAAACTGCCGAAGACTTAAACTGGCTTTTTGAGATAGTTTTTCTATTGTGTTATTGTCAAAATTATAATACAATTCATCCATAATTAAATCCCACTTATCGTTTTCAATCTTATGATATTCATTGAATTTTTTGATTAAAAACGATTCGATTTCTTCAATTTTATTTTGAACCTCTGAAATGTTTTCAAGCTTACTCATTAAGTTTCTGCCTTTTGATTTCCATAAATTTTGAACAGAAAAATAGTTGTCATTTAATTCCGAAAATGGGACTGACGTAAAATGTCTAAAAGCTCCACTTTTAAATCTTACAGATAAGAATGACACATTTTTTTCTTTATCAAAACTCAAGATATTTCTTGGGCAAACAGTATGTGATTTTGGAAGTGTCTTTTTGTTAACGGATAATGGCTTATCTATATAAAACACTAATTCTAACCCAGTTCCTGGAAGAACGGAAGGAAGTTCAAAATAGTCAGAACTCGATTTTTCAAAAGTGTAAAATCGGTCAATATATTTTGAAAGAAATATAGTTGGTTTGTAAGATCTGTTTATTGTCATTAAAAAATTTCAATTGTAGGTTCTTTTGTTAACAATGGCATTACGGTATTTATGAAACCTTTGAAATGTTCAGATGAATTATGATTCTCAACCGCTTTTTCATTTTCATATTTTTCATAGATAAAAAAATCATTTTCTTTATCGACTTCTTTTAATAACTTGTAGGTTAAGCACCCATTTTCTGCTAAGCTCTTATTAACCATAATTTCTGCTAGCTTTAAAAAAGCTTCTGTTTTCGCTATTTGGATACTTAATTGTGCAATAATTGTCTTTTCCATATTTATATATTTTAGACTGCAAATATGAAAAATCGAAATGTTATATGATTGTAAAAAAGCGACATTGTTAATGTGATTTCTTTCAGCTTGTTGCCAACGTCTCGTATATGAAATGTAGCGTGTAAAAAGACGCTATCTTTTCGGATTATACACGAGCCGAATTTTTA
>CANNGJ010000051.1 GCA_947504185.1 uncultured Tenacibaculum sp. | reverse complement strand
GTTGTTGATTGTCAAGGCAATTTAGACCATTTTGAAACATAAAAAATGGCCGGAATTTCTTCCGACCATGACTACCTTTAAAAGGTGGCTTTTACTATATATAAAATTTAAAGACTATCCTTTAAAATTAATTTTACGCATACGTAAACTTTCTGGAGTTACTTCTAAGTATTCATCTACTTTAATGTATTCCATGTTTTCTTCTAAAGAGAAATCTACTTTTGGTGCAATCTTCATAGCATCATCTGTACCAGATTTGCGCATGTTTGTTAATTGCTTTCCTTTAATTAAGTTTACAGCTAAATCTGTATCCTTACTGTTTTCTCCAATTACTTGACCAATATAAATCTCTTGGTTAATATCAATAAAGAAACGACCTCTATCTTGTAAACGGTTTAATGCATACGCAGTTGCTTTACCAGCTGCAGATGAAATAATAGCTCCTTTTACATCCTCTGTAAAGTCTCCTTTATAAGGTCCGTATTCAGAAAAACGGTGATTTATAATTGCTGTACCAGCTGTAGCCGTTAAAATTCTATTTCTTAAACCAATTAATCCACGAGATGGAATAGAAAATTCTAAGTGTTGTAAGTCTCCTTTAGGCTCCATAATTAGTAAATCTCCTTTTCTAAGAGATACTAAGTTAATTGCTTTAGATGCATTTTCTTCAGGAACATCAATAGATAATGTTTCCATTGGCTCGTGTTTCTTGCCGTCAATTTCTTTTAAAATTACTTGAGGACGACCTACTTGTAATTCATATCCTTCACGACGCATTGTTTCTATTAAAACAGATAAGTGTAAAACTCCACGTCCGAAAACGTTAAATTTATCTTCACTATCAGTAGTTTCAACTCTTAATGCTAGGTTTTTCTCTAATTCTTTGAACAAACGATCACGTAAGTGACGAGAAGTAACAAACTTACCTTCTTTACCAAAGAAAGGTGAATTGTTAATTGTAAACAACATACTCATGGTAGGTTGGTCAATCTCTGTTCTTGGTAATTCTTCTGGGTTTTCTAAATCTGCAATTGTATCACCAATTTCAAATCCTTCAATACCTGTAATAGCACAGATATCTCCACAAGGTACTTTATCTACTTGAACTTTACCCATTCCTTCGAATACGTGCAATTCTTTAATTCTTACTTTTTTCTTAGAACCATCAGCTTTACATAACATGTAATCTTTACCAGCTTCTAAGTCTCCACGGAAAATACGTCCGATTGCAATTCTTCCTGTAAAAGATGAAAAGTCTAAAGAAGTAATTTGCATTTGTGGTGTACCAGCATTGTATTTAGTTTCTGGAATAGATTCTAATACAGCATCTAATAACGGCACGATGTTATCAGTTTCGTTTTGCCAATCAGTACTCATCCAATTGTTCTTTGCAGAACCATAAATGGTAGTAAAGTCTAATTGCTCTTCTGTTGCTTCTAAAGCAAACATTAAATCGAAAACTTTTTCGTGAACTAAATCAGGTGTACAGTTTTCTTTATCTACTTTATTTACAACTACGATTGGTGTTAACCCTAATTCTAAAGCTTTACCTAATACAAAACGAGTTTGTGGCATAGGTCCTTCAAATGCATCAACTAATAATAAAACACCATCAGCCATTTTTAATACACGTTCTACTTCTCCTCCGAAATCGGCGTGACCAGGTGTATCAATTACATTAATTTTAGTGTTCTTATAGTTTACAGATACGTTTTTAGAAAGAATCGTAATTCCTCTTTCACGCTCTAAATCGTTATTATCTAACAATAAATCTGTACGTTCTTTACGATCGTCTAAGATTTTAGCTTGATCTATAATTTTATCTACCAAAGTTGTTTTACCGTGGTCAACGTGGGCTATAATAGCGATGTTTCTAATTGATTGCATTCTTGCTTATTTTGAAGCTGCAAAATTAGTGTTTTAAAAATGAATACGATAATGAAATGAAATTATTTTTTTCCTTCTAATTCTTCATCATTTTCTCTAAAGGCGCTGGGTAAAATATCTGGAATTAATTTTATTAATAATGGTAGTAATAATGCGCCTCCTGGCAGCATAAAAACTGTAAATGCTGGTACAGCCTTACAAATATCTAATAACTGCTCTTTAATTTTATCTTTTTCTTCAGATGAAAGCGAAGTAGTCATTGACTTTTTTATTAAAAAGACTAGCTCCTTACTTTCAGTAAGTTCTTTAGCTAGCCTTTTCTTATTTTTTTGAATGGCTTCTTTTATTTCGTCAACCGTATTCATTATACTTTACGACGTTTTCTTTCTGTTTTCAATAAATTTAGCTCCCTTGATGTTTGTCCTGCAACCGAAGTATTTTCTTCTGCTCTACGAATTAAATAAGGCATTACATCTCTAACTGGGCCAAAAGGAACGTATTTAGCTACGTTATAACCTCCTTTGGCTAAATTAAAACTAATATGATCACTCATACCATATAATTGACCAAACCACATACGATTATCGTCTGCTTCAATTTTGTATTCCTTTGCTAAATCCATTAATAAATAAGAACTCTCTTCATTGTGAGTTCCTGCAAAAATGGCCATATTTTTATGCTCCATCATAAAACGAATTGCTTCGTTATAATTATCATCAGTAGCTTGTTTGTCTTTGCAAATTGGAGAAGCGTATCCTTTTTCTTCAGCTCTTTCTCGCTCTTTTTCCATATATGCCCCACGAACAACTTTCATACCGATATGATATCCTTTTTGATGTGCTTTTTGGTATAAACCTCGTAAATACTCCATACGATCATGACGATACATTTGTAAGGTGTTGAATACAATCGCTTTTTCTTTGTTGTATTCTTCCATTAACTCTTCAATCAGATCATCAGCTGCATCTTGCATCCAGCTTTCTTCAGCATCAATTAATAAAGGAACATCTTTTGCTACTGCTGCTTTACATACTGTATGAAAACGGTCTACGACTCTCTTCCATTCTATCTTTTCTTCTTCGGTATGTTCTTCTCCTTCTGTTAATTTTTGATACAATGCAAAACGACCAAAACCTGTTGGTTTAAAAACAGCATAAGGAATAGATTTTTTCTCTTCAGCAAAATCAATTGTTTTTAAAGTCATTGCTAAAGCATCGTCAAACTGAGCTTCGTCTTCTTTTCCTTCTACCGAATAATCTAAAACACTATGAACATTACCTTTTTCATACATTTTTTCAATATTAGGTAAACAATCATCTTCTGTTACTCCTCCACAAAAATGATCGAAAACAGTAGAACGAATTAAACCCTCAACTGGCAAATGTGCTTTTAAAGCAAAATTTGTTACTGCAGTACCGATACGAACCATTGGTTGGTTTTGTATCATCTTAAATAAAAAATAAGCGCGTTCTAATTCAGAATCTGACTTTAATTTAAAAGCTATCTCAGTATTATCAAAAAGTTTCATTTTACCTTGAATAAATATTAGTTGTTGTATCGCAAATATAAAAGAGAACTATGAAATAAATTAACTTTTTCTCTTTAATTTCGCTTTAAACTTATTAAAGAAATGACGTCAATTCAAGCAGTAACATATCCAATTCATTTTAATGAGAAAGCTTATGCTGAATTAGCAGGTTTAATCGCTACTAAAAACTACTCTTCTATTTTTATTTTGGTAGATGACAATACATTAGCTCATTGTTATCCTAGATTTATGCAATTATTAGCCACAGATAAAAATATTGAAGTGATTCAAATTGATGCTGGCGAAATTCACAAAAACATAGAAACTTGTGTTGGTGTTTGGAATGTAATGACTGAATTAGGTGCCGACCGTAAAAGTTTATTAATTACTTTAGGTGGTGGTGTTATTACCGATTTAGGTGGTTTTGTAGCTTCAACCTTTAAACGTGGAATCGATTTTGTAAACATTCCTACTACTTTATTAAGCATGGTAGATGCTTCAGTTGGTGGAAAAACTGGAATTGACTTAGGTGTTTTAAAAAATCAGATTGGTTTGTTTGCAAACCCAGAAATGATTGTCTTAGATCCTGAATATTTACACACACTTGATGCTAAAGAAATAAGATCGGGTACTGCTGAGATTATTAAATATGGTATGACTCACGACATTCGGTTATTTAATGAAATAAAAGATAATTCTGAATTAAATATTATTGATTTAATTCACCGCTCGATAGAAATTAAAAACGAAGTTGTTTTAGAAGACCCTAAAGAGCAAAATGTTCGTAAAGTTTTAAATTGGGGGCACACAATTGGTCACGGTGTTGAATCTTACTTTTTAGATAGTGAACACAAAGAAAACCTTACTCATGGTGAAGCCATTGCCATTGGTATGGTTTGCGAAGCATATATATCATCAGAACTCTTAGGTTTTTCAAAGGATAAATTAAAAGAAATAAAAGAAGCTATTATTGCTATTTATGGTAAAGTTGAAATTTTAAACGAAGATTTTTCTGCTATTATGGAACTAATGAAACATGATAAGAAAAATGTAGGAGGAGAAATTAATTTCGTGCTTTTAGAAGACTATGAAAACTTTAAAATAGATTGTAAAGTTCCAAAAGAATTAATTAAAGAAAGTTTAGAGTTTTATACAAATTAAAAAAGGCGACCAAGTTTGGTAGTCATGGTCGGAAGAAATTCCGGCCATTTTTTATGTTTCAAAATGGTCTAAATTGCCTTGACAATCAACA
>CANNGJ010000050.1 GCA_947504185.1 uncultured Tenacibaculum sp. | reverse complement strand
AAGAGTTATAATGAAAAAGTTTGTTTAATGTCATTGTTTTTTAGAAGGTACGATGTTTTTATATATGGTAGCTAACGGACTTGTGTATGAAACGTAGCATGCAAAAAGACGCTAACTTTTCGGATTAACACGAGCCGAATTTTTAAATTTTTCTTTTTTTCTTTATTTCACTAAAAGCCAAATTTAAAAATTTGGCGATCTTTGCAAATACACACAAACCTCTCGGAAGGCCTGTAGTAGCTATGTTTTATATACGTTGTTGCCATTAGTTATTTCTCCGCTGTTTCTTTTTCGATTCGCTCAATCATAGCCTTGGCATTCTCGTTTTTAGGATTTATTTCTAATGATTTCTGATAATTTTCTTTTGAAAGTCCAAACTGTTTATTCGCAAAATAGCCTTCGGCCAAACTATCAAATGCATTGGCTGAATTAGGATGCAACTCCGTATTTAGTTTGAAAATCTCAATAGCTTTAATTATTTGGCTATCTCTTAAATAGGTATAAGAAAGTCTGTTTATATTATTTTCGTCAATGTTGTAATCATTTGGATTTTCATTAATTGCACTTTTTATTTTAGTGATTGCTGTATTTGTATCGTTTTCTCCAAATTCCTGCACAATTTTGTTCGCAATCGGTATTTTAGGTATTTTATATTTCGATTTTTCAAGGATGTTGTCAATTGATGTTGTTAATTCGTTCATTGCTAATCTACCTCCTTGGTTTGTCAAGAATATGTAATCATAACCATCGGTTAGATTTTTCTTTATTAATGACCTGTAACTTTCTACAGTTCCATCGTGTTGGACATAGTTTTTTCCATTTTTCTCGTATGGCATCCAACCAAAGCCATAACCATATTCTTGACCATTCATATTGATGGATATAGAGCTTTCATTTAGTTTACCATTTTTAAAAGCTTCGTTGAGCGTTTTTTTTGAGATTAACTTATTCGTGTTCAATGCTTTGTTCCACTTTTCTAAATCGTTTAGCGTTGAATAAATTCCACCTGGTCCAATTACGGAAGATTTGTAAACAACCTTTTTCCCAATTAGATTGTAGCCATCTACTTTTTTAGAATTATTTTCAGCTACTTCTTTTGTCGCTGTGGTGTTTTTCATTTCTAAAGTTTCAAAGATTTCTTGATTGAAGAATTGGTCAATTGTCTTGTCCGAGATTTTTTCAATTATCAAAGCGAGCATCACATAACCAGAGTTACTGTATCGAAACTTTTTTCCATTTTCGAGTTCAAGTGAATCTTGTTTCATAATGATTTCGAGAACATCTTTGTTACTTGGGTCGGTCAACTTATAATATTCCGAGTCAGTAAGTCCTGAACTATGGTTCAACAGTTGCCTTATAGTTATATTTTTCAAATAGTCTGGATAATCTGGAAAAAAGTCCTTGATTTTATCATCAAAGGATAGCTTGTTTTTTTCTTTCAATATCATAATTCCCATTGCAGTAAATTGTTTGGAAACCGATGCGATGTAAAAGACCGATTCAGGCGTTATTTTTTCTGTCGTTTCCTCGTTGGCAAACCCAAAAGATTCCTTGTAAATCAGCGAATCGTTTTTAGTAACTAATACTGCTCCATTGAACATTCCATTCGAGTGGCTGAAATTGAACAATGAATCAAGTTGGTGGTTTTGAGCGGTTTTTTTGCCCGCTTGGTTTTTTAAATTATTCGAACAGGAAGTAAAAATTGATAGAACAATTAATAAGCTGTAAAATTGATGTTTCATTTAATTGATTTTCTATAAAGACGATACATATTGTCGAATGTGACGATGTTTCTTATAATTAATGGCAACGTTCTGTGTATGAAACGTAGCGTGTTTAAAAGTACTACATTTCGGATAAACACAGAGCCGAATTTTTATATTTTGTTTTTAACTTTCTGTTTTTAAAAGCCAAATTAAAAATTTGGCGGACTTGGTAGAAAGTACTGAATTTTGGGTTTAGCACTTACTAGCTATGTTTTATACACTTTGTTACCACCAGTTTCTATTTAATTTGTTCATATTCTTTTGGTTCGTATTTTACTTTCCCATAGTTTTTAAACATCAGTTCTTCTTCTAATATTGCACCACTTCTAAATTTTGCATTCTTAGTTCTCCAAATTTCATTGGTTCTGAAAAACTCATTATTTTTCTTTATAAACTTGTGGTTTTTTTCCAAAACGTGATAATTAAAATCAAGTTCAGTATTAACTCTAATTTCTCCCTCAAGTAATTTGTCCGTTAGCCATAAATTTATTTGAAAAGTCCATTCTGTATTGTTGGTTAATTGAAAATCTAAATAGTTATAAAATACTGTTGCACCACTTGCAAAGGGTAAAACCCTTCCATCATCAGGGAATGGGTCAAAACTGTGATGGTGTCTTTCGTTAATAGTCAAAGGAGAATGGAGTGCTAGCCAATGCATTAGATTTGAGCTTTGACATATTCCACCACCAATTCCAGATTTTGCTTCTCCGAAAGATAATTCCATTCCTAGTTTATATCCTTTCTTCTTTGTAGGTAAACCAACTGTTTTACAAAATGAGAATGTTTCTCCCGGTTTAATTATCGTTCCGTTTACTCTTTCGATAACTAATTTCAGGTTATCAATTTTATTGTATTGAAGAATCATATCCGTTTCTCCGAGTTTTTTCAAGAGTTTAGATTGGTGTTTTTTTACTCTGAAATCTAATCGTTTTAACTCTTTACTTTTGGTATATCTCTTTCCGTCAAAATTCCAAGAAATTCTTTTTCTTATCCGCTTTTCCCAAACTGAAATAAAGTAAAATATCGGGTGTCGTTGCGATAATAATTTCTTTTGTTTCGGCATTTTTTTCTAATTGGTGGTAACGGTCTCGGCTATGAGTAGTTGCGTGGGTTAGCGGTTAACTTTACAAGTACACACCAAATTGAAAATCCGCAAGGATTTTCAGAAGTAGGCGAGAACCAGCAATTACTTATAGCCATTGTTGCCATTAGTTTTCTTTCTCTATTTTGCTTATCATTTTAGTTGCATTTGTATTAGAAGGATTTAGTTCTAGTGATTTCAAATAGTTTTTCTTTGATAATTCAAATTGTTTATTGTAATAATGGCCTTCGGCTAAACTGTCAAAAGCATTAGATGATTCGGGAAATTGCTCGGTATTTAATTTAAATAAAGCTATTGCATTATCTAGTTCTTTTTTGCCTAAAAATTGATATCCTAAATTATTAATTGTACGCTCATAATTTACGTAAGGGTATTGTTTTTTAAGTTTATAGTATTCCTTTGCTAACTTTTTAGGTTTATTTGAAATAACTATTTTATGTAATGCTTTAGTAAATTTAGGTGTTGTATCTACTAAATCTTCATCTATAAATCCTACAATTTTATTTGTAATATTATCAATGTTATGCGGTTTTCTATAACCATTTGTCAACCAAATTATCGAAATGTTCTTGCTAGGGAATTTTCTATAATTTACTAATCCTGCACCATTAAAACCATAAGAGGTAACCCCATTTAAGTTCTGAATATCCCATCCATAAGTAAATTTTGATGATGAACTTGTATTATATTTAAATGCTGTTAACATTTCCTTTTTAGATGTGGCATTGAGCAAAATGTTATCATTAAATTTTTTATTCCAATTGATTAAATCGTTTAACGTCATTGTAATACCGCCACATCCGTACATATAATCTTGTACTATAAAATGATAGTTCTGTAACTCTCCTTTAGTACTTGGTTTGTATTCCATAACTCTATCGGGTTTAATATCTGCAATATTTGAAAAACATACTTTTGGGTTTTCCTTGAATTGAGATGTAATATAATCTTGAAAATTACCTCCCGTTATTTTTCTAATAATTCTATTGAGCAACCAAAAATTGGTTTGATTATAGCTTGCACGTTCTCCCACAGGAAATAATAAATCTTTACTATAAACATTTTTCTTTGCTATGTCTTCTGAAGGATTTATTTCTTCCCTCATATCTGGTAATCCAGAAGAGTGCGATAAAAGATTTTTTATTTTAACGTTTTTCCATTTACTTGGTATATCTGATATGTATTTTGAAATATTATCTTCTAACGAAATTTTATTCTGCTCTATCAATTGAAAAATTCCAACTGAAACAAATATTTTTGATAGTGAATGTAACCTAAATAATGAAGATTCTGTAACTGGAATGTCATACTCTAAATTAGCTTTACCTATATAGTTTTTATAAACTACTTCATCATCTTTTATTATTGCTATTGCGACACCTGGAATTTCGATATCTTTCATTACATTTTTAATGAAACCTGTTATCTCATTATTTTGTGAATTAGAAATTTGAGATTGGCTAAAAGCAATTGATGAGAAGAGTAGAGTAGTGAGAAGTAATATTTTTTTAATTTTTATCATTTTGTTTTTTTTATAATGACGATTATTTTTATCAAGTGTGACAATTTTCACAAATTAATGGCAACGTTAGTATAAGCGGTCGTTTTAATGCCGCTTATACATTGTTGTAGCTAGTTGTTTTGTTTTCCCATTCTTCTCTCAGTATTCCGTAACTAACTGAATCAAAGTGTTCACCATTTACAATTCTCGCCTTGCGATATTCGGCTTCTTTCCGCATACCTAGTTTTTCTGCTAACTTGATCATTCCCATATTTCCCGACCAAGTTGAAATCCCAATTCTTAATATTTCTCTTTTTTCGTTGAATACTTCACTCATCCATAATTTTAGTGCTAAGTACCCAATTCCTTTACCCCAAAATTTTTCATTAAATATTACAATTCCTATTTCTAACCAATTAGTTTCTTTTGATTTCCAATACCAACTTACTTCTCCGATAATTTCATTTTTTTCATTAGAAATGATTCTCTTATTATCTAAAACATCTGCCGCTTTTAAAAAATCATTTTTTAAATCTTGGATCATCTTCTCAACTTCCTTCTTAGAATCTTTTTTAAAATAGGGTCCATTTAAGGAATGGTAACTGTGTTCAGGTGATTTCCAGTACTCATACGCTTCTAAGTCATAAATTTCTAACTTCCTTAATTTTATCATGAAAAGATTGGTTTTAATTAGCTACCGTCTCGTATATGAAATGTAGCGTGTAAAAAGACGCTATCTTTTCGGATTATACACGAGCCGAATTTTTATTTTTTC
>CANNGJ010000049.1 GCA_947504185.1 uncultured Tenacibaculum sp. | reverse complement strand
AAAAAAAAACCTCAATCTTTATCAGATTGAGGTTTAAAAAGAAAGGCAACGACCTACTCTCCCACCATTGGCAGTACCATCGGCGCAAATGGGCTTAACTTCTCTGTTCGGAATGGTAAGAGGTGAGCCCCATTGCAATAATCACCTTAAATCGTTCAGTATATTTCAACTGTATAAGTTAACATATTGATAAAATCATATTGTAAAAAATCAAAGAGTTTCGCTTCCGCTCACCAGGAGCGGAAGACTATACATAAGCCTATGGGTTATTAGTACTACTCGGCTACATACATTACTGCACTTACACCTATAGCCTATCAACGTGGTAATCTTCCACGACCCTTTAAAGAAATCTCATCTTGTGGTGGGTTTCGCGCTTATATGCTTTCAGCGCTTATCCCTTCCCGACGTAGCTACCCTGCAATGCCACTGGCGTGACAACAGGTACACTAGAGGTCAGTTCAACTCGGTCCTCTCGTACTAAAGTCAAATCCACTCAAATTTCTAACGCCCACAGCAGATAGAGACCGAACTGTCTCACGACGTTCTGAACCCAGCTCGCGTGCCACTTTAATGGGCGAACAGCCCAACCCTTGGGACCTTCTCCAGCCCCAGGATGTGACGAGCCGACATCGAGGTGCCAAACCCCCCCGTCGATGTGAGCTCTTGGGGGAGATCAGCCTGTTATCCCCGGAGTACCTTTTATCCTTTGAGCGATGGCCCTTCCATGCGGAACCACCGGATCACTATGCTCTACTTTCGTACCTGATCGACCTGTATGTCTCTCAGTCAAGCTCCCTTATGCCATTGCACTCTACGCACGGTTACCAAACGTGCTGAGGGAACCTTTAGAAGCCTCCGTTACTCTTTTGGAGGCGACCACCCCAGTCAAACTACCCACCACGCACTGTTCTCATTACTGAGTTAGGCTCTAGATAAGCAAAGGGTGGTATTTCAAGGACAACTCCACAACGCCTAGCGACGCCGCTTCATAGTCTCCCACCTATCCTACACATTACTTATCCAAAACCAATACGAAGCTATAGTAAAGGTTCACGGGGTCTTTTCGTCCCGCTGCGGGTAATCGGCATCTTCACCGATACTACAATTTCACCGAGCTCATGGCTGAGACAGTGTCCAGATCGTTGCACCATTCGTGCAGGTCGGAACTTACCCGACAAGGAATTTCGCTACCTTAGGACCGTTATAGTTACGGCCGCCGTTTACTGGGGCTTCATTTCAGATCTTCGCCGAAGCTAAACCCTCCATTTAACCTTCCAGCACCGGGCAGGTGTCAGGCCTTATACATCATCTTTCAATTTAGCAAAGCCCTGTGTTTTTGATAAACAGTCGCCTGGACCTTTTCACTGCGGCCCCACCGAAGTGGGGCGACCCTTCTCCCGAAGTTACGGGTCTATTTTGCCTAGTTCCTTAGCCATGAATCTCTCGAGCACCTTAGAATTCTCATCCCAACTACCTGTGTCGGTTTACGGTACGGGTTCTTATAATCTGAAGCTTAGAGGTTTTTCTTGGAAGCCTTTAGGCACACTATCAACGCATCCGAAGATTTGTTGTACTATCACACTTCAGCTAGATCTGCGGATTTACCTACAGTTCCAATACCTACATGTTTCAACGAACTATTCCGTCAGTTCGCGGTGCTTTCATTACTCCGTCACCCCATCGCAATTATAAGAAGTACAGAAATATTAATCTGTTGTCCATCGACTACTCCCTTCGGATTCGCCTTAGGTCCCGACTAACCCTCAGCTGATTAGCATCGCTGAGGAAACCTTAGTCTTTCGGTGAGGGGGTTTCTCGCCCCCTTTATCGTTACTTATGCCTACATTTTCTTTTCTATCCGCTCCAGCATACCTTACAGTACACCTTCGGCGCAAATAGAATGCTCCCCTACCACTTACGTGTCTTTCAACGTAAATCCATAGCTTCGGTAATATGTTTATGCCCGATTATTATCCATGCAAAACCGCTCGACTAGTGAGCTGTTACGCACTCTTTAAATGAATGGCTGCTTCCAAGCCAACATCCTAGCTGTCTAAGCAGTTTCACCTCGTTAGTTCAACTTAACATATATTTGGGGACCTTAGCTGATGGTCTGGGTTCTTTCCCTCTCGGACATGGACCTTAGCACCCATGCCCTCACTGCTGAGTAACATTTTATAGCATTCGGAGTTTGTCAGGAATTGGTAGGCGGTGAAGCCCCCGCATCCAATCAGTAGCTCTACCTCTATAAAATTTTTGCTCAACGCTGCACCTAAATGCATTTCGGGGAGTACGAGCTATTTCCGAGTTTGATTGGCCTTTCACCCCTACCCACAGGTCATCCAAAAACTTTTCAACGTTTACTGGTTCGGTCCTCCACTGTGTGTTACCACAGCTTCAACCTGCCCATGGGTAGATCACTCGGTTTCGCGTCTACTACTACTAACTATGGTCGCCCTATTCAGACTCGCTTTCGCTTCGGCTCCGGACCTTAAATCCTTAACCTTGCTAGTAACAGTAACTCGTAGGCTCATTATGCAAAAGGCACGCCGTCACACAGTAAATGTGCTCCGACCGCTTGTAGGCGTACGGTTTCAGGTTCTATTTCACTCCCTTACTTAGGGTTCTTTTCACCTTTCCCTCACGGTACTAGTTCACTATCGGTCTTTCAGGAGTATTTAGCCTTACCGGATGGTCCCGGTGGATTCATACAGGATTACTCGTGTCCCGCACTACTCAGGGTACTGCTATATCCTCATCGCTTACCTATACGAGACTATCACTCTCTTTGGTTTGTCTTTCCAGACAATTCTAGTTCACTTTGATTCTAATGTCGCAGCCCTACAACCCCCAATTTGCCGTAACAAATTGGGTTTGGGCTAATCCGCGTTCGCTCGCCACTACTAACGGAATCACTATTGTTTTCTCTTCCTCTGGTTACTTAGATGTTTCAGTTCACCAGGTTTGCCCCCTTGCGGGTACTATGTCTTCAACATAGTGGGTTGCCCCATTCGGAAATTTACGGATCATAAAATATGTGCTTCTCCCCGTAACTTATCGCAGCTTATCGCGTCCTTCATCGCCTCTGAAAGCCTAGGCATCCGCCATACGCCCTTATTTAGCTTATTGTACTTTTTGCTGTAGTGTAAAACACTACAACGAGCTCTTTATAATTTATTTTATAAAAAAATTTGTGTTAGATATAAATCTAACATCTCTATCTTGATTATTTACGATATCATCTTACCAATATGTCAATGAACGTGTGGCGAGTCGCCACTAACAAGCATTAAAACTTGTAGCAACAATCTGCCTACAATACTCTTGGAAATAATTGCTTATCTCCAGGCATTGCCTGGTGGAGAATATCGGAGTCGAACCGATGACCTCTTGCGTGCAAGGCAAGCGCTCTAGCCAACTGAGCTAATCCCCCATTTAAATCCTAGAATAGCTATTCAGAATTTGAATGTCGAATCCTCTAGTTTCTAGAATTTCCTTTCTAATACCTAAGTTTTTGTAGTCTCGGGCAGACTCGAACTGCCGACCTCTACATTATCAGTGTAGCGCTCTAACCAGCTGAGCTACGAGACTATAATAGCTTATATATTAGTGTTTTTTAAAATTAACAGCAAAGAGTAAAATTTCCTTTTGTAACTCACCATCTTTCTCTAGAAAGGAGGTGTTCCAGCCGCACCTTCCGGTACGGCTACCTTGTTACGACTTAGCCCTAGTTACCAGTTTTACCCTAGGCCGCTCCTCTCGGTAACGAACTTCAGGCACCCCCAGCTTCCATGGCTTGACGGGCGGTGTGTACAAGGCCCGGGAACGTATTCACCGGATCATGGCTGATATCCGATTACTAGCGATTCCAGCTTCACGGAGTCGAGTTGCAGACTCCGATCCGAACTGTGATATGGTTTATAGATTCGCTCCTATTCGCATAGTGGCTGCTCATTGTCCATACCATTGTAGCACGTGTGTAGCCCAGGACGTAAGGGCCGTGATGATTTGACGTCATCCCCACCTTCCTCACGGTTTGCACCGGCAGTCTCGCTAGAGTCCTCAGCATTACCTGTTAGCAACTAACAATAGGGGTTGCGCTCGTTATAGGACTTAACCTGACACCTCACGGCACGAGCTGACGACAACCATGCAGCACCTTGTAAAGTGTCCGAAGAAAAAGCTATCTCTAGCCCTGTCACTCTACATTTAAGCCCTGGTAAGGTTCCTCGCGTATCATCGAATTAAACCACATGCTCCACCGCTTGTGCGGGCCCCCGTCAATTCCTTTGAGTTTCAGTCTTGCGACCGTACTCCCCAGGTGGGATACTTATCACTTTCGCTTAGTCACTGAGGTAAACCCCAACAACTAGTATCCATCGTTTACGGCGTGGACTACCAGGGTATCTAATCCTGTTCGCTCCCCACGCTTTCGTCCATGAGCGTCAGTATATACGTAGTAGACTGCCTTCGCAATCGGTATTCTAAGTAATCTCTATGCATTTCACCGCTACACTACTTATTCTATCTACTTCCGTATAACTCAAGTCAACCAGTATCAAAGGCAGTTCCATAGTTAAGCTATGGGATTTCACCTCTGACTTAATTGACCGCCTGCGGACCCTTTAAACCCAATGATTCCGGATAACGCTTGGACCCTCCGTATTACCGCGGCTGCTGGCACGGAGTTAGCCGGTCCTTATTCTTACAGTACCGTCAAGGCCGTACACGTACGACTGTTTCTTCCTGTATAAAAGCAGTTTACAACCCATAGGGCAGTCTTCCTGCACGCGGCATGGCTGGTTCAGAGTTGCCTCCATTGACCAATATTCCTCACTGCTGCCTCCCGTAGGAGTCTGGTCCGTGTCTCAGTACCAGTGTGGGGGATAATCCTCTCAGACCCCCTACCTATCGTTGCCATGGTAAGCCGTTACCTTACCATCTAGCTAATAGGACGCATAGTCATCTTGTACCCATAAATGTTTAACTAAATTGTGATGCCACATCTCAGTATTATGGAGTGTTAATCTTCATTTCTAAAGGCTATCCTCCTGTACAAGGCAGATTCTATACGCGTTACGCACCCGTTCGCCGGTCGTCAGCAAAAAAGCAAGCTTCTCTCTGTTACCCCTCGACTTGCATGTGTTAAGCCTGCCGCTAGCGTTCATCCTGAGCCAGGATCAAACTCTTCATTGTATATTTTAAATAATATTAATGAATAAGTTTCAAAAGAATTTGTTTAAAATAATTTAAACTGGTTATTCTACTCTTTGTTTACGCTGTCAATTTCAATATTTTCAATGAACTTGGCGAGTCGCCAATGATAAGCTTTATCTCATCTCTTTAACTCAACCTTTTGTAGAAATACTAGACTCGAACTAGCTGATTTTTTTATCTCAAAATCATTCCAAAATTTCTGTGATCGTATCGCTTTCTTAAAGCGGTTGCAAATTTATAAACTATTTTAAAACTGACAAACTTTTTTGAAAGTTTTTTT
>CANNGJ010000048.1 GCA_947504185.1 uncultured Tenacibaculum sp. | reverse complement strand
GCCTATGTTCGAGTACGTACATGGAATTTTAGTGATGGATGTAACAATACAAGTTTAAACTTTGTACAAACCATAACAGTACAAGACACAACAGTTCCAGAGATAGATGAAACTAATAAACATAATATTAATATTGAATGTGGAATTGGAGATCCAGTAACAGAGTTACAAGAGTGGTTGAATAATAATGCTGGAGCAATAGCTACTGATAATTGTGGAGAAGTAACATGGGAAAATGATTATGGAGAGGATAATGATACTACAGTTAAATGTGATGGAACTTATATTAATGTAACTTTTACAGCAATTGATGCTTGCGGAAATAGTAAAAGCATAATTGCGGGGTACTTAATTAAAGATGAAATAGCACCTAGAATAACAATTCAACCATCAGATAAAACGGTAGAATGTGATGGGTCTGGAAATATAGATGAGTTAAATACTTGGTTAGATAGTAAAGGAGGAGGAGCAGTAATAGATGATTGTAGTGTAGTTACTTGGGAGAATAACTATGAAGAATTTAATTATACTTGTAGTTTTATAGGTGAAGTTGAAGTAATTTTTACAGCAAAAGATGCTTGTGGAAATACAGTAAATACTAATAGTGCTAAATTTATAATTGAAGATAAAGAAGCACCCAAATTTATAGGAGATTTACCAGAAACTGAGATTACAGTTAGTTGTGATGAGATACCAGAAGCAACAGTATTAGCAGCAACAGATACTTGTAGTATATCAACAGACTTAGTGGTTAATTATACTGAAAATATTACAGGTCAGGATGATGAGTGTGCTTCAGAATACACAATTACTAGAAACTGGGAAGTATCAGATTGTGCAGGAAACATAACTAGTCATGCACAAGTAATTACGGTAGAAGATAAGGAGGCACCAGTATTTGTAGGAGGATTACCAGAAGTAGTATTAACCGTAAGTTGTGCATCAATACCAGAAGCAGCAGTATTAGCAGTAACTGATAACTGTAGTATATCAACAGACTTAGTGGTTAATTATACTGAAAATATTACAGGTCAGGATGATGAGTGTGCTTCAGAATACACAATTACTAGAAACTGGGAAGTATCAGACTGTGCAGGAAACATAACTAGTCATGCACAAGTAATTACGGTAGAAGATAAGGAGGCACCAGTATTTGTGGGAGAGTTGCCAGAAGCAGAAATCACAGTAAGCTGTGCCTCAATACCAGAAGCAACAGTATTAGCAGCAACAGATAACTGTAGTATATCAACAGACTTAGTAGTTAACTATACTGAGGATATTACAGGACAAGATGATGAGTGTGCTTCAGAATACACAATTACTAGAAACTGGGAAGTATCAGACTGTGCAGGAAACATAACTAGTCATGCACAAGTAATTACGGTAGAAGATAAGGAGGCACCAGTATTTGTGGGAGAGTTGCCAGAAGCAGAAATCACAGTAAGCTGTGCCTCAATACCAGAAGCAACAGTATTAGCAGCAACAGATAACTGTAGTATATCAACAGATTTAGAAGTTAATTATACTGAAGATATTACAAGAGAAGAAGAGAGCTGTGCTTCAGAATATACAATTACTAGAAACTGGGAAGTGTCAGACTGTGCGGGGAATACAAATAAACATACGCAGATAATTAAAGTAGAAGACAATGAAGCACCAACATTAGTTTCTTCATTAGAAGATATAAATGTAGAATGTGATGTAGTTCCAGAAGTACCTACATTAGAATTTACAGACAATTGTTCAGAGAATGTAACTCAAATAAGTTTTGAGGAAGAAAGCACATTTGATGGAACAGATAGCAATTATCAAATTATAAGAACTTGGACAGTAAGTGATGATTGTGGTAATACAGCTGATTTTGTTCAAACAATTAATGTTACGGTAAAAACAGCAGTTACAACTATTGCAGACTCAAAATGTACAGATGACGGTACCATAGATTTAAACGATTATATAACAGACGGATTAAGCACTGAAGGAACATGGGAGGTAACAACAGGAGATGTATCATTATCTAGCGATACTACTTTCGATCCATCAGATATTGCTCTAGGAGATTATGTATTTACCTATACAGTTTCCAGTGAAGGATGTTTATCATCTATAAAAGTTACGATAAATATAAATGATGACTGTATTGTTTTACCATGTGGTCAAGAAGACGTAAAAATATCTAAAGCAATAACACCAAACGGAGATTCATGGAATGAGTTTTTCGAAGTAACAGGGATTGAATCTTGTGGATTTGTAACCAATGTAAAAATATTTAATAGATGGGGAGCAAGAGTATACAAATCTAATAATTATGCAAATAATTGGAATGGAGTATCAGAAGGATCAACTTTTGGTAGCGCAAAAAGATTACCAGCCGGAACGTATTACTACATCGTAGTTTTAGAAAACAGTGGATTAAAACCATTTACAGGAGCAATTTATTTAGGAACCAAATAATGTAACGCTATGAAGCACAATTACAAACTATATACATTTTTAGTATTATTTATTACTACAGTATTTAATATTGAAGGGCAACAATTACCTCAATTTACGCAATATATGTATAACACAATATCAGTAAACCCAGCATATGCAGGTAGTAGACAAGTGTTTAGTGCAGTAGGGCTTCATAGAAGCCAATGGGCAGGGATAGATAGAGGACCAGAAACCCAAACATTATCTGTGCATGCACCATTAAGAAATGATAAAATAGGAGTTGGATTATCATTTATAAATGATAAGTTAGGGTATGAAAAGTTTACCTATTTATATGGTGATTTTTCATATACAATTAAACTTAATGAAGATATAAAATTAGCCTTCGGATTAAAAGCAGGATTCACTCAATATAACTTAGATGATGAATTAATTGCAGCTGAAGGATCTGATCCAGGAATCTCTGGTGTTAGAAATAGATGGGAACCTAATATTGGTAGTGGTGTTTTTATGCATACTAATAAATGGTATGTTGGATTCTCTGCACCTAGATTATTAAATATAGATCATAACGATTTAACAATTGGAGGGGTTGATTATGGAATAGTCGATAAAGTAAGTTATTATTTAACAGGAGGATATGTATTTGATTTAAGCGAAACGGTAAAATTTAAACCAGCAACTTTAGTCAAAGCAACAAGAGGAGCACCTTTATCTTATGATATAACTGCAAATTTTTTATTTAATGAAAAATTCTGGTTAGGAGGATCATATAGGTTTAATGAATTTACAGGAGCATTAGGAGCTTTAGTTGATTTTCAAGTGTCAAAACAATTTAGAGTAGGATATGCGTATGAGTATCCATTATCAGATATTAATAACCATTCAAATGGTACTCATGAAGTATTATTAATGTTTGAATTGATAAGACCAGAAAAGTCATATAGAACAAAGTCACCTAGATATTTTTAAAAAGTATAATTATGAAAACTAAAATTACATTCTTACTACTACTTTTTTTATCACTTTGTACTTTTTCACAAAGAAAAATAGCAGATAAATTCTATAAAGAATATGCATATATTAAAGCTGCTGAGTTTTATAGAAATGCAATAAAAATAGAAGGAGATAATGGGGTAGACTTATTTGCAAAACTAGCAGATTGTTATTATAATAATTCTAATTCAAAACAAGCAGTATACTGGTATACTTTAGCCAGCCATAGAAAAGTTGGTTTAGATAATGAGAGTATCTACAAATTAGCACAATCATTAAGGAGTATAGGAGAGTATGAAAAAGCTGAGAAATGGTTAAAAAAACTACCAGAGATCAGTTTGAAAACAGCGAATGTTGATTACGATAAACTAAGAGTATTAAATAGAGACTCCATAAGAATTGCGAATTTAGATATTAACACTAAGAACTCAGATTTTGGACCTTATGTACATGACGGAAAGTTCTTTTTTGCATCAGCAAAAAATAAGAATGGAGAAGTTTATGAATGGAATCATGAGCCATATTTAGATTTATATCAAGCAAAGATTAAAGAAGAGGGGAGTGAAAAAACAATCGAAGACATTATTCCAGTAATATCTACAAAAATAAACACAGGTTTTCATGAATCTAGCATAGCAATTACAAAGGATGGAAAAACCATGTATTTTACTAGAAATAATTTAAATGAGAAAAATGAATTAGAACACAATAAAGAAGGAACATCGCATTTAAAAATATTTAAAGTAACATTGATAAATGGAGAATGGACTAACATTGAAGAGTTGCCAATAAATAGTGAACTGCATTCTAATGGACATCCAGCTTTAAGTCCAGATGATAAAACATTGTACTTTGTATCCGATAGACCTGACGGATTTGGGCAAACGGATATTTACAAAGCAGCTATTTTAGAAGATGGATCTTATGGTGAACCTGAAAATTTAGGACCAAAAATTAACACAAAAGGAAAAGAAATGTTTCCGTTTGTAGCTAAAGATCATACCTTGTATTTTTCATCAGATGGATATAAGAATTTAGGTTTATTAGATATTTATAAATCAGATTTATTAAACAATAGCTTATCAGAAGTAAAAAATATTGGGGCTCCTTTTAATAGTGGTTATGATGATTTTGCATTCTTTATAAATGAAGGAAATAAAACGGGATACTTTTCATCCAATAGACCAGAAGGGAAAGGACGAGATGATATTTACAGTTTTAGCACTCATGAATGTTTACAGTTTATTACAGGTAAAACGTTTGATAAGAGAACTAAAGAGCCGCTGCCCAATACATTAGTAGAATTAATTGACGCAAAAGGAAAAGTAGTAAAAAGGTTTGTAACCCAAGAAGATGCGACTTATACTTTTGAAGTAAAATGTAAAAAGAGAAAATTTACTTTAAGAGGTACGAAGTTAGATTATAAAGATGATTTAGGAAGTGCGGAAACTAAAGAAGAAAGAGATGCTAAAATTAAACAAGATTTATATTTAACACCTTTAATTATAGGAAAAGAGATTGTAATTAATCCAATATTTTTTGATTTTAATAAATCGAATATTAGACCAGATGCAGCTTATGAGTTAGAGTTTGTAGTAAAGGTATTAAAAAACAATCCAAAGATGATTATTAAAATTGAAGCACATACTGATAGTAGGGGAGGAGATGCTTATAATAGGAAGTTATCAGATAGAAGAGCTAAATCGACAAGAGATTATATATTATCTAGAGGTTTAGATAGATCAAGAATACAGAGTGCTATTGGCTATGGAGAAAAGCATTTAGTAAATAAATGTAAAAACAGGGTGAAATGTACTGAAGAAGAACATCAAGAAAATAGACGATCAAAATTTATTATAGTAAATGACTATAAGTAATAAGAATTATAAGTTTCCCGATATTTAATTTTCCCAAAAGCCCCAATTCATAATTGAATTGGGGCTTTTATTTATATTTATTGTAAAGCTAAATAAACAATAAATTATGATTTTTTAACGAATATATTTGTAAAATACCATTTGCCATCGCCATTTTTTTCTGCTGTAACATCAAAGTGCGTAAAATCACCTTCAATGTTCTTTTTATGGCCTTCACTTTTTAACCATGCATTTACAACAGATTCAGCAGAAGAATAGCCATAAGCTACATTTTCACCTACACCTACTGCACTAGCATTTTTAGTTAAGTATTCTTTACGTTGGTAGAAAAAATCGTGCGAAACTTCATTCTTATCAATCATATAATTTGTATGATTATTAGTTTGAGTTTTAATCGTTTGTAGTTTATTTAATGGAGAGTATCCATTACTAACTCTGTAATCATTAATACGATTTAAAATATCTGATTCTATTGACTTTTCATTGATGTTTGTAGTTACCTCATGGGTATTATCAGCCAATTCAATTTCATTGCTCGATGAACAAGATGTTAAAATTAGTGCACACAACACTACTAATAACCTTAGGGGTTGGTTATTCATTATTTAGGGGTTAAGGGGTTTAATAAAAACTTGTCAAATATATAATGAATAATTGAGTTGTAAAAGTTAAAGTGTTGATTTTTAGTAAAAAGGGTGTTTTTCCTGAAGAGTTAAAATGATAATAAATGTAACAAAATGAAAGAATATTCGTCATATAATAAACCAATACCACATTAATCATGAAGAAGAACAAACAACTATTAGTAGTAACTCACTTAAGTCAATTATTAGATTTTATAACTGGTATAGGAGGCTTGTTTGTGCCCTTATTATTATGGGCAGTAAAAAAAGATGAAGTTTTAGGAATGGATAAACACGGAAAAGCAATTATAAATTTTAGAATTTCAATGTTTTTATACATATTACTATGTATTCCATTAGTATTGCTTTTTGGTTTAGGGCTATTAGGTTTTGTTGTAATTGGAATCTTCTATTTTATTTTTCCAATAATTAATGCTGTAAAAGCAAGTAATAACGAAGAACCTAGTTATCCTTTGAGCATTCAATTTTTTTAGTTAGTATATATATTATAAAAAAATAAAAACGCCCATAAAGGGTAGTCATGGTCGGAAGAAATTCCGGCCATTTTTTATGTTTCAAAATGGTCTAAATTGCCTTGACAATCAACAACA
>CANNGJ010000047.1 GCA_947504185.1 uncultured Tenacibaculum sp. | reverse complement strand
AAATAATTAAAGCCAAAATTATAACCGACGGAAAATAAAAAAGTCGGAAGATTTTTTCTTCCGACCATGACTACCATACAAAGCCTCCTTTTAATTTATTCTGTTACTTTTAAATTTATTCTTTCTTAATTAATAAAGTATCTAACTTCAATTCTTTCTGCATCCACTTTCTTAATTCCTTTTCTTTAGTTAAAACTATAGAGTCTAACATTTTTTTATTCCAAGAAACAAATACCTCAGGTACTGTATCAATTTTAATAAAATCCTTAGATAATAATGTTTTTGAAAAACTCATTGAAGTAATACCATTATATCTAATCTTAGCCTCTTTAATTATTGAACTAAATGGTATTGTATTTTTATCTCTATTTAATGCATCTTGCTCAATTCTTAAATTCAGATTAGAAATTGTTCCTTTTAAATCTTCAATTTCTTTGTGTAAACCTTTTATCACATTATCTTTTTCATCTAAATCAACAATAGCTCTATCATAAGCATCTACCACTCTATCAACACTACGCGCTTTATTTTCATTTATTACTAGCTCGTAAGAATCTATTCTTGGGTACGATTTTAATTCGTTTCGCAAAAATGTTTCTGTTGCATCAGATACATCTCCATTAAAAAACAAGTTGATTTTTTTTGTATCGGTATGAATCTTTTGACGCTGTAACCACAAGTCTTTATTAGATTCTATTTCATCCTTTAAAAATTTACCATAGCTCGCTTTAACAATACTTTCTTGATAAACTCCTATAAATATATAAATTGCTGGAATCATAACTAAAATAGCAACAAAAGAGGCGAGTTGAGCAATTCTTTTCCTCTCTATCGAATTCACATATCTGATCATTGTAAACCTCAATAGCTTTAACACTAAAAATGTTGCTAAGGCAATGAAAATCGTATTAATTGTAAATAAATACATGGCGCCTAAAAAGTAATCGAAATTACCAATAGCTAAGCCATAACCTGCGGTACACAACGGAGGCATTAAAGCTGTTGCAATTGCTACTCCAAAAATTACAGAAGCAATGGTTCCTTTTTTTGTTCTAGCAATAATTAAAGCTAATCCACCAAAAAAAGCAATTAATACATCTCTAATATCAGGCCTAACCCTACCTAAAAGCTCTGAAGTTTCTTCTTTTAAAGGAAATAAAAAGAAAAATAAAAACGCTGTTAACAAACTTAACACAATCATGGTTGCCAAGTTGATTAATGACTTTCTTAGTGTATCTATATCATTAATAGCAATAGACATTCCAACACCTAAAATAGGTCCCATTAATGGAGATATTAACATGGCTCCAATTACTACAGCTGTAGAGTTTGCATTTAATCCTATAGATGCAACAAATATTGAACAAATTAAAATCCAAGCGGTAGCTCCTTTTAAAGGAATATCATTTTTTATTGCTTCAATCGTAGCTTCCTGATCTGTATCATGACGAAAATCTAGTAATTCTTTTAGAAATTTTATTGAGCTCTCCCACAAACCTTTAGCATCTTCTTGAACAGCTTGTTTTGATTGCTCTACTTTTTCTTCTTGATTATTATTTTCTTCCATATTTTTTTGACTTTTGTTAGCGGAAAGATACAAAATTCCACTTTTAACATCTAAACAAAAAACTCGAAGAAAAATCTTCGAGTTATAATTTAAATCACAGTTACTAAACTACTTTTTAATATCTAATTTTTCTTGTAAATTACTTGAAACTGCATCTTTATGTAATAAAACAGAGATTGTTTTTAACTTAAAATAAGGGATTGACATGTATACATAACCATTATTTCCTTGATTAGTTCCCCATGAGTTTTTAACCTTAAAATATTTATTTCCTTTTTGGTCTTCAACCAAACCTACTATATGCATTAAATGATCATCAGTAGTATTAAAATTTTCAAATTCTGTTTGACGAAAGCTAGGTGTAATTTTCTTTTCTTTTACAATCTCCTTTAATCCTTTTTTACTTTCAGAACTAATTGCTGGTATAATTGCAACGCCACTTTTCGAAGAGAATGTTTTTTCAGAAACATCACAATCTAATTCAATAGTATAACCTTTTTCAATTGCGCTTTCAGTTACCGAAACCAATTCATCTAATGACACATTATAAAATGCTCCATTAGAAAAATTATCAGGAATATTTAAAATAAACCTATCATACATTTTTGCATGATTAAAAGAGGTTAATGTAATATAATTTGCTGGCTCTATCTTTACATATTCAGCAAAAGTCTTCGGAGTGTACTTTTTCCCCTCAAATGTAAACTCATTAGCGTTCTTTCCTAGATACACATCTAAAACACCTTCTGTAGCCTTTTTCCACTTAGGGCTTAATTGCTTTGCTGGATTTTTTACATAAGCGTCTAACATCGCTTTTAAAATAGCAACCATTTCTGCATGATTATGCTTATCATAACCCAAATCTAAACCTGTAAAAACTTGCTCTGGCACCAAACCATATTTAGCGACCGAATTAATTACATCATGCCCTAATCCTCCTTCGCTAAATTGCGCTTTCCCTTGACGGTATAAATAATTATTAGCCTTATCAGAATACGTATTTCTTACTGTATACATTTCTGATAAATCGATTTGTTTACCTGTTAAACGCATAATTTCAGATTCTAAAAAAGAAGTTGTAGAAAAGCTCCAACAAGTACCTGTTCTTCCTTGACTTTTTACTTGTGAATTTTCAATATCTTTTATTGTTTTAAACTGATATTCTTGTGCCGTTATTAAATTAATTGTAAAAAAGCCAAACGCAGCAATTAATATTTTTCTCATGAGGTTATTTTTTATTCATTGAGCAATTTAAAAATTTCTTCATAGACTATTAAATAATACGCACAAAAAAACCTCAATCTAATTGATTGAGGTTTCGTGGGGAGAGCAGGATTCGAACCTGCGAAGTCGTAAGACAACGGAGTTACAGTCCGTCCCATTTGGCCGCTCTGGAATCTCCCCTAAAGTTTAAAAAAGCTTCTCTAACTTGAGAAGCTTTCAAAACTAGTGACCGGGCTGGGGCTCGAACCCAGGACCCTCTCCTTAAAAGGGAGATGCTCTACCAACTGAGCTACCAGGTCATTGTTTTTTCCGTTAGCGGGTGCAAATATAGAAGCTATTTTCGTTTTCACAAACTTTTTTTTCAATTAATTTTCAAAAAAATAAAGCTTTTTTTTCTACTTACTAATACACAACAACTTACCTAAACATCATTTAAATATGCTTTCCTAACTTTTTTAAATAAATTTGATGAATACACAAAATTCACTACTGCTTCATTATCAGTTTTAAAGATTTCTTTGTGTGATCCTTCCCATGCTTTTACTCCATTTTTTAAGAAAACAATCTTATCTCCTATTTCCATAACAGAGTTCATGTCGTGTGTATTAATAACCGTTGTAATTTTATACTCGTCGGTAATTTCTTGGATTAAATTATCTATGACAATAGATGTTTGTGGATCTAAACCAGAATTTGGTTCATCACAAAATAAATACTTAGGATTCATAACTATTGCACGCGCAATAGCCACACGCTTTTGCATTCCTCCAGATAATTCTGCTGGAAATTTTTTGTTTGAATTTTCTAGATTTACTCTTTTTAAAACAAAGTTTACTCTATCCAGCATTTCATCAACTGGTTGCTTGGTAAACATTTTTAAAGGAAACATTACGTTTTCTTCAACTGTTAAAGAATCAAATAAGGCACTTCCTTGAAAAACCATACCTAGTTCTTGACGAAAATGTCTTTTATCTTCAATAGTCATTTCTGTATTAACTCGTCCATCGTATATGATAGATCCTTTCTCTGGTGTATGCAAACCAATTAACGATTTTAAAAAGACTGTTTTTCCTGAACCACTTTGTCCTATAATTAAACTTGTTTCTCCTGGTTGAAAAGAAGTTGTAATTCCTTTTAAAATCTCAACCCCACTAAATCCTTTATGTAAATTATTTACTTCTATCATTAGGTTAATAACATTTGAGTTAAGAAATAATTAGCAATTACAATAACAACAATCGTCCACACAACTGATTGTGTACTTGCCTTACCAACTTCTAACGAACCACCTTTCACATAATAGCCGTGATACGACGGTACAGTAGCTATTAAAAAGGCAAAAACTAAAGTTTTAATAATTGCATATGTCAATAAAAAAGGATCAAAATCCATTTGTACACCGGTTATAAAATCCACTCCTGAAAATAATCCTGAAAGTACACCAGCTACCCATCCTCCAAAAATTCCTAAAAACATTCCTAAAACAACTAAAAACGGATAAAAGAAAACAGTTGCTATTATTTTTGGTAACACTAAATAATTTAATGAGTTAATTCCCATAACTTCTAAGGCGTCAATCTGTTCTGTAACACGCATAGTACCAATACTTGAAGTTATATAAGACCCTACTTTCCCTGCTAAAATAATAGAACAGAATGTAGGTGCAAATTCTAATATAATTGATCGTTTTGCTGCGAAACCAATCAACGACTTAGGGATAAACGGACTTTCTAAATTCAAGGCTGTTTGTAATGCAATTACTCCACCTATAAAAAATGAAATAAAGGCAATAATCCCTAAAGATTTTAATCCTAATTCGTCTATTTCTCTAAACAAAGCTTCGCGAAAAACACGTGCCCTTTGCGGTTTTGTAAAAACCTGTTTTAGCATTACGAAATACTTACCAATATGCTCAACGTAGTTCATTAAACTTATCTATTTTTTTCTTTTTGCTAATGTATTAAAAAACCATTAACTCTTCACTTTATTTACACGTTTTAGTATGTATTTACTTACCTTTGAACTTATAATTTTTAATATTTACAATGAGAAAAATAGCATTTTTAGCTGTTATTATTTGTTTAACAAGCTGTGTTACTAATAAAAAAAAGAGTACTCAAAAACCAAAACTAGTTGTAGGTGTAGTTATTGATCAAATGCGATATGATTACTTAACTAGATTTTCTAATAAATATGGCGATAATGGTTTTAAACGTTTACTAAACAATGGTTTTTCATTAGAAAACGCACATTATAACTACATCCCTACCTATACTGCAGTTGGTCATACTTCAATTTATACGGGAACCACCCCAACAAACCATGGGATAATAAGTAATCATTGGTACGATAAATATCAAAAAGAATCTATTTATTGCGTAGACGACGACAATTACAAAACAGTTGGAAATGACGGTGATGGAGGAAAAAAATCACCTTATAGAATGTTAACAACAACTGTTACTGATCAATTACGACTAGCTCAAAACATGAACGGAAAAACAATTGGAATTGCTATTAAAGATCGTTCTGCTATTTTACCTGCTGGTCATACAGCCAATGCTGCTTATTGGTTTGACGGTAGTGCTAAAGGTGAATGGATTACTTCTAATTATTATATGAAAGAATTACCTAGTTGGGTGCAAGAATTTAATAAAAACGGAAAAGCTGACGAATATTTAAGTAAACCTTGGGAAACTTTATATGACATAAACACCTATACAGAAAGTATAATTGATGACAATCCTTTTGAACAAACTTTTGATGGGCAAGAAAAACCTGTTTTCCCTCACGACATTCCTACTTTAAGAAGTAAAAACAATGATTATAGTATTTTAAAAGCAATACCTGCTGGAAATACTTTTACTGCCGATTTTGCGAAAGCTGCCATTATTAATGAAAACTTAGGGAAAGGAAAATACACCGATTTTTTAGCTGTTAGCTTTTCTTCTACAGATTATGTTGGACATCAATTCGGAGTAGCGTCTAAAGAAGTTGAAGACACTTATTTGCGTTTAGATAAAGATTTAGCCGACTTCTTTTCTTTCTTAGACAAAGAAGTTGGAGAAGGGAATTATACTTTGTTTTTAACAGCAGACCATGCAGCTGTACAAGTTCCTAAGTATTTAAAGTCTGTTAAAATTCCTGCAAACTATTTTAGTTACAAAAAGTTTAAAGAGTACGTAAACAACATCACTTTAAAACACTTTAAATCTGATATGCTAGTTGAAAACATTTCTAACTTTCAAATATTCTTAGATAAAGAAAAAATAGCTTCGTTAAAACTCGATGTAAATAATGTTGCTCAAAAAATAGCTGGCGAAGTAATTAATTATAAAAGCATTTACAAATCAGTAACCGCAAGAACTTTACAAACTACAACCTTTACTAATGGAATTTTAAATTCATTACAAAACGGATATAATCAAAAGTTTTCTGGTGATGTTTTATTAGTTCCAGCCCCATCAACATTAAGTACTTATTATAAAGATGGTGGTACATCTCATGGTTCAGGATATTCCTACGACACTCATATTCCAATGATTTTTTATGGAAACGGAATTAGAAAAGGTTCTTCTAAAAAGAAATATGAGATTATTGATATTGCTCCAACAATATCTAATTTGCTGCAAATTGAATTCCCAAATGGATCAACAGGTAAAATTATAGAAGAAGTTTTAGAATAAAAAAAGCGCTCATTGATAGTCATGGTCGGAAGAAATTCCGGCCATTTTTTATGTTTCAAAATGGTCTAAATTGCCTTGACAATCAACAAC
>CANNGJ010000046.1 GCA_947504185.1 uncultured Tenacibaculum sp. | reverse complement strand
TAAAAATTAAAACATCTCTTAAAGAGCTATGTTTGATGTCTTATTTTTACAAATTACAGGCTTGTGCAACGGTTACCGTTGTTGGCAATAGTATTTTTTCCTTTCGAGTTGTTTCAAATTATTCTTCTTTTCGAGATGTAATGAACACTCTTTACACGAAACGACGATAGGAGAGAAGTGGAATGTGTGTGAAATGGTATTTAAAAGTTTAGTATTTAATACCTTTGTTAAGATGTCAAAAGAAATTCCTTACATAGCATGCGAATCAGACTTCTTTAAACTTCATGGTGTTGAAATCATGACAATTGATGATTTGTCAAATAGAAAGGTAAGTTTAGAAAATCCACATAGATTAGATTTCTATGTATTTGTATTTTATACCAAAGGAGAAAGTAAACATCTTATTGATTTTTCTTGGCATAAGGTGAAAAAAGGAACCTTAGTATATTTAACAGAGGGACAAGTGAATGCATTTAAATTCAAAGAAAAATTAAAAGGGTTTGCTATTCTTTTCACAAAAGATTATTTAAATAGACAATTAAATAAAATTCCTAAAGAAGCATTGGTTTGTTTATTTACCCCAAATTTATTTCCGTCAACTTTTAATATTCCAGAAGATACCAATACAGAAAATTATTTAAATCTTTTATATCAAGAATATAAAAAAAGCAATGATGATAGTAGTCAATATTATATTATAGATTCTTTATATGCCATAATATTTGCTAAAATTGAGCAGTTAAAAAAGCATAATGTTCTTTACCCAAGCGAATCGAATAAATTATCACTTTTCTTAAAATTTGAAAACCTGTTAGAAAAAGAATATCAAACCAGTAGGAATGCTGACTTTTATGCAGAAAAATTAAATATTACATACCAGCATTTAAATAACTTATGCAAAGAGGTTGTTAACTTATCTACCAAACAATTTATAGATGAGTTTATCATTTTAGAAGCAAAACGTAAGTTAATAAACTCTGATATTAAAAGTAGCCAGCTTGCATATTCAATGGGATTTGAAGAGTCTACAAATTTTGTGAAATACTTTAAGAAGCATACTTCCCAAACTCCAAATCAATTCAAAAAACTTCACTTAAAATAACTTCATTTCAACATTTACCCTTTTTATAAAGAGATTGACCTATTAGTTGCCTAAAAGTCAAATTAAATTTGCATGTAATTAATAATCAAAAACTTAATAAGATGAAAAAAATTAATATTTCAACAAAAGATGGAGTTACAACTGTTACTATACAAAATCCACCGGTTAATATTTTAACTGCTGATTTGATAGATGAATTGAATACGTTTATTGTTTCTTTAAAAGAAGACAAAGAAACTAAAGTTGTTATTTTTAAATCATATCATGATAAGTTTTTCGCTGCGCATTTTGATTTAAATGTTATTAACGGAACACCAGAAGGAAGGTCTACAATTATTGAATTTAGCCATTTGATAAAAAACATTAAAGAAATGAATCAACTTTCTATAGCTTATGTAGATGGTGTTGCTCGTGGTGGTGGAGATGAATTTATTATGGCTTGTGATTTAGCATATGGCACTGAAAATTCAGCATTTGCTCAACCAGAAATAGGAGTTAACATTCCAACAGGAGGACAAGGAGCAGTACAATATGCACGTCGTATGGGAAAAAGCAAAGCATTACAAGCCTTGTTAACTGGAGCTGATTTCACACCAGAAGAAGCAGAAAGAATGAACATTATTACCAAATATGTTCCTAAAGCAGAAATAGATGCTTATGTAAATCAAATAGCTACAGTAGTTAGTAATATGGATATTAGCAACATTATTATGTATAAAGACATTGTTACTACTTCTCTTAGAAGTGAAGAAGCAGGAGCAGCAGTTGAATTACGTTATTTTCTTGAAAGAGCAAAACAAGATAAAACACAAGTCATTATTACTGCATTTTTAAATAATGGCGGACAAACAGAAAGAGAAGCCAATGATATGCAGGGAATTTTTGCAGATACAGCTGCCGAACTATTTGGTAATGCTTAGATAAATTAATCTTATACAAAAGGTAATTAAACCAGTAAGACAACTAATTTATCAGTTCTTACTGGTTTTACTATTTACGCCCAATATCCCGAATTGCATCATAAAATAATTAAAGCAAATGAAAAATTTTGAAACCATAAACCGCGCTTTTAATAGTGTATTTATACCAAACAAGTTATCAATAGGTATTGCAATTCCTATAGAAAATAATATGATGGAACCCATTGCAAGTATGAAAGACCATATAAAAAGAGCTAAGCTTGTGGAGCAATTAGGTTTTAAAGCACTTTGGGTAAGAGATATTCCGTTTTTTGTTCCCTCTTTTGGAGATGCAGGACAGATTTTTGAACCATTTTCTTATTTAAGTTATTTATCTGGTCACACAAATGATATAGCTTTAGGAATTGCGAGTGTTGCATTGCCATTACATCATCCTGCGCATTTGGCTAAAGCAGCAGCTACAGTAGACCAGTTATCTGAAGGACGATTTTTAATGGGAGTTGCATCTGGTGATAGACCTGTAGAATATCCAGCAATGAATATTAATCATGAAAACCGCGGAGAATTATTTAGAGAATCTTTCAATTATATTAAAGAATCTGCTAAAAGCTATCCTAAATTGAATACTACAGCTTATGGAAATTTAGATGGAAGTATTGATATGATACCCAAGCCATATGGTACTAAGATACCAATGTTACTTACAGGTAATAGCCAACAATCTTTAGAATGGAATGCTACTAATTCAGATGGTTGGATGAATTATCCAATGGGAAATTATAAGCAGGAAATGACTATTAAAGAATGGCGAGAAATAGTAGAAAAAGAACATAATTATGACAAACCATATATGCAATCTTTATTCATCGATTTGCATAGTGATGATAATTTTCGGCCACAACCAATTCCTTTAGGATTTAGAATAGGTGCAAATCACCTGGTTTCTTACTTAAAATTAATGCAAGAAATAGGAGTGAATCACGTTGCGTTAGTATTGCGTTTCAATACAAATGATGTTACCGACACACTTAAATTTCTTAGTAAAAAAATAGTTCCACATTTCAATTAAAAAAATAAAATTATGATGAATAAAACATACGCAATGGATTTCGCATTTTACAACACCATTGGGCTTTACGATTTTGAAGCGCGTTGCGAAATAGTTAAAGATATCGGATACGATGGCATAAATTTTTCTTTATGGGACGGTTCTCGATGGAGAGAATCTGAAAAATACAATACCGTTAGAGAAAAATACGATTTAGAGGTTACAGGTACTTATGTAGTTTTGAATTTAGATTTACCATTAGAGCATCCACATAATCAAGGAATTTTAACTTTATTAGAAAATATTCAAGGATGTAATCAGGTAGACCTTGCCATTCAAAGTGCTGGTAGAGGAATTCCAAAATCCTCACCAACAGGAGATGGAGCAGTATATAAATGGCTAACCAAAGCTCTTAAAATTTGTGAACAAAGAAATATTGATTTATTGTTATATCCACACATCACATTTTGGATGGATAGTCATCAAGATGCAGTTCGGTTATGTAAAAATATTAGTCACCCTAATTTAGGTATTGTAATCACAACAGTGCATTGGTATTTAGGAGATGGCAGAAACCCTGCACGTTTTCTTAAAGAAACATTTCCTTTTACTAAAAAAGTTCATATCGCTGGTAGTAAAAGAACACCTTTAGGTTGGGGACGAATTGGTACAGCACAAACCTTAGATACTGGAGAGTTAGACAACTTTGCAATTATTGGTGCTTTAAAAAACCTTGGTTATGAAGGAATGTTTGGAGCAATGATGTGGGAAGAAGGTGGTGACCCATATTTAAAATTAAAAAGGTCGCACCAAACTCTAACTGATATGATACGGAGAGCCGAAAAACATCCTAATTGGACAAGTCATATTTTAAATGTAGATTAAGAGTTATAATTTAAAAAAAGGTTCAATTGAAAAACTAAACGAACAAGTGTATAGAAATTTTAGAGTGAGGATAACGCATTTGGAAAATTTTATACTCTTGTGGTTTTTTGACGAAATTGTCAATTTTGCAATGTTGTTTTATATTATTGCCAACGTTTGGTATAAGAATAGTAGCGGATTTTATGCACTAACCTTTCGGTTAATAACCGACCTTTATTTTATTATTTATCTTTTGTTTAAGCACTTAAACCGCTATTATTTTTATACATTGTTGTATGCCGTTATTATTATCAAAATAGTTTTAACCTATTATTCAATTCATTTATTCCCAATGATGTAACAAGTACTTCTCTTGAGTTCTTCTTTTTTCTAATCCAATCATTACAAATCATATATTCCAATAATGCAGCCCCTAAAGAACCTGCCAAATGATGTTTTCTTTCTGTCCAGTCCAAGCACTTATGAGCAAAAGAGCGTTTTTTTAATTTTAATTCATCAATATTTATACCAAGCTCACTAAACCATTTGAGGCCGTAAGTCGTAACAACGTATTCGTTATCAATTGGTTTTAAAATGCCTTTTTTTATTAAAGCGTTAGTGATTTTAACTCCTAGTTCTCCAGCTAAATGGTCGTAGCAAGTTCTTGCGTAAGCAATATTTTGAGATTTAGGTTTTGTATTCATTGGTTTTAAATGCGCATCGGGAATTAGACTAGCCATTGATTCTATAACCTGCGCAACTCTAGGATTAGCAAGTATATAATATCTATGACGACCTTGTTTCTCTACTGCTAATAATTGTGCATCAAGTAATTTTGCTAAATGATTACTAGCTGATTGTTTTGAAATATTTGCACAAATGGACAATTCCGTTGCTGTATATGCTTTTCCATCTAGTAAAGACCATAACATAATTGCACGAACCTTGTCACCCAATAATGTTGCGATATAACCAAACTTATCTTCAATTTCCATAATACAAAGATAATAGAAATAAAAATTCATAGTTCATTTTATAATGAACTAAATAAATTATGTAGAATATATATTTGCAGCTTAAATTTATAATTTATGAAAAAAGCATATTTAGTTCTTTTGCTGATAACAATATCTTGTAGTAATCAAATGAAAAATAACCTTCCAATAGATGTAAAGTTAGAAAGTAGAATTAAAGGGAAACAAATAAATGTTGCGCATTTAAAACCAATGAATAAAAAACTAAATGAAGCAGTTTTATTCATTCACGGGGCATCTTTTCCTTCTGAATTAGCTTCAGGGTTTAGGATGAATGGTGTTTCTTGGATGGATAATCTGGCGAGCACAGGGTATGATGTTTATTCTTTAGATTTTTTAGGTTATGGAAAATCTGACCGATATGATTATATGTCTGATAAGATTGAAAAAAACAAACAAAAAGGAGTAGGAAAAGAAGTTGTACAAGATATAGATATTGCAATCAATTATATTTTAAATGAACTAAATATTGCTAAAGTACACCTTATTGGTCATTCTTGGGGTGCAACTGTTTCAGGTCATTATGCAACGTTATTTCCTGAAAAGATTAATAAACTCATTCTGTTTGCTCCATTTATACAAAGAAACGGATCAACGGACTGGCATAAAACAGATGAGTTATATAAGGATTTGACACCAGCAGAAAGAGTAGAGCAGTTCATTCGCCAAATACCCAAAGAACAAGATTTAACTTTGGCTAAAGAAGTACTTGTTGAATGGAAAAATAAATGGTTAGAAAGCGACCCTACCTCTAAAACACGAAGCCCTTTTTCGATTAGATACCCACGTGCTTGGGAGATTGATTTATATAATTGTTGGAACGGAAATTGTTTTTTTGATGTTTCTAAAATAGAAAACTCAACCCTGTTAATTAGAGGAGAATGGGATACTGCTTTTAGTTTTGAAGATGCAGAAAAGTTATTTATGCAGTTGGAAAATGCAACTTCCAAAAGATATGTGGTCATTGATAAATCAACTCACGTATTACATTTGGAAAAAAATCGTTTTGCATTGTATGATGAAGTTAAATTGTTTTTGAAATCTAAATAATTATGATTGCAGTTATTTTTGAAGTGTACATAAATAAAGAAAAGAAAAATGAATATTTAGATATTGCGTCTGAATTGAAATTAGAATTGTCTAAAATTGAAGGTTTCATTTCTATTGAAAGATTTCAGAGTATTTCAAAACCTAATAAATTGCTTTCTTTGTCCTTTTGGAAAAATGAAGGAGCAGTAAAAAAATGGAGGAATATAGAAATACATAGACAAGCGCAATCAAAAGGGATAAAATCGATTTTCAAAGATTATAAAATTCGAATTGGCTCTATTGTTCGTGACTATGGAATGTTTGACAGAAAAGAAAGTCCAGATGACAGTAAAACATCTCTTGGAGCTTGAGTGGTTTTAATGGCATACAACGGTTTTGTGTAAGATTAGTTGCGTTGTTTAAGCAACTAATTTAGCAAATACAAACCGAATAGAAAATCCGCGAGGATTTTCGTAAGAGGCTTGCACAAGCAATTAATTTTATACGTTGTTGGCAAATCGTTTTTATTTTTTAAAATCTTTTATTACAGTTTTAAAATCAGTCCATTCCTTGTCCTCGTAAAAATTGATTTCAATAGGATAAGCATCGTGTTTTTCCAAAGTCCGATTTAGGATTTCCATAAAATCTTTTTGACTCTTACTATAATATGCGAATTCTTTTAAATTATTTCCAGTTCTGCTATACACGTGAGTAAATAATTTAGTCGAATTCATTGAACTTTCGATTGCATCTTCTAAAATTATCATTCGGTTATTCACTTCCGTTAAAGGCATTCCATTATTTTCAGTTCCGTCATATTTCCAAGAAACTACAGTCAGAAAAGGCAATTTCGACATTACTTTCTTTTCAGGTAATTCATTTACGAATTTCATTATTACAGGTAAGTCATTTTCGTAATATCTTCCTATAATTCCTTTTGCATTTTCGGTTTCGTCAGTTTGTTTTTTGTCATTTTGGGCGTTACTTTTCCCAAGTCCAAAGAATGATAGCATAAGTGTTAAAATTATTATTCGGGTCATTTTTGTCAAATGTTTGCCAACGTCTCGTATATGAAATGTAGCGTGTAAAAAGACGCTATCTTTTCGGATTATACACGAGCCGAATTTTTATTTTTTC
>CANNGJ010000045.1 GCA_947504185.1 uncultured Tenacibaculum sp. | reverse complement strand
AATAATTAAAGCCAAAATTATAACCGACGGAAAATAAAAAAGTCGGAAGATTTTTTCTTCCGACCATGACTAACCAAATGGTTGCCTTTTTTATTAGTCGTTTAAAATAATATTCGGAACTTTTTCTACATCCCAATCAATTACCAAACCTCCCGCGAGAGATTTTGCTATTTCTGGTCCGTATAGGTATTCACATAAATATAATGCTGCTTCAAAAGATTTTGCGCCACCCGCAGATGTAATATATTTTCCATCATGAACAAATAAAACATCTTTACGGATATCTAAGGCTGGAAACATTGTTCTCATTTTATCAATATCACTTGGAAATGTAGTAGACACTTTACCATTTAAAACACCAGCTTTGGCTAATACAAAAGCACCATCGCAATGAGAAGTAACAAATTGTGCTTCTTTATCAACTCTTTGTACAAATTCAATCAGCTTTTTATTTTCTAAATCAGAATCTAAATGATGTTCTGCAGATGGAATTACTAAAATATCAATCTTAGGTAATGAATCCTTTAGGTAATTAAAATCAGGTAGAATTCTCATTCCTTCAAAAGTAGTAATCGGTTTATCTGTATCAGCAACGGTAAAAACATTCATCGGCTTTATTCCTTTTCTAAAAATAGTATGCTGAAAAATATCAAACGGCGCTGTTAATTCAGTATTAAACGTTCCATCCATTATTAAAAAAGCCACATTGTATCTATTTGGCTTAATCTCAGGAAAAACCTTTTGAACTACTTCTTTTTCTACTTCTTTATTTACTTTTTCACCGCAACTCACTAAAAGTAAAACAGCTATAAATAATACTAACCTTTTCATAAAATATAATTTGAACAGCTAAAATATCAAATATTCGTAGCAATACCGTATCAGTTTTTTATATTTACTCTTCAAACAACCAAACAAACCATGAAACGTTACTTAATCCTATTTTTCGTTGCTGCATTCACTTTATTAAGCTGTTCAAAAAAAGAAGTAGTAGAAACATCAAAAAAAGACACCTACGTTCAAGATAATTTCAATAAAGAGGAAGTGCAAATTACCATGAGAGATGGAACAAAATTGCACACTACTATCTACTCTCCAAAAGATACTAGTAAAGTATATCCTATTTTATTGCAACGTACTCCGTATAGTTGTAGACCTTATGGAGAAGACCAATTCAGAAAGAAAATTGGACCAAATCCTATTTTAATGAAAGAAGGAAATATTATTGTGTATCAAGATGTTCGTGGTCGTTGGATGAGTGAAGGCGTATATGATAATATGCGTGCTTATATTCCTAATAAAACTGAAAAACAATCGGATGAAACAACAGACACTTACGACACTATTGATTGGTTGGTTAAAAATGTAAAAAACAATAATGGAAAAGTGGGTACTTGGGGAATTTCGTACCCTGGACATTACGCTACAGTTTCAACTATCGACGCACATCCTGCTTTAAAAGCAGCTTCACCACAAGCTTCGATTGGAGATTTCTTTTTTGATGACTTTCACCATAACGGAGCTTTTTTACTAAGTTATTTTAAGGCAATTTCCTTATTCGGAACCTACAAAGATCAACCTACAGATTCTACCTGGTACTCTTTTCCTGAAATGAAAACGCAAGATCAATATCAGTTTTTCTTAGATAATGGTCCTTTAAAAAACTTAAACAAATATTTTCAATATGATAAACTAGATACCAAAACTACTAATAGTGAAAGTAGAATTGACGATTACTTTTGGAAAGAAATTATTGAACATCCAAACTACGATTCAGTATGGAAAAGTAAAGGTATTATTCAACATTTAAATAAAGTACCTCCTACAGTTGCGACAATGGTAGTTGGTGGGTGGTTTGATGCTGAAGATTTATACGGACCTTTAGAAACCTATAAAAACATTGAAAAATATCAGCCTAATAATTACAATACTTTGGTTTTTGGCCCTTGGGATCATGGTGGATGGTCTAGAAACAAAGTCTCTAATAAAGTGGGTAATTATTATTTTGGGGATTCTATTTCTTTAAAATTTCAAAAAAATATAGAAACTAAATTCTTTAATCACTTTTTAAAAGGCGATGGTTCTAAAAATAATAATTTACCTGAAGCACACGTTTTTGATACTGGTAAAAAAGAATGGAAAGATTACCCTGTGTGGCCTCCTAAAAACATTGAAAAAGAAACTTTTTTCTTATCAGAAAATCAAGAGTTAACTTCTACAAAAAAATCAGATTCTAAAATTAATTTTGTAAGTGATGTAAAACGTCCTGTACCGTATTCTGAAGATATTAAAACCGTATTTACACCTCGTAAGTACATGACCGACGATCAACGTTTTGCTGCTCGTAGACCAGACGTTTTAGTTTTTGAAACGGATGTTTTATCTGAAGACCTAACATTAGCTGGAGATATTTTAGCAAAACTAAATGTAGCTACTACTGGTACTGCTGCCGATTGGATTGTTAAAGTTATTGATGTACATCCGCATGATTTAAAGAATGATAATAAAGACATGCAAACGCATTTAAAGCTAAGCAATTATCATATGATGATTCGTAGCGAAGTAATGCGTGGGCGTTTTAGAAATGATTTTTCTAAACCAGAACCTTTTACACCTAATAAAAAAACTGCTGTAAACATTAAATTACAAGACGTTTTTCACACTATTAAAAAAGGACACAAACTGCAAATACAAGTACAAAGTACATGGTTTCCTTTAATTGATTTAAACCCGCAAACTTATGTAGATAATATCTATAAGGCTGATGAAAAAGATTTTAAAACTCAAACACATACAGTGTTCACAGACTCGAATATTGAGTTTAATATATTGAAATAAACAAACTATGAATTGTAAAAATTGTAATGAAATTTTAGAAAGCGATGCTCATTTTTGTGATAATTGTGGAGCAAAAGTAATGACAAATCGAATAACTTTACGTTTTTTAATTGGCGAGCTATTTGCCTCAATGGGGTTTGAAAGTTTGTATTTTGCAACTTTAAAAGGTATGATTTTATCTCCTCATAAAGTAATTAAAGAATATCTTGGTGGAGTTAGAAAACGTTATGTAAATCCGTTTGCTTATTTAGCACTCGGCGCAGCGCTATCTTTAATTATATTTAATTTTTTTTCTGATGATTTTTTTAAAGCTCAGGCTTCTTTTAATCAAGGTCAAATAGAGCAATTAAAAAAGGTAACAAGTAAAGATTTATCTACTGTAAAAAACATATCAGAAAAAGAACTTACGAAATTGAAACTTGAGCAAAATTCAGCTAAAATTCAACTTAATTTTATTGAAAATTATTCTCAGTTTCTTCTTCGATATTTTAATCTTGCAGCCTTTCTATTTCTTCCTTTCTATGCTTTATTGAGTAAAATGACTTACTACAAACCTCACAACTACGGTGAACACATTGTAATAAATGCCTATATACAAGGAACCACAATGTATATCTCTATTTTTTGTTTTTTATTAAGTATAGTTATAAATCCTAAAATATTTTCATTTTCCTTATTTTTTGTTATACCATATTATCTTTATACATTAGGAAAAATGTACAATTATAGTTTTAAAAAATCTGTAATAAAATTTTTTAAATTTATTGGAGTTCTTTTACTCCTTTTAATTCCTATTATGATTATTGGAGTTATTGTAGGTATTGTAATTGGTTTTAAAAATGCAGGTTAATATTAATCAATTTTTTAAGTTGTACTAGTAAAAACATAACAAACGAATCATCTGTTAAATACGCAAAAAGTTTAAGTGAATGGAATAAACAAAAATTAAAAAATGGAAATACGTATCAATACACCATTCTTAGCACTTCTGTTTTAGGTGGATATTCTAAAACAAAAATTACAGTTAAAAATGAAATTGTTACTTCACGAGAATATAATTATTATGAAGATTACTACTCAGAAGACATTAATAAATTAAACTCTTATAATCGAGGATATAAAACTATTCTTTTTGATAAAGTATATATTTATTGATTGTTCATCCAATTTTCCATCTAAATCTCCAGAGCTCATTGCTAATTTTAAAGCTGATGGTAATGGTTTATTAAATCTTTGTTCATACGAAATCGGAAACGGTTGTCAAGATGATTGTTCTCTCAATATAAAAGTTAGTGAGTTTAAATGGTTATAAGCATTAGTTAACTTTTTACAACCACTTTAAAAACTCACTCCTATCAATCTCACGAGCACCTAAACTTGCTAGGTGCTCGTTATATACTTGGCAATCGATAAGTTTATAACCTCCGTTTTGAGCTAGATGTATAAAAGCAACTTTACTCATATTACTTACTTTACTAAACATACTTTCGCCGCAAAAAACTCCGTTACCTAAATCGATTCCATACAAACCTGCGGCTAATTCATCATCAATCCATACTTCTATAGATTTTGCATACCCTTTATCATGTAAACTAATGTATGCATCTTCCATATCATCAGTTATCCATGTTCCAAACTGATCGTTTCTATCGATATGACGACAATTAAAAATAACATCTTTAAAAGCCTTGTTCTCTGTGATTTTAAAATTATCTTTTTTTAAAACCTGCTTCATTGACTTTGACACTTTTACCTCATCAGGAAATAATACCATTCTTTGCCAAGGTGAATACCATACAATAGGTTCGCCTTCATTAAACCAAGGAAATATTCCATGTTTATATGCATACACCAAACGTTCTATGGATAAATCACCACCAAAAGCTAAAACACCATCTTTGGTTGCTAACTCATACGGTGGAAATGATATTTCTTCTCCTAACCAAATCATAAATATTACATTATAAAACCTACAAATATAATATAGTTCTTACCATCATAGCTGATTAAATAGATTCGTTAATTTCATTTTTTATAATTCTTCTTGAAAAAAAAACGAATCAATTCAATTTTCCATAATTTTGCAGCATGGTAAAAGAACTTCAACTACGTGTTAATTTAATCGAAGAAAGGAAAGAAGATATCTTAAAAAAGAAGGCTTCTAAAAAGTTAGGAATATCATTTTCTGATATTACTGCTATTAAAGTGCTTCGTAAATCTATTGATGCGCGTAAAAAGGACGTTCTTTTTAACTATAAGGTTGCCGTTTATATAAACGAACCAATTCCTGACACGCCTGATTATACATTTGAGTACAAAGATGTATCAAATGCGAAAGAGATTCATATCGTTGGTTTTGGTCCCGCTGGAATGTATGCTGCACTACGTTGTATAGAACTAGGTTATAAACCTATTGTTTTAGAACGTGGTAAAAATGTACAAGACCGTCGTAGAGATTTACGTGCTATTAATCAAGAGCATTTCGTAAATCAAGATTCTAATTACTGTTTTGGTGAAGGTGGCGCAGGAACCTATTCTGACGGAAAACTATATACACGTAGTTTAAAACGTGGTGATGTTCGTAGAATATTTGAAAACTTGGTTTATCACGGAGCTACCCAGCAAATTTTAATTGATGCACATCCACATATTGGAACAAATAAATTGCCGAAAATTATTCAAAACATTCGAGAGAATATTTTAAAATACGGTGGAGAAGTTCATTTTGATACTCGCGTTACTGATTTTGTTATAAAAAACAACAAACTACAAGCTATACAATTACAAAACGGAACTGAGATGACTGTTAATTCTGTGATTTTAGCTACGGGTCATTCCGCTAGAGATATCTACGAATTATTGCATAAAAAAGATATTCTTTTAAAAGCAAAATCGTTTGCTATGGGAGTCCGTGTAGAGCATCCTCAAGAAATTATAGATCAAATTCAATATAGTTGCTCTGGTGAAAGAGATGAATTATTACCCGCTGCTGCCTATAGCTTAGTACAACAAGTAAACAATCGTGGTGTATACTCTTTTTGTATGTGCCCTGGTGGATTTATTGTTCCTGCTGCAACTGCTAATGGTGAAGTTGTAGTAAACGGAATGTCTCCTTCTCGTCGTAATAACAAATTTGCAAACTCAGGCATCGTAGTTGAATTAAATATTGATAAGGATTTTAAAAAATATGAACATTTAGGTCCTCTAAAAGGGTTACAATTTCAAAAAGATTTAGAAAAAATAGCTTTTAACGCTGGCGGAAGAAGTCAGGTTGCTCCTGCACAAAGATTAACCGATTTTGTTGAAGGGAACTTATCGTCTTCTTTAAATGAAACTTCATATCAACCAGGATTAAAATCTTCTCCACTACATTCATTACTTCCAAAAATAATTGGAGGAAGATTACGTAAAGGATTTGATGCTTTTGGAAGAAAAATGCATGGATATTATACTGCTGAAGCCAATATTATAGGGGTTGAATCTCGTACCTCATCTCCCGTAAATATTCCAAGAAAAGAGAACTTAGAGCACCCTCAAATTGAAGGTTTATTCCCTTGTGGAGAAGGTGGCGGTTATGCAGGTGGAATTATATCTGCAGCTATGGATGGTGAACGTTGTGCTGAAGCTGCCATAGTCCAACTGTAATTCGTTGTTAATTATTAGTGTATTTTCTAATTACCTCGTACTTTTGCAGTTCCAAAAAAGCGAGAGTTTTTTAGCAATGAGTAAAAAGAAAAATAAAAAGAGAATAGACAAGCCTCATCATAAACGTTTACATAATTATTATAAACGTACAGGTTTTTACATGTTTATATGGGAAAGTCTTAAAAAGGCTTTTTGGCCAATAGTAGGTGTTGTCATTGGATTAATTTTGTTTAACAAGTATGTTTACAATATTAATGATGGTTTAACAGCCATGACAGAAGCTTTTTCAAGAGTAGGAGTTTTAATTACTTTCTTTATCTCTGAAACTATTTTAGGACTAATTCCCCCAGAGATTTTTATTGCTTGGTCTAAGAAGACAGCAGACCCTATTTTAAATCTTACAATTTTAGCAACTTTATCATATTTAGGAGGATTAACAGCCTATTTTATTGGTAGAGCTTCTTTAAAAATTAGCTCTGTTAAGAACTATTTAGAAGTAAAAATGGCAAAAAACTTAAAGAATACCAGCAAATGGGGTGGTTTTCTAATTCTAGTAGGAGCTTTATTACCATTACCTTTTGCTATTAGTTGCTTAACGGCTGGTATGATTAAGTACCCGTTTAAAAACGTGGTTCTTGTAGGACTGTTTCGTTTTGTACGTTTTGCTATTTATGCTTGGGCAATATTTTCAGTAGTTAACTAAATCAAATATATTTACGAATATGGGATTAACAAACAACGATGTTTTTAAAAAATTAAGAGTAGCACATAAATTACGTGACACTGATATTATTGATATTTGTAAATTGGTAGACTTTAAAGTTTCTAAAAGTGAATTAGGAGCTATCTTTAGAAAAGAAGACCATCCAAAATATATGGAATGTGGCGATCAGTTTTTAAGAAATTTTTTAAATGGATTGATTATTCACCTTCGTGGACCGATGCCTAAAAAGGAAAAATAAAAAAGATATTATAAATAAAAAACCTTCTGATTTCTATCAGAAGGTTTTATTTTCCCCTTAAATATCTCTTCCAGCCAATAGACTGGTTGATGATACTACAAATCTACATTGAACTACGAGATTAAAAAAGGGGATATCCGCAGAAAAAAGTGTAGATTTCCGCAAAAACAAAAAAGAGAGCAAATTGCTTAGTCATGGTCGGAAGAAATTCCGGCCATTTTTTATGTTTCAAAATGGTCTAAATTGCCTTGACAATCAACA
>CANNGJ010000044.1 GCA_947504185.1 uncultured Tenacibaculum sp. | reverse complement strand
CAATTTAGACCATTTTGAAACATAAAAAATGGCCGGAATTTCTTCCGACCATGACTACCGATCGGCTGCTTTTTTTAATTTATCTTTTCACATTAGGCGGGCCTCCCGCTAAAATTTCAGCATTTGCATTGTCTTCAAACTGCTCAAAGTTCTTTCTAAATGAGTCTGCTAATTTATGTGCTGTTTTATAATACTCTTCATCATTATCCCAAGCTTGACGTTGACTTAACAATTCCGATGGCACTCCAGGACACTGTCTTGGTTGCGCTAATCCAAATACTGAATGTGTGTGATAGTTTTTATAGTTCATTTCACCTAACTCACCATTCAACGCTGCATTAATCATAGCACGTGTGTACTTTAATTTCATTCTGTGACCAACTCCGTAAGGACCTGCCGTCCAACCAGTGTTCACTAACCAAACGTTTACACCTGTTTCCTTCATTTTTTCGCTTAACATTTCTGCATAACGTGTTGGATGTAATGGCATAAATGGCGCTCCGAAACAAGCAGAAAAACTTGGTAACGGCTCAGTAACTCCCGCCTCAGTACCAGCAACTTTTGCTGTATACCCTGAAATAAAGTGGTATGCTGCTTGCCCAGGTGTTAACCTTGAGATTGGAGGCAATACTCCAAAAGCATCAGCAGTTAAGAAAAATATATTTTTGGGATTCTTACCGATTGATGGTGTTTGAATATTTTCAATATGATTAATCGGGTAACTTACACGTGTATTTTGTGTAATTGATGTATCATGAAAATCAACTTTACCATCAGCATCCATCACTATATTTTCAAGAATTGCTCCTCTTTTAATAGCTGCGTGAATTTCTGGTTCTTTATCTTTAGATAAGTCAATTACTTTAGCATAACATCCTCCTTCAAAATTAAAAACTGTATTTTCTGAAGTCCAACCGTGCTCATCATCTCCAATTAAACTACGGTTAGGATCTGTAGATAAGGTTGTTTTACCTGTACCTGATAATCCGAAGAAAATAGCAGTATCACCATCTTTACCAATGTTTGCAGAACAGTGCATTGGTAATGTATTTTTAAATACTGGTAAAATAAAGTTTAATGCTGAGAAAATTCCTTTTTTGATTTCTCCAGTATAACCAGTTCCACCAATTAAAGCAATCTTTTTTCCGAAGTTTAAAATAGCAAAATTGTGTTGACGTGTTCCATCAACAGCAGGATCTGCCATAAAACCTGGTGCGTTAATTACGGTCCATTCAGGAGAAAAACCTTTTAATTCTTCAGCAGTTGGGCGTAAAAACATGTTATAAGCAAACATGTTACTCCAAGGATATTCGTTTACTACTCTAATATTTAATTTATAGTCTTCGTCTGCACATGCATAGCTATCACGCACAAAAACTTCTTTGTTAGAAAGGTAATTAGTTACCTTATCATATAATTTGTCAAATTTATCTGAATCGAATGGGATATTGATGTCTCCCCACCAAATTTCGTCTTTTGTTATATCGTCTTTAACGATAAAACGGTCCATAGGAGAACGCCCTGTAAACTCACCTGTTTTAACAGCTAATGCCCCAAAACTAGTATTCTCTCCTTGCCCTTTTTCAATAGTTGTGTCGTGTAACTCGTCTGAAGTCAACTGATAACGAATTGTAGCATCCTTAATTCCTAAGTTATCTAACGATATCGTTTTCGTATCAAGATTTGTCATCTTAAATTTTTTTAGTTGTGTTTATGTTCGACAAAAATAGTTCTTTTTGGTTAAACTCATTAATCATTGAAAAATTTTATCAACTATTATTTTTTAATAACTTTTTTAATGAATTGATAGCTCATTAAACTCCAACCTACAATTAATAAAATACCTCCTAAAGGGGTTATAAACCAAATTGATTTAGCTGGAACATCTAATAAATATATTACATAGATAGATCCTGAAAACAATAAAATACCTGCTATTAAAAACCAACTGATACTGTTTTTCTGTTTACTACTAAACTCATTAAAAGTATTTACAAAAAGTAATAGTAAAACATGTAAAAACTGGTATCTTACAGCTGTTTCAAAACTTTGCATTGCTTCCGGACTTAACTTCGTTTTTAAAGCATGTGCACCGAAAGCTCCTAGAATTACAGCTGTTATTCCCAACACAGATGCAATTGTTAAATTTTTATACATTTATCTGATTTTTGTTTAATTTTAAACTTTTTTAGCGATATTGTCGCCTCAAATTTTAGACCACTAAAGTACACTATATAATGAGAAATATATTAATTATTGGAGCTGGTAGATCTAGTTCATCACTTATAAAATACTTACTAGATAAATCAACAGAAGAAAATTTACATATAACTATTGGTGATATGTCTGTTGAAAATGCAGAAGAAAAAATAAATAATCACAAGAACGCTACTGCTATTAAATTAGATGTTTTTAATGCTGAACAACGTGTTGAAGCTATTAAGAATGCAGATGTTGTTATCTCAATGTTGCCTGCTCGTTTTCATATTGAAGTTGCTAAAGATTGTGTTACTTACAACAAGCATATGGTAACAGCCTCTTATATTTCAGATGAAATGCAAGCTTTAGACTCAGCTGTAAAGGAAAAAGGGTTAGTGTTTATGAATGAGATTGGTTTAGACCCCGGTATAGACCATATGAGTGCAATGCAAGTTATTGATAGAATTCATGATCATGGTGCAAAGATGTTATTATTTGAATCGTTTTGTGGTGGTTTAGTTGCTCCTGAAAGTGATGACAACTTATGGAATTATAAATTTACATGGAACCCAAGGAATGTTGTTTTAGCAGGTCAAGGTGGTGCCGCTATGTTTAGACAAGAAAACACTTATAAGTATATTCCTTACCACAAATTATTTAGAAGAACCGAATTTTTAGATATTGATGGATATGGTAAATTTGAAGCCTATGCTAACAGAGACTCTTTAAAATATACTGGTGTCTATGGATTAGAAGATATTCCTACAATGTATCGTGGTACTATTAGAAAAGTTGGTTTTTCTAGAGCCTGGAACACCTTTGTTCAATTAGGAATGACAGATGATACGTATACAATTGAAGACTCTGAAAACATGAGTTACCGTGATTTTACTAATCTTTTCTTAGCGTATTCTCCTACCGATTCTGTTGAATTAAAGTTTAGATCTTACTTAAAAATAGATCAAGATGATATAATGTGGGATAAGTTTTTAGAATTAGACATTTTTAATCCAACTAAAAAAGTTGAGTTAAAAAATGCTACTCCTGCTCAAATATTACAAAAAATATTATCTGAAAAATGGACTTTACAAGCTGCTGATAAAGATATGATTGTAATGCAACACAAATTTGGATATCAGTATAAAGAAGAGAAGCGCCAAATAGAAAGTAGTATGGTTATTAAAGGTGATGATCAAACTTTTACTGCAATGGCTAAAACTGTTGGTTTACCTGTAGCCATGGCAGCATTAAAGATTTTAAACGGAGAAATTAAAACTCCTGGAGTTCAATTACCAATTACCAAAGAAGTATACGAACCAATTTTAAAAGAATTAGAAGAGTACGGAATTAATTTTGTTGAGAAAAAAGTACCATATTTAGGGTACAATCCAGAAAGTGTGAAGGGATAAAAGCTCATTCAATTTATCAAAATATATTTAATAAAAAAGGCATCAATAGATGCCTTTTTTATTACCATTAACCATCATAATTTAAAAACTAATTCGAAAGTTTCTATTCTTATTTTTTCTATTAATTTTACGCCCGCTAAAAACAATTGATTTAAAACAAAATAGCAAATCAAAAAACGATAAAATACACAATGAAAAAATCGATCTTTTTAAAACTTATTTTATGTTTCTTATTTTTCCAGTCAAGCATTAATAATGCTCAGGAAAAAATTAATACTCCATATGGAAACAATAAAGAAGTAGGAAAATATGCCAAAGTAAACGGAACTAAACTTTACTATGAAGAATATGGAACTGGAGAGCCTTTATTAATTATTCATAGCTGTGGTACAGATATTAAAGCTATGGAATATCAAATTAATTTTTTTAAAAAAAACTATAGAGTTATTGCTGTCGACAGTAGAGGTCAAGGAAAATCTAAATTAAAAACAAACGATTTAACCTACGATCTAATGGCTAAAGACTTAGAGGAACTTGTAAAGCATTTAAAACTAGATTCAATAAATATTCTTGGCTGGAGTGATGGTGGAATTATTGCCTTAAAAATGGGGATTAATAATAACATCAACATTAAAAAAATTATTAGCATGGGGGCTAATTTAAGACCAGACACTACTGCAATTAATACTTGGGCATATAAACAAGTTAGAGAAATACACGCTGAAAATTTAAAAAAAGCAAATAGCAATGACAAGTCTAAAGACTGGAATAAAGAATTACAACTAGATAATTTACTTTTAAATCAACCTAATATTAGTCATGCAGAATTAGCTAAAATTAAAGCTCCAGTATTAATTATGATTGGTGATAAGGATATTATTAAAAACGAACATGCTGTAGAAATATACAACAACATTCCTAAAGCACAACTTTGTATCATGCCTGGTAGAAATCATGGTGCTCCTCGTAATGATTCTAAAATATTCAACGAAATAGCAAATACTTTTTATTCAAACACTTACGATTATACCAAATAAAACAAGATTTTTAATTTACATTTTCAAATAAAAATCTTTGGTAAGATTTATATAGGCATCAGTATACTGGTGCCTTTCTTTTTCGATAATTAATTCTTCTTTTTCTATTTCTTTCTCTTCAAAAGAAAAACTTAATAAACTTCTTTTAACAGCAGTATTTTCATTCCCTTTTACGTGGCAAACTTTATTTAAAAACAAGTTATTCTCTTTTGCTAATTCAACAAAATTTTCTTCTTCTTTAAAAGGAATAACAACAGAAAACATCCCCCTTTCTGATAATATTTTGGAAACGCCAACTATTAAGTCTTTAAAAGAAAGTGAAGAAGTAAAACGCGCTTTATTTCTAGCATCACTTTCAGTTTCAAAATCATCGGTGTAGAATGGCGGATTAGACACTATCACATCGTACTGTTCCTCTTCCTCAGCCATTTCATCAGCAAACTCATTAAAAGAACTATTGTAACAAAACAACCGATCTCCCCAATCAGACTGCTCAAAATTCTCTACAGTTTGTTCGTAAGCATTATCATCAAGCTCAACAGCATCAATGGTCATTGCATCACTTCGTTGGGCTAGCATCAATGAAATAACCCCTGTACCAGCACCGATATCTAATATTGCATCAGGAAACTCTCCTAAATCACACCAAGCACCTAATAAAACTCCGTCGGTACCAACCTTCATTGCGGTTTTATCTTGCTGTACCGTAAACTCTTTAAATTGAAATGGTTTCATTTAGAAATATCTTCCGATTATTTTATCTGCATTAAAAAACAAATACAATACTATTACTAATAAAATTACTAAAAACAACCCTTTTCTAGGTTTTGATTTCCTCTGTTTACCAAAACGTCTTTTAAATTCCATTTTTACTTTATTTATATTTTTGTTGCTCTTAGCATATGCCATTTCCCTATAGGTCCTGCTAAACGTTTTAATGAAAACCCAGCTGACCTCATTGCTCTTTTTACATTCCCTTTTGATGCATAAGTAACTAAAACTCCATTTAATTTTAGTGCAGCATACATTTTATCAAAAATTTCTTTCGTCCACAAATCTGATTGCTTTTCTGGACCAAAGGCATCAAAATAAATTAAATCGTATTTATTTACATCATCAATTTCTGAGAAAAATTTTTCTTGTTTCGTTAAAGAAAACTTATCCGAAATAACATGTTTCTCCTCCCAACTACAATTATGAATTTCTTCAAACACCTCTTTTTTATCCTCAGCTTTTAATTCGCTAACATAGTTCATTTCAGCAACCTCCTTAATAGGTACAGGGTAGGCTTCTATTCCGACATAATCGATTATTTTATCACTCTCTATATAAGTAATAAAACAATTTAAACCTGTACCAAAACCTATTTCTAAAATTGATATTTCTTCTTTATCAATTACCTTTAAACCATTATTAATATACACATGATATGCTTCTTGAATAGCACCATGTTTGGAATGATATTGCTCATCCCAATCTGGTAAATGAATGGTTGTTGAACCATCAGAGGTTATGATTATTTCTCTTTTCAATCTAAGGAATTAATAATTTTTGAATTCTTGGAATCGGCCCAGTACATCTATCTTTATGACAGGCTACACATGCTTGAACTGCTTTATTAAACTGATCTTTTCTACCAACCTTTTCAATAATAAAAATATCTTTTTGCATCTCTATAAAATGATTTGCAAAAGTTGGGTACGTAGCATCAAAGTCAGAACTATCTGTAAATTTTGCTGTATGAATTTCTAAGAAGGCTTTCTTAAAATCACCAATAGAACCACCCGTAACAATACTTTCTCTTAATTTTTTATTTTCCGATAACATTGTTCGCATTAATTCAGCCATTTCAGAAGTTTTATACATCTGAAAGTTTGACGGAACCTTACTAACAATTTTAATCTGCTTCTTTTCCTCTTTAGATTGACAACCAATAATTAAAAGAAAAAGGCTAAAAACTAAAAAACTACTTCTCATCAGCTTTAGTCTCTAACAAAACACCATCAGCTAAGAAAGAATAAGTAACTTTTGGTTCTGTTATTTTTGCAATTTCCTCTTCAGACTTACCAGCATCTTTAGCGTAATGTTGTAATTCTTTTACTGAAGTTTCATTTTTAAAAGCTTTTCCGTTTAAAACCACTTCACTTCCAGTCGAATTAAAAGGCATAAAAAAAGCATAATCTTTAAACTTCACAAAAGATTGTTTCCCTTCACTTAATGGTACTTTTATCCAACATCCTTTCTTCTGACAAACCTCATCTATCTTTGTTGAAAATTTAACATTAATGGTATCTCCTACTGCAAGGCTTTCAAATTTTCTTGCCATTTCTTCATTTGAAACTGCTCCTTCATTTGATATTTTTTCTCCAAAAGAAACAAACTCAACCGCTTGTTTTTCTTCTTTACTTGCAGCCTCTTTTTTTTCAGTTTTACAAGCTGTTGAAAATAATACTAAAAGCACCACCAACAAAACTATCTTTTTCATTGTCAAGTATTTAAAATTAATATTTCACAAAGATAATTATTATTACTAAAGTCAAGCTTCCTAAACTCACAAATATCAAGGTAGTTTCGTATCTTCGTAGCACTTCTAAAAAGGAAAACATGGACATTGATATTCAGTTAATAGAGCAATCAAAAATAGACTCGGTAGATTTTAACAATTTAGTTTTCGGACGCACTTTTTCTGATCATATGTTAGTTTGTAATTTTGCTGATGGGAAATGGCAAACTCCACAAATAAAACCATACGGGCCGATGGTGTTTGAACCATCAGCAAGAGTTTTTCATTATGGTCAAGCTGTTTTTGAAGGAATGAAAGCTTTTAAAGATGATAATGATGATGTGTTTTTATTTAGACCTGATGAGAACTTTAATCGTATAAATAAATCTGCAGAACGTTTGGCAATGCCACATGTACCAGAAGATGTTTTTACTGAAGGTTTAAAAAAATTATTAGAAATCGATAACGACTGGATAAAAAAAGGATTTGGTAACTCTTTATACATCCGCCCATTTATTATAGCAACCGAAGGAGCCATCGCTGCATCGCCAGCTGAAGAATATCAATTTATTATTATTTGTTCTCCTGCTCAATCATATTATGCTGGAGAAGTGAGAGTAATATTTGCTGAAAAATATAGTAGGTCTGCTGATGGCGGGGTTGGTTTCGCGAAAGCTGCTGGTAATTACGCAGCACAATTTTACCCAACAAGTTTAGCTCATAAAGAAGGATATCAACAAATTATTTGGACAGATGCTAGTACTCATCAGTATTTAGAAGAAGCTGGAACTATGAATATCTTTTTCAGAATTGGAGACAAATTAGTTACAGCACCTAATAACGATAGAATTTTAGATGGAGTTACCAGAAAATCTATCATCCAATTAGCTAATGACAATAATATCGATATAGAAGTTCGTAGAGTATCTGTTGCTGAGATAAAAGAAGCTGCAAGACTAGGTGAGTTAAAAGAAATTTTTGGTTCTGGTACCGCTGCAGTAATTAATCCAATTAGAGGCTTTAAGCATCAAGATTATGTTTTTGAATTACCAGAATTAACAGATTCTTACGCAAGTTTGTTTAAAGAAAAGCTACTTAACATTCAATATAATAAAGCTGAAGACAAGCATAATTGGCGTGTTAAAATCTAACTTTCATTAAAAAAAGCTATATTAGTAATTCAGAATCAATTTATTAAAAGAAAATTCTAGAGGAAAATGAAAAATATTGTACCAGCAGTTGTATCGATAATAGTAGGATTTGCTATTTCGTCTTTTGCTTTAAATAAATACATGGATATTGATCCGAAGAATTCTAATCCAACAATTGAGCTTACACAGACTGATAACGAAACATCAGCTAGTTTAGACGACACTTCTAATGAAGATAGTTCTACAACAGAGGCTGAAACTCCTATTGAAGAAGAGACTTCTACAGAAAATTTAACTGAAGAAAACAATGAGTCTTCAACTGAAAAAGAGCTTGCTAATACTGAAACTGAAGATTCTGATGTATCAACAGAAGAGAAAGTAGAAACTCCTACTGAAGATGAAGCTACTGAGGTTCCAGAAACTGAAGACACAACTGAAGTAGCATCTATCGATTTAGATAAAATTCAAGATAGTTACGACAACTGGAGTACTTATACAAAACAAAACATCGACTTAATGTCAACTTACGTTCCTATCGATGATAAAGGTGCTAAAGTTGAAAAAGGTATTTTTTTAACTCTATTAAGAACCGGAGCTTACATTCCTGTTAAATCAGAAAGCAAAGGAAAAACTCAATATACACTTACAAATATTGAAGAATCTGCTGATGAAAAAATTAAAAAATCTATTGTAGGTAAAGCTACAGTTGCTCATAAGTATTTTAAAATGGAAGGTAAAAGGCTTCCTGCATATGAATTTGTAGATTTAAAAGGAAAATCTCATAACAAAGCTGATACTAAAGGAAAAATACTAGTTTTAAAATGCTGGTTTATTAACTGTAAAGTTTGTGTTGAAGAATTCCCGCAACTAAATGCTTTAGTTGAAAAATACAAGGGTGATAAAATTGAATTTGTAAGTTTAGCTTTTGATGAAAAAGACAAACTAATAGAATTCTTAAAAACTAAAGACTTTAAATATGTTACTATACCTGAGCAAAAGAATTATATGTCTAAAAAGCTAAAGGTAAAACAATACCCTACTCATTTAATTGTAGACGCTAACGGAAGAATTATAAAAATGGTTAACAACGTTAAAACCTTAACCGCAGAACTCTCTCGTATAACAGGTAAATAAATAAAAAAGCTCATCTAAAAGATAGTCATGGTCGGAAGAAATTCCGGCCATTTTTTATGTTTCAAAATGGTCTAAATTGCCTTGACAATCAACAACA
>CANNGJ010000043.1 GCA_947504185.1 uncultured Tenacibaculum sp. | reverse complement strand
CAAATAATTAAAGCCAAAATTATAACCGACGGAAAATAAAAAAGTCGGAAGATTTTTTCTTCCGACCATGACTACTATATGCGACCTTTTTTTATTTAACATTCTTTTAACTAAACCTGTTTAAACCATTAAAGACCTTAGCAGTCTAAAGGTATTTACATACAATAAATGAGAAAATTTACACTATTACTTTTACTACTAAGTATAACAACTTTTGCACAAAGATCTAATCGAGGTAATATTCCTAAAATTACTTTAACAGGTAAAATTATCGAAGCCAATTCTAAACAACCTTTAGAATATGCCACTTTAATTTTAACACATTTAAAAAGTAAACGAATTACTGGTGGTGTGACAGATCAAAAAGGAAGTTTCTCAATAGAAGTTCCTAAAGGTGAGTATGGAGTAAAAGTGGAGTTTATAGGGTTTAAAGCCAAAACACTTTCAAATAAACTGTTAACTGAAAATACAAATCTAGGCGTAATTACTTTATCGGAAGATACAGAAACTTTAGACGAGGTTGAAGTTATTGCAGAAAAATCTACCGTAGAAATTCGCTTAGATAAGAAAATATACAATGTAGGAAAAGACATGACCGTAAAAGGCGGTAATGCTTCTGATGTTTTAGATAACGTACCATCTGTTAATGTAGATGCCGAAGGTACTGTAAGTTTACGTGGAAGCGAGAACGTTCGTATTTTAATTGATGGTAAACCTTCTGCTTTAGTTGGTTTAACTGGTACAGACGCTTTACGTAACCTTCCTGCAGATGCTATTGAAAAAGTAGAAGTAATTACTTCTCCATCTGCTCGTTATGATGCCGAAGGAACCGCTGGTATTTTAAATATTATTCTTAGAAAAGGTAAAATTACAGGGTTTAATGGTTCAGTAAATTTAACTGTTGGAAATCCGGATATGGTAAGAGTTGCTCCTAATTTAAACTATAGAACTAAAAAAATAAACCTATTTTCTAACCTTGGGTATTCTTATAGAAAAGGACCCGGTAACTCTCAAAGTTTCTTCACTAACTTTAATGATGATGGAACAATAAAAGATTATCGTAATGAAGATAGAGTTTTTGATCGTAAAAATAAAAACTTTAACGCCTCATTAGGTTTAGAATATTACATCAATAAGAATAGTTCTATAACTGGTTCTTATTTTTATAGAAATTCTAATGGAGAAGATATTGCTACAAATATCTCTAATGAAATAGATGCTAATAATATTATAACCTCTACTGAAAGTAGAATTGAAACAGAAAAAGAAGATGGAGTTGACAATCAATATTCATTAAACTACACCAATAACTTTGATGGAAAAGGAAAAAAGCTAACTATAGATTTACAATATAGTGATAGCGATGAAACGGAAAACTCACCAGTTGCTATTGACGGGACTTTAGCTGAGCAAAACTCACAAATAACAACTTCAAAAGATAAACTTTTTCAAATAGATTATGTGTTACCTATTGGAGAGAAGACTCAATTTGAATTTGGTCATAAAACTACTTTACAAGATTTATTTTCAGATTTTAGAGTTAGAGATGCTAATGGTAATCCTTTTGAATTTGATCCATCAAACGCCATAGATTTTAAGCAAAATATTTATGCTTTTTATGCTCAATATGGAAATAAAATAAACAAATTCTCATACTTATTAGGGCTTCGTACAGAAATTACAGATATTGATTTAAATGTATTAACTACCAATCAATTATCTGATAAAAACTATACCGAATGGTTTCCTACAGTAAATTTAGGTTATGAGTTAAACGAAACTGACAACTTTACTTTAGGTTACAGTAGAAGGTTAAGAAGACCGCATCATTGGTTTTTAAATCCATTTGAAAGTAGAAGTTCTGCAACCAATATTTTTAGAGGAAACCCAGATATTAATCCAACATTTACAAGCTCTTTCGATTTAGGTTATACTACTAAAATCAAAAAAATAACTTTAAACTCTTCTATCTATTATCAACATTCAACTGATATAATGCAAGGAGTTTCTTTAACTGAAGAAAGAACACAGAATGGAGAAACCTTTGATGTTTTTGTTAGAACACCTGTAAACTTAGGTAATGAAGGTCGTTATGGCTTTGAATTTACCAGTAATTATAATCCATCAAGAAAAGTACGTTTATCAGCAACTTTTAATTATTTCAAGTTTAACACTGAAGCTTTTACTTATAGCTACATAGATGCTAATGGAGTAGATCAATCTATTGATTTAAATGAAGTAAACGAAAGTAGTTGGTTTGCACGTTTTAATTCGAGAATTACATTACCCGCAAAAATACAGTGGCAAACACGTTTAATGTATAGAGCTCCACAAGCTAACGCACAATCAGACAGAGGAAATATGTTTGTAACTAATTTAGCTTTTAGTAAAGATTTATTTAAAGATAAAGCTTCTTTAGTTTTAAATGTAAGTGATTTATTTAATGCTCGTAAACGAGAAAGCACTACATACTTCTATAATGATTCAGGAAACCTTAGTACTATAAGTAATGGTACGTTTCAATGGAGAGAACGTCAAATAACGTTAAGTTTTACCTACAGATTCAATCAAAAGAAAAAACGTCAACGATCTCAAAGAAATTTTGATGGTGGCGGAGGTGAATTTGGCGGATAAAATTATTTATAAAGAGGAAGCTTTTAACCTTCCTCTTTTCTTTTAACATTATTTTATCAATTTTTAAATAAACCTTCCCTCTTCAAGTAAGTCTAAAACAAAAAACTAAAGGTTTATTCATGAAAAAAATTATTCTTACAAGTCTAGTACTGTTTTTGTTTATTGGAAGTTCAATTGCCCAAAAACAAAAAAAATCAGAAAAAGCAATTGACAAACAACTAGAAAAAGTTCAAGAGAAATTAAAATTAGACAACATTCAATTACTAATGATAAAAGAAGTTGTTGTAAAATATCAAAAAGAAAAAATAGCACTACGAAATCAGGAAATACCAGATGAAGAAAAAAGAATTCAAATCAGAGAAATTAATCTGAAACAAGAAAAAGAATTAAGTCAGTTTTTAAATGAAAAACAACTGATTGAGTTTAAAAAAATCATGAAAGAACAAAAAAAAGAAGTTCGAAAAGATCGATCTAGGAAAAAAGGTAGTGGAAATAGAAGAGGCCGAAGAAACTCTTTTTAAAATAAAAAGGCTCGCAGAATTGCGAGCCTTTTAAATATATTATCTAAAGCTTACTTACCTTCAGCAGCTTTTTTAGCTTCTTTTTTTAATTTCCAGTTTTCCCAGATTGTACCACCTATCCAATAAGGAACCACAAATGTTAATAAGAAAATTAACAACCAAAATCCTGTTGTAAAAATAAACATGAATAATACTAGTCCTGAAAATTCTGAAAAATCTAACATTTGTTTCTTATTAATAATTGTTATGCTGCAAAATTATAACTATTTTTCTTTTCAACCAATAAAATCTGATAAAAATCATTACTAAAAACTATTAGAATTTGTAATTTTGAACTTCGTTAATTTATAGCCTTTTAAATCATTTTAAAATGACAAAATACAGAATCGAAAAAGATACAATGGGAAACGTTGAAGTTCCTGCTGATAAATATTGGGGAGCACAAACGGAACGTTCTCGCAATAATTTTAAAATTGGACCTGCTGGTTCTATGCCTTTAGAGGTTGTTTACGGATTTGCTTACTTAAAAAAAGCAGCGGCCTATACCAATGCTGAATTAGGAGTATTAGCAAACGAAAAAAGAGATTTAATTGCACAAGTTTGTGATGAAATTTTAGCAGGAAAGCACGATGACCAATTTCCTTTAGTAATTTGGCAAACAGGTTCTGGCACACAGTCTAACATGAACGTGAACGAAGTTATTGCAAATAGAGCACATGAAATCGCAGGAAAAGTAATTGGTGAGGGAGAAAAAACAATTCAACCAAACGACGATGTAAACAAATCGCAATCTTCTAACGATACTTTCCCAACAGGAATGCACATTGCTGCCTACAAAAAGATTGTAGAAGTAACCATTCCAGGTGTTGAGCAATTACGTGATACTTTACAAGCAAAATCAGAAGCTTTTAAAGATGTTGTAAAAATTGGACGTACACACTTAATGGATGCTACCCCTTTAACTTTAGGACAAGAATTTTCCGGTTATGTAGCACAATTAAACTTTGGTTTAAAAGCCTTAAAAAATTCTTTAGCACACTTATCGCAATTAGCTTTAGGCGGAACTGCTGTTGGAACTGGGTTAAACACTCCGGCTGGTTACGATGTATTAGTAGCTAAGTATATTGCTGAATTTACAGGGTTACCTTTTATTACTGCTGAAAATAAATTTGAAGCATTAGCTGCACACGATGCTTTAGTTGAAACTCACGGTGCTTTAAAGCAGCTAGCTGTTTCTATAAATAAAATTGCCAACGATATTCGTTTAATGGCATCTGGACCAAGATCTGGAATTGGTGAATTAATCATTCCTGCTAACGAACCAGGTTCTTCTATTATGCCAGGAAAAGTAAATCCAACACAAGCAGAAGCTATTACTATGGTTTGTGCGCAAGTTATGGGTAATGATGTTGCTGTTACTGTTGGTGGCACACAAGGTCACTACGAATTAAATGTATTTAAGCCAATGATGGCGGCTAACGTATTACAATCTGCTCAATTAATTGGAGATGCTTGTAAATCTTTCGATGAAAATTGTGCAGCTGGTATTGAGCCAAATCATGCTAGAATTGAAGAATTAGTAAATAATTCATTAATGTTAGTTACCGCTTTAAATACTAAAATTGGATATTATAAAGCTGCTGAAATTGCAAACACAGCACACGCAAACGGTACGACTTTAAAAGAAGAAGCTGTTCGTTTAGGATATGTAACATCAGATCAATATGACGAATGGGTAAAACCAGAAGACATGACTGGTAGTTTAAAGTAAACTACTTAAGTAGAAATATACAAATTAACTTCTTAAAAATCAGTTTTTAGGTTTTAAAATGATTTTTTAGGTTTTTAATCTCGATTATCGAGTAAAACTGTATTTTTGTATCATATAAAAAGCTGCACAAACATGCAGCTTTTTTTAGCTAAAAGAATTAATCATACTTAAAAGATAATGAAGATGAATAAACACGAAGAATATATGAGTGCAGCTGTAAAAGCAGCTTTAAAAGGAATGAGTAATAACGAAGGAGGTCCATTTGGTTGTATCGTTGTGAAAGACGGAGAAATTGTTGGTCGTGGAAACAACAAAGTTACTTCTACTAATGATCCAACAGCACATGCAGAAGTAACAGCAATTAGAGACGCATGTAAAAACCTAGGTTCTTTTCAATTAGATGGATGTATTGTATATACTTCTTGCGAACCTTGCCCTATGTGTTTAGGTGCTATTTATTGGGCAAGACCTGATAAAGTATACTATGGAAGTAATCAACAAGATGCTGCTAATATTGGTTTTGATGACGAATTTATATACAAAGAAATTCCATTACCCTACGAAAAGCGTAGTATCCCATTTGAGCAGATAGGACGTGATATTGCTTTAGAGCCATTTGAAAAATGGGTAGAAAAACAAGACAAGATTGAATATTAAATTACAAATCCTAAACGAGAGTTTAGGATTTTTTTATGGGGAAAATTCTGTTTGATTTTTAAGCTATTTTCTTATATCTTTAACTAACAATGAGTTAAATCATTAAAACGGATTCATATTCTTAAATACATTAGCATTCATTAAAAAAGAAAAAGAGACAATGGCAATTAAAAAATCATTTAAAACTAAAACTGGTTTTTGCCATATTTTGCCCGATAAAATAATTCTATCAAGAGATGGAATAATAGGAAATGTAACTAAAGTAACTGTTGAAAATAATATCAGTCGAATTTTATTAATTTACGGTGGACTTTCTTTGTTTCTACTTTACTCTTCATTTAATAGTTTTCAAAAAGGACAAACACTTATATCAGTATTGTACGGAATAGTTGGTTTGTTTCTAATTTATGGGATATTTAAAAGTTTGAACAATTCAGCGACATCAATAATTGAAAGAAGTAGAATTAAAGAAGTCAAACTAAAAAAATCAATTGCAGGAATAACACGTTCAAGATTTGAAATAATGTTTGAAGATGAAAATGGGAAGATGAAAAAAAGATTAATAATGCTTCCTGGTTCTTTGACAGGTGGTAAAATAGAAACAGATAAAGCAATTGGCATGATGATAGAAGAAAAATTACTGAAAGAATAAAAACGAAATCCTAACAATGCATATAACATTCATGCCCAGCAAAAGCTGATCATGCTGTATATGCGAGCCGTTAGCCTCAAGTTAAACAAATCAAGAAAATGAAACATATTCTAGCAATACTATTAGCATTGATAATTGTGAGTTGTTCGCAAAAATCCGAACAAAGAAAACGGAGCAATACTTCTATTGAAACTAAGACTAATTCAGTTTCTGTAGAAAGCAAGTTTGACTTTTACAGCGATGATGTTTTAACACATATTGATGCTGAAGAATTATGTGAATTTAATTTTGATTTCTTTCTACCACAATTGAATCAAAAATTGACGGAAAAAAATTTGAAATTAAATATTCAAACTGCGGATGATTATGAAAACTCTTTTGAAATAATTATTAATAAACGTCAATTCAAACTCTATAAAAATGAAGAGCTATCAAATCAGAAGTTTTGGGACTCAGGACCTAGAAATTTTTTCAGAATTGTCAATGAGATTTTGAAAGATAAAAATATAGATGAGCAGTTCTATTTGCTTTATGCTGGAAATGATTTACATACCGTTTTTCTGAATGAACAGCAATTTGAATCAATGTCTAAAATAAATAAGGACAATAATAATGAAATTCCTTATTTACCTTAAAGAAATAAACTTACTTACATCTCTATCTGAAAAATGAATTAAAATGCATTTTTACTCTAAACGTCAGCGGACTTCTCTGTTTTATAAATTTAAATTAGGATTCCTACAATTGCTAAGAACAAACATAAAGGAGAAAAATACTTAGTGTCACTTTTAGCAAATTGAGTTGTTTTAATTTTCTTAAAGAAACCTACATAGTTAAAATCACCTATAGCTCTAAGTAGAAAAATAATTGCTATTGTATAAACTCCATTGTTTATAATCCAGTTTGGTAAAAATTTTATTGAAACAAATTGCAATTTTTCAGCATACAGCAAAGCAAAAAATGATAAAAATAACCCTACAAGAATCGTAGCTATAACTGGTGGTTTTATCACTTTATCTTCATTAGTTTTGGTGGGTATAACTCCACCTACCCCCCTTTTTCCTCCAAATGCCCAATAAAAATGAATTACAGAAATAAAAAAGAGAATTAAAACACTAATCACTCCTAAAAAATAAATCATAATTAAGTAAGTTTGTAGTAACAAAACTACAAACAACACATGACAACTTTATTGATAAATATCAAGGAATTAATTCAAGTTCGAGAAACATCTATAAAAAAAGTTTCTGGAGCAGAAATGAATGTTTTACCAACCATAAAAAACGCTTTCTTATTGTTAGAAAATGATACAATTCTTGATTTTGGATTAATGAAAAACTTATCTGTTTCTGCTGATAAAACCATTGACTGTACAGGTAAAATGATTTTACCAACTTGGTGCGACTCTCATACGCATATTGTGTATGCTGGTAATAGAGAACAAGAGTTTGTTGATAGAATTAATGGTTTATCTTACGAAGAAATAGCCAACAATGGTGGTGGAATTTTAAACTCAGCTAAAAAATTACAAGAAACGTCAGAAGAAGATTTATATAAGCAGTCTTCAGTTCGTTTAGAAGAAGTAATGCAATTAGGTACCGGTGCTGTTGAAATTAAATCAGGTTATGGTTTAACTGTGGATGCTGAATTAAAAATGTTACGAGTAATTAAAAAGCTTCGTGAGAATTACAATTTACCTATTAAGGCTACTTTTTTAGGGGCACACGCTTTTCCTGCAGAATATAAAAACAATAAAGAAGGCTACATTAATTTAATTATTAACGAAATGTTGCCTAAGATAGCTGAAGAAAATTTAGCTGAATTTATTGATGCTTTTTGCGAAACTGGATATTTCTCTGTTGAAGATACTGATAGAATTTTAGAAGCAGGAAAAAAATACGGATTAACACCTAAAGTACACGTGAATCAATTTACAACTATTGGTGGTGTACAAGTAAGTGTAAAACACGACGCTTTGTCTGTAGACCATTTAGAGGTAATGAACGCTGATGACATCAAAACTTTAAAAGGAACCAATACAATGCCTGTTGCGTTACCTTCTTGCTCGTATTTTTTAAGTATCCCTTATACACCTGCAAGAGATATATTAAATGCTGATTTACCATTGGCTTTAGCAACAGATTTCAACCCAGGTTCTACTCCTTCTGGTAATATGAATTTTGTGGTAGCAACTGCTTGTATAAAAATGAAAATGACTCCGGAAGAAGCTATTAATGCAGCTACAATTAACGGAGCTTACGCTATGAATTTATCTGATGAAGTAGGAAGTATTACCAAAGGTAAAAAAGCTAACTTTATCATTACTAAAGAGATTTTAAGTTATGGAGCAATTCCTTATAATTTTGGTTCGGTTTTAATAGATTCAGTTTTTATTAACGGAAAAGCAATTTAATATGTTACGTATTTTCTCTAAACACGACATTCAAAATTTTGTAAATCCACGAGATGGAGAAACTAAAATTGGAGAGTTAGTTCAATCTGTTTCTAATATTGAAGAACTTAAAAATTCTTCTGCTAAATATGTCATCCTTGGAGTTCCTGAAGATATTGGTGTTAAAATGAATTATGGTAATGGCGGTGCCCAAACTGCATTCATTCCTGCTTTAAAGTCATTTTTAAACACACAGCAAAATCAGTTTATTAACGGACAAGATATTCTTATTTTGGGCTATTTAGATTATGCTGATGAAGTTTTAAAATTTGATGCATCAGATAGAGAAAAAGGTGATTTATTGGTAAAAGCCATCGATCAAAAATTATCTTCTGTTATAAAAACAATTATAGAAGCTGATAAAATTCCAATTATAATTGGCGGAGGGCATAACAATGCTTACGGAAATTTAAAAGGATTATCCGAAGCAAAAAATCAACCGATAAATGTTATCAATTTAGATGCGCATACCGATTTACGAAAATTAGAAGAGCGTCATAGTGGTAACGGATTTTCATATGCTTTAGAACATAATTATTTAGACAAATATTTTATGTTTGGATTGCATGAAAATTATACACCTCAGTATATTTTTGATTTTATTCATAGCAATACGAATATAGATTACAACACCTACGAAGAGTTAGAGGTTTATAAATCTGTTCCGTTTGAAAATGAACTACAAAGAGCTAAAACATTTATAGAACAAAAGCCTTTTGGTATTGAAATAGATTTAGATTGCATTCAATATTTTCCTAGTAGTGCTATGACTCCTAGCGGGTTTTCAACTCAGAAAGCACGTAGATTTGTGTATGAATTAAGTAAACTTAAAAACACATCTTATATCCATATTTGTGAAGGTGCTCCTGCTGTAATGAAAGATGATATTGCTAATGGGCAGGTTGGTAAATTTATCAGCTATTTAATTTCAGATTTTATAAAAGCAAACAATAGTAAATAAAAAAGAGAAGCAATTTGCTTAGTCATGGTCGGAAGAAATTCCGGCCATTTTTTATGTTTCAAAATGGTCTAAATTGCCTTGACAATCAACAACAA
>CANNGJ010000042.1 GCA_947504185.1 uncultured Tenacibaculum sp. | reverse complement strand
TGTTGTTGATTGTCAAGGCAATTTAGACCATTTTGAAACATAAAAAATGGCCGGAATTTCTTCCGACCATGACTAGGTAAAAATCGCTCCTTTTTTGTTTTGTATAGATACCTCTAATTAACCATTTCATACACATTTAAATGTCTCTTTAAAACTCCGGATGGTGTGTTTTTAGTTTCATCAAAAATACGAGTATCTCCAAATAGAATAAAACTTTCTTTAGCTCTTGAAACCGCTACGTTTAGCATGTTGGGTTTGTTGTCTTTTTCAAAGAACATAGTGCCTTCATCTTCGTTAGAATACACAGAACTAAATAGTATGATATTACGTTCAGCACCTTGTAAAGCGTGTACAGTACCTAATTTAATGTCGTTAACTTTGTATCCCGCTTCGGTTAATGCTTTCGATAATTCTCCTTTTTGACTCGCAAATGGAGTAATAATTCCTAATTCACTTTCAATATTATCAACCTTATAAGCTTCTTGTATTGTCTCTTTATTTTGTTGTAACCAAGAGATAATTGCATTTACTTCTTTAATATTACAACGACTGTTAAACCTACGCTCGCTAAACCCTTCTATATGATATGCCATCATTGACGGAAAAGCTTGTGTTTCTTTTGCTTTTCCTTTCATTGGTTTTAAAATACCGTTATAAGCGAGTTCGTTACAGAAACTGATAATTTCATCATTACACCTTCTATGCTCTAGTAAAACTAATCCTTGTTCTTTCTCTTCAGCTAAAGGAGTTTCAAATTCGCAAGCATTTTGTGCCATTTTCATGATGCTTCCGCTAGAAGCTAAAAACCCTAATTCATTTAAGTATTCTTTGTCATTTTCATTCTGAAGCATGTTGAGGTTTGATAAATTACCAACATCAATTTTAGGAGGAATCGACCAAATAGGTTCAATTTGTTTTAAATCGCCAATAACAAATGCCTTTTGAGCTAATGAAAATACAGGAATGCTAACTTCTGGAGTTACTTGGCCAGCTTCATCAATAATTAAAAGGTCTAAAAAATTATATAAAGGAAGATATTCGAAAATACCTTTTCCGTTTTCATCTTCTCCTTGAAATTGACTGTATAAAAAGTGACTCGGAGCCATATAAAAAGTAGCAACAAAACAAGGGGTTAGCATTGCTCTACGTTTCCATTTATTTTTAACAGCATTCTCTCCAGTTCCTTTTTCAGTGTTATTTTCAAAAGCATCTCGTGTTGCTAATAACCATCGAGCTTCCCAATAATGAGTTGCCAATAAAAAGGCTTTATGACGTAGTTCCATATCTAATTCGTCATAAAAGAAACGTTGAGATGTATCGTTAGAATTTATTTTTTCATATTCATATTTCCACATTTGTTCTTCTGAAACAAAAGGAAAGCCTTTGATGTTGTTTTCAAACTTCCAGTTTTTTAACTGTAGGTTTGATTGTAATGCTAAGTTAACATAAGCAAGACATTTTTTTATAAAAGTAGTAGCTTTTTCATTAGTAGAAATTGCATCTTCTGTTATTTTGAAAATCCAATTTTGATTATCACTACTTGTATCAGCATCAACTTTAAAATACTGTTTTACTTGGTCTATAAAATCAAGTTTTTTTACTGCGGATTTTAAGCTTGTAAGTATGGTTCTCCATTCTTTTAAATCTCCAATTTTAAAAGCATCTTTTTTTATATAATCACTTTCTTTTAAAAGGATTTTATTAACGTTATTAATGGAGTTGATATAGTTGGTAGAATAATTTACGCCATTAATTAATATATCTTCGATTTCAATAATTTTTTCTTGTAAATCTTCACAAACATCTTCTAAAGAGTTTGTTTCTACATTAAAATAATTACAGAAGTTAGTTAAGAAATAATATTCAGCTTCTTCTATATATTTTTCATCTTCTAAATCACACAAAGTACCTTCGTGCCCAAATAAGTTTCCTTTTAAAAAGTTAATTTCTTTTAACGCTTTTGTGTTTTTAGAATTTGATGGTAGGTAAGTAGCGTATCCATTAAAATCAGGAATCCATCGTTCTGATAAACCTTCCATTGAACTTTCAGAATTGATAAAGCTATCAATAATATTGGTTACTGCTTGGTTGTTGTTAGAGCATGCTAAAATAACAGGAGCGTCTTCTCCTTTTATAGCAGATTTTACAAATTCTGTAGCTACTAAACTTTGTAATAAGGTTGTTTTTCCTGTTCCTGGAGGTCCGTTTACAGCGGTAACTGCATTTTCTTCGGCTGTTAAATAAGACAATAATGTTTTACGCTGACTAATAGATAACGGAAACTCGTTAGACATTTGGCCTAAATGCAAATGGTTATTATTTAAAAAACCATCATCGGTAACAGCATTTTCTCTTTCTCTACTATGTGGATTAATAACTTTAGAAAGCACAGGTAATTCCTCTTCGTTTTTTAATAGGTTTTCGTATAAGAAGAGAATACTTTTTGCAGTTGATATTTTAGAACTTATAGCAAAATAAGTTAGTTGGTGTTGTGTAGTATATCGTTCAACTCTGTAATGATATAAATTACTATGAGTTATTGCAGCGAATATTTCGTTTATATAACTCCAGTATTCATCCCAAGGAATAGTTTCATCTTCGTATTCGGTATATGGAGCTTCTAATTCTTTTGCATTAAGAATAGTATCGATAGATGAAAAAATAAAATCATTTTTTACATCAGCAATCGGAGTTAAATAGTTACGAACAATAAGCGGAAATAATTCTTTTGGAGCTGATAATTGGCCAGAACGATTTACAACAGCTGTTACCCAAAAAGGATGAATAGGGCGTTGTTTAAACTTCGTATTATCAGTTTGATATTCTAAATGAAAAGGTGCAATTAGTACTTTGGTTTCTTCTACTTTGTGCCACTTATTACTATCTTTTTTAGTAATTCCTTTTAAACGATTTATTCTTCGTTCTTCAACATCTAATAACTCATTAGCTTGTTTAGTGTTAATAAGTGCATTGCTTAAATCAGATGATTGTTGATGAAATAAGTTTTTAATTTTAGAAATATCAATAGCTAAGTTTTCGCTATCGGATAAGCTATTCTTATAGTATTGTAACCAGTTTTTCTCGTTATTCATATTTATTTTAACCCCTTTTTTAGAATAAATAGAAGGCGAAAATAGTTTATTAAATAGCTTAAATATGGATTTTTTTATCCTTTTTATTAACGATTGTTAAGTAAGAAATACAGTGAATTAATTTTCAGTAAAATAGCGATTTCTTTTATTTATTGTTGTGCGTAAAAATGATAATCTTTTATAACAGTATCAACAAAATCCATAGGGTTTTGATTGGTGGTGATTCCAGTTAATTCTATAATTTTTGTGTGCAATTTTAAAATAACCTTGTGGTTTCTTTTTCTTTTAGCGTCTTTAAAAACATTTTTAATGGTATGCATATCATCATCAGTTAATAAAGTAACTTGAGGGTAGGTAGGTGTATAATCTTCTACAACATCACTAGCAATCGTATCTTTTAAAGTAATTCTTTTCTTTTCAGAAATAACGGTGGTGCCCGCTGCAAGATCTCCTAATCGTTGCCCTTTTCCATTAAGTAAAATAGTAAGCACAGCTACTGATCCTCCAGCTAAACTAAAATCAACTATACGTAGCATCCATCTAATTAAATAACTACCAAAAGTTGGCTTAGAGCCATCAAGTTTCACAACTCTGGTATTGTTAAAATATTTACCAGGAGTTTGCCCGTTCATTAAAACTTCAAAAACTAAACTGTAAAAAAATACAGGGAGCATAAAAAGCATGTAAAAACTCATGTATTTCATATCAGGACTCATGTCTAACATCCCCATTATAAAAAAGATTATAATAACATACCCAATTATAAATAACGCATCAATTAAATAAGAACCAATTCGTGTAGTAATATGTGCTACGTTTTGGTTGATTGAGATATTTTGAGCAGTTTCAATTTGAAAATTATCCATGAACTAGTTTTTCATTTTTTTTGATGATATTTATTTTACTTTTTTTAGATTAGCGAAGATAAAAATATTCTATGACTAGAGGTCTTCCTCATAAAATTTGCTGTAATTTTTTTTCTAAATGAGAGAAGCTGCTTTTGTAAATAAAAATAAAGAGAAATGGCAGTTGTTTGAAGATGCGTTGTATAAAAAAACAATTGTTTCTCCTGATAAATTATCTGATTTATATGTAGAGTTGACGGATGATTTAAGTTATGTAAAAACCTTTTACCCGAAGGGAAATACTGTAGTTTACTTAAATTCGATAGCATCGGCTGCACATCAAAAAATTTATAAAACAAAAAAGGAAAGTAAGAATAGGTTTATCAGTTTTTTTAAAACAGAATTCCCTTTGATGTTTTATAAGCATCAAAAACAATTACTAATTACTTTTACTGTATTTGCCTTTTTTACACTTTGTGGCGCTTTTTCTTCAGCGAATGATATTGATTTTGTCCGTCTTATTTTAGGGGATGGTTATGTAAATATGACTTTAGAAAATATCGAGAAAGGAGACCCAATGGCAGTATATAAAAAAGCAAACGAAGTAGATATGTTTATTGGTATTACCATTAATAACATACGAGTAGCTATGTATGCTTTTGTTTTTGGAATGCTATTTTCGGTAGGAACATTATACATAATGATGCAAAACGGAATTATGTTAGGCTCATTTTTATATTTTTTCTATGATAAAGGATTGTTATGGGAGTCATCAAGAACTATTTGGATTCACGGTACCATAGAAATAGCTGTAATAGTAATTGCAGGTTGTGCAGGATTAGTTTTAGGGAACGGATTATTGTTTCCGAAAACCTATTCTCGATTAGAATCTTTTAAAAGAAGTATGAAAGACGGATTAAAAATAATGGTGAGTACCATTCCGTTTTTTATTATCGCAGGTTTTTTAGAAGGCTTTGTAACGCGCCATACCGAAATGCCAGATTGGTTAGCAATAGTAATAATAACAGGATCATTAGCAATTATTATATTTTACTACGTAATATATCCAAGACAAGTTTATAAAAATCAACTAAAAAATGAATAAAGAATACATAGAGTTTAAAAAGGAAAGAGATTTAGGAAGTATTATTACTGATGCTTTTAAGTTTATTAGATTAGAAGGGAAATCATTTTTTCTTACAATTCTTAAAGTAGCTGCAATTCCTATTTTAATAGCCGTAGCAGCAATGATTTATTATATGATGTCCATGCAATCATTAATGTCAGAAGATACGAGTGGGGTTATCGGAATGTTTTCATCAGCTTTTATAATGATGATAGCCTATTTAATAGCTTTTGTATTTATCAATTTAGCAGGAATGCATTATATCAAATCATATATTGATAACAACGGAATTGTGAATAGCGAAGATGTTATTAACGGTACAAAAGAACGTTTTTGGTCTTTTACAGGTTTCGGAATTTTAGCAGGATTAATACTTTTTGCAAGTGTAATGTTATGTGTTTTTCCGATGTTTTATACTTGGACAGTATTATCGTTAGGTGCATCAATTTTAGTATTTGAAAACGAATCAGCAACTTCTACAATCGGTAAATGTTTTAGTTTTATAAGTGGTCATTTTTGGGAAACTTTCGGAATTGTAATTCTGGTAGCTATTTTAGTAAGTGTTTTAGGGTATATATTTCAAATACCGGCAGTTATTTACCAATTTATTCAAATGGGGATTGGTCTAAACAATGAAGATCCAACAGCTGTATTTGGTTTATTTAGTGACCCGATATATCTATTTTTAAATTTAATATCAATAGTTGGTCAATTCATGTTTTACTCTATAACTTTAATAACTAACGTATTTATTTATTTTGATATTAATGAGCAGAAAAACCAAACAGGAACCATTGAAAAAATAGATAGTTTAGGTAGATAGTCTTTTGAAACAATTTCTTTTTTACATATCGTTTTTATTGTTTTCTTTTTGTGTATTTGCGCAATCAGAAGATAAGACAGTTCAATATGATGATTCATTTATTGAACAAAAACATTTCGATGCTAAAAAAATAGAAGCATATAAACAGCAAGAGGATTTTATTTATGTTGTAGAAAAGAGAGAACCTACCATTATAGAAAAAGCATGGGATTGGTTTAAACGAACTATTAAAAAATTATTGTCATATTTTTTTGATGATATTACGCCAGCGGTTGGTTTCTTAGCTTGGGTATTAAGAATTTTACCTTATATAATTGCTGGTTTGGTATTGTTTCTTATCATTAAGTTCTTTTTAAAAGTAAATGCACAAAATATTATTGACGGTAAATCTGCAAAGTCAATTGTTAACCTTTCAGAAGATGAAGTTTTAATTAAAGACAAAGATTTATCAAAATTAATTAAAGAAGCTATAAGCGAAGGCAATTACAAATTAGCGGTACGCTATTATTATTTATTGCTACTTAAAAACTTATCAGAAAAAGAATTGATTTCTTGGCAGCAAGAAAAAACAAATGAAGATTATATAAAAGAGTTGGCAGATAATAAGTTGAATGCTGAATTTGAGAAACTAACTTATTTGTATGATTATGTTTGGTATGGAGAGTTTTTAATTGATAGAGAAAAGTTTTTACAAGCGGAGGTAAACTTTAAAAAAGTAATTGCTAAAATTTAAGACTTTGGATAAAAAATTAAAAATATACATTGGTTTACTACTGTTTATAATACTTGGTATTGTATACGTAGAGTCAATTAAACCGAAAGAAATTAATTGGTTTCCGAGTTATGCTGCGAAAGATAAAATTCCGTACGGAACCTATATTTTACACAAAGAAATGTCTTCATTATTTGATAAAAAAAATGTGAAGGATATTTATGAGAATCCGTATTTGTTTTTAAAAGATTCTACCAATAGAGGGACTTACTTTTTTGTAGATAACGCACTTAATTTTGATGAAGATGAATTTAATGAATTACTAAGTTTTGTAGAAAGAGGTAACAACGTTTTTATAGCAACAAACGGAGTACATATTGATGAATTGAATGTTAAAACGAAATCATTTAACTCAACATCTTTTGAAGAGAAATTTTATCAAAAAATGAGTAACCCGAGTTTTAAAGATACAGAATATCACTTCGATAGAGATTTCTCGAACTTATATTTCTCTAAAATTGATACTTTAAAAACAACAATTTTAGGAGAATTATTAATTAAAGATGGAAACGATTCTATTATCGGTACAAAACCAAATTTTATAAAAACTTCGTACGGAGAAGGGAATTTTTATCTGCATACGTTTCCTGAAGCATTTACAAATTACAATATGTTGCTTGATACCAATTACGAGTATGTAGCAAATGTATTATCGTATTTAAAGAAGAGTAATTCTAAAAACAAAAAAGCTTCAGGAGGTGGTTTAGCAAATAGTGATACTATTATTTTATGGGATACCTATTACAAAACAGGTAAAAGCAGAATAACGTCACCAATGCATTATATTTTAAGTTCAAAACACTTAAAATGGGCATATTATATAGCATTAATAGGTGTGTTGTTTTTTATTGTTTTTAAAGGGAAAAGAAACCAGCGATTTATACCAGTTGTAATTCCTTTAAAAAATCAGAGCTTAGCATTTACAAGAACCATTGCGAATATGTATTACGAAAAATCGGATCATAAAAATATAGCAAGGCATAAAATAAATTACTTTTTAGAATATATAAGAACCAACCACAGGTTATCAACTTTAAAAATTGACGCTAATTTTTATAATAAGCTAGCCAGTAGAAGTGGTAATTCAATAGAAGAAATAAATAAGTTATTTAAAAAAATAGCTGTAATAGAATCAAAAGAAAAAATTACAGAAGATGAATTGGTTACTTTAAATAAAGCGATTGAAGAGTTTAAAGCATATAAAAATTAAAATCATGAATACAGAAAATAATCCATCAACAGAAGGAAACGAACTATTTTCAAGCAGAATAGATTTGTCTAAATTAAAAGAAGCTGTTGTTAAAATAAAAGAACAGTTAGGTAAAGTAATTGTTGGTCAAGAAGAATTTATAGAGTTGTTATTGGTTTCTTTATTAGCAGACGGACATGTGTTGATTGAAGGTGTACCAGGAGTAGCAAAAACAGTTACTGCAAAATTGCTAGCAAAAACAATTGCGACAGATTTTAGTAGAATTCAATTCACACCAGATTTAATGCCTTCAGATGTGTTAGGAACTTCTATTTTAAATATGAAAACTTCTGATTTCGAATTTAAAAAAGGACCAATTTTCTCAAATGTTGTGTTAATTGATGAGATTAATAGAGCGCCAGCGAAAACGCAAGCAGCCTTATTTGAGGTAATGGAAGAGAAGCAAATAACGATGGATGGAACTCAATATAAAATGAATCCACCATTTATGGTATTGGCAACTCAAAACCCGATAGAGCAGGAAGGAACCTATGCGTTACCAGAAGCACAGTTAGACCGTTTTTTATTCAAGATAAATGTTGGTTATCCAAATTTAGAAGATGAAATTAAAATAATTACAGCGCATAACGATCGTAAAGGAGCGTTACCACAATCAAAAATAGAAGCTGTTTTAACAGAAGCTGATTTATTAGAATACAGAAGTAAAGTATTTGAAGTATTGGTAGAAGAAAAGATCATAAAATACATCGCTCAGTTAATTTCTAATACGCGTAACAACGCACATTTATATTTAGGAGGCTCTCCAAGAGCAAGTATTGCCGTATTAATGGCAGCTAAAGCGTTTGCAGCGATTAACGGACGTGATTTTGTGATTCCAGAAGATGTAAAAAAGAGTATTTACCCTGTGTTGCGTCATCGAATTATGTTAACTCCAGAACGCGAAATGGAAGGTATGACGGCCGATAAGGTTATCGAGATGATTGTGCAATCTGTAGAAGTTCCGAGATAGTGATTCAGTTCTTCAAATCCATATTTATAAACAACGTTTTTTTTATATACATAAGCGTACTATCTGCATTGTTTTTAGTGTCGTTTTGGTTTCCTATACTATATTCATTAACATGGATGTTGGTGTGGTTTTTTCTAATAACGATGTGTATAGATTTATTGATTATATACCGATTTAAAAACGGATTTACTGCCAAACGAATCATATCAGATAAATTATCAAACTCTGATGATAATGAAGTATCAATTACTTTAGAAAACAACTATCCATTTCAAGTTTTTATTAATTTGATTGATGAGTTGCCATCTCAATTTCAAAAAAGAGATTTCGATTATAAAACATCGCTTCAATCAGCTGAAAAATCAACTTTTACTTACAATGTTCGCCCAGTAGAAAGGGGTGAATATAACTTCGGAAATGTACATGTGTTTGTATCATCTATTTTACAAATCTTTTCAAGAAGATATTCTTTTTTTGATGATAAGGATGTAAAAGTGTATCCGTCGTATGTGCAAATGAAAAAGTACGAGTTTTTAGCGATGCACAATAACTTGACGGAATTTGGAATGAAAAAAATCAGACGAATTGGTCATACCATGGAGTTTGAACAGATTAAAAACTATATTCCTGGTGATGATGTTCGTACTGTAAATTGGAAAGCTACGGCAAAGAGAGGAGCGTTGATGGTAAACCAATACCAAGATGAAAAATCCCAACCAATTTATTCAATCATCGATTTAGGACGTGTTATGAAAATGCCATTTGAAGGTTTGAAGTTATTAGATTATGCGATTAATTCAACCTTAGCTTTTTCTAATATAGCATTGCTCAAAAATGATAAAGCAGGTATGCTTACCTTTTCTAAGAATGTCGAAAAAATTGTAGCGGCGAGTAATAAGAAAACAAACTTATCAGTTATAAATGAAGAGTTGTATAATATTAATACTGATTATACTGATACAAATTTCGCTTTATTATATGCAACAATCAAACGAAAGATAAATCAAAGAAGTTTACTGATTTTATACACCAATTTTGAACATATTTCTGCTTTAAAAAGGCAATTACCTTATTTAAAAGCAATTGCTAAAAAACATTTACTGGTAACTGTTTTCTTTGAAAATACAGAATTAGATAGCTTAATAAATGAAAATTCAGAAGATTTACAAAGTGTATATCACAAAACAATCGCTGAAAAATATGCTTTTGAAAAACGTTTAATTGTAAAGGAACTAGAAAGAAATAGTGTACATGCAATTTTAACCAAACCACAACATTTATCAGTAAATGTAATTAATAAATATTTAGAGTTTAAAGCAAAAGGAATGATATAAAAAAAGCCACCTTTAAAAGTAGTCATGGTCGGAAGAAAAAATCTTCCGACTTTTTTATTTTCCGTCGGTTATAATT
>CANNGJ010000041.1 GCA_947504185.1 uncultured Tenacibaculum sp. | reverse complement strand
TTTTCAATAACCTTTTTCTTTAACCGAATTGTATTAAAATCATCCATATTTTATTGAATTGTTACAATGAATCCTTGTTTTTACTGGGCTCATTTTCATTTTTGCACCAAATTACAAAAAAATAAAATTCTAAAAACAGGGCTATTTAATTGATTTTCAATTAAATATGGAAAAAGTAACATCGCGCAGCGTGTTACCCTCTTGCTTTTCCTATTACATTTGTTTCACAAACTCCATAGTAAAACTATCAATCTTGTATAATGCTAAAAAAAATACATTTAGATTCTCTATATTTAAAACACAAAATATTACAATAAAAAAGTTAAATTATCTTCTTTTCAACATAGAAATAAAGAACAAATAGCGATTTCTTTTGGGTATGATGATGAAATAAGGATGTATATAAAGAAATTACCTGATGTGAAATGGAGTCAAACTCATAAAACTTTTTATGTTCCTTTAACTTCAAAGAATAAACAAGAATTATTTCAACATTTAAGAATAAAGAATTGGTTTGTAGACTACGACCAACTCAGAATAGATAGAAAACATAAAGTAGATAAAATCAATTCTATTAAACTTCCCGTGTTAACAGAACACCAAAAACTAGATCTGGAAAGGTTTAAAAAATGGTTGCAACAAAAAAGGTTGAGTCAAAATACTGTTAATACATATCTAGAAGTCACTACATTTTTCATTAGATACTGTTTATTAAAAAGTACAACTAATTATTCTGTCAGATTAATCGAATCCTTTAATTATGATTTCATTGTAAGAGAAAATAAATCTATATCCTACCAAAATCAGTGCATTAATGGAATCAAAAAGTATTTGGAATATAAGGGTATAGAAATAGAACAATTGAATTTGAAACGTCCGAAAAAGGAAAAACGATTACCAATGGTTTTAAGTTTAGAAGAAGTAAAACAGCTCTTAGATGCTACTCATAATTTAAAGCATAAAACTCTATTGAGTTTAATCTATTCCGCTGGTTTAAGAATAGGAGAAGCTATTAATTTAAAAGTTAATGATATTGATAGTAAGAGAATGCTGATTCACATAAAAGGTGCTAAGGGTAAAAAAGATAGGTACACTTTGCTTTCATCATCTTTTTTAGAGTTGTTAAGAGAGTATTATAAAACTTATAAGCCCAAAAAGTATTTATTTGAAGGGCAAGTCAAAGAACAATATAGCAGTACCAGTGCACAAAAAATATTAAGAAGTGCTGCAAATAAAATTGAATTAAAGAAACCTATTACACCACATACGTTAAGACATAGTTACGCAACACACTTGCTAGAAAATGGTGTAGGATTACGGCATATACAAGAACTATTAGGACATGCAAAACCAGAAACCACCATGATTTACACACATGTGGCCAGAAAAGATTTGCTAGAAATAGCCAGTCCTTTAGATATTGCAGTTAAGCAATTATCTAAAAAGCTAAATTGGAACAAAAATTCCTATTATCCCGAAAATAAGACCCGAAAAAGTGTATATTAGTACTCATATAACGAGTTGGCATTAATAATGGAGACAGTAACAATAGGATACATAGTGATTGGGATTTTGGTCGTTGTTCTTTTGCTACAACGCAACCGAATTGACAAAAATGCGGAATTTGATTCCTATAATCATAATTGGACTGACGAATTAAAAGATTGGTCGATTATGACTTCATTTTCGGAATTAAAATTATTGAGTAAATATGCTGGAGAATTAAGATTTGGACCTGCTTTTCTTCATCTAAAAACTGAACCAAAAAATGTTTTCGGAAAGGAATTTTTCGGAGATTGGTTTTACAGAACAGAAAACGGAGTTTATCTGCAAAAGTGGAATTCTAATCCGATTAAAAATGGAGTTCATACCAGAGCGAATAATGACTTAATTTATTACGACCGATTAAAAAATAAAATCGAAGTTGTGGAAACTGGAATAAAGTCATTTCATTGGACAATGGAAAAAGACGAAAATAACGAACTGACTTTGATTTCGAATAACGGGAAAACTAAAAATAGAATTAAAATTACTAATGCCAACAACGTATAAAAATAATTGCTATTTTGTGCTTAAACAAAGGTAGTTGCGTATTTGCTACATCTGAATTTCCTTCGGAAATTCAGATGTAGCAAATACGCAACTATTCTTATACAAGACCGTTGTATGTCATTTAAAAAACCATCTAAATTAAAAAAAATAGGAATTAAAAAAGATGGTCATAAGACAATATTTGCACAATTAACACTTCTTACCTTTGTGCTTTGAATCAATGAAATTAAAAAACACAAAGTGTATCAAGAATTAGAACAATATATAAAAAGTCACGGAAAAATAGGAGAGAAAGAATTACAGCAAATAATTAAAGCTTTCAAACCTATGAAAACAACCCGAAATGAAATGTTATGTAACATTGGTCAAGTATGCAAACATTTCTATTTTATTAAAAAAGGATGTTTAAAGCTCTATGAAATTGACACTAAAGGCAATGAAGTTACAGGTTATTTTGCATTAGAAGATTCTATCATATCTGCAAACACTAGTTTTATTCTACAAAAACCATCACGAGATTGTCTAGTTTCTTTAGAACCTTCAGAACTATTAACCATTTTCCGAGATGATTTTTTCAAATTAGTTGACACAGTGCCCGAATTTTCTAATGTATATCACAAATTTATAGAATTTGCTTTTATTCATTCACAAATGCGAATTTATAGTTTTTTAGGAATGGAAGGAATTGATAAACTTCGTTGGGTTATGGAACACGAACCCAAATTACTCTCACGGATTTCTAGTAAGGCAGTTGCTTCATATTTAGGAATGACTAATTCTACGTTGAGTAAGTTAAGAGCAAAATTGTAGTCTACTATCTATGAAATCGACATTCTATTTAATTACTGCTACTATTTTTTTAGGGTTAAATTTCCATTTAGCTAAAGTAATATTAAAAGAAGTAAATTTTATTGAAGCAGGTTTTTGGCGTTTCTTATTTGGAAGTGTAACATTGATAGTTTTAGGGCTTAAAAACTTATCCTCATTTAAATTAATTCAAAAAAATCTAAAAGGTATTTCGCTTACAGGTTTTATTGGTCTTTTCGGGTTCAATTTATTTTTCTTTCTTGGGTTACTGAATACTTCTGCAGTAAATGCAGCACTTATTGTCAGTTTAAATCCAGCGTTAACAATTCTTTTCTCTCACAAAATATTAAAGACATCCATTAATAAAATTCAAATCATAGGTGTTATCATAACTTTCATTGGAGTAACCTATTTAATATTAAAAGGAAATATCACCAACATAAGTAACATTCAATTTAATTATGGAGATATTCTCATACTGATAGCCAATGTGTTTTTTGCATTGCATCATGTTTGGGTAAAAAAATATGCTACAACAATTTCAAGTTTAAATTTTACACTTTTAACAAGCTTATGCTGTTTAATTGGGTTCTTTATTTTATTACCAATCAATGGTATGGAAGTAGTAACAGCACATACATCTAAATTTTGGATGGCAGTATTTGGTTTAGGCAGTTTAGGTACAGCATTAGCCTATTATTTATGGCAAAAAGGAGTTCTAACTGCAGGTGCAGATAAAACAGGAATTTATATGAATGTTGTTCCACTATCCGCAGCACTATTTACCATTCTTTTCAAGGAAAACTTGTTTACCTATCATCTTACTGGGGGTTTATGCATACTTATAGGTATACTTATTAGTAAAAGTAGTACTTCAAAATTCTCCAAAGCATTGTCATAAGACAACTTTTAAACCTTCTAATCAGATGATATTTGTACTGTTGTTGAGCAATGAAGTTCACAATTAGAAAAACATATATTATGCCATTAACATTGACATTAACCGAAGGTGTTTTGCCCGTCGGAAAGGAAAGAGACGCAATTGTACAAATTACAGATGCGTTCTTAAAAAATCATGGTTTAACAGGAAATACAGTTATGACACCTAACGTAACCGCTACTATTACAGTATTACCTAAAAGTTCAACTTTTTCTGGTGGGAAAGAATTTTCTGGTGCGTGGGTTGAATGGAAAGTTCCATCATTTGCACTTGCTGATAGAAATGTTCAAAAACAATTTTTTGCAGATACAACTGAAATAATTCATAAATTATCAGGAGGAAAACAACCTAAGGATAACATTTATGTAAATGTTTTACATGCTGTAGATGGAGGATGGAATCTAGATGGTATTGCAATGACTAATGAAGAGTTAGGGGATGCAATAAGTAAAGGATAGTTGATATCTAAAAAAAGAGGAGATATGATTATTTCCTCTTTTAAATTTAAACAAATAAAAAATGAAACATATACTATTTATTGTTACTAGTACTAATAGAACAGGCACAGGAAAACACGCAGCAGGTTACGAATTTTCAGAAATAGCTGACCCATATTATGAATTTATAAATAAAGGGCACACTGTAGACTTTGCAAGTATATCTGGAGGTAAACCACCTTATGTAGGTTATAATTCCTCTCAAAAAATTAGTAAAAAATTTATAGAAAGTAACGGATTCAAAAGACTTAATTTTAGTCATAAGTTAAGTGATGTAGATGTAACCGCATATGATGCAATTTTCTTCCCTGGAGGTTTAGGATTAATGACAGATATGGTTGACAATACATTAGTTAAAGGAATTATTAAAGAAAGATACGAAAACGGAAAAATCATTGGTGCTGTTTGTCATGGGCCTGCTGCCTTACTTAATGTTAAATTAACCAATGGAAGTAACTTATTAAAAGGGAAGAAAATCAACTCATTTACCAAAGCAGAGGAAGAAAAAGACAAACACACACTTGGAGACGTAATTCCATTTATGCTTGATGAAGAATTAATAAAACAAGGAGCAATATTTTCGCATACCGAACCTTTTAAATCTTATGTTGTAAATGATAGAAATTTAGTAACAGGACAGAACCCCGCATCTGCATCAAATGTTGCACTTAAAATGATAGATTTACTAACGAATTAAATATTTGAACAATACAGATAAGAAAAAAAGCCATACAACAATGTATATAAAAAATAGCAGTTAAGAGATAAACTGAAAGTTAATTTCTTTTCTGCTATCTTTGTTTTTTAATGGAAAATTATCGCAAATAAATCTGCTACTTTCCATATACAAACACGTTGTATGTAATTTAAGAATCGCAACAAACCAAGTAACTTTCAACAAAAAAACAAATGAATATTTCCTCTTTTCATCTTGTAAAAATTCCTTTTGGAAAAGCGGTTAAAGGATTATTTATAAACTTGATAAAAAAGAACACAAAAGGTCTAATTTATTCTGAATATATGACCGCAATGACCTTAGGTTCTCCTATTCTATCTCCTTCTCGTTTTTTAATAAGAGAAGTAGCAATATTTGCTCAATGGGAAAGCGAAAAAGAACTTGAAAACTTTTTAGAAAAAGACAATTTTGGCAAAATACTAAACAAAGGTTGGCATATTCGCTTAGGTTTTATGAGAGAGTGGGGAAAGATAAAAGGCTATAAAGTACCTAAGGAAAAACAAATTTTAGACAATCCAAACTCTCCTGTGGTTGCAGTAACAATTGCTCGAATGAAACCTCTAGCAGTTCCAAGGTTCTTACATTGGGGAAAACCCGTTGAAAAATTAGTTAGAGATCATTCTGGAACACTACTTTCGCTTGCTTCTTTCAAATTTCCGAATACAATTTCAACCTTTTCAATTTGGAAAAATGTAAAAGAAATGGAAAGTATGGTTCACGGTCATAGTAAAATGCCAAAACCAAAAAGACACTCAAATGCAATGAAAGAAAGAGAACGTAAAAACTTTCATTTTGAGTTTACAACCCTTAGATTTAAACCGCTTTCAGAATATGGTTCTTGGAAAGGTAATAGCAATTACACTAAGAAAATTGTTCAATAATGGAATTTGCTTCTATAAAACAGAACTTTCAAGATTGGGTTACTCAACAATGGGTAATTGTTTCAGGTAAAAAAATCGATTCAAAAGAATATGAATGGTTGATAGGTCCATTTGGAAATACAAATGGAATTGGTGAGAAATTTATTAAGCAATTAGAAGAAAACGAAAATTTAGAAATCTGTAAATCTAGACTAAGTAAAGGATTAATAAATTCAATTAGCCAATTAAAATTACCAACAACTGAACTTAATAAATTATCAAAAAACGTAGTTGACTTTTACGAAAACACGAGTAGTTATGAATTTGAATTGAGAACTAAATGGAATCCTATTTTTAAATTTTTCGGCTATCTTCTTAAAATACTTTTTAGTAATAGAATTGAGCAACTAAACATTCCTATGAATAACAGTAAGAACACTAAGGGAATGAATAGCGATATTATTCAACTTATTGATAAAAAAACGAAAAAAGTAAAACGAACAATTTGGTTAAGAACATTTAAAGAAACCAAACAAGTTGTTTATTCAGGTGTTTATGAAACTTGTACAATCCCAAATGGAATTACTTGCATTAAAGCAATGTTTCCATTACCAAACGGAAATGCAACAGTTATTTTACAGCCAATTGTTAGTAACAACGGAGAATTAATCTTAAAGTCTGTAGGTAGAAAAATTGGAGATAGCGGATTTTACTTCCTGCTAAAAGACAAAAACGGGAATTTATGGACAAAATATATAAGGTCATTTAAAGATAATCTAACCGTGAGTTTTAATGACGGAAAAATAAAAGCAAATCAAACACTTAAATTTTATGGTTTAAGAGTACTTAATTTTGAATACGACATAAAAAAAACTATATACAACACCGTATAAAACTAATTGCTAGTTCTAGCCAGTTTACGAAAGTCCTCGCGGACTTTCTATCTGTGATTTATTTGCTAAATTTAGTATTTAAACCACGCAACTAATCTTATACAAAAACGTTGGCAACAAGCTAAAACGACAATCAGCTATGAATATTTCTCAACCACTAAATCACCCCAATCTGCAATAGATTGAATTAAGGGAATTAAAGTTTTTCCAAAATCAGTTAGAGAATATTCAACTTTTAAAGGAGGTTTTGAGGTATAAACCTTTCTTTTAATCAAACCATCTTCTTCTAAAGCTTTTAGTTGTAAACTTAATGTTCTTTCTGTAACAGTTGGCATTGATTTTCTCAATTCGTTATATCTCAATTTTTTATTCATCAAATGAAAGAGAATAACGGTTTTCCACTTTCCACCTATAATACCCATTGTTAAACTTGCACAACAAGGGTATTCATTACCTCTGAATTTGAACATTTTTGGTTCTGCTGTTTCCATATAATCTATACTATCATTTTTGACCGTTATTGCAAAGATAGATTACTATACTTATTTTTGCAACTATAATTAATATAGTTTAACAAAATACAAAAATATGAGCTTTTTAAAATCAATGAAAAACCGTTATACAACCAAAAAGTATGACAAAACAAATAAAATTGAAAATGGAATAATTCAAGAGTTAAAAGAAATTTTACAATTAAGCCCTTCTTCAATAAACAGTCAGCCTTGGAAGTTTACTTTTGTTTCAGACAATGACACAAAACAGAGGCTTTCAAAAGTATCTTGGCTAAATACCAATAAAGTTCTGGATAGTGATACAGTTGTTGTTTTTAGTAGAATTGACAATATTGAATTATTCGAAAAACAGATAGAAACAGAATTACCAGAAGGAGCAGTTAATTATTACAAAGAATTCATAAAACCTCAAACTGACGAGCAAATCAAATCTTGGTTTGACCGACAAGTTTATTTGGCTTTGGGTGTGTTTTTAAGTGCTTGTGCTGAAATGGGAATTGATGCAACACCAATGGAAGGAATTGAACCAAAAAACTATGACAAAATACTAAATCAGACGGACTATTCTACTCTTATGGCTGTTGCAATTGGCTATAGAGACCTTGAAGATTTTAACCACCCGAGTAAAAAACCAAAATCAAGAAGAGATATTAACAAAGTAATAGAAAAAATATGAAGAAAATAATAATCGTATTTGGTATAAGTATTCTTTTTATTATGTGTACAAATCCAACAAAAGAAAACAAATCAAATAATACAAAAACAGAAACTATGAGTAATCAAAAATTAACAATTGTAGCCAGAATTTTAGCAAAACCTGAAAAAAGGGAATTAGTAAAAACTGAACTTTTAAAACTAATTGACATTACAAGAGCAGAAAAAGGATGCATTAATTATGACTTACACCAAGACAATGAAAATGAAAATCTATTTTTATTCCACGAAAATTGGGAAAGTAGAGAATTATGGCAAACTCATATGAGCAATACACATTTGGCTGAATATATGAAAGCGACTGATGGAGCTGTAGAAGAATTTATACTAAATGAAATGACACAAATAGAATAAAGCCAGTTGCCAACAACGTGTATAAGTAATAGCGATTTGAGTTTTTATTCAAGTCGCTATTGCTTTTTATTTTGTAAATTACTTTCTGAAAAGTAGTGCATATAAATTAGCTACTACTCATACACGAACACGTTGGCAACAATATTGAAAACACCGAAATGAAGTATCTAAAGTTAACTATATTATTAATTCTAACTTTGAGTTGTCAATCTAAAAGCAATATGAAAGAACATCAGAAAAAAATAATTGAAAGTTACATAGACTCCTACAACAATTTTGACATTAATGGAATGGCAAAAGATCTGAATGAAAATATTGTATTCGAAAATATTTCCAATGGCAATGTTGATTTAAGAACTGAAGGAATAAATGAATTCAAAAAGCAAGCTAAATCAGCAAAACAATATTTCAAACAAAGGAAACAGACTATAATTTCTTGGAATTTTAATAATTCGAAAGTTTCTATCAATATTGATTACAAAGCAGTTCTGGCAATTGATTTACCAAACGGAATGAAGTCTGGAGATACATTAGAATTAAAAGGAAAGTCAGAATTTGAATTTGAAAACGGAAAAATCAAAAGTATATCTGACAAAAGTTAATACAGTACACAACAATGTTGTGTACAGATAAAAAGCAGGGAATTTAAATGATTACAGAAGATTTATTAAAGCAAATAGAGTTCATTAAAGAAATTGACAAAATTAAATACATACAACGTAAGACTAAACTTTTCAATAGTGACAGAAGAGAAAACGATGCTGAACATAGTTGGCATTTAGCTATGATGGCTGTAGTTTTAAGCGAACATTCAGACAATAAAATTGATTTATTGAAAGTTATCAAAATGGTATTGATACACGATATAGTTGAGATTGACGCTGGAGATACATTTTTGTATGACAAGGTGAAAAGTCACGATAATACTGAAGAAGAAAAGAAATGTGCGGAAAGAATATTTGGTATTCTTCCAGAAAAACAAGCAACCGAATTTATTGAAATATGGTCAGAATTTGAGAACGGAACTTCTAACGAGGCAAAATTCGCAAAATCACTAGACAATCTCGAACCAATTTTGCAAAATGCTTCAAATAATGGAGGAACTTGGAAAGAATTTGAAGTCGACTACCAGGCCGTTTTTGAAAAGAAAAAAATTATAAAAAAAGGTTCCGAAAAATTATGGGATTTCACCAAAAACATTTTGAATGATAGTGTAAAAAAAGGCATATTAGCTGAATAAAATACTGTTGCCAACAACGTGTATAGACAATTGCTTGGTCTGTGTATACTCGGAAAATCCTACGGATTTTCCTCTGGTTCGCTTTCTATTTACTAACTTAGTTCCTAACCAACGCAACTGAACCATACACGAACACGTTGTAAGCAATTTAAAAAATCTGAACTTGAATAAAATGACCACATATTTATTGATAATTATAAGCCAACTATTTTTAGTCACTTCTTGTGAAAAAGAAACAACTGAACCTGCAAACCTATCTGGTAAAATTGAAAAGAAAGTCGTCCGAATTGCTAAAGATAAAAATATTCCATCATTAGAAGTTACGATTACCAAGGGAGAAGAGTTTATTGATTTTAACTACAATCATAAAGAAGTTCAAAAACAGGTCATTTATGGAGTTGGAAGTACAACCAAATTTCTTTCATCAATTTTAATTTTCAAACTCATAGAAGATAAAAAATTGAATATAAATGATAAAGTTACAGACTATATAAGTCTCACTCAATCAATAGCAGGAATTGAAAACCTGACCGTTAAAAATCTATTAAACCATACAAGTGGTTTATCTGACTACACGAAAAACCCTGATTGGATTACAAGCGTAATGAACAACAATGCACCAAAAACTTTTGAGAAAAAAATATTACTAGTTAACGATACGTTGGAAAATAACGGCAGTTTTTCATACAGTAATACAAATTATCTTTTTCTTGAAAAAATCGTAGAGAGTGTTTCGAACGAAACCTTTGAAGTTGCTTTCAATAACTTTTATTGTGCCAACAATCTTTCTGAAATAAAAATGGGATTTGATGAAAATGGATTACAGGCTTTTTTCGGACAAACAGAACAAGCGAGTTCAGACGTTTCAGCTTGGAGAGAATATTATGGATTTGACGGTGGTGCTTTTACAAACACAAAATCACTTGATAATTTTTTAACCAAACTATTTAGAGATAAAACAATCTTAAAATCAAGCACTATATCTGAAATTACGGAATGGACAGAAATGGAGTCAATGACCATACCAATTGGAAGTGGAAAAATCTATGAATATGGTAACGGAATTATGAAATTGATATACAATGGACAGGAATATATTGGACATTTTGGGGGTACATTAAAATATCAATCTATGACATTTTATAATTCAGAAAAAGATATTTCAATAAGCATTGCAACTAACTGTAGTGGAAAAAATTTTAATAATGTATTCTTCCAAGAATTAATACCTGCAATACTTGACGAACTGTAAAAAAAACTGCTTACAACAATGGTAACCGTTGCACAAGCCTGTAATTTGTAAAAATAAGACATCAAACATAGCTCTTTAAGAGATGTTTTAATTTTTA
>CANNGJ010000040.1 GCA_947504185.1 uncultured Tenacibaculum sp. | reverse complement strand
AACAAAAAACACTGAAAATCATACAATTAACAGTGCTTTAGTTTAACCTATTACTAGGTTCGTCGGGGTGGCAGAATTTGAATGTAATTCTCACGACCCTGTATATCAGTATTTTATTTTACTGTTTTTCGAGTAGGACACCTATTAAGACACCTACAACAGCTATTTCAGCTTTCAATGCAGTAAAATTAAGCAAATTAAATCAAATAATATGCATTCTTTCTAATAGATTTTTACTTTAATTCTAAATCTACTAACTTCATTTTTGACATGGATATTTTGGTTTCTTATAAATGTATTATGGCAACAAAAGCAAGTATCACAAGTAGAAATTGAAAAACAAGTAAAGTCGTTAAAAATGAAGTCAAAAAGAAATTGACTAAAACCTAGGTATTAATAAAAATATAAGCATGCACATTGCTAGACATACTTTCGGAAATATTTTTGGCGATAAGGATTACATTCAAATGCTTCAAAAATTGTATCGACATTCTTCTGTAACTACAACTATTACTTATCAGGCAAACTTCATGAAAAAAAAGACCGATACAGCTTTAGATAAAGTCTTCAATTTTTAAAATAAACGTTATTACTATTTCAAGAGTTTCTCTAACAAGGTATTGAGAGCATTGAATTTTTCTACATTAACGTCTTTAAGTTTATTCAGATTTTGCAATTTCCATTGTACAGCAGGGAATCGTTCAAAATCATATATGCTCCAATCAGGTATTCCTTTGCTAAAACCTATTATAAACTCTTTGTCCTTTTCTGTTAAGTTTTGATGAACTACACATACCAACTTCTTTCGGATCTTTTCAAAATCTTCATAAGTAAAAGGCTCTGAACTCATACCCTCAAATTGATTCACCATAGTTTCTCGTTGGTCAATAAAATTGGGCTGTAACATTTCATTTAAAGGACGATTACTATTTAAAAGGCATAATATAAAATCTTGTTTAATATCGTTTGTAAAACCTTCATTTTGTAATAAGTATTTTATATCGAATAAATCTCTGGGGTGTTGGCGGTCTAAAGCAGCACAAATCTTGCCACCATACAATTGCCCTAAAGGAACTACTGGAATAGCGCAAAAAGCACTAAATTCTTCTTGAGTTTTTTCGCATAATGGTAACGTTGCTGTTTCATCAATCACGCCTCTATTGATTTGATTAACCTCTATTTTTATTTGCGCTTTTACAGTAGTGATTTGAAGTTTTAAAATTTCTTTTTTTAAGGAAATCTTAGCTTTAGGTAAAACTTTTTCAAGGTTCATTTTTATACGACCAAGAGCTTCAATAATCTTTTTTTAAAGATGTGTTTCTATCTTCTAGCGGTATGTAAGTCAAGTCAATGTCTACCGATAACCTAGGTATATCCCTAATAAATAAGTTAATAGCTGTACCTCCATGCAGTGCGAAAACTGACTCTTTTGCTACTTCTGGTAATACTTGTAATAATAAAGAAACTTGATGTTTATAATTACTCATAACTTGCTAATGCTTTAGGGATAGTGATGCGATACTTAGATATATAAACACCATCTTTCACTAAAGAGCGTTTTCCTTTTCCAAGATTTATTTTTTCTGAATTTAAGTAGTTAAACCAGTTATGTTGTACTTTTTCTGCCATATATAAAAAAAAGTCGTTTTACTTTTAAAGAACTACATGCTTCTAAGAGTTCTTGTACCTGTTTTGGTCTAAGATTATTAAGTCCTTCCATTATTTCGTAGCACTCAACTAACTCTTGTTTTTTTTGAGCTAAGTATAAGCATTCTAATAGGGCTCTTATAGAATTTGATATTTGCAAGCTAAAAGTACCTTGTTCTAAAGTTTGCAACCCTATTTTAGTTGGAAGAAAGGAAGAGCCATAATAGTTCACTTTTAAACCCCAATCGTATTTAGTAAACCACGTAGGTAGCTTTTCTTTACTTCCGCCAAATAATACTATTAGTTGCGTAGATAGTTCAAGGTAATGTGCTTTTCCTAATAGAGATACTGCTGTTCTCCCTCCAAGATGAATAGTAGAGTTAGATTGCTGCTGTAATGCAAATAAAGCACCTTCATAAGTAGGTTTCTCTCCTACTCGCATCCAAGCTCCGGTTCCTATTGGATAAAGTCAGTTACTTTTTTTATAGCGATTTAGTAGTTGTGTTGAGAATCCATTCTCTGTTAACCACGAACTTAAATATACAACTTCAGAGGGTTGAGAATTGAGAAGACGGTTTATTTTTTGTTCTTTTTCCAAACTAATAGTTTCTGTTTTTTACTTTTTTTAAACTATGTAATCACGCTATAAGTTTATTTTAGTTCAAATATACAAACTATTAGTTTGTGTTTTTAAATATTTTTAAACAATTATGTAAAGAAAAGAAACCTCTCTTTATATAAAAAAACAGATAGTATACATACAAAATAAACTCGTAAAATACTTCTATCAAAAGACTCGGCATAAATTAAAAAGCGCTGGAAAGTCAGAGAAAAGGCATTACTTAGAAATCAGAAAGTACTTTTTGAAGAATGAGCTAACTACTTGCAAAAGTAGTATTAGTCTTTTTATTTAATATGAGTTTTATAATCCATTCAGCCCATTTTCCTACATTTCGCGGAAAGCTACATTCCAAAAAAAGAGCTTCATTACAAAAGTCTTGGACACAATCCCTAATTTTGACTTTCCATTTGGTTAACCCTTCCGCTATGCTGAGAAGGAACACTACATTTCATAGCCAAAATTGCAGATTAAGTCCGCTTTTAATCGGAAAGTCAAAATCCAAATTTTCTTAACAGTAGTATCGGCAAATTCTTCTTGAGGCTTTGCTCGATAATCCTTAAATCCTTAAATTTTGACTACACATTTTAAGGGGTTTATAATAGATGAAGCCTTTTATTGTTTTTCGGGACAACGAAAAACAGGCATGGCATAAATACTTCTAATTTAAACACATTTGTTACACGCGCTTAACTTCCCGTACGCTCCTTTCATAAATGTATTTAAAAGAATTTCTAATCCCATTATGGAACTTATCAAGATATACAAGTTTTAGATAAAAATAAGGTCTCTACTTCCTTGAAAATCTAAAGATTTTACTACGTCGCAAACACTCCTAATTTGTGTTCTAAAAGTCTTGACAAAACCCACTTTATCTATTGTGCGAAGCACGAAAGAAATCATACAAACACCTCTTAAAATTTAATTCAGTTTAAATCTAAAAAGGGAAGTATTAATCTAAAATTTTTACATCATGAGTACATTAAAAAACAAAGTACAGTTAATCGGAAACGTTGGACAAAAGCTTCGGGAAGTGATTTCTGAAAATATCAAAACCAACAAAACACTAGATGAATACATTACTAAAAAAGGTCTGATGCAACTTACGAAGATAAAATCTCCAACAACCATCAAAAAATATATTGATTTAGGAATTCTTGACCCGATTATCATTGGAGGAGTGCAACTATTTAAACGCAGCGATTCCATTGAAGCCATAGAAAAACATAAACTAAAAAAATACGAATAATTATGATGCCGAATTTTTTCAAAAAGAGATTGGGAACTTAACCATACAATTAGTCAATCAAGGCTATAATTTAGGAAAATCAATCCTTTTCGAGATGAAAGAAAATTTGGAATTTAAGATTTATAAGCTAGCTAAAGATTCTCCCAATAAAGGACGCAGGCAAGCCATTAAAAAGGGTTTCGAGCTAGCGATGTTTGAATGACTTAAAAACCGTAAACAGGAGATAGAAAAGGTGAAAATTACCAGACGTTTACCTCCGAGTTTAGGAAAAAGCAAAAATTAATTAGGTGAAATTTTTAAAACCTGTTATAAGTTATGTCCGCTGTAGATGTATATATCCTACTGCTTTTTTGCATTATCTACCCTAAGTATTTCTTTAAATTTCTTAAGGCAGTATACAGAGTCACCACTCCTATTTTGGAGTGGTTGGCAACTGTGAGTGTAGCTCTTTTAAAACGCTTATTCATGTTTTTAAAACATCTTTTTAGATGGTTGTTTAAAATTCTGCTCAAACTTCTAAGATTTCTAGGAAATCTTCTAGAATGAATTGCAGAAGAAGGATTGTCTTTATTTCATTAGTCTTTTTCAAAACTGAATGCTATTTCAAATGTTTTTAGATTTTCTCAAATTTTTGGACAAAGGAATTTTAGAATTATTGGATATTCTTTTTAATGGCATATCAACTAAAACAGATAAAAAAAACAACGCTAAATTTTTATCTAATTCAGATGCTCGTAGGATGTTAAACACTAGAAATAAAAGGGATTCGTTTGGTATTAAAAGAATTTCTGTAGAACAATCTCTTGAGTATGTTTTGGTCTGCGGAGCTAGAGGTTTTGTAAGCTTCCGTTAAGAATGACTCAGCGTTTTTTACGATGAGCATTTAAGTGGGCATTAGTTGCATACTTGCCAATAGTTTTGCTATTGCATGAAGGAAGTATTATTTGATAATACTTTTTATGTTTGATACTGTTGTTCTTATAAGTACTAAAAGAGTTTAAGATTTCTTAGATGCTTTATTTGAGATATTCTCAGACATGAAAGAATCTTATTTTTTGACCAATTTTTTTTTGATTTTAGAAGGTTTTATAAAGTAAAGAATGAACTCTATCCTTTCTTTTCTGAAGAAAAATATAGATGCTTTTCTTTAGTAAAAGAGGGCAATGTTTTTTCTCAGTTTTAACTATTTTGGCATCATTTTTTTTCATAAGCAAATAGTTTATGAAAGAACTAAACGGTGATTATAAAAAGAGTTAAATGAAAACTTAGATACCTTTGAAATAGAACTTAACTTTGATTCAGTTCCATCTGTTCAGAAGCCCAAGAGGTAAAGTAAAATGTAGTAAAGGAAAGATTATAACCGATATCACTCATATAAGCCACTCGGTTGAAAAAACGAATGAACTACATAAAGGTTTTTTAAAAGGGGGCTTTTGAAAAACATTCCGTTGATTTAAATACTTGTGTGAAAAAGGGGAGAATTTTCATATTAATCTAATTTTTTCATAAAATTAATTTTTCTTTGTGATATTGGGATTTTATTAGGGAAATACTTAATCTTAGCAAAGGATTGATGAGAATTACCACGTACAGAAATTAACATTTTAATATTGATTAAGTACGAATTATGGCATCTATAAATATTATGATTTTTTGCTGTTTGAAACTCAATATTTTTTAATGAATTTCTAAATGTTTTTTTTGTTAGTTTATCATTAGTTTCATTTAAAAAGAAAATGTTTATGTAATGTTTCTCACTTTCTATACATATAAGAGAGTTTTCCATTATTGTTAATTCTTCATTTTTATTTTTACCTTTTAAGGTAATCTTTTTGTTAATTATGAAATCTTCCTTAATCTCTTTTAAATTACTTTTTCTATATTCCACATAGAAATTATAAAATATTTGATTCAAAAAATAGATTGCATATCCTATAATTAAAGTATAAAATATACTTAATTTAAAGTTAGGGTAATCAATAGTTTCAGTTTTTTCTTGAATATTGAACCATATTTTCCGTAACATTTCATTACAAAATGTCATGTACATAAATGATAAAAACCAAATAAACAATAGCAAACAATTATAGATTATAAATTCGTTCATTATAGACCATTTTTTGTATACGAATGGTTTTGAAACTATAACAATTATGGTGTATGCTAGTATAGGCATAATACTATAACCTAATGAGATAATAAATACTAAATAAAAAGGTAGCTTATTAAGTCCAAGTGGTTGGAAAAGTAAGAGTAAATACAAGATTAGTATAAAATTAAATACTACTATTGTATAGATGTCAAATGTAATGAAGCTTTTGAAGTTTCTTCTTTCAAACATGAGAAACATAAATTGAGATGTTAGACTATTAATTTTAATAGATAATATATATTTATACAGTTGTATTAGATTGGTTTTGAATAAGTATCTTTTCTAAAGAATCAATTTTATTCTTTGATATTGGGATTTTCTCAGAAAAAAAAGAAATTCTAATGTAAGATATTTTATTTCCGCTTCTTTGTGTTGATTTTATATAATCAGTGTTTATTATATATGAATTATGGCATCTAAAAATAGATTTTATACTAGAGTTTTGTCGTTCTAACTCTTTTAATGAGTTTCTAATGATCATATTTTTTAAATTATATTGAAGTTTGTTTTTTTGTATAAAGATAATTTTTAAATAATGTCCTTGGCTAATTGCACAAAGAAATAAATTTTTCTCTATGCTGATAAATTCATTTTTACCTTTACCTTTTAAAGTAAAAAAAGAAATATTTTTCTGATTAAAATACTTTTCATTTAATTCTTCTAATGCTAAGTTATATTTGCTCTTTAAGTTGTAACAATATTGCAGATCATAAAAATGTAGTATAAAGTAAACTAAGTATCCTATACCAAAAGTGTAAATGAAAGTTTTAATTAAAAGGTAGTTAGGGATAATTGAAGGTAAATTTTGAACGTGTATCCATTTAGAAAAGATAACCTTAATACAAAAAAGGGTATATAGATATATACATAACCATATTAATAGAAAAGCAAAAGTATAATTTTTTAGATCCTGAAATCTAGATCTTCTTAATTTCTTATGAAACTTAAAAAAGAGCATATTAATTAAGTATCCTATGACTGCTATAATTCCATAGCCAAAAGTCAAAATAAAAAGAGGCAGTGTTTTGATTTTTGAAAGACTAGATGGTTTAAAAACAGATAAAATTAATACAACTATAAGAAATATATATAAAGCTGTTTTAGAAATTTTGTGATCTAGATGGCTAACTACTATATCTTCTTTAAGTATTAACTTAACTCTTTTTAGCATAATTATCCTTAATATGTTTTCAAAAATAGTGTCTTTTATTAAAATAACATATATATATGTAAAAATATATTAAAATATATTTTTATCTTCTTTGTTTAATAGTCATTTAAGTTTATTTTTATGTAAAATACTTACAGAAATGTAATTATGTTTTTAGTTTTTGAAGGATAAAATAATTTTACATCATATGTTATTTGACAGTATGCTTAACAAGAGTGGATTTACAAAACGTTTACACAAACTAAAGGAATTGTTGATGAATATTTTCTTTACCATAGGTAGAATCTTCAAATATATTCACTGTGAAATGGAATATATTATCGATTCATTTCCTGTAAAGGTATGCCACAACATACGCATTAAGCGTTGTAAACTAGTTAAAGGCGAAGAATATCGAGGTTATAATGCTTCCAAACGAGAATATTTTTATGGATTTAAAGTACAATTAATTACCACTAAAGAAGGCATTCCTGTGGAAATGTATTTTGTAGAAGGTAAAGAACATGACTCACAAATATTACAACGAATGTATCATGATTTACCAGCAGAAAGTTCTCTTTATGGAGATAGTGGTTATACTGACTATCAACTTGAAGACCTTTTTAAAGAAACAGAACAAGTTGAGTTAAAAATTACTAGAAAGAAAAATTCAAAAAGAAAGGACAAGCCTTATGTAGCTTATATTAAAGAGGCTATGAGAAAAATAATCGTAACCTCTATTAGTCAGATTACCAACTTAATGCCAAGACATATCAATGCGGTTACAGCAAATGGATTCATCATCAAACTTATCCTGTTCGTGATGGCTTTTCAAATTAAAAGTATAATCTAAATTATAGGAAACTTGAGTTAAGAAGATAAATAGGATATTTAGGATTAATAATAAAATCAAGAATCAATACAAACAACAAACGCGTTATGAAAAAATATTACGTTCTCTATATTATTTTACTACTTTTTTGTATTCCAAAATTAGTATACTCTCAAGTTACTTTTACAACTGTTCCTCAAAACAAACAGCTTTATAGTAGAAACGTATCTACCAACCAAGCTAATATAGTTTTTGCAGGATCTGTAAATGGTATTGCATACAATGCTATGCAGATTAAAGTTTATAAGAATAACGATTATTATTGTCAAGAAGATTTTTCAGTAAGCTATACCAATAACAAAACAAACTTTAGTTGCAGAATTTCTTTAAATGCAGAATTATCACTATATAAATTAGAACTTTATGGCGTATTAGTGAATGGAAGTACAACACTCCTAAAAACAGTTAGTGATATTTTGGTAGGCGATGCGTATTTAATTTGCGGACAATCCAATGCTTATGCGTCCCCTGTAAGAGGTTATACAAGTAGTCTTAGATCACCTTATATTGTTTCGTTTGGAAGACGAGCGTATTACAATGATATGAATTGGTATCAAGCCAATGGTGATAGAGAATCAGGATTTATTGGTCAATGGGGTTTAAAAATGGCTCGTCAAATTGTGGATAATTATCAAATCCCTATTGCAATTCTAAACGAAGCTGATCCAGGGACACCAATTTCTAACTTTATGCGAGATGATTCTAACCACTATAACGTAGTCACCAATTATGGAAGATTATTAAATCGTGCTAAAAATGCAGGAATTCAAAATAGTATTCGAGGAATTTTCTATTACCAAGGCGAATGGGATGGAGACAACGCCATAGGGCATAAAACAGGTTATACAAGATTATACAATAACTGGAAAGAAAATTATCCTAGTATAGAAAAGTTTTATGTGATGCAAGTACGAGAAGGTTGTGGGAGGCCAAGTGTAGAATTAAGAAATTATCAACGTTTATTACAAGATGAATTACAAAACCTAACCACAATTACCTCAAATGGGTTAACAGGTCACGATGGTTGTCATTTTTACTATGACAAAGGGTATGAAACATTAGGAGAAAATGTGTACCGAATTGTAGCTATGCAATTATACGGAGCACCAGAAAACCTTGATTATTATTCTATAAACGTAGAAAATGTAACAATGAATACTCCAAACCAAATTACCATTACTACAAGAAATGATAATGAAGTTTTGGTTTGGAATTCAGGAGCAGAAAATGATTTTATTATAGACAATAACAATATTGATATTTCTTCAGGAACTGTAAACGGGAATAAAATTATTTTAACATTGTCTACAAGTATTGAAGACTACTCTGAAATCAATACATTGTCTTACAAAGGGCATTCAGGGACAGCAACTAATTGGATATATAATACAGAAGGCTCTTCTTTACTATCTTTTTATCAGATTCCAATAAACCATACTTTTCAAGCATCTCGAAAAGATTTGGGTGCAGGTTATGCCCTTAAATTTGATGGGAGTAATGATTATGTAGAAACCAACTTGTCTATAGGAAGTCAATCTTATACCAAAGAAGCGTGGATTAAATTAGATAGGAGAGAGAATACCAATAATATTATTTCAGGTATGAGTTATCACGCCTTTTGGGCACCAAATGGAAGGCTTGCTGCAGGACACAACGGAGCGTGGAATACTGTACGTGATCCTGAAACCTTATTAGAAGACATTTGGTATCATGTAGCGGTTACCTATAATAGTATTACAAGGGTTATGAAATTGTACAAGAATGGCATTCTAGTTTCCCAAGCAAGTAATGTTTCTCCCGCTTATACAGATAACTTTACACTTTTAGGAGCTTATAGTAGAGGATATGTATTTAGAGGCACCATGGACGAAGTAAAGATATGGAATACTGAAAGAACTCAGGAAGAAATAAGAAGTATGATGTGTTCCAAAAACACCAATATTACCGATAATTCGCTATTGGCATATTACCGATTTGATCAGGTAAGGAGTGGTACTTTAGTAGATTTAAAAGGAAGTTATAACGGTATACTAAAGAGATTTAATATCTCAACAGCCTGGGTAGTTTCAGGTGCAGCGGTAGGAAATCGTAGCCAATATAAATATACAAATAATTACTCAGTAAATATAAGAGGTTTAGATGGTAATATGTTACAGGTAGATAATGTTAAAGGAACGCCTCAAGGCATTCATATTTATATTATTGATGAAAAAACTTACGCTACTTATCCCAACGAGGGATCTAATATAGCTGATAACCTTTATGGTATATTTATATGTAATCCAACAACCAATAATACTACATATGAAGTAATCATGGATTATTCTTCTAATCTGATTTATAATAGTGTTTTGTATAAAGAAAGTGGAAACGATTTAGAATGGAAAGTAAAATTAAATCAAAGTATTAATGCAGCTAATAGTACGGTAGATTTGGTCAATCAAAATATTTATTTGCAAGAATTAACTTTTGCTTCCCTAGACGAAACTGTAGCTCCTACTTCTTTAGGAAAAGATTTGGGTGCAGGTTATGCCCTTAAATTTGATGGGAGTAATGATTATGTAGAAACCAACTTGTCTATAGGAAGTCAATCTTATACCAAAGAAGCGTGGATTAAATTAGATAGGAGAGAGAATACCAATAATATTATTTCAGGTATGAGTTATCACGCCTTTTGGGCACCAAACGGAAGGCTTGCTGCAGGGCACAACGGAGCATGGAATACTGTACGTGATCCTGAAACCTTATTAGAAGACATTTGGTATCATGTAGCGGTTACCTATAATAGTATTACAAGGGTTATGAAATTGTACAAGAATGGCATTCTAGTTTCCCAAGCAAGTAATGTTTCTCCCGCCTATACAGATAACTTTACACTTTTAGGAGCTTATAGTAGAGGATATGTATTTAGAGGCACCATGGACGAAGTAAAGATATGGAATACTGAAAGAACTCAGGAAGAAATAAGAAGTATGATGTGTTCCAAAAACACCAATATTACCGATAATTCGCTATTGGCATATTACCGATTTGATCAGATAGAAAGTTCAACTTTACTAGACTTAAAAGGAAATTACTCCGGGGATCTAAAAAAATTCAATATAGAAAACTCTTGGGTAATTTCGGGGGCTGCCATAGGAGATTCAAGTCAATATAATTACAACTCAGATTATGCGGTAAGTATTGGAAGTAATGATGGATATAATTTTGGTATCGATAACGTCTCTGGAATACCTTTTGGTATTCAGGTATATAGAACAAACAATAAGACTTACGCTACTTATTCTAATGAAGAATTTAGTGTTGCTGATAATCTTTATGGCGTATTTATTTGTAATCCAAAAATTAATACTTCTTCATATAGGATAAGCATGACTTATTTATCAAGCTCAAACAAAATTTTGAATAAATTAGGAGGAAGTGATTTAGTTTGGAAATTTAGTGCGGACCAAGTATATAACACAGCAACTAAAACCATTCAATTAGAAGGACAAAACCTTTATATGCAAGAATTAGCCCTATTAGCTTCAATTGAAACGAGTAATAATATTACTACAAATAAGACAGCCTCTATTTTTTCGGAAAAATTTAATTCTGGATTAGAACTTAAAGTGTATCCTATACCATCTACTGGAGTTTTGTTTGTAAATTATGGTATTTCCTCAAAATTACTACCTATATTAGTTTATAACGATTATGGGCAACTTGTGTATAGAACAAAAACAACAGGAAATCAGGTAGATGAAATTAATCTTGAATTCTTACCAAAAGGAATTTATACCATAAAAGTAGGCAAAGAAATCACAAAGATAATTCTTAATTAACCCGAGTTTCCTAATTTAAAATTGCTTTATGAAACTGAAAAGCTATTGCGAATAGTGTCAATTTGATGATGAATCCATTTTCTGTAACGGCATTGATATGCATAGGCATTAAAGCACAGATTTGACTGATAGATGTTTCAATACGTTTTCTCATATGTTCTTTTATGAAAGCTACCGCAGGATGGAGTTACTATATTTGACAGGACATTAAGAAGAGAGTTATTTTATTAATTAAATTAAATAAACTAAACAGGGCTTATTTATCGATTTCTAATTTGATTTTATACTTATGAACAGCTCTTTTTCTGCAAGACAATGATGATATAAGAGACATATAAATTAACGTGAATAATTACCGATGAATCCTCTAAAAGTGGACGATTTTCCAATTGTGAAGCAAATTCTAAGCAAATTCTAAGCAAAAATCGTCCATTTCTACAAAGAATTCTGTAACTTTATCTCTAAGCATTAGAAGTGTTTTTATTGTTTAATTTGCTGAAAATCAGAAGAATAAACAAATATAAAAACACTTTTTTCTTATCCATTATTCACGTTAAATTACCAGTTTTTTGATTAAGGCATCATCGATTGGGTAATTCAGAAATCTAAGTAGTCCCTTAAGCATCTTAATCAAGGAGTAAATTTTGAATTATCCAGAGGCTTATTAGATTTCACACTTCATAAAGCCTAATTTTTTTATACAGATATATTCATTTTTACCTTTTAAAGTAAAAAAAGGAATACTTTTCTGATTAAAATGCTTTTCATTTAATTTTTCCTATACTAAGTCATCCTTGTTCTTTAAATTGTAACAATATAGTAGATCATCCTTAATATGTTTAAAAAGTAATATTTTCCTTGAAAATAAGATTCATATATATGCAAAATAGATACCACAAGTATTTTTAACACACTGTTTGTTAGTTTCTTATGTGTGTTTTGTGTAAAATAGTCGCAGAAGTGTAATTGCACTTTTATTTGATGTATTCTTGTTTTTATATTTGTTTGAAGTTTTACAATAGTTTTCTATTCCACTAATTTTTTTTAGAGTTTAATTTAAATCCATTTTTATGAAAAAGTTTTTATTATTAATTTTTGTTACTGCTTTTACTCCAGTTTTTGGTCAGGTGGGTATTGGAATTTCCTCACCTAACCCTTCAGCTCAGTTAGATATAGTATCTAATGACAAAGGGATAATGATACCCAGAGTAGCATTAACGAGTGATACTGATCAAAGTACAATAGTAAATGGTAATACAGAGAGTTTACTGGTTTTTAATACACAGGTTAATGCTAATGTTACTCCTGGTTATTATTATTGGTATAATGAGAAGTGGAATAGGTTAGTAAATAATGTTGATATAGGAATCAGTACAGGAACAGGCGCACCAACAGCGACGAATCCATCAAATCCATCAGCAGGAGATATTTATGTAGATGAGAGTACAGGAGATTTGTATACGTACGATGGTACAAGTTGGGTTAATGTATCAGATTCAGGAGTTTCTACAGGAACAGGCGCACCAACAGCAACGAGTCCATCAAATCCATCGGCAGGAGATA
>CANNGJ010000039.1 GCA_947504185.1 uncultured Tenacibaculum sp. | reverse complement strand
AAATAATTAAAGCCAAAATTATAACCGACGGAAAATAAAAAAGTCGGAAGATTTTTTCTTCCGACCATGACTACTCAATTGAGCTGTTTTTTTTATCTTTAAATGGATAATCTTAAATTATTTAATTATGAAAAAGGCTAAAAAAGTATTAACAACTCTATTTTTAATGTTTTCAATGGTAATTATGGGGCAAGCAGGAGCCCATAGAGCCAATCAAAGCTTCCAAAGAGCAACCTTAAATATGAATCGTATGCATCAGCAAATGAATCGAAATTTTAATATGATGAATGCTAATATGATGCGTAAGTCTATAAAAACTACAAAAAAATCTATTAAGAGTACTGAAAAAAGCTTAACAAAAAATAAAAAAAGACTTGAAAAATATGAGAAAGAACTAATTAAACAACAACAAGAAAATGTAAAATCGACTAAAATTGAAAAGACTCAAAAGAAGATAGAAAAGTACAAGAAGAAGGTTTATGCAGATAAAGAAGTCCTTAAAATATATAAGGAAAAATTAGTTAAAGAAGAGAAAGCTAAAGAATTAAAAGAAAAAAATAAAGCGTTTGAAAAAGCAGAAAGAAAAAGAAAACGAGAAGAAAAAAGAGGAAAAAAGAAATGACAAATAATTTAATTGGAGTTTTGTTCTCATTTATAGCTTTGATGTTAGTTGTGTTTAGTACAATAAGCTATCAGGAAAAAATAAAAGAATCAGAAATATCAGAAGATGTTTCAAGATATAAAAGAGTAGTTAAAGGATTAAAAAGCCTCTTTTTTATTATTGTTGTAACCTTTTTAATAAACTTAATATATTATTTAGTTTATTGATAAAAAAATCAGGGCTAAAAAATTAGCTCTGATTTTTTTTAACTTCCACCCTTTTTAGGGTAGTGTCTTTTAAAATTAAGAGTTTACCCTTTATAAAAAGGTAATTTTACAACCTTAGCAGGTATTTGTTTTTTACGTACTTGGATAAAAATTTCAGAATCTACTTTCGATAATTCTTTAGGTACATATCCTAAACCAATCCCTTTACTTAAAGAAGGACTCATCGTACCAGAAGTAACACGACCAATTTTTTCACCTTCAGCGTTTACAATATCATAACCTTGTCGAGGAATACCACGTTCAGTCAATTCAAAAGCTACTAGTTTTTTTGTTATTCCAGCTTCTTTCTGTGCTTTTAAAGCTTCAGCGTTAACAAAGTCTTTCGTAAATTTAGTAATCCAACCTAAACCAGCTTCTAAAGGAGAAGTGGTATCATCAATATCATTACCATATAAGCAATAACCCATTTCTAAACGTAAGGTATCACGAGCAGCTAATCCGATAGGTTTAATACCCCAATCAGCACCAGCTTCAAAAACTTGTTTCCATACGGCTTCTACATCTTCATTTTTCACATAAATTTCAAATCCACCAGAACCAGTATAACCAGTTGCAGAAACTACAACATTTGGTAATCCTGCAAAATCAGTAATTTGAAAAGTGTAAAACTTAATAGCTGATAAATCTACTGATGTTAATGATTGCATTGCTTCAGCAGCTTTTGGCCCTTGAATAGCTAATAAAGACCATTCTTCAGAACGATCTTCCATTTCAACTTTTAAATCGTTGTGTTTAGAAATCCAGTTCCAGTCTTTTTCAATATTAGAAGCATTTACTACAAGCATATACTCATTTTCAGCAATCATGTAAATAATTAAATCATCTACAATTCCACCATCAGCATTTGGCATACAGCTATATTGTGCCTTACCAGGAACTAATTTTGAAGCATCGTTAGAAGATATTTTCTGAATTAAAGCCAACGCATTTTCTCCTTTTAAGAAAAACTCACCCATATGACTTACATCAAAAACACCAACCCCTTTTCTAACAGTTTCGTGTTCTATATTTACACCTTCGTATTGTACAGGCATGTTATAACCAGCAAAAGGAACTAATTTGGCACCTAATGCTTCATGAATATGTGTTAATGCAGTATTTTTCATTTAATTGTTTGTTTAATGTTTCAAAAGTATTGAAAAATTGAGAAACAAATAGCTCAATTCTATTTAATATTTCAATGAATTATTATCTAAAACTTTGTTAATATTTTCTTGCTTTGCAGTAAGAATGCTATTTTTGATAGACCATAAACTTTATTAAAATGAAACTGAAAAATCTATTAATTATTTGCTTATTAGGAATGTTGAATGTTGTCATAGCACAAACACCAACAGATTATTTATCGGCTGATTTTCATAAAAATAGAAGAGATGTTTTGCGATCAAAAATGCCTAAAAACTCTGTAGCTGTAGTGTTTGCAAACCCAATACGCAATAGAGCAAATGATGTAGATTATGTTTTTCATCAAGATCCTAATTTCTATTATTTAACAGGATATCGTGAACCAAACGCGGTTTTAGTATTATTTTCTGATAATCAAACTGATGGTAAAGGGAATACTTATAATGAAGTTTTATACGTGCAAAAAAACGACCCGAGAGCAGAAATGTGGAATGGAAAGCGTTTAGGCATTGAAGGAGCAAAAAGAGAGCTTGGTTTTAAAATAGCTAAAAATGCAGAGGACTTTATTTCTGAGAGTATAGATTTTAAAAAGTTCAATAAAATTTTTGTAGAAAAATTTAAAGATGATTATAGAAATTCAGAAAGAAATAGAGGAGAGGTTTATGATTTGGTAAATGAGTTTAAAAATAAATCAGAATACAGCCCTTCATCATTTTTATCAAAAGAAAAGAAGTACGTGTACGAGTTAATAAAATCTACACCTATTGAAAATAGTGCTAACGTTGCTCAAGTTATAGGTAAAGCAGTTACATATTATCCAAATTTAAGAAAAGATAAATTATTAATGGGTTATAAAAATGCTACTAACGACAAACTAAAAAAGGAGTTTCAGCAAAAAGCAGCGTTAAAATTAGAAGCTAAATCTAATATAGATCTTCAGTTTTTACCAACAAAATTAGCTGAAATGCGAGAAATAAAAACTCCTGAAGAATTAAAATTGTTAACTAAAGCTATTCGTATTTCTGCAGTAGGGCAGATTGAAGTAATGAAAGCAATGAAACCGCATATGTCTGAAACGGAGATTCAAGGTATTCATGAGTTTGTATATAAAAAATACGGAGCAGAGTATGAAGGGTACCCAAGTATTGTTGGGGCTGGAAATAATGGATGTATTTTACACTACATAGAAAATAATAAAACCAAAGTTAATGATGAATTAGTATTGATGGACTTAGGCGCAGAATATCGTGGGTATACTGCAGATGTTACACGAACTATTCCTGCAAACGGTAAATTTTCCCCAGAACAAAAAGCGATTTACAATATTGTTTTAAAAGCACAAGATGCTGGTATTGCAGTTTCAAAAGCTGGTAATCAGTTTTGGCAACCGGGTCAAGAAGCAAAAAAAGTAATCAATCAAGGACTGTTAGATTTAGGAATTATAAAATCTTTAGATGAAAAGCATATGTATTTTCCTCATGGAACATCACATCATATTGGTTTAGATGTACATGATCCAGGAACTTATGGTAAGTTTCAAAAAGATATGGTGATTACTGTAGAACCAGGGATTTATATTCCAGAAGGTAGTAATTGTGATAAGAAATGGTGGGGGATTGCAGTGCGTATTGAAGATGATATTTTAATTACTGATGATGCTCCTGTAAACTTATCAAATGAAGCACCAAGAACAGTTGAAGCTATTGAAAAAATGATGGCTAAGAAAAGTGTGTTAGACGATTTTGTTCTGCCTAATTTAGATTAATGAAGTTTACTAGAAAAGGAATATCTAATATTGTATTTGTTGTAATTATTGGCTTGTTATTATACCCGCCAACAAAAGAATACTTTATAAAGTTAATTTCTTTTTCACCATCAGAAGTTAGTGTTGATGAGCGTAAACAGTTAAAAAGCTATAATTGGAAATTAAAAGGATTAAATACTTCAAATATTGATTTTAATTCAACTAGAAATAAAGTAGTTTTTGTAAACTTTTGGGCTACTTGGTGTCCACCTTGTAGAGCAGAAATGCCGAGTATTCAAGAATTATACAATGATTATAAAGATAAGGTTGAGTTTGTATTTGTAAGTAATGAAGATTGGAAAACAATATCTAATTTTTATGAAGAGTACAATTACGTTTTACCAACATTTAATATTTTAAGTAATATTCCAGAGCAATTTAAAAGTAAAACAATACCAGCTACTTTTATTCTTGATAAAAAAGGAAATATTGTTGTAGTTAAAAAAGGACCAGCTGATTGGAATAGTGGAAAAACAAGAAAGCTGTTAGACGAATTACTAGAGTAGAAACATTATTTTTGTGGCATGAGTCAAGAACAACCAAATAATCCGTTACACGGAATTAAATTAGCCACCATGTTAGAAGAATTGTATTTAGAATATGGTTGGGAAGAAATGGGAGAAATTTTAAATATTAATGCTTTTAAAAAGAATCCTACTTATAAATCGAGTTTAAAGTTTTTAAGAACTACACCTTGGGCTAGAGCTAAAGTTGAAAAGTTGTATTTAAAAATGATTAGTTAAAACTAACTCACTCCATTCTTTTGGGTTCTCTAACATTGGGAAATGCCCTGTGTTTTCTAACCAAAGTAATTTATTGTTAGGAATCTCTTTATGTAATTGTTCCGCAATCGCTTTTACAGCAATAGGATCGTTAGTTGCCCAAACAATTTTAGTTGGTATTTTAGTTTGTATTAACCCTCCAATCCAACGGTTCCAGAAAAAATAACGTTCGTTTATATAATTACTTAGTAGATGAATTACATTTCGTCCGTTATTATGGTTTATTTGAAACCACATTTCATTTAATTCTTCTTTAGAAACCTTAGAGCTATCAAAATAAATATTACGAATATTTCTATTAAAAATAGCTTGATTCGCCAGTTTAGCAACCCATTTTCCAGTAATTTTATTCTTTAATAACTTTTGAATGGTTCTTAATTTAGCCAACTCAATATACATACTTCCGTTGCATAAAATCAGTTTTTCAATATTTAAATGTACCTGATTTTGATTATTTCTGGTAACAATTTCGGTTGCGACACTTGTGCCATAATCATGTGCTAAAAGTGTAACGTTTTTTAAATTCAGTTTTTCCCAAAGTAATAAAGCAATATCTGCTTGCTCTATTAAAGAATACGAATAATCTAAAGGTTTATCTGAGAAACCAAAACCTAAATGATCGTGAATAATTATACGATACTGTTGTGTTAAATAGGGTAGTGCTTTGTAATAATCGAAAGAAGAAGTTGGGTATCCGTGTAATATAACCAAGGTTTTATTAGAGTTTCCTTCATCAATAACAAAGATTTTTCGGTTGTTAATCGTTAAAAATTCTCCTTTGTTTTTCCATTCTAATGAAGTCATAAATACCTTTGTTTTTCTATTTACAATGTAGTGATTTTTGTGTAGTTTTGATATTGTTCTAAAAGTAGGTTTCTATTCATTTCATCGACGTCATATTACCCATTCCGTTAAAAAAAACGTTTACTTATTCAGTAACCGAAGCGGAAGCTACATTCTTAAAAAAGGGAATGCGAGTTGCAGTTCCGTTTGGTAAAAGTAAAATTTACACAGCGTTGGTGTTTAACATCCATCAAAAAGCACCAGAATTATACGAAGCAAAGGATATTCATCAAATTTTAGATGAACAACCTATTGTAAATGAACGTCAATTAAACCATTGGCAATGGATTTCTAATTATTATATGTGTTCGTTAGGTGATGTATATAGAGCAGCATTACCGTCTGCTTTTTTATTAGAAAGCGAAACCAGTATTTATAAAAACGAAGCTTTAAAAGATGAATCTGTTTTAACTGATGAAGAGTTTTTAATTTTTGAAGCTTTAGAGCATCATTCGCAATTAACCATTCATCAAGTAGCTGATATTTTAGATAAGAAAACAGTATTGCCAATTATTGATGGATTAATTAATAAAGAAGCTGTTTTTATTAAAGAAGAAATTTACGAAACTTATAAACCTAAGCTGGTTAAATATGTTCGTTTAAATGCTAATTATACTTTAGATAACGGACTTCAAGAATTATTAGAACAATTATCGAGAGCTAAAAAACAGAAAGAGTTAGTTTTAACTTATTTTCAATTAGCCGCGTCTAAAAAGCCAATTAAAGCTAAAGATTTAATTGAAAAGTCAGGAGTTTCTTCAGCGGTTTTAAAAGCTTTGGTTGATAAAGAGATATTCGATTTTTATCAGATTAAAACAGATAGGATATCTTACCAAGGAGAAACAAATCAGATTAAAGAATTAAATGAGTTTCAGCAACAAGCGTATGCAGAAGTTAAAACCTCTTTCGAAACTCAAAATGTAACATTGTTACACGGAATTACAGGATCAGGTAAAACAGAAATTTACGTAAAACTAATAAAAGAAGTTATTGCTGAGGGTAAACAAGTATTATTCTTGTTGCCAGAAATAGCTTTAACAACACAGATAATTACACGATTACAAAACTATTTTGGGAATTTCATATCGGTATTCCATTCAAAATATTCGATGAATGAGCGTGTAGAAGTGTGGAATAATGTATTAGAAAATAAACCGAAAGCACAAATAATTTTAGGAGCGCGTTCATCAGGATTTTTACCTTTTTCTAATTTAGGATTAATTGTGGTTGATGAAGAGCACGAATCGTCTTATAAACAATTTGAACCTTCACCAAGATACAATGCCCGTGATGCTGCGGTGGTTTTAGGTCATTTGCATAAAGCGAAAATTTTATTAGGATCTGCAACACCATCGTTAGAGAGTTATTATAATGCAAAGCAAAATAAATACGGATTTGTTGAATTAAATCGCCGTTTTGGGAATATTCAATTACCAAAAATTGAATTGATTGATGTAAAAGAAAAACATCGAAAAAAGGAAATGACTGGTCATTTTTCGGATCGCTTGTTAAAAATGATTAATGAAGCATTGGGTGAAAAAGAACAAGTAATATTGTTTCAAAATCGTCGAGGGTTTTCTCCAGTAGTAGAGTGTACTACTTGTGGTGTTTCACCTCAGTGCCCAAATTGTGATGTAAGTTTAACCTATCATAAATTCCGTAAAGAATTAAAATGTCATTATTGTAATTATCAACGATCAATGCCAAATAGTTGTGGTGCTTGTGGTACTGCAACACTAGATACCAAAGGTTTTGGAACCGAACAAATAGAACTAGAGTTAAAAGAATTATTTCCGAATCATAATATTGGTCGTATGGATTTAGATACGACGCGTGGTAAATACGGATATCAGAAAATAATTGGAGCATTTGAAGCACAAGAAATTGATATTTTAGTAGGAACGCAAATGCTATCGAAAGGATTGGATTTTGAAAACGTTTCGTTAGTTGGTGTTTTAAATGCCGACTCTATGCTGAATTTCCCAGATTTTAGGGCCCATGAACGCGCGTATCAATTAATGGTGCAAGTATCGGGTAGGGCAGGACGAACCAAAAAACAAGGAAATGTTGCCATTCAAACGTATAATCCGTATCATCAAATATTGCAACAGGTTTCAACAACTAATTATATCGAAATGTATAAAGAACAATTGCAAGATCGATGGCAATTTCACTATCCGCCATATTATCGAGTAATTAAAATTACTTTAAAACACAAAGATTATACAAGAGTTGATAGTGGAATAAATTGGTTGGTAAAAGCTTTACAAAATGTATTTGGAGAAAATGTTTTAGGGCCGTCTGCGCCAGCAGTTTCTCGTATTAGAAATTTGTATATTAAAAATTTAGTGATTAAGATTCCACCAAAACAATCATTAGGAAAAACCAAAGAGCAAATTGCTAAAATTAGAAATACCTTTGAAGCAGTTAAAGACTTTAGGCCTATCCGTTTTATTATTGATGTAGATGCTTATTAAAAGTTTCGCTAACTAGTTTGAGAATATGAATCCGTTTTAATGATTTATATTCAACGTTAGCGAAAGGTAGTAGAATTTAGGTTAAGAGTCAAGTTAAACTATTCTCATAACGCTTTCTCAAAAATTCTATATTTCTTATAAATTTTATGATCCATACGTTCCATAACAGCACGCATTTTTTTGTTATCTTCTAAAATTAAATGACTGTCTAAAACTGTTAGTCCGTTTTCTTTGGCAGATTTGTACATGGACTGCGCCATTAAAGCTATTAAGCCAGAGTTTTGTAATTCTTCACTCACACAACCTAATAGTAAGTTTAGTTGATTGGTTTGCTTAAAAGCTCTTAGAATATGGATAAATCCGAAAGGAAATAGTTTTCCTTTTGCTTTTTTAAATCCGTTACTTATATCTGGCATTGCCACAACAAATGCCACAACATTATCAGAGGTGTCAACTACAATTTTTATGTACTGAGGTTTTAATAAAGGTAAGAAGCGTTCAGAGAACTCTTTAGATTCAATTTCTGCTAACGGAGCAAATCCGTAAATATCTTTATAAGTCGCATTGATTAAATCGAATACTGGTTTTACATAAGGTCTAACATGTTTCGATTTTTTAAACTCTAATACTTTAAAACCTCTTCTTTTAACTCTATCAGCAATTTTAGTATAGATTTCAGGAGTTTTCTCAGGTATTTGAGCTCTATATTGAAAAACATCTAATTTCTTTTTAAATCCATTCCTTTCGGTATGAGAAATCATATATTCAAAACTAGGATTGGTTACCATAACAGTTATCGGGTCGTTAAAACCTTCAATTAAAAAACCTTGTGGATCTTTATCAGAAAAACCTAACGGACCAATAATGGTATCCATTCCTTTTTGCTTACCCCAATCTTTAACAGCGTACATTAAAGCATCATACACTGTGCTATCATCATAACACTCTAACCCAAAAAAGCGAACATTTTTTTCTCTATTACCTGTGTTATAAGTGTGGTTGATAATTCCCATAATTCTACCAACTACTTTATTATTTTTAGAAGCTAAAAACATAATAGTATCGCAATGCTCGAAAGAATGATTTTTAGTTTTATCGAACACTTTCCATTCATCAGAAATTAAAGGAGGTAACCATTCTTTATGATTCTTATGAATAATAAAAGGTAGGTGTATAAATGTTTTTAAATCCTTTTTGGACTTAACCTCTATTAGTTGAATCATGTGGTGTTTTAAAGTTTGGTGTCCTTATTTAAAAATGGAATTCGATATAAAATCGAAGCTAAATATAAGATAATTGGAGCAATTATAATTCCGCCAATTACATCAACTGCATAATGTGCTTTTATATATACTGTAGATAAGATTAAGATGATTACAAATGGTATCGCAATTTTAAAAAACAACGGAGTTCTTCTTCTTAATAAAAGTAAGATTATAATAGAAATACCAACATGAGAGCTTGGAAAAGCTGCGGTTGGTTGTTCTGCATTGGTTTGAATAAAATGCATGATTTTATCAAAAACGAAAGCTACCGGCAAATCTTTTTCTGGTGATGGGAAGTAAAATTGTGGTCCAGCTGCAGGGAAAACTCCGAAGAATAGATAAAAGAGCAACATCGATGCAGCAAATTTAAAAATCAACTCCGAAGATTCTTCTTTTAGCTTATAATAAGCAATTACAACAAAGCTTATAATTAGTAAATAAAAAGAAAAGTACCCGAAATACATTAGTTCGCTAAATAGTTTGCTAGAAAATACTTCTGAGAAAACTAAACTTGGTTGAAATCCAAATATAAACTGATCTAAATCGATGAGTTTTTGATCTAAATTATCCCAAATAAACTTGTTGTAAAAAACGGTTTCTGAGTAAAAGTATCCGCTAATAATTATTGGATAGATATTTCTAATTAATTCTAAAATTGAATTTTTGACTTTGTTATAAAAAAAAACGATTCCTAAAACTCCAACAACTATTATAACTCTAGTAGTTAATAACTCAGCGGCATTCGGAGCTTGATTCCAAGAAATGAGCAGTAGAATAGTTGTTATTAGTACATAACCAAAAAAGAGGTAGTCAATTTTTTTTAACACAGAATGATTTTTGGAATGCTAATATATTAGAAAAAATAAACATTGAGGACTTTAGTAGATGGGCGAGAACGAGTAAAGAATTATACTTTAAGTATTGTTTTTTCGCTTATTTACTCAATTTTAGTATTCGTAATGCACCTTGAATAACCAAAATAAAAACGATTGTTCCGATAATTAAATCAGGTTTATTTGAACTCAAGTAGTTTACTAATATTCCAGCAATTATTACTCCTAGATTGATAATCACATCATTCGAAGTGAAAATCATACTCGCTTTCATATGTACCTCTTCTTTACTCTTTGACTTTTGCAAAATGTAAAGACAAATTCCATTTGCGATAAGCGCAAAAATCGAAACGATAATCATAGTTGAAAAATCGGGGAGTTTCTCATCTCCGAAAAATCTTCTTAATACTTCTGTAAATCCAATAATAGCAAGTGCTATTTGAAAATATCCAGCAAGTTTAGCAATTCGCTTTTTCTTTATTGCTGTTCTACCAACTGCAAACAAACTAATTCCATAAACAAAACTATCTGCAAGCATATCTAAACTGTCTGCAACAAGACCTATTGATTTTGAGATAATTCCCGTTGTCATTTCGATAATGAAAAAGGCGAAATTTATGGCAAATACAGACCAAAGTAGTTTTTTCTGGTTTTCAATTTCTTTAAATTCTGTTTGATCGGTTTGTTCAGTTGAGATTTTTTTTTCCTCCTAAATTTAGTTCGATAACTAACTTTTCGATTTGATCAATTTCTCCGCTATGAAAAACAGTCAATTTTCTGTTAGGAATATCAAAAGTTAAATTAGCAATACTCGAAATTCCGTCCAATTTCATTCGGATTAAATTTTCCTCAGAAGGACAGTCCATTTTGGTAATTTCAAATATTGTTTTATTCACTTGATATCTTAATTTTCGGCGTTATTTACAACTTGTTTGAGAGATGAATCTGTATTTATATTTTATGTTAGTGAAAGGTATTGTTCTTAGGTTAAGAATCAAATTCATTATCAAAAATTACGAATATCTATAATATCTCCGTTTTTTAATTCATTATTTACGTCAATCTTATAAATAGAATTTGCTACAAATTCAGGAGTGTACAATTCATTGTTTTCTTTTAAATCAATAAAACGTTGCAAATTTTTAAAATCTTTTTCATCAGTACTTCTAATATTGGTTTGCATGTTAGTATCAACGACTCCTGGATAAATAGCATTGCATTTTACACCGTTTTTAAGTTCGTTTTGTTCGGCAGCAATTGCTTTTGTCATCATATCAATAGCAGCTTTTGAAGTACAATATACAGACCAACCTTCGTAAGGATTCTTTGCTGCACCAGAAGAGATATTAATAATTTGTTTTTTACATACTAACTGTTTTGTAGCTTCAATAAACAAACTCGAAAAAATAAGTGGAGTAGTGGTATTTAATTGAATACTTTTGCTAATATCTTCAGAAGAAATATTTTCAAGATTAGCAATAGTACCTAATCTACCCGCATTATTAATTAATGTAATAGATGAAATATCGAGTTTCTTAATTTCATCTAATAGCATTTTAAAAGTATTATGAGTAGCACTGCTATCTGATAAGTCAACTGAAATTTGAGTTACATTTTGTAAATCAACAATACTTCTTGATAGTGAATATACTTTGTAGTTTTCTTGAGCGTATTTTTCAGCTAAAGCTTTACCAATTCCTTTACTTCCTCCAGTGATTATTATAATATCCATAGAGTAAAGGTACTAAAAAGTGTTTTTGAAGCTAGTATCTATTTATAGAGTTTTTTTGACTCATTCCAAAAAACGTCCATTTCTGTCAAAGACATATCAGAAAGCTCTTTTCCTTCTTTTTTAGCAGCTTCTTCTAAATATTGAAAACGATTGATGAATTTTTTATTCGTTTTTTCTAAAGCATTTTCTGGGTTTACGTTGATAAAACGTGCGTAGTTAATCATAGAAAAGAGTACATCTCCAAACTCTTTTTCTATATTTTCTTGATTCCCTTTTTCTATTTCTTCATTTAGTTCATTAAGTTCTTCTTGAACCTTTTCCCAAACTTGATGTGGTTCTTCCCAATCGAAACCTACACCAGCAACTTTATCTTGAATACGATTGGCTTTTACAACCGCAGGTAAACTTTTAGGAACTCCTTCTAAAACAGAGCTTTTACCTTCTTTTAGTTTTAGTTTTTCCCAATTCTGTTTTACTTCTTCTTCGTTTTCAACCTTTACATCACCATAAATATGTGGATGACGATCAATTAACTTATCAGATATAGAATTGGCTACGTCGGCTATATCGAAAGCTTGTTTTTCGCTTCCTATTTTAGCATAAAAGACGATGTGCAAAAGTACATCGCCTAGTTCTTTTTTTATTTCTTCTAAGTCGTTGTCTAGAATAGCATCTGCTAATTCGTAAGTTTCTTCAATTGTTAAATGACGTAAACTTTCTAAAGTTTGTTTTTTATCCCACGGACACTTCTCACGAAGTTCATCCATAATATCTAACAAACGGTTAAAGGCATCTAATTGTTGCTTACGAGTATTCATTATAACGAGTTGTAAGTTTAATTTTAAAACCCTAAAAGTTATAAAATCAACTTTTTAGAATTTAAATCAGTCTGTTGTAACTAAAACAGAAACTGTTTATTCTTCTTCTTCAGTCGCAGCTACTTCAACTAAAGTGCTAAAATCGAAATTAGCTTTAGCTAAAGTGTTATACCACTGAATTACTTTCTTTATGTTTGAAGCATATACACGCTCTTCATCAAATCCAGGTAAAATTTCACCAAAATACGTAGTTAATTTAGCAGCACTTTCTTTATGAGAAATAGCTTCTTTATTATCTTCTTTATCTGCGATATTTTTAAAAACTTGTGCTAAAGGCACTTCAGTTTCGTAGGTGTAAATAGCAATGTTTTCTAATAAACTAACATTATGTGTAGCAGTAATAGGAAAACGTTTACCATCTACGATAGATTTTACGATTACTCCTGTTTTTGTTTGAGATAAGATTTCAAATAAACCTGGTCTACCAGTTACGGCAATAATTTTGTTAAATTCCATATTATAATATTTTAATGTCTTAAAGACTTATTTTCTTTTGACGTTAGGAAAACGCATTCTGTATCCTGCGTTAATTTTTCCTTTAGAAATGTTTTCTAATTTCTTTTTAATTAATCTTTTCTTTAAAGAAGATAGTTTATCGGTAAATAAAACTCCTTCGATATGATCGTATTCATGTTGAAAAACACGAGCTGCTAATCCGCTTAAAGTTTGCGTATGCTTTTCGAAGTTTTCATCTTGATATTCAATCGTAATTGTTTCTTGACGAAATACATCTTCGCGAACATCAGGAATACTTAAACATCCTTCGTTAAAAGCCCATTCATCACCAGTTTCTTCAACAATTTTAGCGTTGATAAACACATGATTAAAATTTTCTAAAGCTTTTCTATCTTCATCTGATAAATCTTCATCATCAGCAAAAGGGGAAGCATCAATTAAAAATAAACGAATTGCCTTTCCAATTTGTGGAGCAGCCAAACCTACACCTTGTGCATTGTACATTGTTTCTTTCATATCAGCAATTAACTTTTCTAACTGCGGATAATCTTTATCGATTTCTGTTCCTACTTTACGTAACACGGGATCTCCGTAAGCAACAATGGGTAAAATCATGTATTTTTAATTTTTAAGAATGCAAAAATACAAAGAATGGTTTTGCTAGAAAATTATTTGTTGTATAAATACGATTGTAAGATGATGGTAGCACTTATTTCATCAACTAGAGCCTTGTTTTGACGTTGTTTCTTATTTAAACCACTATCAATCATTGTTTGAAAAGCCATTTTAGAAGTAAATCGTTCATCTTCTCTTTTTATAGGAATATTAGGAATTGATTTTTCTAATTTTTTTAATAATGGAAGTATCAACTCTTCACTCTCACTATCAGTATTATCCATTTGTTTCGGTTTACCAATAATGAATAGCTCAACGTTTTCTTTTTTAGTGTAGTCTTTTAAAAAAGGAATTAATTCTTTAGTATTTACAGTCGTTAATCCTGACGCTATTATTTGTAATTCATCAGTAACTGCAATACCTGTTCTTTTTTTTCCAAAATCGATGGCTAAAATTCTTCCCAAATGCTTTGTTTTCGGCAAAAATACGGATTTTAAACATGGTATAAGCATCTGTTTAAAAAATGTATCTTCGCGTTATATTGAAATAGAGATTTTATATTTGTAGAAAATTATTGAAATGACAGAATTACAATCTATTATAGAAAAAGCGTGGGATAATCGCGATTTATTAAAAGAAGAAACTACTATTAATGCTATTAGAAAAGTTGTAGATTTATTAGATGCAGGTGAGTTACGTGTAGCAGAACCAACAGCAGATGGATGGCAGGTAAATGAGTGGGTTAAGAAAGGAGTAGTTTTATATTTTCCTATTCAAAAAATGGAAACTTTAGAAGCTGGTATCTTCGAATATCATGATAAAATTCCATTAAAAAGAAACTATGCTAAAAAAGGAATTCGTGTGGTTCCCAACGCTGTAGCACGTCATGGAGCTTACATTTCTGCAGGTACTATTTTAATGCCAAGTTATGTGAATATTGGTGCTTATGTAGATGAAGGAACAATGGTGGATACTTGGGCAACTGTTGGCTCTTGTGCTCAAATTGGTAAGAATGTACATTTATCTGGAGGTGTTGGTATTGGTGGTGTTTTAGAACCATTACAAGCTGCTCCTGTGATTATAGAAGATGGTGCTTTTATTGGTTCTCGTTGTATTGTTGTTGAAGGTGTTAGAGTTGAGAAAGAGGCTGTTTTAGGCGCAAATGTAGTACTTACAATGAGTACTAAAATTATTGATGTAACTGGAGATGAACCAGTAGAGATGAAAGGAAGAGTTCCAGCTCGTTCTGTAGTAATTCCTGGAAGTTATACCAAGAAATTTGCAGCAGGTGAATATCAAGTGCCTTGTGCATTGATTATAGGTAAGCGTAAAGAAAGTACAAATAAAAAAACATCGCTAAATGATGCTCTTAGAGAGTATGATGTAGCGGTATAATTAGCTAAAATATTGAAAAAATAAAAAAGGGAAGATTTAAATCTAGTCATGGTCGGAAGAAAAAATCTTCCGACTTTTTTATTTTCCGTCGGTTATAATTTTGGCTTTAATTATT
>CANNGJ010000038.1 GCA_947504185.1 uncultured Tenacibaculum sp. | reverse complement strand
TGTTGATTGTCAAGGCAATTTAGACCATTTTGAAACATAAAAAATGGCCGGAATTTCTTCCGACCATGACTAGCTAATTAGCTCGCTTTTTTTATTTAATTAATTCAGAATACTACAAATTATACTTTACGCTAAAAACAGCTATTCTTGGTTGAATAACATAAGTAGAATTACTAACTAGAATATCGTTACTGCTATTTTGATTCAATCCAGTTGTGTTTAATAAATTAGTTACTCCTACTTTATATTCCCATTTACTATCTTTTTTCTGATACGTTAAATCTGCTCTTAAAAAACCATAACTATCAATTGAAGTTCCGTTATTCACAACATTATTATACGTGTACTTTGACGTAAATATAAACTCCTTTAAAAAATAAGCATCACAATTAATATAAGGACTATGTGTTGTAAATGTATTTTCGACTCCGCCAATATCAGATTTATTTATCGACACATTATAACCTAAATCAAAATTTGGAGCTTCTTTAAAATTGGTACTAAATTTTGTTCTATACGTTTGTGTAAACATCTTAGACAACCTGTTTGATGAAACATTTGTTTGTCTATCAGTAATTAAACTATTCGATTTTGAATATGAAACGTTTCCACCAAAACTATACTTAAATTTTCTATGGCTTTTTTGAAAATTTGCTCTAGCCGAAATTACTTCATCTGGAAATGCAGAATTAATAGAAGTTCTAATTTGGTTAACACCTAAAAACTGAGTATTACTTTTAATTACATCTTTTCTTTTACTATAGTTCACCGAACCAAAAATATTGGTATAATTAAACATGTTGAAGCTGAAATAATTTAAACTTACATTATGATATAATGAATTTTCTAGCTCTCTATTTCCAGAATACAAACTATTGTAATTATTAAAAACATAGCCTTCTGCTAACTGAGCTACATCGGTAAAACTTGTTTGCATTCGATAATTTAAACGTAAGGTTTCAGATTTTTTTAAATTAATTTTTATTGATGCATCTGGTAAAAGTTGAGTAAAGTTATTTTTTACTTCAGATCCTAACTGCGTGTTTTTAGAAACATAATTATGCAACGTAAAACCTTGATTAAACGTAAATATTCCTGTAATAAATTTATAATGTAAACCTGTATATAAATCGTTAAAAGAAAAATCTACATCGTTAATTGTATTAGTCGCTGAAATTTGTGTTTTATTTCCATTTAAAACTTCAAATATTTCAGAATTAAATTGCTGATTACTTAATGTAGACCCCAATGTTACATTTAAATTACTCTTACTATTTATTACATAATAGTAATCTAACTTAGCATCGAACTTATTTGTTTTAATTCTTTTGTTTTGACTTACATCAAACGGGTTCGCTAAATCATTTAATCCTATTAAATTAGAAAATGACAGTTTTTCAAGTTCAGCATTATAAAACGGATCTTCATCTTGCCATAAGTGCTGCGCTTCAAAAGCAAAAATATTTTTATCATTTAACGTGTAATAATAATTTAAGTTTTGATTGATCGAAAAAGGACTTTGTTCAGACATTTGATTAATAGGAACAACTTCGTCATCAGCATTTAAATATGTTCTTGATGATAATGTATTTTGTAGTTGCCTTTGGTTTGACACTTTCGCAAAAATATCATAGTCTAATTGATTATTCGTATTTGGCTTATAACTCGAGCTCAATTTAAACAAACCTAAATCACTTTTTTGATTCGTTAAATTTTGAGTTTCTTCCGTATCAATAACTTTAAATGAATTTGGATTATTCGGGTCGTAAGTTGGCAAACTAGACTGACCTATATTAGCATTTGAGTACAGACTGTTTGTGCTTTCCTCCATATCAGTATTATTTCCTGAATAGATTGCGAAACCACTAATATCCCAAGTCTTTTTAGGTGAATAACTAAAGTTAACAGCTCCAAATTTTGAATCAATTTCTTTAGCCCTATTATTCTTTAATGTTAAAAAAGAAATATCATTTGACCCAACATTAAAATCGGTACCATTACTACTACCAACACCTCTAAATCCTCCTGTAAACTTAAAGTAATCGCGCATGGTAAAAGGTACTTCACCAATATTATTTATATCAGTAATAATATTCACGCTATATTTTGGGCTGTAATAAAACAATTTTGGATGGGCTATATACCTACTATCGTTCATTCCAATACCCAAACCAGCTGTTATTTCTCCAAACCAAAAGTTTTTCTTTCCTTCTTTTAATTTAATGTTGATAACGACATTATCCTCATTATCGGTAACACGACTCATCTGCCCAACTTCGCTATGATTTTTTAATACCTGAACTTTATCAATAGCATCTGCTGGAATATTTTTTGTTGCGATTTTAGAATCTCCATCAAAGAAGTCTTTTCCTTCAACCATTACTTTTTTTACAGTCTTATCTTCTACTTCAATCTCCCCATCATCATTTACTTCAACACCAGGTAATTTATTTAAAACATCTCCAAGCTTTTTTTCTGTTCCAGTTTTAAAACTATCTGCATCATATATAATAGTATCACCTTTTACAGTAACTGGCATTTTGTAGGTAATATTAACTTCATCTAGAGTATCATCTCCTTTTAAACTAATATCTTTTACTACATCAACCTCGTTCATTTTAATTGTAGTATCAGAACTTTTCATTCCGATATAACTTGTTTTAACAGTGTAGGTCGTATTCTTTTTAAGGTTTAATTTATAATTTCCTTTCGCATCTGTAAATCCATAGGAATCTAATTTTTTAGTGTCTTTATTTATAGCAATTACATTTGCCATTTCTAACGGATTTCCAATACTATCTTTAACCACCCCTTTTAGTGTAATTTGAGCATTAGACATCCATGTAGCCATACAAATGGCTATGAGTAGTATTTTTCTCATTGTGTAAGTTTTTCTTTTATTTAAATAAGTAGGTTATTCTTTAATGAAATCCTCGTCTTCCGCCTTTTTCTCCTCGTCTATTTTTAAACATTTCTCTCATTTCCTCCATCTTTTTTTTCATGATTTCAGCATACTCTTCTCTTGTTACTTCTTTTCCTTTTGTAGGTTCTTTTATTTCAAATTTCTCAGACGGATTCATTGTTATTTCTGAGCACAAAACTGTAGTTCTATCTTCATTGATTTCAAGAATTAAACCAGGTAAACCCCAATAATTTCCAGGACCATTACTAACAGGTATCTGCGGAGTGTACCATGCTGTAACTACAACTTCTTTTGGTAACTCTATTTCTTTAGTTATTTTTTGAGTTTTAGCAGAGTCTTTCTTTTTATCACCACCTTTTCTTCCTCGCATATTTCTCCAATCTAAAGCATTTGTTTTCTTAATTAAAGTTGCTTTAAAACAAGTATAATTTCCTATTTGCTTAGTTTCACTTCCTAATTCCCAATTAGGTTTTTCAATAGACTCTGTTATCAAAAACTTTTTCCCAAAAGACTCTGTAGATTCTAAAAATTTTCCTTCTTTGATGTTTTTATATTTAGTGCCCCCGCCTAAACCACCAAACCGAAATCCTCTCCCAGCTCGTGGAGCAGCTAATTTTGCTTCTTCCTTATAAACAGACTCTTCTTTAGTAAAATTTAAAACATATGTTTTCTCTAACATGTTTTTAATTCTATCTTTAATCTGTTTTTTTCTTTCTTCTGACATTTGACGACCATTAAATCGATCCATATCAAATGTGGTTTTAGATTGGTAGACTGCTTTTCCTTGAAAATTAGCTTGAGCAAATAGCGTGATTGAAAGACACAGAAATACCCCTGTAAATAAATGTTTCATGTTTTTAGCTTTAAATTATATCGGTATACACTTTAGTTAACTAAAGTTAGACTTAACAAAAAGCTAAAGGTTTAATCTTATCCTTGAATTTCTATACTAAAAGAACCTCCATCTTTACTTTTACGCTTATTCTTAAAACGCTCCATCATTTCCTTTGTTTTTTCATCCATAATTTTATCAAATTTTTCTTGATTTACTTTTTTCCCTTTTGTAGGCTCTTTTATTTCAATTGCATTTATTGGGTTTAATACAATTTCAGAACATACAACTGTTTTTTTCCCTTCTTGAATTTCTAAAATTAAACCAGGCAAGCCCCAATGCATTCCTGGACCGTTACTTACTGGTATTTCTACAGTGTACCAAGCTGTGGTTTTTATAATAATAACTTCTTTTTTCTCATCTTCTTTTCCACCTTCAGAAATACTAAAATTGTGTTTTTCTTCTTCTCTACTTCTCGTAGCTTTATAACAAGTGTATTTACCAATATTTTTAGTTTCCTCAGTCATTTCCCAACCTAAATCAGGCAATTTATCTTGTATTAAAAAACGCTTCCCGCTTATTTCTTTCTTGTTTACATATCTCTTTTCTCCGATGTTTTTATACAAAATATCGGTTCCGCCTCCACTTCCTAAAATTTGTATCTGAACACCAGATTGCGATTGAGGAGCAGAAAGTTTTGCCTCTTGCTTATAAGTAGATTCCGATTTATTAAAGTTTAATGTGTATGTTTTTTGGTGCATTTTACGAATTTGTTCATGGAATTGTTTCTGAACATCGTTACTCGGAGCCCCTTTATCATTACTTACTTTAATATCTACTTTACGATGAGTTTTATACGTTGCTTTTCCTGTAAAATTTTGAGCATTTATTGTAAAAACACTCAATAATAAAATCGTTAAAATTTTAGCTTTCATTATATATTTATTTAGTAATTATCTTAAATCTATTTTTATTTTATCTTTTGAAACGGACTTAATTCCATTTAATCCCTTTTTGGCTGAAGTAATTAAATCGTTTATATCTTCTGATTTCCCTTCTACAGCATATGTATACATTAATTTAGATTGCTCTTTTGTTTTTGGAACATCAAGAGTAAATTCTAATCTGACTTTAGTTCCTTTTCCATTAAAACTGGCAATTTTTTCAAGATTTTTCCAATTAAAATTCCTTAGCTCTTTTATTGAATTCATTGAATATTTTAATGTATTAACTGAAAAATCTATTTTCTTTTTTTCTTGTGCAAAACCAAAGCTCACCCAAGTAATAAATAATAACACTATTAATTTCCTCATAACTATTACAGTTTTTAAATTGAACATTACAAATATGCAATTGAATACATTTACTTTGAGTTAACGAGTGTTAACGAGTGTTAAGCTGCATTTTTTATTAAGGTTAACTACCTATATTTGAAGTATGAATACAAAAAAATATAATTGGATTCTTTATTTAATATCTGGAACTATTCTAGCTACCATTGCTATTCAATTTTACTGGAACTATAAAAATTATGAGCAAAACAAACAGTATGTTTTAAACGAAATTCAAAATAGTTTAAATGATGCTGTAAACCAATACTACACAAACCTTACTAAAAATAATTTCTTAACAATTGTAGAGCCAGATAGTTTAACTCAACAAAATCAGAAGCAAAAACGAAAAGCTTTAAAAAACATTTTTAAAAACAACAACAATAGACCTAAGAACATTGAAAAACATTATTCTGAAATCTCTGAGATTGAAATACGAACAGATTCAAAAAAAGAATTCAATCACGTTGATTCTATTTTTATAGACTCCATTTTTGTTAACTCAGAAAAGAAAATTGCTAAAGAAACAGGTAGGATTCAAGTGGTTTCTAAAATTTTACAGCTTTCTAAAGATGGTAAAAAAGGGGTGCACATTCAAAAACCTAATACTATTAATCAAGTACAGGTTTTTAGAGGTAAAAAAGCAAGAGATAGTTTAAAGTTAATTAATGGTTTAAAAACTATGTATATAGCAATACATAATGATTCTTTGGCTTATACCGATTTAGACTCTTTACTCTCAAAAGAGTTAAAAAGCAAGAAAATAAACATTCAATATGCTTTTCAACATTACAAAAAAGACACTCTTTATTATAATTACAACCTAAATAACTCAATAAAAAAAACACTTTTCACAAAAGCAAAGTCAACTTATTTTCATCATAATGATTATTTGAAGATGGAATATACAAATCCAACAAAAGAAGCTTTAAAAAGAAGTTCTACAGGAATTTTATTATCGCTTTTACTATCACTTGCTGTAATAACAAGTTTATTCTATTTATTAAAAATCATTAATAAGCAAAAAGAGTTAGCAGAAATTAAAAATGATTTAATCAGTAATATCACTCATGAATTTAAAACTCCAATAACTACTGTTTCTACAGCTATTGAAGCTATCGATAATTTTAATATGATTGATGATAAAGAGAAAACTAAAAAATATCTTTCGATTTCATCTATTCAGTTAAAAAAATTGCATCAAATGGTTGAGAAACTATTAGAAACCGCTACTCTTGATGGCGAAAATTTAATGCTAAAAAAAGAACTTATTGATTTGATTAGCTTAACCGATAAAATTGTTCAAAAACATCAACTAATAGCTCCTGAAAAACACGTCCAATTTTCCACAAATATTTCTGAAATAACAACTGAAGTAGATATTTTCCATTTTGAAAATTCAATTTCAAATTTAATTGACAATGCTATAAAATATGGTGGAGATGTTATTGAAGTAAATATAAACGCTGTTCTTAATACTATAGAAATATCGGTAGCTGATAATGGAATTGGAATAAACAGAAATCAACAAGAAAAAATATTTGATAAATTCTATCGAGTTCCAAAAGGAAACACTCACGATGTAAAAGGATTCGGAATCGGGTTATATTACACTAAAAAGATAGTTGAGAAGCACAATGGATTCATATCATTAACATCTACTCCAAAACAAACCGTTTTCAAAATTACATTGCCAAATGACTAAGAAAATTAAATTATTATTAGCCGAAGACGAACCTAGCTTAGGACAAATTATAAAAGAAAGCTTAGAAACACGGAATTTTGAAGTATTTCATGCTAAAAACGGTGAAGAAGCATTTGAGCTTTATAAAAAAGAACAACCAGAAGTTTTAGTTCTAGATGTAATGATGCCAAAAAAAGACGGATTTACTTTGGCTAAGGAAATTAGAGAAGAAAATGATAGTATTCCTATCATCTTCTTAACTGCAAAATCACAAACAAAAGATGTATTAGAAGGGTTTCAACATGGAGGTAATGATTATTTAAAAAAGCCTTTTTCTATGGAAGAGTTAATTGTTAGAATCCATGCGCTTTTAAATAGAATCAATTTAAAAAAAGATACATCTAAAATAAACATTGGTGAATTCAACTTTAACTACACCAAACAGCTATTAACTCACAATGAACAATCGGAACCATTAACGCATCGTGAATCTGAATTACTATTTCATCTATCTCAAAAAAAGAATGAGATTTTAGACAGAACCTTTATCTTAAAAAAAATATGGGGTAATGATGATTTTTTTAATGCAAGAAGTATGGACGTATTTATTTCTAAACTTAGAAAAAAGCTAAAAAAAGATATAAATGTACAGATAATCAATGTTCGTGGTTATGGTTATAAATTGATTTGTTAAAATCTTTTGTAATCCTTTTTTTTATGTAATTTTACGTTTTCAAACTGGTACTCCCAGAGATTTAAATTTACACGAATTACTATGCACGTAGCCATTGCCGGAAACATCGGAGCAGGAAAAACAACCTTAACTAAATTATTAGCTAAACATTATAATTGGGAACCTCACTTTGAATCGGTTGATGAAAACCCGTATTTAGATGATTTTTATGGTGAAATGGAACGTTGGTCTTTTAACCTTCAAGTATTTTTCTTAAACAGTCGTTTTCGTCAGGTTTTAGAACTAAGAAAATCTGGAAAGAAAATAATTCAAGATCGTACAATTTACGAAGATGCCCATATTTTCGCTCCGAATCTACATGCAATGGGGCTAATGACCAATCGTGATTACAGTAACTATTCTTCTTTATTTGAATTAATGGAAAACTTAGTTACTCCACCAGATTTATTAATTTATTTACGTGCAGATATTTCTACATTGGTTGGTCAAATTCACAAAAGAGGTAGAGAATACGAAAATTCAATTAGTATTGATTATTTAAGCAGGCTAAACGAACGTTATGAAGCTTTCATTTCTCAATATACTAAAGGAAAACTATTAATTATTGATGTTGATAATTTAGATTTCGTAGAAAACCAAGAAGACTTAGGTTTTATTATTGATAGAATTGATGCACAGATAAACGGATTATTTTAATCCTCTTTTAAACTCACTTAATAAAATAGCTGTAGCTGTAGCTACATTTAAGCTCTCAGTTTGTTGAATATCTCCAAATCTCGGAATAGTTAGCTTATGTTTAACTATTTCAGAAATCTCTTTTGAAATTCCATTCGCTTCATTACCCATTACCAAAACTGCTTTTTGTGGTAATGATGAAGTGTATACATTATCTCCATCCATATCAGCAGTATAAACTGGTAATTCAGTCGTTGATAAAAATTCGGATAGATTAACATACGAAATATTTACACGTGTTAAAGACCCCATAGTAGATTGTACAACCTTTTGATTGTAACAATCAACTGTATTTGTCGAACAAACTAGTTGAGTTACTCCAAACCAATCACATAAACGAATAATTGTTCCTAAATTACCAGGGTCATTTATTTCATCTAAAGCAACAATAAATTCATTTGCTTTCGCTTCTTTTTTTTCTGGAATCTCAAATAATCCTAAAACTTTATTTGGATTTTTTAAAGTGCTTATTTTTTTCAATTCATTATCAGAAATAACTGTAAAATCAATTTCTTCTGAAACCTCAAAAGATTCATCAACTGAAAAAACGTGTACAGCTTTAATTGATGACTTTAATAACTCATTTACAACCTTTATTCCTTCAGCAACAAATAAATTATGCTTCTGTCTATACTTTTTTCGCTGTAAACTTGTTATTAACTTTAGGTTGTTTTTAGATAAGCTCATTAAATCTTTTTTAACACTTTAAAACCACTAAAAAATAGTATTTTTGATATTTAATACGAGGCGTAAAGTTAATGAAAAAACTTTCTTTTTTCTTTTTATTAGTAGTCTTATTCAGTTCTTGTAGCACAATAAAATACGTTAAAGAAAATGAGTTATTACTAGCAAAAAACACTGTTTTTATCGATAGTGCTAAAAATGCTAGCGAAAACATTACTGAATTATTGATGCAACGTCCTAACGCCAAGGCTTTAGGTATGCCACTCTCATTACATTTTTACAACTTAGGAAATCCTGATGGCCCAAAAACACCAAGTCAATGGGGTAAGAAACATCCAAAAACATATAACTTTTTTAAAGATGTTTTTTCCGAAAAACAAAGTATTTCAGTTGCAAAAACATTTATAGGGTTTAACAATTGGTTTTTAAAAAGTGGACAAGCACCAATTATTATAGATGATAAAAAAACCAAAAGAACCGTTAATAATTTAGCTGCTTATTTTAGATCTGAAGGTTTTTTCAGAACAAAAGTATCATCAAAAAAAGACACTCTTAGTCATAAAAAAGGTGCTATTTCTTATAATGTTTTGAAAGGTAATCCTTCTTTTTTAGATTCAATTAACACCAATATATCATCTACAATACTAGATTCTATTTATCAGAAATCTAAAGAAAAAAGCTATTTAAAAACTGGAGATCAATATAAAGTTGGAAATTTTATTAAAGAAGCTAATAGAACTGTTAAGTTATTTAGAAATAAAGGCATCTATCATTTTAATGAAAACTATATTTCTTTTGAAGTAGATACATTAGCTAACTATCAAAAAACAAATATAGATATTGAAATTTCTGACAGAGTTGTTCCTTTTCAAATTCAGAAAATAAAAAAAGTTAACATTTATACAGATTACACTTACAACAAAAGAAATGAGATTCATAATGACTCTATAAACTACAAGGGACTTAACTTTTTTGCTCATAAAACATTAAACTATAATCCCCAATATTTATCTCAATCAGTTTTTATAAAACCAAACTCTGTATATAGCGATTCTCTAAAAAATTTAACAAGAATACATTTAAGAGATTTAAAAAATTTTAAATCTACCTCGATAAGGTACAGAGAGATAAATAATAATGAATTAGAAGCAAATATCTTTTTAACTCCTATTGAAAAATATACTTTAGGAATTGACACAGAACTTTCTCGTTCTAACATTCGTAATTTTGATGTTTCTTTAAAATTTTCATTAATTAATAGAAATACTTTTAAAGGTGCAGAAATTTTTAAACTTTCAACATTTGGTTCTTACTTTAATTCTAATAACGGACCTGGTTGGGAAGTAGGGGGAGATATCTCTTTAGAAGTACCTCGTTTTATGGCTCCTTTTGGCTTTCACAGATCTGTACCAAAAAGTATGTTTCCTAAAACAAAATTTTATACAGGGGTTTCTATTCAAAAAAACATTGGTTTAGACAAACAGAACATCTCTGTTGGGGTAGATTACAAATGGAATTACAATAAGAAAAAAACGATTCAATTAGAATTATTGAATGCACAATATATTAGAAATTTAAATGTCGATAATTATTTCAATGTATATTCTTCAGAGTATTCAAAGATACTTGATGTAGCAACTGCTTATGACCCTAATTATACGCTGCCAGAAAACATCCCAGCGAATTCAAATGAAATTTTACAATTCATGCGAAGTGCAGCTACAAGTAGCACCTTTGCCGCTTCAAGCCCTACTGAATTTCAAAACAACCTTAATATCCTTAACCGTTATAATATTATTACATCAGATTTTTTAATTCCTGAAATCGCTTATAGCTTTACATACAACAATCAAGAAAATATTAAAGATCATAGTTTTTCTTTTTTTAAAATCAGATTTGCAAACTCTGGTAATATTATGGGAATTTTATCAAAGCAAGAAAACTTAAGAGGACAAAAGACCGTTTTAAAAATACCTATTGCCCAGTATTTTAAAACAGACATTGAATATAAAAAATACTGGAATTTAGGTAACAATACTGTACTCGCTCATAGAACTTTTTTAGGAGCTATAATTACTTACAACAAATCAGATGTTCCTTTTTCTAGAAGTTATTTTGCTGGAGGGTCAAACGACATTAGAGCTTGGAGAACGTACGATTTAGGCCCGGGTACTCGACAACCTGTTTTAGAATATAATATTGGTAGTTTAAAATTTTTAACAAGTTTTGAATATCGTTTTGATGTGTTGGGCTCTTTAAAAGGTGCTTTATTTACTGATGCTGGTAATATTTGGGATATTACCAATTCCCAATTTATTGATGATGCAGCGAAATTTGATAGCGCCAAATCATTAACAGATATGGCTGTTGGTGCTGGATTTGGTCTCCGTTACGATTTTAAATTCCTGATAGCTAGATTAGATTTAGGTTTTAAGGTTCATGAACCATATCTAGGAAATGATAGATGGTTTAAAAACTTTAACTTTTCTAACTCGGTATTAAACATTGGAATTAACTATCCTTTTTAATTTATTTATAACGATAACGTTATCGTTATTTTTAATCTAAATAGATTGATTTTTTCTTACTTTTGACACACAATTATAATACAACTAAAAACCATTTTTTAATGTCTCATAATATAAAACCTGGTGTTGCTACAGGAAAAGAAGTACAAGCAATATTTAACTTAGCAAAAGAAAAAGGCTTTGCTTTACCTGCGGTAAACGTTGTTGGATCAAATACTATTAACACAGTATTAGAAACTGCAAAAGAATTAAATTCACCAGTGATCATCCAATTTTCAAATGGAGGTGCGCAATTTAATGCAGGAAAAGGGTTATCAAACGAAAACCAAAAATCTGCTATTGCTGGTGCTGTAGCAGGAGCAAAACACATACATTTATTAGCTGAGGCATATGAAGTTCCTGTAATTCTTCATACCGATCATGCTGCAAAGAAGTTATTACCTTGGATTGATGGTTTATTAGATGCAAGTGAACAATTTTATAAAGAAACAGGAAAATCACTTTATAGCTCTCATATGATTGATTTAAGTGAAGAACCTCTTGAAGAAAACATTGAAATTTGTAAAGAGTACCTAGCTCGTATGAGTAAAATGGGCATGACTTTAGAAATTGAATTAGGTATTACTGGTGGTGAAGAAGATGGTGTAGATAATTCTGATGTAGATGTTTCTAAATTATATACACAACCAGAAGAAGTTGCTTATGCTTATGAAGAATTAATGAAAGTTTCTCCTCAATTTACTATTGCAGCAGCTTTTGGAAATGTACATGGGGTATACAAACCAGGAAATGTAAAATTAACCCCAAAAATTTTAAAGAATTCTCAAGAATATATTTCAGAAAAATATAATGTTCCTCATAATCACATCGATTTTGTATTTCATGGCGGATCAGGTTCTACTTTAGAAGAAATTAGAGAATCTATAGGGTATGGAGTTATTAAAATGAACATTGATACTGATTTACAGTATGCTTTTACAGAAGGTATTCGTGATTATATGGGTGCTAAAAAAGATTATTTAGCTAGTCAGATTGGAAATCCAGATGGGGCAGATCAACCAAACAAAAAATATTACGACCCACGTAAATGGTTACGCGAAGGTGAACAAACATTTAAAACTCGCTTAAAGAAAGCCTTTGAAGATTTAAATAATGTAAACACATTGTAAAAACCTCACAGATAACAACCTAAAGCATCTAGATTTCTCTAGATGCTTTTTTTATGCCTCAAAAAAGTAAAGTTCATAAAAATCTTTTACATTTGTAGCCGACTCTATTTTCATTATATTTAGAGTTAATTACAAACAAACAACAAAACATAAACTAACTATGGCTTGGTTTAAGCGTAAAGACAAAGGGATTCAAACCCCAACAGAAGAAAAAAAAGACACTCCAAAAGGCTTGTGGTATAAAACTCCAAGCGGAAAAATAATTGATACAGACGAATTAAAGAAGAATTTATACGTAAGTCCAGAAGACGGATATCACGTGCGTATTGGTAGTAATGAATATTTTGAATTATTTTTTGATGATAATAAATTTGAAGAATTAAATCCTAAATTAACTTCAAAAGATCCTTTAAAATTCGAAGACACAAAAAAGTACCCAGATCGTTTAAAAGCAGCGCAAAAGAAAACAGGATTAAAAGATGCTGTTCGTACTGCTGTTGGTAAATCTCAAGGAAAAGATATTGTTATCGCTTCTATGGATTTTGCTTTTATTGGAGGATCAATGGGATCAGTAGTAGGAGAAAAGATAGCAAGAGCTATCGACTATGCAATTCAAAAAGAATTACCTTTCTTAATGATTTCAAAATCTGGAGGTGCTCGTATGATGGAAGCTTCATTATCATTAATGCAGTTAGTAAAAACATCAGCAAAATTAGCTCAGTTAGCTGACGCTAAAGTTCCTTACATTTCATTATGTACCGATCCAACCACTGGAGGAACAACAGCATCGTTTGCAATGTTAGGTGATATTAATATCGCTGAACCAAATGCATTAATTGCTTTTGCTGGACCTCGTGTTGTAAAAGATACAACAGGTAAAGAATTACCAGAAGGATTCCAACGTTCTGAATTTGTTTTAGAACATGGATTCTTAGATGGAATTTACGAACGTAAAAATTTAAAAAAACAAGTGAATTTATATATTGATTTAATACAAAATCAACCTGTAAGAGCATAAGATTTAAAACCAGCAAATTGCTGGTTTTTTTATGCTTTCTTCTTTTCTCCAATCTAAAAAATAATTGTACATTTGCTGCTTCAATGTAAAAGCATTGTGTACATTAAAATCATTTAAACAATATTGGTATGTATTTAACTAAAGAAGTAAAAGAAGAAATCTTCGCTAAACACGGTAAAGGAGCAAACGATACTGGTTCTGCAGAAGGTCAAATCGCGTTATTCACGCACAGAATTAACCATTTAACTGAGCACTTAAAGCAAAATCGTAAAGATTACAACACTGAGCGTTCGTTAGTAATGATGGTAGGTAAGCGTAGAAGCTTGTTAGATTACTTAAAGAAAAAAGAAATCAACAGATATCGTGCGATTATTAAAGAATTAGGAATTAGAAAATAATTTCTTTCAAAAAGAGGCTCTATAAACGTGCCTCTTTTTTATTTTACAAAGAATTCATTTCTGACTAACAAACAGAAATTTATATAAAAATTCCAGAATTGCCAACAACAATTTTGGTTTTCCATTGGAGACACAACAACACAACGACAACAAAAAAATTAAAATTTAGAATTAAAATTTATGATTCCAAAAGTATTTAAAGAGGTCATAGACCTTGGAGATGGAAGAACCATCTCGTTAGAAACCGGTAAATTAGCAAAACAAGCACACGGTTCGGTTGTTGTTCAGATGGGAAAAGCAATGTTGTTATGTACAGTTGTATCTAACTACAAACAATCTGATGTAGATTTTTTACCATTAACAGTAGATTATAGAGAAAAATTTGCTGCTGCAGGAAAATATCCTGGAGGATTCTTTAAAAGAGAAGCAAGACCAAGTGATGGAGAAGTATTAACAATGCGTTTAGTTGACCGTGTTTTACGTCCATTATTTCCAAAAGATTATCACGCAGAAACTCAGGTGATGATTCAATTAATGTCTCATGATGATGATGTAATGCCAGATGCATTAGCAGGTTTAGCAGCTTCAACAGTGATTCAATTATCTGATATTCCTTTCGAAACTCCAATTTCAGAAGTACGTGTTGCTCGTGTAAATGGAGAATTCGTAATCAATCCAAACAGAACTCAATTAGCAGATGCTGATTTAGATATGATGATTGGTGCTTCTGCAGATTCTGTAATGATGGTAGAAGGAGAAATGGATGAGGTTTCTGAAGAAGAAATGGCTGATGCAATTAAATTTGCTCACGAGGCTATTAAAGTACAATGTGCTGCGCAAGTTCGTTTAGCAGAAGCTGTAGGAAAGAAAGAAACTCGTGAATACGAACCAGAAAGAGAAGATGAAGATTTAGCAAAAAGAATTCACGATGCTGCTTACCAAAAGTGTTATGATATTGCTAAAAAAGGAACTTCTAAAGCAGAACGTTCTGCTGCTTTTACAGAAGTAAAGGAAGAAATCGTTGCTTCATTTACAGAAGAAGAAATCGCTGACTTTGGTGGTTTAATTGGAAAATACTTTAATAAAGCTCAGAAAAATGCTGTTCGTGAATTAACATTAGCAGAAGGTTTACGTTTAGATGGACGTAAAACTACAGATATTAGACCAATTTGGTGTGAGGTAGATTACTTACCATCAACACACGGTTCGTCAATCTTTACGCGTGGAGAAACTCAAGCATTAGCAACAGTTACTTTAGGAACGTCAAGAGAAGCTAACCAAATAGATATGCCAACATATTCTGGCGAAGAAACTTTCTACTTACACTATAACTTCCCTCCTTTTTGTACAGGTGAAGCTAGACCGTTAAGAGGAACATCTCGTAGAGAAGTTGGTCATGGTAACTTAGCGCAACGTGCGTTAAAAGGAATGATTCCTGACGATTGTCCTTACACAGTAAGAGTTGTATCTGAAGTATTAGAATCTAACGGTTCTTCTTCTATGGCAACGGTTTGTTCTGGTACAATGGCATTGATGGATGCTGGAGTTCAATTAAAGAAACCTGTTTCTGGTATTGCAATGGGATTAATTTCTGATGGTGATCGTTATGCAGTTTTATCTGATATTTTAGGTGATGAAGATCATTTAGGAGATATGGACTTTAAAGTAACAGGAACTGCTGATGGTATTACTGCTTGTCAGATGGATATTAAAGTAAAAGGATTATCATACGAGATTTTAGTAAATGCATTAAAGCAAGCTCGTGATGGTCGTTTACATATCTTAGAAAAATTAACTGATACCATTGAAACTCCAAATGCTGAAGTGAAAGCTCACGCTCCAAAAATGATTAACCGTAGAATTCCTAACGAATTAATCGGTGCATTTATTGGTCCTGGAGGTAAACATATTCAAGAATTACAGAAAGAAACAGAAACTACAATTGTAATTACTGAAGATCCTGTAACTGAAGAAGGAATCATTGAAATTTTAGGAACAAATCCTGAAGGAATCGAAGCGGTAATTTCACGTATCGAATCGATGATGTTTAAGCCACAAGTTGGTAGCGCTTACGAAGTAAAAGTAATTAAAATGTTAGATTTTGGAGCTGTAGTAGAATACATGGAAGCTCCAGGAAACGAAGTTTTATTACACGTTAGCGAATTAGCTTGGGAACGTACAGAAAACGTTTCTGACGTAGTTAAGATGGGTGATGTATTTGATGTAAAATACTTCGGATTAGACCCTAGAACTCGTAAAGAAAAAGTTTCTCGTAAAGCTTTACTACCTAAACCAGAAGGTTATGTAGCTAGACCACCTAGAGACAACAAAAACGGTAGAGATAATAATAGAGGAAGAGATAATCGCGGACGTGACAATCGTCGTGACGATAGAAAACCTAGACAAGAGAAAAAAGAAGATTAATAACTTCTTTTATAAAATTCAAAAAGGCAACCAATTATGGTTGCCTTTTTTTGATTAAAATTCTAGTGTTAACATCATTCTTTTTCACGAAAGAAATAAACCTTAATCTTTTTAACTAATTTTTCATATCTAAAACAGCTAAAAGCTATTCAACCCTACCTAAAAAAAAGAAAAAGGCTGCTATTTATAGTAGTCATGGTCGGAAGAAAAAATCTTCCGACTTTTTTATTTTCCGTCGGTTATAATTTTGGCTTTAATTATT
>CANNGJ010000037.1 GCA_947504185.1 uncultured Tenacibaculum sp. | reverse complement strand
TAATTAAAGCCAAAATTATAACCGACGGAAAATAAAAAAGTCGGAAGATTTTTTCTTCCGACCATGACTAACCAATTGGTAATCCTTTTTTATATAAATAGTCAGTTGAGTTTTAAAGGAGGAGTATATAAAATCGAAAAAAGCTTACAAAGTAAGCTTTTTCTTTAATCCCCTAAAAAAAATCCGAAGCCTAAGCTTCGGATTTTGCGGAGAAAGAGGGATTCGAACCCCCGGTCCTGTTACAGACAACGGTTTTCAAGACCGCCGCATTCGACCACTCTGCCATTTCTCCTGACATGCTAATCAAGTATTTCCTGATTGCGGGTGCAAATATAGAACCTTTTTTTAATTAGAAAAAAGTTTTTGATGAGTTTTTTTAATAAAAATAAGGGTTTGTGGCGTTCATAAAACGTAATTATTTTACTATCAGAATGTTTACTCTAAAAATATTTTTTTAAGTTTTTCAAATTTAGGTTTAAGAATAATAAAAAGAGTTGTTTTATAAAATAGTAGAAGTTAATTCAGTGAATATTTTCAATAATATAATAACTTTAAATTGTGGTTATTTGGCGAAATAATTTACTTTCGTTTTAAAATAGATAAGATATGTTTAATTCATTTGGAAATATTTTAAAAGTTACCACATTTGGCGAATCACACGGAACTGCAATAGGAGGTGTAATTGATGGTTTTCCGGCTGGGATGGAAGTAAATTTTGAAGCAATTCAAAATGAATTGGATAGACGCAAACCTGGGCAATCTAAAATAGTAACTCAGCGTAAAGAACCAGATACAGTTGAATTCTTATCAGGTATTTTTGAAGGGACAACTACAGGAGCTTCTATTGGGTTTATAATTAAAAACACTAATCAGAAAAGTAAAGACTATAATCATAATACGAATGTATACCGTCCATCGCATGCCGATTATACTTATGATAAAAAATACGGTATCCGTGATCATAGAGGTGGAGGCCGTACTTCTGCACGTGAAACAGCCAATTGGGTAGTTGCAGGAGCATTAGCTAAGCAATTAATAAATCATATAAATATTAATGCATTTACTTCTTCAGTTGGAGATATATTTATCAATAAACCATATCAAGATTTAGATTTTACAAAAACAGAAAGTAATATAGTTCGTTGCCCTGATACTGCTTCAGCAGATAAAATGATTGAGAAAATTAATCAGATTAGAAAAGCAGGAGATACTATTGGTGGTACAATTACTTGTGTCGCTCAAAATATGCCAGTAGGTTTAGGTGAACCTATTTTTAATAAATTACATGCTGAGTTGGGTAAAGCAATGCTTTCAATTAATGCAGTAAAAGGTTTTGAATTTGGTAGCGGATTTTGTGGCGCTAAAATGCAAGGTTCTGAGCATAATGATATTTTTAATGAAGATGGAAGTACACAGTCTAATTTATCTGGTGGAATTCAGGGAGGAATTTCAAACGGAATGGATGTTTATTTTAGAGTAGCATTTAAACCAGTTGCTACCATTATGAAGAATCAACAGACTATAAATTCTGAAGGAGATTTAACAGAGATTATGGGTAAAGGACGTCACGATCCTTGTGTTGTTCCTAGGGCTGTGCCAGTTGTTGAAGCTTTAGCAGCTTTGGTTTTAGCTGATTTTTGGTTGCTAAATAAAACTAGAAAAATATAATGTAGATGAATGTTCTAGAGAAGCTTTTTTTAATTTTATCTGATCATTGGGAAGATGAAATTGAAATTAAGAGAAATGATTTTCTTGTTTTTCCAGGACAATCAAATACTAACTTATACTTTGTTAAAGAAGGGAGTTTACGGGTTTTTATAGAAGATGAAATAGAAGAGCACACCATTCGTTTTGGTTATAAAGATTCGTTAGTTACTGCTTTAGATACTTTTTTAACAGATAAACCAACATCATTTTATATTCAAGCCCTAAAGAAGAGTAAACTTAAAGTAATATCAAAGGAGAAGTATTTTAGCTTGATGAATTCTAAAATAGAGTATAAAGAGGTTTGGGGTAAATTATTACAAAGTTTTGTGTACCAACAAATGGAAAGAGAGGTCGATTTAATTACGTACTCTCCGCAAAAAAGATTTGAGCGTGTTTTTAAAAGAAGTCCGCAAGTATTTCAAGAAATACCTCAGAAATATATTGCTTCCTATTTACGAATGACCCCAGAAACTTTATCTAGAATATTAAAAACTCTTGATTAGAATCAATTTTTAGAAGGTAAGAAGTCGATAACTTTGTGAAAAAACAGAATGATTTACAATAGCAAAGAGGTAATAGAGAGTTTAATTAAAATGACTAAATCTCATATTAGTTATGCAAATAGTTTGTTAAATGTTTCTGAAGATAAACTACAGTATAAAGAAACGCCAAAATCGTGGAGTGTTTTAGAGTGTTTAGAGCATTTAAATAGGTATGCATTGTTTTACAATAAAGAGATTCATAAAAGAATGACATCTTCGGTATTACCATTTTCAGAAACTTTTAAAAGTACTTTTTTAGGAAATAAGTTTGCTAACGATATGTTGCCAAGAGAAGGTATGAAAACCATGAATACATTTAAAAGTAAAAACCCTAATGCAAGTAAATTAAATAAAGAATCAGTATTGCTTTCGTTTATACAGTTGCAAGAAGAGCTTTTAAATCATTTAGAAATAGCGAAGTCAAAGAATTTAGATAAAATAAAAACGAAAACAACATTACCTATTATAAAGTTTAAGCTAGGTGACACTTTTCGTTTTGTTATTCATCATAATGAGCGACACATAGTGCAATCTAAACGAGTTTTAGAAATTTAAAGGATTTATAACTTATTATAATTATATCATTTTATATTTTAGTCAAAATTTTTGATTAGATATAATGAATCTAGATAACCCATTAGTATTTTTTATTTGCTCTTTAGGAGTTTTTAATGGCTTTTTAGTGAGTATTTATTTTTTGTTTTTTAGTAAACAGAAAAGAGTTCAAAACTTATGGTTTGGTTTGTTAGTCTTGTTTTTAAGTTTAAGGATTGGTAAATCTATTTACAGAATTTTTGTTCCGAAAGAAGAATTTAACTTATTGGTAATGCAAATAGGTTTGTCTGCTTGTTTTTTAATTGGAGTTTCATTGTTTTTTTATATAAAAACTTCTATTGAAGATAGTCAGACTGTGTCAAAATCTTCAAAAATTCATTTTTTAGCTCTGTTTCTTATTATTTCATCTGTATGCTTATTAAAACCTTATGAAACGAATCTGGAATTTTGGGGTGTTTTTTTTAAGGTGATTTACTCAGTTTGGGCTATATATCTTTTAGCTTCAATATATCTTTTAAAAGATATTTTATCGAAATTCTTATCTAAGGCAAAAAAGTGTACTACTTCTGAAGTCTGGTTGTTAATTGTTACTCTAGGAAATGTTTTAATTTATATAGCTTATTTAGTAGGATATTATTATTTGTATTTAATAGGTACGGTTACGTTTTCTGTAGTATTTTATGTGTTACTTATTTTCTTTATTTCAAAAAAGAATAGAGATACTATTTTTCAAGCTATTCCTCAAAAATACAATGCTAAAAAAATTGACAAACCAGAGGTAGATTTATTAATTAAAAGGTTGGATATACTAATGAAGGAAAAAGAGTTGTATAAAAATACTAATGTAAAATTGTTAAGTGTTGCAAAAGAAATTAATATAACACAACATAAATTATCACAATTATTAAACGATAATATTGGAAAAAGCTTTTCATCTTTTTTAAATGATTACAGAGTAGAAGAATCTAAAAGGTTATTAAAAGAAAAGAGTAAATTCACATTAGAGAGTATAGGATTTGAAGCAGGTTTTTCTTCTAAATCAAGTTTTTATGCTACGTTTAAAAAAGTAGTTGGTAAAACACCAGCTCAATATCAAAAAGATTTATTATAAACCATATTTGCCCAATATTATAATTCTGGACACCTGAATTATAGCTTTTCACCTAATTAGAATGCTTTTTTAAGAGGTTTGTTTTAAATAAAAAATATTTAAAATGAAATCTTTATATCTAATCGTAGCATCATTAATTTTTGTTTCTGGGTTTTCTCAAAATAAAAAAGAGAGACAAGAATTACTCGCAAGCATTTATGGAAAAAATAAAAAAGTTATTAATTATGACAAAAGTTTTGTGTCTGATGATAAATTATATTACGAAAGCTTAGGAGAGCATAAAGCCATAAATGAAGTTATTTCTGATGAACTTATTATTAAAAGAACACTTAAAAAGTATATGAACGGAAGTTCGTATAATGAACTAGAATTAATTAAAAGTGCGTTTACGAACGATGCGACCCTTTACCTTACCGGAAAGAATGGTTTTAAAGTTTATACTCCGGAAGAGTATGCAGGTTTCTTTAAAAATGGAAAAAAAGGGGAGTTTAATGGACGTTTAGCAAAAATATTATCTATTGAGATAGTAAAAGATATAGCAACGGCAAAAGTTGAAATTGCTGGTCCTAATAGAAAATGGGTATATATTGATCTGTTTTTGTTAAAGAAAATAAATAGTGATTGGAAGATAATTAGTAAGACAGCGACACGAGTAGATAACCCTAAGAAAAAAGATATACTGTTTGTCGTATCGAATGCTCATTTTTATGGTGAAACAAAGTTGCCTACAGGAAACAGTTTTTCAGAAATAGTTAATGCATACGATGTTTTTAAGAAAGCAGGATATACTGTTGATTTTGTAAGTCCTAAAGGAGGAGCTATTTCATTGGCGTATATTAATACATCAGACAAAGAAATAAAAGGTTATTTATATGATGTTAGTTTTATGAACAAGCTTAAAAATACGCTAAAGCCATCAGAGGTGGTTACATCTAAATATGGAGCTATTCAATTTATTGGAGGTGGAGCCGCTATGTTTGGAGTTCCTGAAAACAAAGAGATTCAAAATATAGCGATGGAGATTTATGAAAAACAGAATGGAGTAATTTCTTCTGTTTGTCATGGTACTGCTGGAATTGTGAATTTAAAAACTAGCAAAGGGAAGTATTTAGTCGATGGAAAAAGAGTAAGTGGTTATCCTGATGATTATGAAAATCCAAACAAGCCATATTTTAAAACATTTCCATTCTTAATTAAAAAAACAATTGAAGAGCGTGGAGGGGATTTTAATTTCACGGAGCGAGGAAAGTTTATTGTAGAAACTGATGGTCGTTTAGTTACGGGGCAAAATTATCAATCATCAAAACCTGTATCATTAAAAATTATTGAAATTTTAGAGAAGAAATAAAAAAGATCAGCCTGAAAAATATTTTCAGGCTGATCTTTTTCTTGAGTGTTATTTATTTTATTTAATATCTAAAAATATTCCTCCAGAGAAAGAAGGATTCGCTGCTATTACTTCTCCAGAAAACGCAGAGTCAAAGCTTGCTGAAACTCCTAATTTTTTTGTTATATAATATGCTCCTTCAAACCCAAAGCTGGTGTATTCAACATTATTTGCAAAAATACTTCCATTATTGTTTGTAGCTGATAATGATCCGTTTTTAAATGATTTTACAAGATTTAATCTACCGATGAACCAAAATTTATTATTAAATAAATTTATTCCGGCTTCTAAACCACCTCTAAATTCATCAGAAAACCCTTCAGATCTATTGTTGTAACCAACGTAAGATTTAGCATAGAATGGTAGGTTGTTAATTGAAGTTGAATAACCTAAAGAAGTTGATAAATATTGATTGAATTCACCATCACCAGTTTGATAGCTGCCGTCACTTCCTCCTTTACTGTTTCCTGTTGGGAGCCCAAGTAATAGTTTTGCGTCCAAAGCCCATTTTCCTTTTTTAAAGATACCATAACGAACTCCTAAATCTATATCTCCAATAGAGCTTAAATCTTCTCCTTTTTGTAATACAGCACCTGTAGTACCAGATACTTGATTATCTTGAGCTACTCTAGCAAAAAATGGAACATAAGCTATTACATCTAAATTGTTGGTAATACCATATTCTGCATATATGTTTACATTGAATTGCTTTCTGTTTACATTATCTCTTATTATGCCGTCTGTTTCATAGTGTTGATCAGACTCAAGATACCATGCAGATAATTTATAGTAACCTTTGTCTTTCCTTTTAGTCCATTGTGCATTTGCTGAAATTGTTATTCCTAACAAAATAAAACATGTTATTAATTTTTTCATGTTATTGTTTGTCTTTTACATTATTTAATTTCTCCAGTTCCAATTTTTACTCCAAATGGTCTACACCAATAGAAAACGTATTTAAAATCGTTAATCTTTGTGTCTCTTATGATATATTTATGTGCTCCGCTAAAAGTTGTAACGCTGCTGATTTCTTTAGATCCGTTTCCAATTACAGTATTTGGGTTGTTTGATAGATATAAATAAGGTCCAGGAACACCATTAGATAAATTATAATCCGAATTAATACTTAGTTCTAAGTCATTAGAATTAGGTATTTCTTTTAAAGTAAAAGTTCCTCTTAATGAATAGCTTCCAGAAAGAGTACCAGATTTTTGAACACTACCAGTATTAATTACTTCAATAGATGTAGTGTCTGAAATAGTTTGACTGTTAGCTCCGGTAGTTGAAGAAGTTATAGTAACGTTTCCTGTACCAATTGCAGTAACTAAACCATTATTAGAAACAGTAGCAATATTAGTATCTGAACTGCTCCAAGTTATTTGAGGAGTTTGTACTTGCCCATTAACATCGGTATAAGTAGTTGTGTATTGGTGTGTTTTGTTTCCATTTAAATCTAACTGATTAACTGGATTATTTATGCTCAATATTTCTTGAACTCCTAATACTGTAATTTTATCTTCTGCAGAAACAACTTTACCACTACTTGTAGTTACAGTAGCATTAATAGTGGTTTCTCCTATAGTTAATGTAGTAACTTCTCCATTGTTAGAAATAGAAGCAATAGCATTGTTGGAGCTAGACCAAGTTATAGGTAAAGTTTCAACTTGTCCTAATTCATTAGTATAAGTTGTTGTATAAGTATGTTTGTTATTTACTATAATATCTTCTATAACATTATTAATGACCAAAGTTTCCTCTAATGGAATTACTTTTATGGTAAGTGTAGTTGTGATTAAATTATTTCCTGAATTATCTTTAGCAATAGCAGTTAATATAGCTTCTCCTATTGATTTTGCTGTGATTATTCCTGAATTATTTACTGAAATTATGTTTTCATCAGAACTAGTCCAATCTATATTTACATCTTGAGTTTGTCCAATATTATCAGTGTATTTTGTTAAAAATGTATGAGTTTTTGTTATTTGAAGTTCGCTAATAGAATTGTTGATCGTTAGCTCTTCGCCAACCCTGTCATTAATAATATCATTCTCTATACAACTTTGAAGTATTATTAAGAATAGAAATAGTAATTTAAAATGTTTCATTTAAGTGTTTTTTATATTGTAAATTTTGTCGATACAAAAACGAAACATTACAGTTATGAAATAAAAAAAACTCGAAACATCTAGTTTCGAGTTTTTCTATTTTTAATATTAAAAATGCTTATGCTAACATCGTAACAGGATTTTCTATATAAGTTTTTAATGTTTGTAAAAACTGAGCTCCTACAGCACCATCAACTGTTCTATGGTCACAAGCTAAAGTTAACTTCATAGTGTTACCAACTACTATTTCTCCGTTTTTAACTACTGGTTTTTGTACAATAGCACCAACAGATAAAATTGCAGAGTTAGGTTGATTGATAATAGAAGTAAAACTTTCGATACCAAACATACCTAAGTTAGAAACTGTAAATGTACTCCCTTGCATTTCTGCTGGAGATATTTTTTTGTTTCTAGCTTTTCCTGCTAAATCACGAACAGAAGCTCCAATTTGAGTTAAGCTTAAAGCATCAGTATGTTTTACAACTGGTACCACTAAACCTTCATCAACAGCTACTGCTACACCAATGTGAATATGACTGTGGAATAACGTTGTGTTATCTGTCCAGCTAGTATTTACATTAGGGTGTTTTTTTAAAGCCATTGCACAGGCTTTCACTACCATATCGTTAAAAGATACTTTCGTATCTGGAATCGCATTTATGGTTTTACGAGAAGCCATTGCGTTATCCATGTCTACTTCTATGTTTAAGTAGAAATGCGGAGCAGAGAATTTAGAATTTCCTAATGCTTTGGCAATTGCTTTACGCATTTGAGAATTCTTAACTTCTGATGTGTTTTCTTCTCCTGCAATAGCAAAATTAGTTACAGCAGTTGGAGTAGAACTTTTACTTGTAGAAGTTGTAGGTGTTTCTACTTTCGTAATAGGAGTGTAGTTTTCTACATCTTTCTTAACAATACGGCCGTTTTCTCCAGATCCTTTAATGTCTGTAAGATTAAAACCTTTGTCTTTTGCTATTTTTTTAGCTAATGGAGAAGCGAAAATTCTTCCCCCGTTAGAGTTTGTTAATGTTTCAGTAGTTGAAACAGTTTCAATTGTTTTTTTCTCAGCTTTTGGAGTTTCTTTCTTCTCTTCAGTTTTTGGAGTAGAACTTGTACTTCCTGAAGCTTGTGCTGCAAGTACAGCGGCTAGATCTGTTCCTTCTTTACCAATAACAGCTAATAAACTATCTACTGGTGCAGTTTTACCTTCTTCAACTCCTATGTGTAATAAAACACCTTCGTTAAAAGATTCAAATTCCATGGTAGCTTTATCCGTTTCGATTTCAGCTAAAATATCACCTTCTTCAACTTTGTCTCCTACATTTTTTAACCAAGATGCTACAGTACCTTCTTCCATTGTATCACTAAGTCTAGGCATAGTAACTACAATAGCACCTTCAGGCATTGCTACAGTTTCGTTTTTTTCTGAAGCTTGTTCATTAGAAACAGTTTCGGATTTGCTTTCTTCTTTAACTTCAGAGGAAGCGCTAGAAGTATCACCATTTAATAAAGCAGAAATATCTTCTCCTTCTTCACCAATAATAGCTAAAAGCGTGTCAACAGGAGAAGTTTCTCCTTCTTGAACACCGATGTGTAGTAAAGTACCTTCATGGAAAGATTCAAATTCCATGGTAGCTTTATCTGTTTCAATTTCAGCTAAAATATCACCTTCTTCAACTTTATCTCCTACATTTTTTAACCAAGAAGCTACCACTCCTTCTTCCATTGTATCGCTTAAGCGAGGCATGTTTATAATTGTAGCCATAGGTTACTTAGATTTTATAAATGGATAATCTTCTTGTTCGTATACCATATCGAATAACTGGTTTGTTTCTGGATATGGAGAATCTTCAGCAAATTGCTCACATTCTTTTACAGAAGCTTTTACTTCTTTATTAATAGCATCAATTTCTTCATCAGAAGCATACTTGTTTTCTTTGATGATATCTAATACTTGCGTAATAGGGTCAATTTTTTTGTACTCTTCAACTTCGTCTTTTGTACGATATTTTTGAGCATCAGACATTGAGTGTCCTCTGTAACGATACGTTTTCATTTCTAAAAAAGTTGGTCCTTCACCACGACGTGCTCTTTGTATAGCTTCGTCAACAGCTTCAGCAACTTTAATAGGATTCATTCCATCTACTGGTCCACAAGGCATTTCGTATCCTAAACCAAGTTTCCAAATATCAGTATGGTTTGCGGTTCTTTCAACAGAAGTACCCATGGCATATCCGTTATTTTCAACGATGAAAATTACTGGTAATTTCCAGTTCATTGCCATGTTAAAAGTTTCGTGTAAAGAACCTTGACGTGCAGCTCCATCACCAAAATAACAAAGTGTAACTGCGTCGTTACCCTTATATTTATCACCAAAAGCTAATCCTGCACCTAAAGGAATTTGCCCCCCAACAATTCCGTGACCACCATAAAAACGGTGCTCTTTAGAAAAAATATGCATAGAACCACCCATACCATGAGAAGTACCGGTTACTTTACCGTATAATTCTGCCATAACACGTTTAGGATCTTCACCCATACCAATTGGTTGCACGTGGTTACGATAAGCAGTAATCATTTTATCCTTAGTTAAATCCATTGCATGCAATGAACCTGCTAAAACAGCCTCTTGACCGTTATATAAGTGTAAAAAACCTCTTACTTTTTGTTGGATATAAACTGCTGCCAATTTATCTTCAAACTTTCTCCAAAATAGCATGTCTCTATACCAATTGATATAGGTTTCTTTGGTGATTTTATTCATTATATACTAGTTGTTTATTTTTATTGTTTGTTGGCTTATAATACATATAAACGTAAACGCAAAAATAAGTAGTTTTTAGTAATATTAAAAAGGTTCTTGTTAAAAGTTACGATAACCTTTATAAGAAAGAAGTGAAGATGTTTTTTGTTATTACTTTTCTTTAATAACCATGGCTTTAACTTTAGCTCCTTTGGCAAGGTTCCACATGTCTGAAATTACAACATTATCATTATCGTCAAATACAGTAAAAGAACCAGTATTTGGTCTGTAGTAACCTTCGTTAACAGCAACTATTTCTATTTGATTAAATCCTAAGTCTATAGGTATTGTTAACACTCTTGCATTTCCAGTTAACTTATAGCTATCTATGATCAAAGTACCATTTTTATAAACACTTATTACATCTCCATCTATAGTACCAAAATCGAATGCTCTGATTTTTAAATTGTTTGATTTTGTTTTGAAACTACCAAGTTCTTTATCAATCATTGGGATACCAATGTTATATTGTTCTGCTTTCTTTTGTAAAGTCATTTTTCTTCTTAAAGCAGGAGTAATAACACCTTTGTTCTCCAATTTTTTTTCAGCTAACTTCTTTTTGTATTCTTTTTGTTGTTTGTCGTAAGCCTTTTTAAAACCATCATTATTTTTAAAATCAAGGCTTTTGGGCTTTTTCACTTCAGAAGCTGGCGCAGAAATTTTACCTAAAGTAGAAGCACCTTCTTTATCTCCGCCAAATGAACCATCTAGCTGAGCAAAAGTAGTAGTACTTAGGCAGCATGTAAGAATTAATAAAAAGAGTTTTGTAGTTTTTTTCATTTCAAAATACATGTGAGCAAATATAATGCCGATATTCTTTCTTTGTCTAAACAAAGCGTTAAAACTTACCTTTAGGCTAATTACTTAACAGGGAAATCAAAATAAGTTTTTGGAAAAGGTTCGTTACGTAAAGTAAAATGCCACCATTCGTTTGGGTATGGTCTAAAGCCATGTTTTAGCATTGTATTCTGTAATAGTTGCCTATTCTTTTTTTGTTGCTTGGTTATGTTTTGATGGGAAATGTGAGAAGATATTCCGAAAAAATCAAAAGGACTTCCCATGTCTAGTTCTTTCCTTGTTTTTAAATCAACAATAGTTAAATCTACAGTGCTACCTCTTGAATGTCCTGATTTAGAAGCAATATATCCTTCTTTAAATAAGTTTCGTTTATTTACACTAGGGTAGTATTGTTGTTTCATTAAAGTATCGTTGATAACTCGTGCCCATTTTACAAAGTGATTTACTGCTGTTTGAGGTCGGTAAGCATCAAAAATTTTAAGACTAAATCCTTTTTTTAGTAATTCACGTTGTACTTTTTTTAAAGCTTGTGCAGTTTGTGTAGTTGTGATAAGTTTACTTTCCTCATAACCATTTATTGAAGTACCTATAAAATTATTGTTTGTACAATAACGCAGTTCTTTTTGTATGGTTGGTTCAATAATATTTACATACGAAAAACCTTTAGGTAAGGTTTGAGATTGCATGGTAATTGAAGATAGTAAGAGTAAATAAAAAATCCATTTCATCGGGTAAAAATAATGAAATGGATTTTAATGTTTCGCTAACTTTAATGATATGAGTTCGTTTCAATGACTTATATCAGGAGTTAGCGAAGTTAATTGAAATTAGATTAAGATTCAAACCAAATATTTACCAAAAGAAACAAGCCAAAGCTAAACAGCTCTGGCTTGTAAACTAATAAAACCAAGTATTAGTGTCATTAGAGTTAGCTAACTAATGAACTAATGTTTTTAGTGTAAACTATATTTTAATGTAGGCTAATAACTTTTGTCATTTTCCATTGGTTGTTTTCTTGCTTCCAAATAACGATGAATTTACTTGGCGGTGATTTTGCATTGGGCTCTCGATTGTTAAAAAATTTATGATAACCAATTTCAACTGCTCCGTAATTTTTAATCGGATACACTTCAATGCTTCCTTTTATTAGTGTACGGGTAACTTTACCACAAATGTTTTTTTCTAAAGATTCTAACAGTTCTTTTTTTGAAGTGGTTACCCCTCCTTTGTCATGAAAAAACTCAATATCTTTATGATATATGTCTGCCTGAGTTTTCATATCGCAAGTGTTATACGCGGTAAAGTAAATACTATCCATTTTTACAATTTGATTATATAAATCAACATCAGTAGCTTTGTAATTAGGGATTTCTTGTACTTGTCCGTTCATAACCCATGATAGTAGCAGGGTGTAAATAAATGTCAATACTTTTATAAAGAAGTTTCCTTTAAAAAAGAAATCGAAAATAGAGTTCATAGTTTTTCTTTTTAATTACCAGATTTTAAATGCTAGTTTTTCACCTTCGTTATATATTCTTCTAAATCCTTTAGGGATATTGTCTAAAGTATTGTTAGAAATTTTTAGCTCTCCTTTATATCCGTCATTGCAGTTTATTTTAAGTAAAACTTTCTCAATCTCTTTATCTAAATTGTATTTAGCATTCGAGATTTCTATATCAATATTTTTCTTGTTTTTAAACCATTTTGCTAATTTTTCTAGCTCATTTTTTGTAGTTTTTTTACTGATAATAAACTCAGCTTTTAAATCATTAATAGTGCTGTCGAATAAAAAACTTACATCTTCATCGTTGTTAGAGTTCCAATTACTGTCTTTGTCGTTATTATTATCTTCTTCATCACAATCAGTACATTCAAAACCTTTTTGTGTCATTTTAAAATGATGATTTACCATATCTCTGTCGTAAATATCTTGCGTGTTTTTAACATCGTTTAAAAATCTTCGTGTTGAACCTTCAAAATAAACTGTAGTGCCTTCTGGAATAAATAAAGTAGCTTTAATCTCCTCATCTTTCCACATATTCTTGTATTCACTTAAAAAGAAAGCATCAAAAATTATCGTATTGTTAGCTGACTTAAAGCTGTACTTTATAGCTTCGGCATTATCATTAGCTCTTTTACGACCTCTGCCTTCTGATGTTTTTTTAATTTCTATGTAGGCATTTTCTGTTTCGCTTTTACGAACATCAATATTTACATCATTAGAATATTTCATTTCAGTATCATCAATAGCTACATTTATCGAGTTGTTTCTATTACGTAAATTATGGTTGTAATAAATATTATCATCATTAATAACTCTAATTTTTAAAGGTTCTTCTTTAGCATATGTAATGCTGTGTTTACTTACATTTGCTCCGTTATAGGCATGAGATGTTGCATACTCAATTCCTGAAAAACCAATCGCTAATAATGAAACTAACCAAACTCCTAATAAGGTTAAAATAGCTGTAGTGCCTAGTTTTTTTACATTAGGAGATAAAATTCTTAATCCTAAAATAAATAAGACTACAAATGGTATTCCGATTAAAATAAAAAGGAAAATAGATAATAACCATTTAGGTAATGTGGCATCGTAGAAAAAAGGTGGATAATGTACAAGATCATTATCTACATTTAAAAATTCTAAACTTCCTATAGAAAATATTCCTAATAATAAGGATACAAGTGTAATACCGGCAATAAAAATTAAAAGTACGCCCATGAATTTACCGAACACCTTAAAAACGGTTAGTAAAATTTTTCCTAAAGTATCTGCAAAATCTTGTGCTCCAGATTTAGTTTGGCTACGTAGTTTCTGGTAATCTGCACTAGATATTTTGTCTGATAATTCATGGGCGCCTTCCTTTACCTTGGTTGAGATATTGTCAAACTCGTTACGAATTTTTTTTTCGATGTTGTCAATATTTACAGCTTCACCCTCCATCTGTAATTTTTCAGAGGTTGTTCTAGCTTCTGGAAGTAAAATCCACATGATAATATATCCTATAACTCCAAAACCAAATCCTGCTAAAGTCAAGATTAAGAAAGCTAATCGAACCCAGATTACATCTATATTAAAATAATGACCTAATCCTGAAGCGACACCTGCTAAAAATCGATCGTCACGATCTCTAAATAATTTTTTAGTGTTATTGTTTCTGTAGTTGGTGTGCGAACCGCTAGTAGCATAACCTTCTTCAGCTTCTGCATAATCTTCAGGTTGCCCCATAATAGCAATTACCTCTTCAATGTCGTTTTCGTTTATTACTTGACGAGCATCTGTAATTCTTTCCGATAATAATTCGCTAATACGAGATTCTATATCAGAAATTATTTCGTTTTTTCCCTGCGGATCATCGCTTAAAGAACGCGATATGGCGTCTAAATAACGTTTTAGTTTTTGATAAGCAATTTCATCTATATGGAAGAAGAATCCGCCTAAGTTTATATTTATTGTCTTATTCATCTTTAGTTGATTTTGTGCTTGTTACTTGGTTTACTGCGTTTACTAAATTATTCCATGTTTTGTCTAATTCTTTCAAAAACATTCCACCATTTTCGGTTAATACATAATATTTTCTTGGTGGTCCAGAGGTTGATTCTTCCCATCTATACGTTAACAGTCCTGCGTTTTTTAAGCGAGTAAGTAGCGGATAAATAGTTCCTTCAACCACAATCATTTCTGCACTTTTTAATGTTGAAAGTATTTCAGAAGTGTAAGCATCACCATTTTGTAAAATTGATAAGATGCAATATTCTAAAACACCTTTACGCATCTGTGCTTTTGTATTTTCTATCTTCATGTAATGCGGTTTATAAGGTTATTTTATAAAATTAATTGTAAAAGGATATTTATATGCCTCTCCTTTATTGGCTTTCATTGCAGCTATAATAATTAATGCAATTTTTATTAGTGATACGACACTTACAAATGAGGCGATTCCTAAGAATCCGAATAAGCCATTGAATGAGTGATGTTCACCAAAATCAATATTTACACCGTTAAAAACATCAATAAAATTTCCAAAGAAAAATGAAAAGAAAGATGCGCTTAGTATAAAAATGTATAATCCAAAACTGATGTTAAAGTTTACAGCTTCTTTTCCGTGATCGTCTAAAAACAAACTTCTTTCTTTTAAAGTTTGCCATAATATTAATGGTGTAATAATACTTCCTAGTGGAAATAAATATCCTGCAAATGCTGATATGTGTATTAAAAAAGCATTGGTGTTTTCGTTGTTTTGTTGCATAATAATATGAATTATATAATACTTGACTATGCAAATATATGTCTTTAAAAAGGTATTATGCAATACATAGTACTAAATTTAACACTTTTTAACATTTGTGAATTGAAGTAATTATTCAATAAAAAGCTGTAAATTGCCTGTAAATACTGAATAAATGAAGTTTACACCTCGAAAAATTAATTTTTTCACATTATTTAAATTACCGTCTGCATATTTATGTGGAATAAGAGTAAAATCGATTTCTGATGAAAAATCTTTAGTAAAAGTGAAGCATAAATGGATAAATCAAAACCCTTTTAAAAGTATGTTTTGGGCTGTTCAAGGTATGGCGGCAGAATTATCAACAGGAATTTTGGTGATGCAAGCAATTGATAAATCTGAAAGAAAGGTTTCAATGCTGGTAACCAATATGAATGCAACTTTTACAAAAAAGGCAACAGGAAGAATTCAATTTGAATGTAACGACGGATTTGCAATAAAAGAAGCAATTCAAAAATCAGTTGAAACAGGAGAAGGGCAAACAGTTTTAGTAACTTCTGAAGGAATTAATGAAGAAGGTGTTTCGGTGTCTAAATTTGAGTTTGAGTGGAGTTTGAAAGTAAAACTGTAACAAAATCTTGTTAATAGAGTCCAATAATAAAAACTAATTATTATGAATGCACACGAAATAGATTATCGCATTTTTGGCGAAGAAATGCAATATGTTGAGATTGAATTAGATCCACAAGAAGGAGTAGTAGCAGAGTCTGGAAGTTTTATGATGATGAACTCTGAAATAAAAATGAATACAATTTTTGGTGATGGTTCTAATCAAGAAAAAGGGTTATTAGGAAAAATTTTCTCAGCTGGTAAAAGAATTTTAACAGGAGAAAGCATGTTTATGACTGTTTTTACTAATGCTGGACATGGAAAAAAGCAAGTATCATTTGCATCTCCTTATCCAGGTAAAATTGTTCCTATAGATTTATCTGAGTTTGGAGGGAAATTTATTTGTCAAAAGGATGCATTTTTATGTGCAGCAAAAGGTGTATCTATTGGAATTGAATTTTCTAAAAGATTAGGTAGAGGGCTATTTGGAGGAGAGGGCTTTATTATGCAAAAAATGGAAGGAGATGGTATTGGTTTTATCCATGCGGGTGGTACAATGGCAAAAAAAATATTACAACCAGGTGAGGTTTTAAAGGTAGATACAGGTTGTATTGTTGGTTTTACTAAAGATGTAGATTATGATATTGAATTTGTGGGTGGAATTAAGAATACTGTTTTCGGAGGAGAAGGTTTGTTTTTTGCGAAATTGCAAGGCCCTGGTACAGTATATATACAATCATTACCATTTAGTAGATTAGCGGGAAGAGTATTGGCTATGGCACCGCAAACAGGTAGGGGAGATAAAGGAGAAGGTAGTGTTTTAGGTGGGCTTGGTAATATTTTAGATGGAGATAATAGATTCTAAGGTTAGTAAAAAAATAAAGTATAATAAAAAAGACCGCTAAATTAGTAGTCATGGTCGGAAGAAAAAATCTTCCGACTTTTTTATTTTCCGTCGGTTATAATTTTGGCTTTAATTATTTGA
>CANNGJ010000036.1 GCA_947504185.1 uncultured Tenacibaculum sp. | reverse complement strand
TCAAATAATTAAAGCCAAAATTATAACCGACGGAAAATAAAAAAGTCGGAAGATTTTTTCTTCCGACCATGACTAGCCGATCGGCTGCTTTCTTTATTGTTTTATAATAGTGTAATTTTTACTCATTTTCAATTCACTCAGCACATTAAGTGCTTCGTTCATATAAATATCTTTTTTAAGATTTTTATGCCAAACAACACGTTTTTCTTCTAAAACAGTATCTTTCTTAAATAAATCTAATTCGTATTTAGGTGAATTAAAAGTTAGGTTAGAGTCAAACTTAAATACTTCTTTAAACTGCTCGCCCTCTTTGGTTTTTTGTTTACTTTCTTTTTTAAACTCATTATAGTTTAATGAGTATGTTTTTTCTTCTTGATTTTTCTTTAACCATTTGGCGTAATCATTAATTTTTTGAAACTTATCGTTCTTCATGATTCGCTGCTTACTGTTGTAAACAACATCTGCAAAATTACTATAAGAATTAGTAGTGTTGTACTTAGCTTGCTGAACTTTATCCCAAGGTAAAGCTCCATCTAAATCACGCTCACCAAACTTCATATAACTATATCTGCTTGGTAAAGAAATATCAGAATATACACCTTCTATTTGAGTTGATCCACCGTTTATTCTATAGAATTTTTGGATGGTCATTTTCAAAGCACCTAAGTCGCTAGGGTACTTTTCATAAAAGCGATTGATTGGTAAAACGTTCTGAACAGTACCTTTACCATAAGTTTGCTTACCACCAATAATAACTCCTCGTTTGTAGTCTTGCATAGCTGCAGCAAAAATTTCTGAAGCAGAAGCAGAGAACTCATTTACCATAACTACTAAAGGCCCGTCCCATTGAATTTTTGCATCGGTATCATTTTTAACTAATGGTTGCTCATCTCTGTATTTTACTTGTACTATAGGACCTTTTTCAATAAATAACCCGCCAATTTCAATAGCAGTTTTTAAAGACCCTCCACCATTATCGCGTAAATCAACAATCAAACCTTTTACATCTTCACTCTTTAAACGTTCAATTTCTTTTTCCATGTCTTTTGCTGCATCTCTACGGCTTAAGTCATTAAAGTCGATATAAAATCTTGGAAGGTTGATTACTCCAAATTTTTCGCCATTTTTCTCTACAATACTCGATTTAACAAATGTTTCTTCTAGCTCTACAACATCTCTAATAATAGGAATAACTTTTATAGATCCATCAATTTTTTTCTTTACAGTTAAACGAACCTCTGTTCCTTTTTTACCTTTGATAAATTTAATGGCATCGTCTAAACGCATACCTACAATATCTAAAGGTTCTTGATCACCTTGAGCTACTTTTAAAATAATATCATCAGCTTCTAGTTCACCTTGTTTCCATGCTGGTCCACCAGAAATTAATTCAACGATATGTGTATAGATTCCTTTTTTCTGTAAACGGGCACCAATACCTTCTAATTTACCTGACATTTCTTGATCGAAACGAGATTTTCTTCTAGGAGACATATAGGTTGTATGTGGATCAAAACCACTCACAACACTATTTAAAAATGTTGAATACCAATCAGAATTCTCAAGTTCGCCTATACGTAGGTATAAATCGTTCATATTTTTTAAAACCTCTTTTCTAGCTTCTTCTTCTAACTCAGTAAATGATTTTTTCTTAAAGTTTGAATCTTTTTTAGTTTTTTCATTTTGTAAGTTTTCAGCATCTTCAATTCTACTTAAAACAGATAATTTTAATTGTTTTCTCCAATAATCAACTAATTCAATTTCGTTTTTAGCAAAAGGTACTTTATCATAATCAATATCTATAACTTCTTTCTTTTTATAGTTGAAAGGTTGTGCTAATAAAGCACGATAATTATTTTTTGCAGCTCCTAATTTTTCTAAAAAACGATTGTATACTAGTTTGTAAAAGTCAATGTTGGTCTCTCTTAATTGATCATCAATTAAGTATTTGAATTGAGAAAACTCTTTTAAGTCTTCTTGTGTAAAATATCTTTTACTTGGATCTAGCCCATCAATAAAAGTAGTATACACATGCTCAGAAAAATCATCATTCAATTCTTTTTGAACATAATGATACCTGCCTAAAATATTTTTTAATACATATACAATTACACGATCTTTATCAGGATCAGCATAAGGAATTGAATTTGAATATAGAGTGTTTGTAAATAATACTATTAATGTTAAAAATGGAATGATAAACTTCGTCTTCATGTATCTTCTGTCTTTTAAATTTTTTGGTGTGCCCCTTAGTGTTGCTAAGCTACTAAAATAATGCCAATTTTTTATTCTTTATGTTTTTTATAGATTCCTCTAAAAACTTCTTTAATTTTTTTGTGATTTTCGTTCATGTAACTCCAAACTTGGGTAATAGAACCATCATTGTTTTTTGTCCAAGTAATTTGATTGTAATAATTGCCTTTATCACTTTTAACTACTGAGCTTTTTAAAGTCATCGTGCTTTCTTTATAATGACCAGTTAATTCTAGTGAAAAACCAGAATTATCAATCCAAAGTTGATTCCATGAATTGTTAGTTTTATTATAGTAATTATAACTAGTTCCTTTGCTTTTTGATGTCTCTGAGCTCCAATTTTCTTGAATAGTACAGGCATTGGGTACTCGTAGAACTTTATTATGCCCGATTAGTTTGTCGCTTGTGTTATAAACATCCCAATTACCAATCCAAAAATCAAACTGAGAATATTCTGGTGAATTACAAGGAACGTTAGTTTTATTTTGAGCGGTTATAACAGAAAAAAATGTAGAAATTATAAAAACAGTAATGTAAACTATAACTCGTACCATAATACTTGTGTTTGATTACTACAATTTTACGTATAATATGAACCATTCTATCTTTACAAAATGTTAAAATAATAATCCTTTTTTTGTGTTACATTTGTTGTAAAACTAACACACTATGCAAGAAAGACCCTTAATTTTGGTTACAAACGATGACGGAATTACCGCTCCAGGTATTCGTATGCTGATTGAAATAATGAATAAAATTGGAGATGTTGTAGTGGTTGCGCCAGATAGTCCGCAAAGTGGAATGGGGCATGCGATAACCGTTAACAATGTTTTGCATTGTAATCCGATTACGATTGATGAGGGTCCACAGATTGAATATAGTTGTTCTGGTACTCCAGCCGATTGTGTTAAGATGGCTAAAAATGAGATTTTAAACCGTACGCCAGATTTATGTGTATCAGGAATTAATCACGGATCAAATTCATCGATAAATGTAATTTATTCAGGAACTATGAGTGCTGCAGTAGAAGCTGGTATAGAAGGGATTCCAGCTATCGGTTTTTCTTTATTAGATTTTGATTGGCATGCAGATTTTAGAGCAGCAAAAAAGTTTATTGAAAAAATTACGTTAAACGTATTGTTAAATGGTTTGCCAGATGGCGTAGTGTTAAACGTAAATATTCCTAAGTTAAAAGAAAACGATATTAAAGGAATCCGTGTTTGTCGTCAAGCAAACGGATATTGGAAAGAAGATTTTGAAAAACGTAAAAGTCCACACGGTAAAGAATATTATTGGTTGTCAGGAGAATTTATTAATAGAGATAAAGGGCAAGATACCGATATTTGGGCTTTAGAAAACGGATATATTTCAGTGGTTCCTGTTCAGTTTGATATGACAGCGCATCATGCAATTCAAAAATTAAATTCATGGGATATATAAAAAAAGAAATAGCCATTGGAGTTTTAGTATCATTACTAGCCACTGCTTGTGGATTGTTTATTTATTTACAATACGTTTCTCAAGGCACTTTTGCCGAAACCATTAAAATGGTAAGAGAAGGTGGCATATTAGGACCTGTTTTGGCATTAGCAGCAATCCCTAATTTATTTGTTTTTTGGGTGTTTTTAAAAAAGAAACAAGACTACAGAGCAAGAGGTGTTTTAATGGCAACTATTGCAATAGCTTTATTAACATTGGTTTTAAAATTTTTCTAATTTAACTAGATGAAATATTATATTCTTGTAGGGGAAGCTTCAGGAGATTTACATGGAGCAAATCTGATGAAAGCTTTGTTAAAAGAAGACCCAAATGCAGACATTCGTTTTTGGGGAGGTGATTTAATGCAAGAAATAGGAGGTACGCTTGTAAAGCATTATAAAGAACGTGCTTTTATGGGGTTTATTGAAGTGTTAATGAATCTTCGTAAGATTTTAGGAATGATTTCCCTTTGTAAAAAAGACATTGCTAAATTCAATCCAGATGTACTTATTTTAATAGATAATTCAGGGTTTAATTTACGTATTGCTAAATGGGCAAAACAACAAGGTATAAGAACCAATTATTATATTTCTCCACAAGTTTGGGCTAGTAGAGCAGGAAGAGTAAAAGACATTAAACGTGATGTTGATGAAATGTTTGTGATTTTACCGTTTGAAAAAGAGTTCTATAAAAAATACGATTACGATGTTAACTTTGTAGGACATCCATTAATTGATGGAATTGCTGGTAGAAAACAAATTGATGAAATAACATTTAGAAAAGAATACGATTTAGGAGATAAGGAAATTATTACATTATTACCTGGTAGTAGAAAGCAAGAGATAACTAAAATGTTATCGGTAATGTTGTCGTTGGTAGATGATTTTTCAAATTATCAGTTTGTAGTTGGTGGAGCGCCAAGTCAAGCAACTGCATTTTATCAAGAAATTATCGGAGATAAAAATGTGAAGTTTATCAGTAATAAAACTTATGATTTGTTAAGTATTTCTCATGCTGCTTTAGTAGGTTCTGGTACTGCAACTTTAGAAACAGCTTTGTTTAAAGTACCGCAAGTGGTTTGTTATAAAGGAAGCAATATTTCTTATCAAATAGCAAAACGAATTATTACGTTAGAATATATTTCTTTAGTGAATTTAATAATGGATCGTGAGGTTGTAAAAGAGTTGATTCAGAATGATTTTACGAAAGAAAACTTAAAAGTTGAATTGACTAAAATTCTTGAAGAAAAACAAAGAGAGCAATTGTTTTTAGATTATTTTGATTTAGAACAAAAACTTGGAGGTAAAGGAGCATCAGAAAAAACAGCGAAATTAATTATTGAAGGATTACACTAGTATATGATTAAAAAACTACTCTACATTTTTATACTCTCATTTTTGATGATTTCTTGTGGATCTTCAAAAAACGTTACAAGTACATCTAAAAAAACAACTACAAATACAAAAGAAGTTACTGTTGCCGATAAAATTGTTTGGACAGCAGTTTCTTACAAAGGAGTTCGTTATAAATACGGTGGAACAACCGATAAAGGAATGGATTGCTCGGGGTTAATTCACACCGCTTTTAAACAAAGAAATGTTGAGATTCCTAGAACTTCGCGAGAAATGTATACAAAGGGTTACGATATTTCTTTACGAAAAGTACAAAGAGGAGATTTACTGTTCTTTAAAACAGCTCGTAAAAGAGGTAAAGTAAATCATGTTGGTTTAGTTACTTCTATAAAAAACGGCGATATTCGTTTTATACACGCTACAAGTTCTCGTGGTGTCATTGTTACCTCTTTAAATCAAGATTATTGGAATAAAGCTTTTATAAAAGCAAAAAGAGTATTGTAATAATGAACAAAAGATTACTCTTGTTAATTGTAATTATAGGTTTTATTACTTTTCGTTATATAACTAACGGAGACGAACAACCTGAAAGAACTATTGCTTTAAAAACTAATAATTCAAAGATTTTTAAATTACTTGAAATCGCAAATTCCTATAAAGGTGTTTCTTATAAAGCAGGTGGGACCACCAAAAACGGAATGGATTGTTCGGGTTTGGTAAATACATCTTTTAAACAAATAGGAATTGATTTACCAAGATCATCAAGTACAATAAGTACAAAAGGAAAAGAAATTGATTTAAAAGATGTAAAAGTTGGTGATTTATTGTTTTTTGATATCGCTCGACTAAAAGGAGGAATAAATCACGTTGGTTTGGTAACTTTAGTTGAAAATGATAACATTCTATTTATTCATTCCACGACTTCAAAAGGCGTAATTACTTCTTCTATGGATGAACCCTATTGGAAAAAAGAGTTTGTAAAAGCAAAGCGAGTTTTTTGATTCTTCGCTAACGGTCTAGTGTATGAAAAGTAGCGTGCAAAAAGATACTACATTTTCGGATTGACACAGAGCCGAATTTTTATTTTTTCTGTTTTAAAGCCAAATTAAAAATTTGGCAGTTTTCACAAATAAAACACAAACTTTTGGATTAATCACTTATTAGCTATGTTTTATACATCGTGTTGTGATTAGTGTTTTCATCCGTTTAAATTAAATTCCTTTATTTCAAAATAGCACTTTTCACAGACTAATTTAATTTTTGCAAATTCCATTGATTCGTCATTCCAACCGTTTGTTTTAAGTCGTTCTTTTTCACATTCAGAACACCAAGCTTGAAAATCATCTTCCTTGTCTAATTCCATTCCAGAATATGTTTCAAAAGCTTCTTCAAATCCTGTTTTAGTTTTAGTATTCAAATGTTGACATATAAACGCTTTTCTCAATTTTCCGTGAATTCCACAGTCAATTAATTCGCTTTCTATTTTCTCAACTTCTTCTTTTGAGATTTGGTCTGTGAGTAAAAAGTACTTTTCTAAATGGTCAGAGATTACTCTATAAGTTCCAATTCCACCAATTATGTCAAACGCAATAGAAGTCAATTTCCAACCTGTGAATTTATCTCCGTCAAAATGAGCCTTTGTTAGATTTCCATATTTCTTCTTCTCTCCGAACTCCTTAACTTTTAAAGTGTTGAACTTTCTTGGCTCAACAGAGTCTTCATTTGCCCAAGCCCACATCCAAGTATTTGTCTTTTGAGAAAATGTTCCAACAGGTATGTATTTGAAATAAATTTCTTTGTCGTCTGAATACAGTCTTAATGTTTCGCTTGATTGATTATAAAACCAATTTGCATAATTATCAAGGTTATATTCAGCTCTGAATTCATTCTGAAATTCAGTCAGTTTTTGACAATTTTTGTCTGCATATTTTTCGTATTTCAATGTTCCAAATATCAATTCATTTCGTTTTTTCTAAATTAACCACAACTAGCTTAGGAATAAAAATCCGTTTTAATGATTTATATTCAGCATTAGCGAAAGGTAGATGAAAGTAGTTTAAAAAACAAACAAAAAAAGCAACCTCAAAGAGATTGCTTTTTTAATATTATTATAGAAGTTGAAATTAATTCAACATTCCCCATAGTTTATCTTTTAATTCTTGTAAACCTAATTGCGCTACAGATGAAATAAATAAAGTTTCTACACCTTTTGGTAATTCAGCTTTAATTTCCTCTTTTAATTCGTCATCTAACATATCAGATTTTGAGATGGCTAGTAAACGATCTTTATCTAATAACTCAGGATTGTGCTTTTTTAATTCGTTTAAAAGAATATCATATTCTTTTTGGATATCATCACTATCCGCAGGAATTAAAAATAATAAGGCAGAGTTACGCTCGATATGACGTAAAAAATAATGACCTAATCCTTTTCCTTCAGCAGCTCCCTCAATAATCCCAGGGATATCTGCCATAACAAAACTTTTATGATTACGATGTTCAACAATACCTAAATTAGGCTTTAAAGTAGTAAACGCATAATCTGCAATTTTAGGTTTTGCAGCTGTTAAAACCGATAACAAAGTAGATTTACCTGCATTAGGAAAACCAACCAAACCAACATCGGCTAATATTTTAAGTTCTATACGAAACCATCCATCTAAACCGTCAATACCAGGTTGTGCATAACGTGGTGCTTGATTAGTAGAAGATTTAAAATGCCAGTTACCTAAACCACCTTTACCACCTTCTAATAAGATAACATCTTGTCCGTCTTCGGTAATTTCATGTAAAATAGTATCAGTATCTGCATCACGGATAATTGTACCTAAAGGTACATCTACTATAATATCATCAGCATCGCGACCAGTACTACGACTAGCACTACCATCACCGCCAGATTCTGCTCTAAAATGACGTTTGAATTTTAAATGGAAAAGTGTCCACATACTTTTGTCGCCACGTAAAATAATGTGACCTCCACGACCACCATCACCACCATCAGGACCTCCTTTGGTAATGTATTTTTCACGGTGTAAATGCGCAGATCCTCGCCCTCCTTTACCAGAAGATGCGTAGATTTTTATATAGTCAACAAAATTTCCTTCAGTCATTTTTTCTAATATTTAAAAAGAAAGTTTATTCTTTCTTTTTATGTAATTTATAATGTGTCAAACACGTCAGATAAACGTTGTGTAATCTCTTCAATAGACCCTACACCGTTTACACCGTAATAATTACCTTGTGCGTGGTAAAAATCTTTTAAAACGGCTGTTTTTGTATTGTATTCGTTAAAACGATTACGGATTTTACTTTCATCCATATCATCTGTACGACCACTAGTTTTTCCTCTTTCTAATAAACGACCCACTAATAAATCTTCTGGCACTTCTAAAGCAACCATCCCATTAATACGCTCGTTCTTTTCAGCTAAAAAAGCATCTAAAGCTTCTGCTTGAGATTCGGTTCTAGGAAAACCATCAAAAATAAAACCAGCAGCATCAGCATTTCTTTCAACTTCAGCTTTTAACATGCTAATTGTAACTTCGTCTGGAACTAAGTTACCATCATCCATATAAGTTTTAGCTAATAAACCTAATTCAGTTTTGTTTTTAATATTAAAACGGAATACATCTCCAGTAGAGATATGTACTAAGTTGTATTTTTCTTTTAATACTTCAGCTTGTGTACCTTTTCCTGCTCCCGGAGGGCCGAATAATACGATGTTTTTCATTTTGGGTTGTGTTGTTAATTGGTAAATAGCGGGCAAATTTCTTCCGTAACCTTTGTAATCTAATCCGTAACCAACAATAAATTTATCTTCAATACTTTTTCCGATATAGTTTATTGGTAATTCTTTACGGTATACATCTGGTTTAAAAAAAAGTGTTACTACTTTAAGTTCTTTTATTTTTTTTGTTTTGAAGATTTCATAGATTTCTTGTAGCGTTGTACCTGTATCTATAATATCTTCTAAAATGATAACAGTCCGATTTGTTAAATCTTCGTTGATACCAATCAATTTTTTTACATTTTCTGTTGATGTTGTTCCTTCGTAAGAAGCCAACTTTACAAAAGTCATTTCACAATCGCCTTTATACTCACGTAAAAAATCGGCAGTAAAAACAAAACACCCGTTTAAAATTCCTACAAATAAAGGAACTTCATCTTTAGGTAAATCGTTTTTTACTTGTTCTGCTAACGATTTTACTATAGTAGCTAATTCGTTAGTAGAAATAAATTCTTTAAAATATAAATCGTGAAGTTTTGTAATTTTCATCAGAGTGCAAAGATAGTTGCTTGATATTAACTAAAAAAACCGTTTTGAATAATAACTCAAAACGGTTTTGGTAATATTTATTTAATTATTATTTCTTGTCTTCTTTTTTAGAAGCATCGAACATAATTGGTGTTGCTACGAATAATGATGAATACGTACCTACAACTACACCTACGATTAATGCGAACATGAATCCTTTAATACTATCTCCACCGAAGAAGAAAATAGCTAACATTACTAATAACGTAGTTAAAGATGTATTGATTGTTCTACCTAAAGTACTACTTAATGCTTTGTCTACTAAACCAGCTGTTAAAGTATTACTGTTAGCAGCGTACTCTCTAATTCTATCAAAAATTACCACGGTATCATTCAGCGAGTACCCAACTACTGTTAAGATCGCTGCAATAAATGATTGTCCAATTTCCATATCAAATGGCATTACTTTATAGAAAATTGAGAAAACTCCTAATACCACTAATACATCGTGGAATACTGCTGCTACTGCACCAATAGAGTAAGACATTTTTCTAAAACGTAATAAGATATATAAGAATACTACAATTAACGAACCTAATACAGCCCATAATGCAGCTTGCTTAATATCATCAGCAATTGTTGGCTCTACTTTCATAGATTCCATAATACCACTACCTGTTTTTTCAAAACCAGGTTTAAAATTTTCATAAGAAGTAGTTCCTAAGTAAGGCTTTAATCCAGTATATAATGCAGTTTGTACTTCTTCATCTACATTTCTACCTTCTTCATCAATTTTAAAAGCAGTAGTGATTTTTAATTGATTGTTAGAACCGTAAGTTTTAACCTCTGGAGCTGTACCGAAAGCACCTTTTAGTGCAGAAGCAACTTCATTTGATTTCACTTCTTGATCAAAACGAACAGTATAAGAACGACCTCCTTTAAAATCTACTCCTTGCTTTAATCCTAAAGTAAAGATTGAAACTAATCCAGCAAGAATAAAGAATCCAGAAACAATATAAGCTAGCTTACGTTTCTTTAAGAACTCAATACTAATATTGTTAAACCAGTTTTTAGAAATGTTTGTGTTAAATGGTAAGTTAGTTCCTTTGTTTACTGCTCCGTCAATAAATAAACGAGTAATAAAAATTGCAGTAAATAAAGAAGTAGCAATACCTAACATTAAAGTATAAGCAAAACCTTTAATTGGTCCTGTACCAAATATAAATAAGATAACTCCTGTTAAGAAAGTTGTAATGTTTGCATCAATAATTGCAGATAAAGCTCCTTTAAAACTAAATCCTTCATCAACAGCAGTTGCTAAACTTTTACCACCTCTTAAGGCTTCTTTAATTCTTTCGAAAATAATTACGTTCGCATCTACCGACATACCTATGGTTAAGATAATACCGGCAATACCAGGTAATGTTAATACTGCATTAAACGATACTAACCATCCGAAGATAAACAAGATGTTTACTAATAATGCGATGTTTGCATATAAACCAGCTTTACCGTAGTATAAGAACATCCATCCTAATACTAATAAGATAGCTAATCCGAAAGACCACATACTTGCATTAATAGATTCTTGCCCTAAAGATGGTCCAACAACTTGTGCTTGGATCATTCTTGCTGGTGCAGGTAATTTACCAGCTTTTAAAATAGTTGCAATATCTTGTGCTTCTTCTACAGTCATAGAACCTCCAGAAATAGAAGAGTTACTACCTAATTGTCCATTAATAACTGGTGCAGTATAAACATAATTGTCTAACACAATCGCAACATGTTTTCCTATGTTTTCTCCTGTTAGCTTAGACCATTTCTTAGTTCCAATACCATTCATCGTCATAGATACAATTGGCTTGCTTAGTTGATCATAATCTTGATTTGCATCAGCAATAACATCACCATCAATAGCAGGTTTATCGTTTCTGTTAGATTTCATGGCGTACAAACCAATAATTTCGTTTGTTCTGTCAGCACTTGGATTAGTTTTATAATCCCATAAGAACTTAACATATTTTAAGTTATTTGGTAATAAAGCTCTAACTTCTTTATTCGCTAAAAAGCTATTTACTTTTGCAGTATCCTGAACTCTAGCTTGAGCTACTAATGAACTCATTTGTTGTTGGTTCTGAGCTACGTTAGGGAATAAATATGTAAATAAATTTTTCTGAGTAGCTACCTTAGTAGAATCAGTAGATTCTCCTAATAAATCATCAATACTATCTGCTTTTGTAGAATCTTTAGCAACCTCAGTAGTTGAATCATCTTTTAATAATTCAGCAACTTTACCGTTTGCAGCAAAGAAAAAGTTTTGTACATCAGCATTGGTGTATACTTCCCAAAATTGTAATTCAGCAGTACTTTGTAATAACTTTTGAACTCTATCAATATCTTTAGCTCCTGGTAATTCAACTTGAATACGCCCTGAGTTTCCAATTCTTTGAATGTTTGGTTGAACAACACCAAATTTATCAATACGGCTACGTAATACTTCGAAAGCAGTATTAATAGAGGTGTTGATTTCTTCTTGTAAAGTCGATTTTACTTGTTCGTTCGTTTTATTAAAGTCGATTTTGTCACGTAACGATTTAGTTCCAAATACACTTGGATCGCTTAACTTTACACCGTTTGCAGATAATTCTACAAAATTGTTGTAGAATAAATCTAAATAATTTTCTTGACTGTCTTTTTGAGCTTCATCAGCTTTAGCTAATGCTTCAGTAAAAACAGGATTTTTTGAGTTATTAGACAACCCAATTAAGATATCTTTTACAGATACTTGTAAAATTGCATTAATACCACCTTTTAAATCTAAACCAAGGTTCATTTCTTTCTCCCTGATGTCGTTGTAAGTGTATTTAGCAACTCCTAAATTTAATACTTCTTTATTTGCTACGCTATCAAGATATTTTCTCTCATATCTAGCTAACTCTCTACCGTTGTTATCTTTAACGTTTTCTTTTGAGTACTCCTTTGCGCTATCTTCTACTTTATTAGCAAAAAACGTAAACGACAATTGGTACAAACTCACTAATCCAAACAGGACAGCAAATAATTTAATAAGACCTTTGTTTTGCATTTTTATTAATTTAAATCGACTTTTTTTAAAACGTGCAAATATAGTATTTCAAAAAAGATTTGACAATTCTTTTAAGATATTTATCTAGTTAGTATATGATTAGTTATAAAATGCTAATAAATGTCAGATTTTATAGGGATTATATTATGTATATTTACCTGCTATTTTTAGCATAACAAACAACCTAATTTTATATAGTTCGCTATGGCGCATTTAACAGATATTGAGATTGCTCAAGCAAAAAATTTAAAACATATTAAACATATAGCAGCTAAGCTAAATATTGAAGAGGAAGATTTAGAAATGTACGGTAAATACAAAGCTAAATTACCTTTAAGTTTAATTGATAATGAGAAAGTAAAGAAGAATAATTTAGTTTTAGTTACAGCTTTAACTCCAACGCCTGCTGGTGAAGGAAAGACTACAGTTTCTATCGGATTAACCGAAGGATTGAATAAGGTAGGTAAACAAGCAACAGTTGTGTTACGTGAACCTTCTTTAGGGCCTGTTTTTGGTATAAAAGGTGGTGCTGCCGGTGGTGGGTATTCTCAAGTTGTACCAATGGAAGATATTAATCTTCATTTTACAGGAGATTTTAATGCGATTGAAAAAGCCAACAATTTATTATCAGCATTAATTGATAATAATTTACAGAGTAAAACAAATAACTTGAATATCGATCCGCGGACTATTTTATGGAAACGTGTAATTGATATGAACGATCGCGCATTGCGCCAAATAACTATTGGATTAGGAGGAACAGCGAATGGAATTCCTCGTGAAGATGGTTTTAATATTACACCAGCATCTGAAGTAATGGCGATACTTTGTATGGCTACTAACTTCGATGATTTAAAAGAACGCTTAGGAAATATTTTTATTGGATTTACTTTTGATAAGAAACCAATTTTTGCACGTGATTTAAAAGCACAAGATGCAATGGCTATTTTATTAAAAGATGCTGTTAAGCCTAATTTAGTGCAGACATTAGAAGAAAATCCAGCAATTATTCATGGTGGGCCTTTTGCAAATATTGCTCAGGGAACAAATACAATTATTGCTACTAAAATGGGATTGTCATTATCTAATTATGTAGTTACTGAGGCTGGTTTCGGTGCAGATTTAGGTGCAGAGAAGTTTTTAAATATAAAATCACAGTATGCTGGATTAAATCCTAAATGTGTAGTGTTAGTTGCTACCATTAGAGCATTACGTCATCACGGAGGTTCTCCGAAAGAAGAATATAACACTCCAAGTTTAGAGCGTGTTCAAGATGGATTTAAAAACTTAGAAAAGCACATTGAAAATATACGTAAGTTTAATATTGAACCAGTAGTTGCAATTAATTCATTTATTTCAGACTCTGAAGAAGAAGTGAATTTTGTGATTGAAGCTTGTGCTAATTTAGGAGTAAAAGCAGTAGTTTCTGAAGAATGGGCAAAAGGAGGTGAAGGAACCAAAAACTTAGCCAATGCTGTAGTTGATGTTGTTGAAAATAAAGCCACACAGTTTAAGCCATTGTATGATTGGAAATCTCCAGTGAAAGAGAAAATTGAAACCATTGCTAAAGAAGTTTACGGAGCAGAGAAAGTTGAGTATAGTAAAAAAGCGCAATTAAACTTACGTAGAATTGATCGTTTAGGTTTTAATGATTTTGCAGTATGTATGGCAAAAACTCAAAAATCATTTTCTGATAATGATAAATTAATCGGAAGGCCAGAAGGCTTTACAGTTACTGTCCGTGAAATTGAAATAGCAGCAGGAGCACAATTTATCATTCCTATTTTAGGTAAAATGATGCGCATGCCTGGGTTGCCAGCTATCCCTGCATCTGAGGGAATGAGTATTGATAATAATGGTATAATATCAGGATTGTCATAAATGAAACCTGTAGTTGTAAATAAAATAATAAATCAACCAGTAGAAAAAATTTGGAAAGCTATTACTGAGCGTTCTGAAATGATTCAGTGGTTTTTTGATAATATCCCAGATTTTGAAGCGGAAGAAGGTTTTAAAACCTGGTTCGTAGTAACTTCGGAAGAACGTAGTTTTTATCATTTGTGGGAAGTAACTGATATAGTTCCTAATAAAGTTTTGAAAGTAGAATGGACGTATCCGGATTATGTGAAAGAGCCTTTTCTAGTTACATTTCAGTTAGAAATAGAATCAAAAGAACAAACAAAAATGACAGTGTTAGCTGAAGGTATTGAAAAATTCGAACATTTAGATATTCCAGAATTCAAAAGAGAAAGTTGTAAAGGCGGTTGGGAATATTTTACAAGCCGATTAAAAGAATATTTAGAATAATAAAAAGAGCAACTCAATTGAGTTGCTCTTTTTATTTATGTAGAGGGTAGGATGATTAACTTACTCCACGTTGTTTATTAATTTCATCTTGCAATTGTCTACGTAGCTTTTGCTCTTTTTCAATTGAGTTTCTTTTGTATTGTTCAAACTCATGTTCAACATCAGTTAACAAATCCTTAGTTTCACTAGTAACTGAATTACTACTATTAAATCTATAGACAAAAAAGATAAGACCAATTAATAAACCAGCAATAATACTCCATAAAATAGTATTGTAGGTAGCTTTGTTTAATGACATGCCTAAGAGAGAAAACGAATCTTCTTTTTCAACAGACACTGATAAATTTCCTTTTAAAGTATCTATTTTAGTTTGTAAAGATGTAATTGCTTTAAGTTGTTCGTTTATTTTAATTTGCTTAGAAGCAACATCAGTTTTAATAACTTTAATACTGTCTAATATACTTTTTTGCAAGCTTAAAAACTCATTCTTTTTTACAACTTTATAAATTTGATAGTTGTTTGAGCCTTTATAAAGTTTTTTAAATTGATTCTCAACAGTATTTGGCTGCTCAAGTTTAGTAGTGGTTTGAGCAATAATAGTTTGAGTGAAAATAAAGATGAATAATATTTTTAAAGTTTTCATAGGTGAGTGTTTTATGTTCAAAATAATGAATGTTTCTGGTTTAAAAAAACCCAAACGTTTAAGTTTGGGTTTTTAGTATAAGCAAGGTTATGAAACTTATTTTACTTTTTCTACAATGGCCTTAAAAGCTTCTGGGTTGTTCATAGCTAAATCGGCTAAAACCTTACGGTTTAATTCGATGTTATTAGCTTTTACTTTCCCCATAAACTGCGAGTAAGACATTCCGAACTGACGAGCTCCAGCGTTAATACGTTGAATCCATAATGAACGGAAGTTTCTCTTATTGTTTTTACGGTCACGATAAGCATATGTCATTGCTTTCTCTACCGCATTTTTTGCTACTGTGTAAACGTTTTTACGTCTTCCAAAGTAACCTTTTGCTTGCTTCAAGATTTTTTTTCTTCTTCTTCTTGAGGCTACTGAATTTACTGATCTTGGCATAATTCAAATGTTTTTTGTAGTAGGCGATCGAAAATCGATACTTAATTGAGCCTAACTCCATGGTTAATAATTAAATTCCCTGGCTAACAATTATTATCTTAATACTAATTGTTGCTTAATGTTAGCTTCATCAGACTTATGTACTAAAGTCGAATGAGTTAATGCAAGCTTACGTTTTTTAGACTTCTTTGTTAAGATGTGACTTTTAAACGCGTGCTTTCTTTTGATCTTACCAGAACCAGTTAACTTGAAACGTTTCTTGGCACTAGATTTTGTTTTAATTTTAGGCATCTTTGTTTTTTAGTTTATCTTGCTTATATATTGTATATGTTATGTTACTTACCCTTTTTTGGAGCAATAAACATAATCATACGTTTCCCTTCTAACTTAGGCATTTGTTCTACCTTACCGAATTCTTCTAATTCTTGTGCTAATTTTAATAATAAAATTTGCCCTTGTTCTTTAAATACAATCGAACGTCCTTTAAAGAAAACAAAAGCTTTTAATTTAGCACCGTCTTTTAAAAACTTAATAGCGTGCTTCTTTTTAAACTCATAATCATGCTCATCAGTATTAGGTCCGAAACGAATTTCTTTTACGGTAACTTTAGTAGCTTTTGATTTTAAAGCTTTTTCACGTTTCTTTTGCTCGTATAAAAACTTTTTATAATCAATAACTTTACAAACAGGAGGAACAGCTTTAGGTGAAATTTCAACTAAATCTAATTCTTGTTCTCGTGCAATTTCTTTAGCTCTCGATAAAGAATATACACCCACCTCTATGTTTTCGCCTACAAGACGAACTTCTTCAACATCACGGATTTTTCCGTTAATTCTATGTTGATCTTCTTTAATTACTCTTAGCGGTCTACGTCCGCCTCTTCTTCTAATTGCTATGGCTTATGAATTTAAAATTACTATCTTATTTTTGGTTTCCAAAAGGAACTAATGTTTTACTAACTTCTTTCTGTATTAAAGAAATAAATTCTTCAATTGTAAATGTTCCTATGTCGCCTTCACCGTGTTTTCTTACAGATACTGTGCCATCTTCTTCTTCTTTCTCTCCAACAATAACCATAAATGGTATTTTGTTTACTTCGGCATCACGAATCTTTCTTCCAGTCTTCTCACTTCGGTTATCTACGAGGGCGCGAATTTCGGAATTTTCTAACAAAGTTAAAACTTTTTCTGTATATTTTTGATATTTCTCACTGATTGGCAGTACAATAACTTGTTCTGGAGTTAGCCAAAGTGGGAAATTTCCTCCTGTATGCTCTAGTAACACTGCAATAAATCGTTCCATAGAACCAAATGGTGCACGGTGAATCATTACAGGTTGGTGTAGCTGATTATCGGCTCCTTTGTAGCTTAATTCAAAACGTTTAGGTAAATTATAGTCAACTTGAATCGTTCCTAATTGCCAACTTCTGCCTAAAGCATCCTTTACCATAAAGTCTAATTTTGGACCGTAAAAGGCTGCTTCACCTTCTTCGATTACAAAATTTAAACCTTTATCGGTAGCAGCATTTATAATTGCTTGTTCAGCAATTTCCCAAGTTTCAACATCACCAATATATTTATCAAGATTGTCCATATCTCTAATAGATACTTGAGCTGTAAAATCTTCAAATCCTAAAGAACCGAATACATAAAGAACTAAATCGATAACCTCTTTAAATTCTTGATCTAATTGTTCTGGTGTACAGAAAATATGTGCGTCATCTTGTGTAAAACCTCTTACACGAGTTAATCCATGTAATTCACCACTTTGCTCATATCTATATACGGTACCAAACTCAGCAAAACGTTTTGGTAAATCTTTATAAGAATGTGGTTTAAAATTGTAAACTTCACAGTGATGAGGACAGTTCATTGGTTTTAACAAGAACTCTTCCTCCATTTTGGGAGTTTTTATTGGTTGAAAGCTGTCTTCACCATATTTAGCATAATGTCCAGAAGTAACATACAATTCTTTCTGACCAATATGTGGAGTCATTACCATTTCATAGCCTGCTTTTTTCTGAGCAGCTTTTAAGAAGTCCTCTAAACGACCACGTAAAGCAGCTCCTTTTGGTAACCATAATGGTAAGCCAGCTCCAACTTTTTGAGAAAAAGTAAATAACTCTAACTCTTTACCAAGTTTTCTATGGTCACGCTTTTTAGCCTCTTCTAGTAACTCTAAATATTCTTTTAACTGTTTTTGCTTTGGGAAAGAGATTCCATAAACACGAGTTAATTGCTTGTTCTTTTCGTCGCCACGCCAATATGCCCCAGCAACGCTCATTATTTTAATAGCTTTTATTATCCCTGTATTAGGAATATGTCCGCCACGACATAAATCAGTAAAGTCAGAATGATCGCAAAAAGTGATATCACCATCTTCTAGTCCTTCAATTAGTTCTACCTTATATTGATTGTCTTGTTCTTTATAATAGGCTAAAGCATCAGCTTTAGAAATCGAACGCATTTTAAATTCTGCTTTTTCTCGAGCACGCTCTAAAAATTGCTTTTCAATTTTACTAAAATCTTTATCAGAAATTGAGTCGTCACCAAAATCAACATCGTAATAAAATCCATTCTCAATAGCAGGACCTATCGTTAATTTTGCATTTGGATAAAAATCTAAGATGGTTTGTGCTAATACGTGTGCAGAAGAATGCCAAAATGCTTCTTTACCTTTTGCGTCGTTAAATGTATGTAGTACCAACGAGCCGTCTGTTGTGAGTGGGGTAGTGGTTTCAACTGTGTTTCCTTCAAATGTAGCAGAAATAACATTTCTTGCTAAACCTTCACTAATGCTTTTAGCAACATCAATAGCTGTGCTATTCTTTTCAAACTCTTTAACGCTCCCGTCAGGTAATGTAATTTTAATCATTATATATATGTTATATGTTAATCTCCTTACAAGTGGAGATTTCGAAATGCAAAGATATTGTAAAAGCATTTTTTGCACAATATATATATAAGGTATTTTAAAAGAAGGTGTCTTGAATTGGTAATTGTAGATGTGATAGATGGATTAAAAACACATTTCAAAAATATTTCAGTCATAATCATCTGTATAATAGTTGTTTGAAAAAACCTCAAAAAATAACTTAAAAAAGGTGGTTGTTATGTTAAAAAAGGGTTCTATATTTGCACCCGCTAAGGGAAAAACGCGAGTTCAGAAGTTAGCAAAAGTTCA
>CANNGJ010000035.1 GCA_947504185.1 uncultured Tenacibaculum sp. | reverse complement strand
TGCGAGAGTAGCTCAGTTGGTAGAGCGTCAGCCTTCCAAGCTGAATGTCGCCAGTTCGAACCTGGTCTCTCGCTCAAAAAAACCGAAACAAATGTTTCGGTTTTTTTTATTTCTATTAATTAAGTTTCAATCTATCTCCAAAGAAAAATAAACCTACAATTATCACTCCTATAATTCCTATCATTAAAGAATTATTACTAATAACACTTGGTCTTAATAACAAGGTTAATACATAACCTCCAATTGCTCCACCTAAATGAGCTGAATGACCAACATTACCTAACTGCTTTTTCATTCCATAAATAGAATAAAGTAAATATCCAATCCCTAAAACGTATGCTGGAAAATCAATAAATGGAAAAAATAAAAAATTATATGTTTTATTAGGATATAACATTATTGCTGAAAACATAATACCTGAAACCGCACCTGAGGCACCTATTGCACTATAGTATGGTTCATTTTTATGTTGATACAATGAATACATACTCCCTACTAGCAAACTTCCTAGATAAATAAACATGAAATTTACATTCGAGAAACCTCTTAAAACCAACCCTCCAAAAAGAAAAAGAGCATACATATTAAATCCTAGATGAGCCCAATCTGCATGTAAAAAACCTGAAGTTAACATTCGTAATTTATCTCCACTTAATATTCTTTGGACCTGAAATTTATAGCGATCAAAAAAAACAACATCGTTAAAACCTTTGTAAGAAACTAAAACATTAGCCACTATAATTATTAAAATAATCTGACTCATAACTTTTAAAATATTCACAAACATAAACAAAAGTTAATAAAGTAAATCATTGATAATTTAATACGATATTTGCATTTTAAATTTAAAATATGAAGTTTTTAACTTTCGCAATTGTTTATCCTATTATTTGGTTAATCTCAAGATTACCAATGAGATTTTTATATATTTTTTCTGATTTTTTCTTCTTTATCCTCTATTATATTGTTGGTTATAGAAAAAAAGTAGTTCAAAGTAATATACAAACAGCTTTTCCTTCTAAAAATCAATCAGAAATAAACAAAATATCGAAAAAATTTTTCAAACATTTTATCGATTTAATTTTCGAAAGTATCAAAGCTTTTTCTATTAGTCAAAAAGAAATAAATAAACGCTATAAATACCTTAACCCCGAACTTATTAATAAATACGCTAAAGAAGGTAGAAGTATTGCTTTGATTGGTGCGCATCAAGCAAATTGGGAATGGGCACTAGGCATGCCTTACTTTTTAAATATAAACTGTTACGGAGCTTATACCAAAATTGAGAATCCTTACTTTGAAAAAGTAATCAAAGATTCTAGAACAAAATATGGTTTTGATGGCGTACCAACTCGCCAATTCAATAAAAGTATTAGCAACAGACAAGCTAAAGGAATTCAAAGTTTATATATTTTACTTAGCGATCAATCTCCCCAATTACACAAAGCAAAATACTGGGCTAATTTTTTAAATGAAAAAGTACCTGTTCATACTGGAGCAGAAATTTTAGCAAAAAAATATAACTTAGTAGTTATTAACATGAACACTACTAAAGTTAAAAGAGGCTATTTTGAAACTGAATTTGAATTAATTACTGAATCTCCTAAAGATTTTGAGGATTTTAAAATTTCAGATAAATTTTTAACCATAACCGAAAAACATATCAAAGCACAACCTGAGTGTTATTTATGGACACATAAACGCTTTAAACATAAAGATAAATACAACCAATGGTTGGAAAATAAAAAAACTTCTCATAAATAAATTGAGAAGTTTTTTTATACAAAAAAAGCTTTCTCAAAATTGAGAAAGCTTTTGCTTTTGGGTGAAAGACGGGATTCGAACCCGCGACCCTCGGTACCACAAACCGATACTCTAACCAACTGAGCTACAATCACCATTTGAATTGCGAGTGCAAATATAAGACAGTTTTTAAAGTTTGCAAAATATTTTTTTAAATTAATTTACTTAAATTCTCTACTGCCACATAACGTTCTGATGTAAAGCCTTCTGCAAAATCAACATTTATTAATCTTCCTAAATCCCTTGCTCTATACTCAATACTATCAGTAAAATTTTTACTTGTTATTGGAGTTTCTGGCTCTTTACTTTTTGGGTCAAAGAACTGAGAAGAGTACGCCATTACCGATGCTATCTTTTTATCCATAAATCCTGTTACATCAACCACAAAATCTGGTTCAATATTTTTCCATTGAATATAATGATACACCTGTTTTGGTCGCCACTTTTCTTGCTGAACCCCATCAATCTCAGTTTCAACTTTTACTAATCCACTTAAAAAACAAGCATTAGACACTACACTACTTCCTTTTGGGTGATCAATATGACGATCATCAATCGCATTGCATAACACAATTTCTGGCTGATACTTACGGATCATTTTTATAACTTCTAATTGATGTTCTTTATCATTTTTGAAGAATCCATCTGCAAACCCTAAATTCTCTCTAACTGACACCCCTAAAATATCAGCAGCTTTTGCAGCTTCTTGATCTCTCAATTCAGCTGAACCACGAGTACCTAACTCCCCACGAGTTAAATCAATAATACCTACTTTTTTTCCTAAAGAAATTTCTTTTGCAATGGTAGCTGCACAACCTAACTCAACATCATCGGGATGGGCACCAAACGCTAATATATCTAGTTTCATAAATCTTTTATATGGTTAGCTAATTTACTAATTCTATTTAGACCTTAACCGTTTTCCATTTTCCTTTTTTAAACAACCAAATTCCTATAACTGCAATTAATATTTCTGCTAATGTAATCGCCGAGAATACTCCTATAGGTCCATAGCCTAAAGTTATTGCCATGATATATGCAAACGGCAACTGAAACAACCAAAAGCATATAAAATTTATATATGTTGGTGTTTTAGTATCTCCAGAGCCATTAAACGATTGTATCACTACCATTCCATATGCATAAGCAATATAACCAGCTGCCATAATTTGTAAGCACAATGCTCCGTTTTTCACTACTTCTGGATTGTCTGAAAACCAACTTAAAAATGTAGGCGCAAATACTATATAAATTATCGATACTATTCCCATAAAAATTGCACAGTATTTACTTGTAATCCATACTGATTTTTCTGCCCTATCAGGTTGACCTGCCCCTAAGTTTTGCCCTACTAAAGTAGCTGTAGCATTACTCATTCCCCAAGCTGGCATTAAGGTAAACATCATAATACGAATAGCAATAGTATAGCCCGCTAACACTTCGCTGCCAAACTCTGACATAATACGCATTAAAAATACCCAACTAGAGGTTCCTATAATAAATTGTCCTATTCCTCCAAGAGATACTTTGATTAAATTAAGCATCACAGATGTTCTTAGCACCAAATCTTTTACCACTAGTTTAATTTTTCCTGCACCAAAAAATAGCACTAATATTTGAGAAACTACTGCTGTTCCTCTACCAATAGTTGTAGCAATAGCTGCTCCTTCTACTCCGTAGGCTGGAATTGGTCCTAATCCGAAAATAAAAATTGGGTCTAAAATAATATTCAATCCGTTTGACAAAATCAATGTCCACATTGCTATCGAAGCATTTCCTGCTCCTCTAAAAATTGCATTGATTAAGAATAATAACATTACTGTTATATTTCCTCCTAATAATACTCTTGTATATCCAAATCCTTCAGCTATTAAATCTGGTTCTCCTCCCATTAGTTGTAATATTTCTTTGGGATATAAAATTCCTATAACACTAATAATTATAGAAATAACAACTCCTAAAAAAATTACTTGAACCGCAGTTTGATTAGCTCCTTTCCCATCCTTTTCACCAGTTCTACGAGCAACTAAGGCTGTTGCTGCCATACTTAACCCGATAGCCACCGCATATACTAATGTTAGTACAGATTCAGTTAAACCAACTGTGGCTACAGCGTTCACACTTATCCTGGATACATAAATAATATCTACCAAAGCAAAGATTGATTCCATTAGCATTTCTAAAATCATAGGAATTGCTAGCATAAAAACAGCTTTACCAATGCTGCCTTGTGTAAAATCTTGTTCTTTACCTAAAATTGCGTCTTTAAAAAGTGAGAATATGTTTTGTTTTGAAGTTTGATTGTTTTCAGTCATTATAAATTATTTAATACAGTAAATTACCTGAGAGAAAACTCAAGCTTAAATTGGGAGTTGTAATAGATACAACTAATATGGAAGTGGAATTAAACAATCATAAGGCTACAAATATGCAAAAAATATTTTTAATGAATTTCTATAACAGAAAATCAATATCTTCGTGCTATGATTAAGATTGTTGTTATTGGAGGCGGTAATGTAGCAAACCATTTAGCCAAAGCTTTTTATGAAACTAAAGAAGTTTCATTAATACAAGTATACGCTAGAAACATTACACAAATTGAGCATTTAAAACATCTCACCTCTATTACAAATAGCTTAGAACTACTGGTAGATGCTGATGTGTATATTTTGGCTGTTTCTGATGATGCAATTCCTGAAATCTCTTCTAAAATAGATGATAAAAACGGCTTGGTAGTGCATACTTCAGGCAGTGTTTCTTTAGAGGCTTTACAGAACAATGGAAGAAAAGGAGTTTTTTACCTATTGCAAAGTTTTTCAAAGGACAAATCAGTGAATTTCGATGAGATCCCTTTTTGTTTAGAAGCTGAAAATCCAAAAGATTTTGAACTTTTAGAAACCTTAGCAAAAACTATTGGTAAAAACATTTATGCGATAAACTCAGAGCAACGTAAAAGTTTACATGTAGCCGCTGTTTTTGTAAATAACTTTACCAATCATATGTATAAAATTGGTGCGGATATTTGTGAAGAACATCAAGTTCCTTTTGAGGTATTGTATCCTTTAATTCAAGAAACGGCTCAAAAAATAGTCAGCCTTTCTCCAAAGGAGGCGCAAACTGGCCCTGCTAAAAGGAATGACCAGAAAACTATTAAAAATCATTTAGAATTACTAAATAAACAACAACAAGAAATTTATAAACTCATTACAAAATCAATCCAAAAAAATGGAGAAAAGTTATAAAGAATACCTACCTCAAATAGATACCTTTATTTTTGATGTAGACGGGGTTTTAACAAACGGAATCGTAACCGTTTTTCCTGATGGTCAATTAGTACGCCAAATGAATATTAAAGACGGTTATGCTTTAAAAGCCGCGGTAAAAGCTGGTTTTAGAGTATGTATTATATCAGGTGGTAAAAATGAAGGTGTACGTACTCGTTTGAGTAATTTAGGTATTACTGACATTTATTTAGGTGCCCACGATAAGATTAAGCAGTTTAATGAATTGATTGAGAAATACAATTTAAATCCTGAAAATGTGTTATATATGGGAGATGATATTCCTGATTATCCAGTAATGAAATTAGTAGGAATGCCTTGTTGCCCTAATGATGCTGTAAGAGAAATTCAGCAAGTATCGAAATACATTTCTGATAAAACTGGAGGAAATGGTTGCGCTCGTGATGTAATTGAACAAGTTTTAAGAGTTCAACAAAAATGGGATAGCAACTTTGATGCGCAATACGATTAATTTGGAACAATTATTGAAAACTACTTTTTATTAAATTTTTACAACATGAAAAAAATACTTTTTAGTCTTTTAGTACTTACTATTTCAACTTCAATTAGCGGCCAAACCATTTTTGGCAAATGGGAAAACCGCGATGAAGAAACCAACAAGATAGACTCAGTTATTGAAGTATATGAAAAAGAAGGAAAAGCTTATGCTAAAATTATTGAGATCACCGATAAAAAAAGACAAGAAGCTTTGTGTGACAAGTGTAAAGGAAAACGTAAAAACAACCCTATTTTAGGAATGAATATTTTAACAGGACTAAAAAAAGATGGAGATGAATGGAGCGGTGGAAAAATCTTAGACCCTAAAAACGGAAAAGAATACAAATGTTATATTAAACTTGACAATCATAATAAGCTAAAGATACGTGGATATATTGGTTTTGCTGCTTTTGGTAGAACTGCCTTTTGGTATCGAAAAAAATAATTTCTTTTAATTACCATTATTAAACCTCGGCTTTTTAGTCGAGTTTTTTATTGAAAAAAGGTATGCCGAAAAGTGCACCTTTTTATTCATAATCAATATATTTTCATTAAAACAGAGGCCATTATTTAAAGTTATAAAGACAACTCCAAACTACCTTAAACCTTATAAAAACAAAAAAGCCTCACTAATTAAAGTGAAGCTTTAAGTAGATATATTGAGAGATTAAATGAAATTTGAAAAGTAAAATTATTATGAATAAGATAATTAATGTATAATAGTACTTATTAATTATCTTATTCATAATAACCTTACTTTAATATAGCTGATAAGGACGTAACTTATTTCTATTATCGAATATATATTTTTTACTTACTTTCTCACCTCCACTAGTAAACAATTTATAATTACCTATTATAATTTGTTTCTTCAAATTCTTTTTTAATTCTTTAAGTTTTAGCTTATATCCTGTTTTTTTTTCTTTTCGAACTTTTTTATACTCATTTTCTAATTTAGATGAAACTGCTATTAACCAATCTATAAATAATTCACTTGATGCAGAATCTTGAAACAATAAATCTTCTCTATCTGATGAAGCATTTTTTTCATCTTTATATTTATAAATCAATTTTAAATGGACGAATGACTTTTTATCTTCAACTTTTGTTTTTGTTGAATCCCCTTCATAAAAACCGATTTGATTAAAAGAAGGCAAGTAGTCTTCTTTATCAAAAAGAACAATGCCTTTCTTTTTATTTTCTCCTGAAAAATAATTCACTTTATCGTCCCATTCATAAAATGTACGCCTACCTTTTTTATTTTTAACATGCCTATAAACATATTCATAATTTAAATCGACATAAACTTTTTTGGGGATAGTTAAATAATTAGGAATTTTAACTGAAATTAAGTTTAATTTAATTTTTTCAACTCTTAAGGGCTCATTATCCTTAAATAGCTGGGGTATGTGACATATATCTTCCGTAAAGTAATCAAACTTTAAAATAACATCTACTACAATATTACCTGATAAATCTATTTCTCTTATCCCTTCCTGCTCTATTTCAATAAATTTATCTGCTAATTTTCCATTCAATGCTAAAAATCTGCTACTTATCTTTTGTTTTTCACCAAAAGAATTAGTAGGATTAGCACTTATATTGGGCACTAAACCTATTTCCATCCCTGATACTGAGCTATTTTCTCCAACACTTTGAGTTTTACTTTTTGATTTTGAACTAGAAAGCCCAATACCACCTGAAAGGCTAAATGTCCTATTAAATGAAACATCGGCTATGTTTACACTTCCATATTCAGTTTCAAATTTATTCCAGTTTTTAAATTTTATTGGAATAATATCATCATCAGGAAGCTTTAACTTAAATTTAAAGTATTCTATTCTATCTGCTGTAGAATATCCAATTATATCGTTATCCATCTTATCATATCTTTTTAATTTTGAGATAGAAAAAATCATTTTAATGTTCTTGACGGTATAATCGGTTTTTATCCCATTACCTTTTATTTTAAAATATTTTTTTTCTAAACTTTTAATAAAAGAACTATTCTCTTTGAATCTTTTATCCAGAACATCTATTAATTCTGATTGTCCTTTATTCGTTAACCCCCATAAGTTAATGCTTGATTTATTATTCTTTTTCTTAGATATTTTACTCCCAAATAAATTCATAGTTACTAGTGAATCTTTAGCCTTAAGATCATAATGTTCAGCTGTTTTATACCTCTTAATTTTTGTTGACTCAAAAGCATCAAGCACTGAACAACTACTAAACAACTGTATTACAAATATGTAAATTGATAAAAAATATTTTTTTTTCATAATTTTATATATTTAATTATAAGCAATCTAACACCTCTAAAAAATTATACAAATACCCATAAATAGGTAATTTATAGTTTTTTATATATTTCTATTTTATAAAATGGCACACCAGAACAAAAAGTGGTATACCAAAATGCACACCTTAAAAGATGTAATTTGATTAATAAGTTGTTGTAATTAAATAATGAAGAAAATCTCTATAATAGCTGTAAACTCTTACAAAACATACAAAAACAAAAAAGCCTCACTATTTCTAGTGAAGCTTTAAGTGAGCCCTGGAGGATTCGAACCTCCGACCGCCTCCTTAGAAGGGAGGTGCTCTATCCAGCTGAGCTAAGAGCCCGTAGTTTTTATGTTTCTACGAAAACAGTGTCGGGGTGGCAGGATTCGAACCTGCGACCTCCTCGTCCCAAACGAGGCGCGATGACCGGGCTACGCTACACCCCGAAAAGCCATCTTAATTGCGGAGAGACAGGGACTCGAACCCTGGCGACAGTTACCCGTCGACAGATTAGCAATCTGCTCCATTACCACTCTGGCACCTCTCCTTGCAAACTAAAAATTCATCGAATAATGAATTAAAAATTGCGAGTGCAAATCTATAACTATTTATATGTTTTCACAAGCTTTTTTAATAAAATTTTACACTAATCTGGGTACTCAACTCGTAAGTGATAGATATTCATTAACTTACTTTTAATAATTTTTTTAATTTTTTCTATTTCTCTAAAAGTTATATCCGAATTTCGGAACTGATTATCACTTTTTTGTTTATCTACAATTCGATCTATTAACTCATCGATTGATTGTGCTGTTGGATTTTTTAAACTCTTTGAAGCCGCTTCAGCTGCATCACACATCATTAATATTGCTGTTTCTTTTGAAAATGGAATTGGCCCTTGGTATTGAAACTTCTTTTTATCGACCTCTTCTCCCTCTACGCTATTTTCTTTTTCTTTTTTATAAAAATAATACGTAACACTCGTTCCATGGTGAGTTCTAATAAAATCGATGATTCTATCTGGTAATTTATGTTTTTTTGCTAGTTCAATACCATTAATTACATGATCTAAAATTATTCGAGCACTATCAATTGGTAATAAATCATTGTGAGGATTTACACCAGTGGATTGATTTTCTGTAAAATACATAGGATTAACCATCTTACCAATATCATGATACAATGCTCCTGTTCTAACTAACATTGAATTTGCCCCTATCTCATTAGCCGCAGCTTCCGCTAAATTTGCTACTTGCATTGAATGTTGAAAAGTTCCTGGGGCTTTCTCATTTAAATCCCTTAGTAATTTAGAATTTGTATTTGATAGCTCCAACAGAGTTACATCTGATACTAATCCAAATAATTTCTCATAAAAATAAATAAAGAAAACTGCTAAGAATGATAACATTCCGTTTGCTGCGAATAGTCCGAAATACAACCAGTTAATTTTATCAGCGTTTCCTTCTTTTAAAATAGAAAATGCAAAATAAGTTATCATATAAATCAAAGTAATTTGACCTATAGACATGAATAAACTAGCTCGTTTATATAATTCTGAAACCGTTAATATCGTTACAATACCTGCAATAATATTCAAATAAATAAATTCAAAACTATTTGGCACTATAAAACCGAGTAACAATACCGTTAACACATGAGTAAACAATCCTAAACGCGCATCAAAAAAAGCTTTTAAAACAATTGGTAAAATACTTAATGGTACAACATATAGGTACTCTGAATTATACTTAACAACCATTGTTTGCACAAAAATCATTAAGAAAATATTGAAAAATATAAAGGTCACTTTATTATTATCATTAAAGATTTCAAATCGATATTTCTCCAAAAAAAGTAACAACATTAGCAAAGCTAAAGCTACTAAAATGGTATACCCAAAAACAATCCAATTACGATTAGACTTCGTCCATGTCTGAGAACTAGATGCTACTTCGTATGATTTCAAAACATTTAATTTTCTACCTTCAACAATATCTCCTTTTGAAATAATTAATTCTCCTTTTGACACTTTCCCTTTCGCAAAAGAAATTGCTTTCAAAGCCTCATTAAGCTCTTTTTCACTATACTTTATATCATAAGCTACATTTGGCTTTAAGGACTCTGTTAAACTACTTAAAATAAGACGTTGTTGCTCAGGGTTAAGATTAGCTACCTTTTTCTTTACAAAATTTAAGATTTGATTAGATTGGATTAACCTTGAGAAAGAAATATCATCAATCGAATTTCCTTTACGAAGAATTACAATGTCTGTTTTATTTGCCTTAAACACACTTGCATCATCGATAAATCCATATCTATATATCTCATTAATAATATCATTTCCGTGTTTTTTTAAAAATCTAATATTAGTTACAGGTAAGGAATCTAAAGCATCTATTTTAGTATCAAAATCAGTTACTACCTGATTTTTAATCACTCCATCAACAACAAAGTACTTTTTAATATTAGCTTGAATTTCTGCTTTCTCCTCTACCACCTCTTTTTCAGTTTTCTGAACAGCAAAATCAAAAGGAGCATATAAATTATCATATTGCCAAGGCTTCCCTTGACTAAAATCATATTTAAATTGCCCTCCTTTAGGAAATAAGTATACTATTGAAACAACAGCAACTAAAAACAATAACACTTTGTAGATTATTGCATTATTTTTATACAATTTATTAATAAAATCGTTCATTTTTCACATTTAAAAATGTAAATATAACCTTTCTCTATTATTTGAGTACTTGTTATAAAATGGTTATTTTCGCAGTACAAATCTTAATACAATACACTCAATATATGAAAGAAGTAGTTATAGTATCAGTTGCAAGAACTCCGATAGGTAGTTTTTTAGGAACTTTATCAACTACACCTGCACCAAAATTAGGTGCTGTAGCAATTAAAGGTGCTTTAGATAAAATAAACTTAAAACCAGAAATGGTTGAAGAAGTTTATATGGGAAATGTAGTTTCTGCTGGTTTAGGTCAAGCACCTGCTCGTCAAGCTGCTATTTTCGCTGGAATTCCTGATACTGTACCTTGTACTACTGTTAACAAAGTATGTTCTTCTGGAATGAAATCTATCATGTTAGCTTCTCAAGCTATTGCTTTAGGAGATGCTGAAATCGTTGTAGCTGGGGGTATGGAAAATATGAGTATGATTCCTCATTATCAACATGCGAGATCAGCTACTAAGTTTGGTCCTGTTAAAATGGAGGATGGAATGCAAAGAGACGGATTAGTTGATGCGTATGAAAAAGTAGCTATGGGTGTTTGTGCTGATGAATGCGCGACTGAATACGAGTTTTCTAGAGAAGATCAAGATGCTTTTGCTATCGAATCTTACAATCGTTCTGCTAAAGCTTGGAGCGAAGGTAAATTTGCAGATGAAGTTGTTCCTGTTGAGATACCTCAACGTCGTGGAGAACCAATTATTTTTTCTGAAGATGAAGAATATAAAAATGTAAAAATGGAAAAGATTCCTGCTTTACGTGCTGCTTTTACAAAAGAAGGAACTGTTACCGCTGCAAATGCTTCAACGATTAATGATGGTGGAGCTGCTTTGGTATTAATGTCTGCTGACAAAGCTGCTGAATTAGGAATTACTCCATTAGCAAAAATCAAAGGATATGCTGATGCTGCTCATGAGCCAAAATGGTTCACTACAGCGCCAGCTAAAGCTTTACCTAAAGCATTAGCCAAAGCGGGAGTATCAATTGACGATGTTGACTATTTTGAACTAAATGAAGCATTTTCTGTTGTAGGTTTAGCAAACATGAAAATATTAGGGTTATCTCCTGAAAATGTAAATGTAAATGGGGGTGCTGTTTCTTTAGGACACCCATTAGGGGTTTCTGGAGCAAGAATCATTATTGCTTTAACATCAATATTAAAACAAAATAACGCTAAAATTGGAGCTGCTGGTATTTGTAACGGTGGTGGTGGTGCTAGCGCAATGGTAATTGAAAGAGTTTAATCTTTAATAAATCTATCAATGCCTTTCGGAATTTGTAACCTAAGTATTGTTCCTTTACGACTTGAACCAACTGATACATCAGAGATGGTTAATCAGGTTGTTTTTGGTGAGCATTTTGAAGTTTTAGAAAAAACTAAAAAATGGAGTAAAATTCGTTTAGCTTTCGATAATTACGAAGGTTTTATCGACAATAAACAGTACGAGAATATTTCTGAGAAAGATTATCAAGGTTTATCACTAGAAACTAAAAATTACGCTGGTGAGTTAATTGATTTTATCACTGATAACAACAACAATTTAACAACAATTCCTTTAGGTGCTAAACTTCCTTTTTTGAGAGGAAATAATATTCAAATTAACAATACTTCGTATTTGTATGAAGGAAAAGTATGTAATCAACAATTAGCTAAATCAGCAATTATAGAAACTGCTTTTCTATTTTTAAATGTTCCCTATTTATGGGGAGGTAAATCTCCTTTTGGCATTGACTGTTCTGGATTTACACAAACTGTTTATAAACTATGTGGCTATAATCTTTTACGTGATGCTAAAGAACAAGCTACTCAAGGAGAAGTTTTAAGTTTTATTGAAGAAAGTGAGCCTGGTGATTTAGCTTTTTTTGATAATGAAGAAGGGGTAATTACTCATGTAGGTATTATTATGAATGATTATAATATTATACATGCGCATGGTAAAGTACGTATTGATAAATTAGATCATAGTGGAATTTATAACGTTGATACTAATCAACACTCTCATAAACTAAGAGTAATTAAACGATTTATATAAAATTAATTATTTCAAATAAAAAAGACCAAAACTTAAAAGTTTTGGTCTTTTTTATGATTTTTAAAAACTGAATATTACTTCATCGATTTATATAAATCTCTGTATTCTTTAGCTTTATCTTCCTGTTCTAAAACTTCATATAAATTCATTAAAGTCTTAACTGTCTCAACACTTCTATTTAAACTATCTGCTTTCTCTAAAAATGGTAAAGCTTCTTTATAAACTTCTTTTTGTTGCAACGCCAATTCATCATACTTTTTAAAGTTAGATAAGTTTTTATTCATTTCTTCAACAATTACTTTATCTTTATCTAAAACAACCACAGCTAAATTCATATAAGCATCACCATAATCTGGTTTTAACTCAGTAGCTTTTTTGTAATACTTTTTAGCATCATCCATTCTACCTTCATTAAAGTTAACCACCCCTAGGTTATAGTATAAAGTCGGATTTTCTGGATCTAAAGCAATAGCTTCGCTCATTAACTTACCAAATTTACCCATTTGTTTCAACTGAATATACATATCAGCTTCGTTCAATAATAAATTCAGATCTTTTGGATTCGCTTTTCTTGCTTCTGCTAAAGCAGCAATAGCTTCATCAGTTTTTCCTTGCTCTTTTAATATTAAAGCAATATTCTTAACAATAGTAGCAGTCTTAGATTCTGAAGATTTAGTTTCTGGCTTTAGGTAATTACCAGTTTTAACCATTAAATCTCTTTGTTGTTTAGATCCTAAATTTTCAACTTTACCTGTAGCTTTGTTAGTTGCTACATATTGAGTCTCAACACCGGTATAACCAACTCTTCTTAATTCTTTGTAATATTTAATAGCCGCATCGTATTCTTTTGCTTGAGTTGCAGAAATAGCAGCGTTATAAACAAATGAAGTATCTTTTGGACTTAACATATATGTTAGGTAAAAGTTTTCAGCTGCATTTTTGTAATCCTTTTTATTATTATACAAATCAACTGCTTTATTTGACACTTCTTGGATCATTTGATTCAAGATTGGAGCAGCCTCTCCTGAATACTTATTCTCTTTCATTGCTAATAAAGCATTAAAAGCTTCAGCAGCATTTTTATAATCCTTTTTAGCAGATAAAGCTTTTCCTTTCAAAAAGTAAAACTTTGACTTGTACTTATCTTCATCATTCATCATAACCGAACCTTCAATAGAGTTCAAAGTAGCAATTGCAGATATAAAATCTTGTTTTTTTATTGCTTTTTCCGCTGTTTTTAATTCAGATTTCTGAGCCATTAATCCTAATGACATAAATCCTAATGAAAGAGCTAATATTTGTTTTTTCATTTTAATGTGATTTTATTTATTGTTGTTCTTGACTTTCGTTTGTGTCATTTTCAATTTCCGTGCCATTTTCATTTTCCTCTTCTTCTTCATGCATTACTTTTGCAACAGCAGCAATACTATCACTATCTTTAATATTAATCAATCGAACACCTTGTGTTGCACGTCCCATAACACGTAAATCTTCAACTGCCATACGAATCGTTAATCCTGATTTGTTAATAATCATTAAATCATTTGAATCATCAACATTTTTAATCGCTACTAATTCTCCTGTTTTTTCTGATATATTTAAAGTCTTAACTCCTTTTCCTCCACGGTTAGTAACACGATAGTCTTCTAATTTAGAACGTTTACCGTATCCTTTTTCTGACACTACTAATATATTACTATCCATATCATTAACAGCAACCATACCAACTACTTCATCTTTATCATGTGAAAGAGTAATACCTCTAACTCCAGAAGCTGTTCTCCCCATAGGGCGAGTTTTTGCTTCTTCGAAACGAATAGATTTACCAGATTTTAATGCTAGCATTACTTGACTATCTCCAGTAGTTAATTTTGCTTCTAAAAGCTCATCTCCTTCTTTAATAGTAATTGCATTAATACCATTTGTTCTTGGACGAGAATACTGTTCTAAAGATGTCTTCTTAACCTGACCTCTCTTTGTAGCCATTATTACATAATGACTATTGATATAATCTTCGTCTTTTAAATCCTGCGTTACTAAGAATGCTTTTACCTTATCATCTTGTTCGATGTTGATTAAGTTTTGCATTGCTCTACCTTTGGTATTCTTACCTCCTTCCGGAATTTCATAAACTCGCATCCAGAACACTTTCCCTTTTTGAGTAAAAAACATCATATATTGATGGTTTGTACCAATAAATAAATGCTCTAAGAAATCTTCGTTACGAGTAGTTGCTCCTTTTTGTCCACGTCCTCCTCTATTTTGAACTTTATATTCATCAAGATTAGTACGTTTTACATATCCTGCATGAGAAATAGTTACCACAACTTTAGAGTTAGGAATCATATCTTCAATACGCATATCTCCTCCTGCATATTCAATTACTGAACGACGCTCATCACCATACTTATCTCTAATATGAATTAATTCATCAGTAATAATTTGATAACGTCTTGACTCATTAGATAAAATATCTTTTAAATCAGTAATTGTTTTCATTATCTCATCAAACTCAGCACGTAATTTATCTTGCTCCAGCCCTGTTAACTGACGTAGACGCATTTCAACAATTGCTTTAGCTTGAATCTCAGTCAACTCAAAACGCTCAATTAATTTCTCTCTCGCCTCATCTGCATTACTTGAACCACGGATAATTGCTATTACTTCATCAATATTATCTGAAGCAATAATCAATCCTTCTAAAATATGTGCTCTAGCCTCAGCCTTCTTTAACTCAAATTCTGTTCTACGAACAACAACTTCGTGTCTATGTTCAACAAAATAATGAATTAACTGCTTTAAATTTAATTGCTCAGGACGACCGTTTACTAATGCAATATTATTTACACTAAATGACGTTTGAAGCTGTGTATATTTAAATAATTTATTTAAAACAATATTAGGAATTGCATCACGCTTTAAAATGTATACAATACGCATTCCTTTTCTATCAGATTCATCACGAATATTCGCGATTCCTTCTAGTTTTTTATCATTAACTAACTCAGCAGTTTTTTTTATCATTTCTGCTTTGTTAACCTGATAAGGAATTTCAGTAACAATAATACATTCACGCCCTTTAACTTCTTCAATAGTAGCTTTAGCACGCATTACAATACGTCCACGACCTGTATGAAAAGCATCACGTACACCATCGTACCCATAAATAGTACCTCCGGTAGGAAAATCTGGTGCTTTGATGTGTTGCATTAACTCATCAATCTCAATATCTCTGTTTTCAATATAAGCAATAGTACCATTTACAACTTCAGTTAAGTTATGAGGTGCCATATTTGTTGCCATACCTACTGCAATACCTGATGCTCCGTTTACTAGTAAATTAGGAATACGAGTTGGTAAAACTGTTGGCTCCTGTAAAGTATCATCAAAATTCAGTTTATGATCTACAGTATCTTTTTCAATATCAGCTAACATATCTTCTGATATCTTCTGCATTCTAACCTCCGTATAACGCATTGCTGCGGGAGAATCTCCATCAACAGAACCAAAGTTACCTTGACCGTCAACCATCATATAACGCACACTCCAATTCTGAGCCATACGAACCATAGAGTCGTATACTGAAGTATCACCATGTGGGTGATACTTACCTAATACTTCCCCAACAATTCTTGCTGACTTTTTATATGCTCCTGTAGCTTTAATACCTAACTCATGCATTCCAAATAAAACCCTTCTATGTACTGGTTTTAAACCATCTCTTACATCCGGTAACGCTCTCGATACTATTACCGACATCGAATAATCAATGTAAGCGGATTTCATTTGTTCTTCAATGTTGATAGGAATCAACTTTTCGCCATCTGCCATATATATTTTTTTAAAATATTAGTACTCATTTTCGTCAAAAAAGTGAATTTTACACACGATAAAACTCACTTTTAAAATACGGTCAAAAAAGCCGCATTTTCTAAAACATTGCAAGATACTATAATACCTATTTATACACAAAAAATATCCACACTCTTTTAAGCCTACTTATTAACAATTTTATCGCTTTTTTAAACATTATTTCATCGTCAGAATGTCAGTTAAAAACTATTGGCATCTTTTTTGCAATTTTTAAGAAAAAAACTTACTAACTTTACACATATACAAATTTATTTTATGGACGATAATTTTTCACCACAAGTTAGAGATGTAATTACTTTTAGTAAAGAAGAAGCCTTACGTTTAGGTCACGACTTTATTGGAACTGAACATCTGTTATTAGGTTTGATACGAAAAGGAGACGGAAAAGCCATTGAGATATTAACTACATTTGATGTAGATTTAGATTTGGTGCGCAATAAATTAGAAAAATTGAATCCGACTACTCCTTCAATAGCAAGCGTAGAAAAAAAGAGCTTGCACCTTACAAGGCAAGCTGAGAAAGCAATAAAAACAACGTTTTTAGAAGCTAAACTATATCAAAGTGACTCAATTGACACTGCTCATTTATTATTATGTATTTTACGTAATGAAAATGACCCTACAACAAAGTTACTTCAAAAATACGATGTAGATTATGAGCAAGCTAAAGCATTATACAAACAACTTCATGTAGAAGACAACTACAGTTCTCCTACGTCTGAAACACCATCAGAAGGTGAATTCTCTGAAGAAAAATCAAACCCTTATGGCCAACAAAATCCTAAAGGAAAGCAAGCAAAAAAATCTAAAACTCCAGTTTTAGATAATTTTGGACGTGATTTAACAGCTTTGGCAATTGCCGGAAAACTAGACCCTGTTGTTGGTCGTATTAAAGAGATTGAACGTGTTTCTCAGATTTTAAGTAGAAGAAAGAAAAATAACCCAATGCTAATTGGTGAACCTGGAGTTGGTAAATCTGCCATTGCAGAAGGTTTAGCTTTACGCATTGTTAATAGAAAAGTTTCAAGAATTTTATTCGACAAACGCATAGTATCTCTTGATTTAGCAAGTTTAGTTGCTGGAACAAAATATCGTGGTCAGTTTGAAGAGCGAATGAAAGCTTTAATGAATGAGCTTGAAAAGAACGAAGACATCATTTTATTTATTGATGAAATTCACACCATTGTTGGTGCCGGTGGAGCTACCGGTTCTTTAGATGCTTCAAACATGTTAAAACCAGCCTTAGCAAGAGGAGAGATTCAATGTATTGGAGCCACCACTTTAGATGAATACAGAACAAATATTGAAAAAGATGGAGCCTTGGAACGTCGTTTTCAAAAAGTAATTGTTGACCCAACCACAGTTGAAGAAACAATTCAAATTTTACATAATATTAAAGGTAAATACGAAGCACATCACCATGTATCTTTTACTGATGAAGCTATTGATGCTTGTGTGAAATTAACGAATCGCTATATGACTGATCGTTTTTTACCAGACAAAGCTATTGATGCTTTAGATGAAGCTGGGTCTCGCATTCATATAACAAACATTGTCGTTCCTCAACAAATTTTAGAATTAGAATCTAAACTAGAGGAAATTCGTGAACATAAAACAAGAGCTGTAAGCGGTCAAAAATATGAAGAAGCAGCAAAGCTTCGTGACGATGAAAAAAACATTGAAACAGCATTAGAATCAGCTCAAAATCAATGGGAAGAAGATTCTAAACTACATCGTGAAATTGTTACTGAAGATAACGTTGCAGAAGTGGTTTCTATGATGACAGGGATTCCTGTAAATCGTGTTGCAGAAGCTGAGAGCAATCGTTTAGCTGATCTTCCTAAATTAATTAAAGGAAAAGTTATTGGTCAAGATGAAGCTGTTACCAAAGTTGTTAAAGCAATTCAACGTAATCGTGTAGGGTTAAAAGACCCAAACAAACCAATTGGTTCATTTATATTTTTAGGATCAACTGGAGTTGGTAAAACGCAATTAGCAAAAGTATTAGCTCGTGAGTTATTTGATTCTGACGATTCTTTAATTAGGATTGACATGAGTGAATACATGGAAAAATTTGCTATTTCTCGTTTAATTGGTGCGCCTCCAGGCTATGTTGGCTATGAAGAAGGTGGACAACTAACTGAAAAAGTCCGAAGAAAGCCTTATTCTGTAATTCTTTTAGATGAGATTGAAAAAGCACATCCAGATGTTTTTAATATGATGTTACAAATTTTAGATGACGGTCATATTACTGATAGTCTAGGTCGTAAAATTGATTTTAGAAATTCTATTATTATAATGACATCAAATATTGGTGCTCGTAAAGTAAAAGAATTCGGTGCTGGGGTTGGTTTCGGAACTTCTTCAAAGAAAAATCAAGAAGATGCACATGCTAAGAGCATTATTGAAGGCGCACTGAAAAAATCATTTGCTCCAGAATTTTTAAATCGTATCGACGATGTTATTATCTTCAATTCTTTAGAACGTGAGGATATTCATAAAATTATTGATATCGAATTAGACAAACTATTAAATCGCATTTCTGATTTAGGTTACAAATTAAATTTAAGCGAAAAAGCAAAAGACTATATTGCTGATAAAGGCTTCGACAAACAATATGGAGCACGTCCTTTAAAAAGAGCAATCCAAAAATATATTGAAGATGCTTTAGCTGAAGAAATTGTAAACTCTAAACTAGATGAAGGTGACACTATCTTTATGGATCTAGATGAGAAAAACAAAAAACTTCTCATTAAAATTGAAAAAGGAGAGAAACCAGAAGAAACTAGAACAGAAATAGATGATTAAAATCGCTCTTCACTTTTAGTGTAGAAATTTTAATTCGATATTCAGATCTATAAAAACCCTAAGCTTAATAACTTAGGGTTTTTTCATACTGTAAATTCATCTTTATAGTTAAGTAGGACTATAATTTAAAGTAATTTTTCAGGTAATTCCCCCTTTTACATTAGCTAGATTCATTTTTTTTGTTAAAATCTTTGGTTAAAAAAGTAAAAAAGTTAACTTCGGCACCTAAACTTCATAAATACTGAAAGAATGAAAAAACTAGTACTTTTAGCCCTCATAGGAGTTTCTATAGTTTCATGTAGCAAAGAAAAACCTGTAAAAGATTACTTAATATTATCTGGAAAAATAGATAATTTCAAAAAAAGAGATATTACTTTAACTGGATTTAATTTTGACAAAAAAATAAAATTTGACAAAAAAACTGGATCTTTTAAAGACACTGTAAGAATAAATAAAAATGGATATTACACTTTAAAAACTAATAAAAAAATTGTAAATCTATACCTTTCTGATACTGTTAACACTGGGATCGTTTTTGATTATAAAAAACCAGAAATCATTAATTTTGAAGGAAGCAATTCTAACATTAATAATTATTTTGTTAAAAAAAGAAAGACTTGGACTGAGCACATTACCAATGCTAATCAATTTTTTTCTTTTGAGGAAGAAGAGTTTTTAGAAAAACTAGAAGCCTACAAAGATGCTTTAACTGAGTTATCTATCTCTAACAATTTGCCTACTGATTTCTTAAAAAGTGAAGTTAAAAACATCGATTATGAATATTTAAGAAATTTATCTAATTACGAGAAATTTCATAGTATTTTAACTGGTAATGATAATTTTAAAACTTCTGAAGATTACCCTGATGCTTTTGAAAACTTTAATTTTAGTAATGGAGACGATTATGTAAATTCTTTTTCTTATCGCGCAATGCTAAATGAAGAATTAAAAAGAATCGCTCAAGAAAAAAATAAAGAAGGTGAAGATTACTATCTAACTTATCTAGAGACTGTGCAAACAGAAGTTAATGATACCTTAGCTAAGAATGACCTGCTACATAAAAGTGCAGTAAACAGTATTACTTTTACTGATAACTTAAAAGAGTTTTACAACAAATTCAAAGCATACTCTACAAACAAAAAACACAAGGAAGAAATTTCTAAAAGTTATAATCTTTTAAAAACTACAGCCAAAGGTCAACCAGCACCCAAGTTTTTTGATTTCGAAAATTATAATGGAGGTACAACGTCATTAGATGATTTATTAAATAAAGGGAAATACTTATATATTGATGTTTGGGCTACATGGTGTGGTTTCTGTAAAAAAGAAATCCCTTTATTAAAAAGATTAGAAGAAGAGTACCACGGAAAAAATATCGAATTTGTAAGTATAAGTGTTGATGCTAAACAAGCTCATGACAAATGGAAGCAGACGATAGAAGACCGAGAAATGACAGGAATCCAATTATTTAGTGGAAAGAAGCAAGATGATTTAGAATGGGCTCAAAAATTCTTAATAAAAGGACTACCTAAATTTATCATTATCGATCCTCAAGGTAACATTGTAAATCCTAATGCTCCAGCACCGTCTCAAGGTGAAAAACTAATTAGTCTTTTTGATGAATTAGGAGTATAAAACATACTATCTCACAATAAAAAAGACCGCTAATTTAGCTAGTCATGGTCGGAAGAAATTCCGGCCATTTTTTATGTTTCAAAATGGTCTAAATTGCCTTGACAATCAACAAC
>CANNGJ010000034.1 GCA_947504185.1 uncultured Tenacibaculum sp. | reverse complement strand
CTACATTAGCGGTAGTTGGAGGAGAATTGGTATTAACAGATTCAGATAACAATACTGTAGAAGTAGCATTATCAGATGTAGCTACTGTAGTAGATACAGATGATCAGCAAATAACTAATTTTAGTATTTCAGGAACTACTTTAAATATAACATTAGAAGGAGGTAATACAGAAACAGTATCATTAGCTAGTATAAAGACTAATGTTACGAACAATAATGATGGAACTTACACTGCCTTAAACCCTGATGGTACAACTTTTACCATCGATACCAATGCAGCAACAGGATATGTGACAGATGGAACAGTAGACATTGACGGAGACGGAATAGCAGATAATGGTGTTACTATGCAAGATGCTTTAGTTGCGTTATTTTCAGGTGCTGGTAATTTATGGGAAAATGACACAACAAATTCGTTAGTAAAATTATCTAACTTAAGTAATGGTACAACAACTAGACCAGCGGGTGCAGAAGTTGTTATTAAAGATGATGGTACAGTGGGTATTGGAACAGATACTCCCGATGCTTCTGCTATCTTAGATGTATTTGCTAATGACAAAGGAGTATTATTGCCTAGAGTAGATTTGACCTCAAGTACAGATCAAACTACCATAGCAAATCCAGCGGTTGGTTTGTTGGTATATAATACTGGAAATGCAGGATTAAATCTTTCAGGATATGTATTTTGGAATGGAACTGAATGGAGAAAGATAAATGATGTAACCTCAATTACTCCACAAATATCAGGTGGTTTAACCTGTGCCAATGCTTATATTAGTCCTGCTAATTTTGTTGCAGGTCAACCATACAATGGAGTATTAGTAATACCTTATATAGGAGGTAACGGAGGATCTTATTCGGCAGGAAACCCAATTGCTTCAACAGGGAATACAGGTTTAACAGCCACTTTACAAGCAGGAACATTAAAGTATGGTAATGGAGAGCTTGTTTATACTCTAACAGGGACTCCTAATCAATCTTCACCAAATGCAGCGGAATTTGTTATAAGTGAATTTGGACATACTTGTACTGCTAGTGTTTCTGGTAGTGTTTTAGAAATAGGTGAAAGTGTACAAGGAGTTTATGTATGGGATGTAGATGCTGTTAATCCTACATTAGATACAGCAATGTCTAATAGTACTTATAATGGAGGTCCAGTTCCAGTAATTGAAGGGTTAGAAATGGATGTTCTATATGTTAATGATACATATTTCAGACCAGTTATTAGAAATAACACTGCTGCAACTATAGATCTTACTTTTCAAACTTTTGCTACTCAATCGAATGAGAACAGAACAGGTACTAACGAAAGCATACCTGCAGGTGGTCAGATAGTTATGGATAATAATAATATTGTTTGGTGGCTTACTACTCATACCGAGGTTATAACCAGTAATGTACTGTTAAAATTTCCTGGAGGTGTTTATAAATGGTATGTGTTTACTTGGTGGGCATCAGAAGATGATAATAACAATAATAAAGTTATTGTAATGCGAGCACAGAGAAGAGGTTAAGAAGCAGGAATAAAGATGGTTTTGAAAGATTATCGTTTTTAGAATTATTTCTTACTTTTTAGAGTTTTAATGAATATAAAACAAGTGTTAATGAAGGGTAATAGCAATTATATAAAATATAGAAGGTGCGTGTTTTGGTTATTTCTTCTAAGTAATGTAAGTTTGGTAACGGCGCAATTTACCAATACAGGAACTATTAATGTATTACCAAATACAGATATGGGTGTATATTTTAATTATGCTAATATATCAACTGGTATTTTTACTAATGATGGTAATGTGTATTTATACCAAAATTGGCATAATGACGGTACTGTAAGTTTTTCCTCAGGTTCTATTACGAGTAATACCTATTTCATAGGTGTAAATATGCAAAGTATTACAGGTACAGGAACAACGAATTATTATAATGTAGTTTATAACAACTCAGCAACAGGCGTTTCGTTGCAATTACAAAAAGAAGTTAATATTTATGGTGATGCTAGTTACATAGATGGGATTATACAAGAGAGTAATTTAGGTTTAACTATTTTTCAAGATAATAGCACACATAGTAATGTTTCTAATAATAGTTATGTAGATGGAAAGGTACGTAAAGTAGGAAATGATGCTTTTACATTTCCTATTGGAGATGATAATTCTGGTGTTTTTTTATACCGTATGGCGGCAATAGAAGCTCCTTCTGATACTTCAGATTCTTTTGATGCACAATATATATGGCAAAACTCTAATGACTTATATGTGCATTCAAGTAAAGATAGTTCCATAGGAGTAATTAATGATGCTGAGTATTGGACAATAGAAAGAACATCAGGAAGTAGTTCACCTAGTATTACCATAGGATGGAATGTAGCCACTACACCAGCAAATATATTTACTGATGCTAGTAATATAATAGTAGTACGTTGGGACGGAAATAGATGGGTTGATGAAGGAGGGATTGTGGATATAAGTTCACAAACCATTACCACTACTCCCTTAGGATATGGAGTGTTTACATTAGCTACTAAAGAAGTAATTTTAGATTCTGATGGAGATGGGGTTACTGATGAGCAAGAATTATCTGACAATACTGATTCTAATGATATGTGTTCATTTATACCATCCAGTCAAAGCTTACCACCTAGCGTAACTTGGTTAGCTGCTGATTGTGATGGAGATGGTATAAGTAATGAAGATGAGGATGATAATAATAATAATAATTGGTCAGATGATGATTGTGATGAGGATGATATAGCAAATGTTTTAGATCCAGATAGCTGTACAATTATGTATCCAGATTCTTTTTCTCCTAACGGAGATGGAATTAACGATACTTTTGTAATTCCAAACTTAGAAGTACAATACCCTAATTTTATTCTAACAATTTATAATAGATATGGAAATGTAGTATATAAATTTGAAAACAATGGAAGTTCTAGTCCTTTATGGTGGGATGGAAGATCAAATGGAAGATTGAATGTATTTGGGGCTGAAGTAGTACCTGCTGCAACTTATTGGTATGTGATTGATTTTAACGATGGACGGAGAAAACCAATACAAAAATGGTTATATCTAAATAAGTAAAAATTAATAAATAAAGAAGGTTTTAGAAATGACTAGTTTTTTATCTAAGAGAAGGGTATTAGGTTTATTATCTAAAGTTTCTTTAACCTTCTTAATTATGTTAAAAAGATAAAAAGAAGAACCTAACAGTTTAGTAGTTTTCTTTGGGGGAGAATTAGATACTTTCATATTCTAAGTTAGGCCTTCTTTTAAAATACATGAGAAAATATGAGAAAATATGAGAAAATATAAAAGCATATATGCTATAATGATATTGTTAGTGTTTATTTCTTTTGAAATAAATGCTCAACAAGACCCAGAATATACTCAATACATGTATAATATGAGTATAGTTAATCCTGCTTATGCTGGGTCGAAAGAAGCATTAAGTATTGGAGTATTGGGTAGAAGACAGTGGGTAGGAGTTAGTGGAGCACCTAGAACATTTACTGCTTTTTTACATAGTCCAATAGGTAGGAATGTTGGATTAGGTGTATCATTTACATCAGACAGGGTTGGGCCAGTAGAAGAAACAACTGCTTATACCGATTTTTCGTATACAATTAGAACGTCAGAAGTTGGCAAATTAGCATTTGGATTAAAAGCTGGTTTTACTTTTCAAAATATAGGTTTGTTAAGTCTTACACAAGTTAATCCTAATGATCCTTTGTTTGTTGAAAATATAAATAAAACATATCCCAACATTGGTGCAGGGTTATATTACTATACAGATAAGTTTTATTTAGGCTTATCTATACCGAATATGTTAAAATCTACACATTTTAATGATGGAAATGGTATTATAAGTTCTGCATCGGAAGAGATGCATACCTTTTTTACTGGTGGATATGTGTTTGAACTATCTGATAATGTGAAGTTTAAACCTTCGTCAATGCTTAAGTTTGCGTTTAACACACCATTATCTGTAGATGTTTCGGCTAACTTTTTATTTAATGATAAGTTTGAGTTTGGAGTTTCTTATAGATGGGATGATTCATTTATAGGTATGGTGAATTTTTTAATAGATGATAGTTTACGCATAGGGTATGCTTATGATCATACTATTTCAAATTTAGGACAATTCAGTTCCGGAGGTCATGAAGTATTTATTCTATTTGATTTTACTTTTAATAAAGTAAGATATAGATCTCCAAGATTTTTTTAAATTATATTATTTATGAAAAAAAATATTTTAATATTTATAATAATGTTGAGATGTCTTGAAGTAGCATATACACAAGAATCTACTTATCAGATTAAGAATTTAGAGATTAATACTAAAGAATCTGATTTTGGAGTAACATTTTATAAAAAAAACAAAGTTGTGTTTACTAGCCCCAAAAAGCAAAGTTTTTTTATAAAAAGAAAATGGAAACCTAATAATCAAGGTTATTTAGATTTTTATGAAAGTACGATTGATAGAGAGAGTAATGAGTTAACAGATAAGATTCCTTTTTCAAAAGAAATTAATACCAGGCTACACGAAGGAACTTTAGCCTTTACCAAAGATTATCAAACAGTATACTTTACCAGAGATAATTATTTAGATGAGAAAGTTGGAAAGTCGGATGCAGAAGGAAAGATTGTTTTAAAGCTTTATAAGGCAACAGTAACTAATGGAAAATGGGGAAATATTGTAGAATTACCCTTTAATTCTCACAATTATTCTGTAGGTCATCCTTCCTTGAGTAAAGACGATAAGCAGTTGTATTTTGTCTCTAACATGCCAGAGAGTATGGGAGAAACTGATGTATTTGTGGTAGATGTTTTAGGCGATAATGAATATTCTACTCCGAGAAATTTAGGAGCAACGATTAATACAGTAGGAAAAGAAATGTTTCCGTTTATTGACGAAGATGGTGTGTTGTATTTTTCATCAAACGGAAGAGCAGACGGTTTAGGGGGATTAGATATTTATTACAGTAAAAAGCAATACGACAATACATATACAACTCCAAAGAATTTAGGAAGTAGCATAAACAGTATTTCAGATGATTTCTGTTTTGTTAAAAAAGAAGGAGAGAATATAGGCTATTTTGCTTCGAACCGATATGGAGGTAAAGGCGATGATGATATTTATTCATTTATAGGAACTTTAAAACAAAGAGAATGCGAAAACATAATTGAAGGAATAACTCTAGAGAAAAGCACAGGAATTATTATTCAAAATGCTACGATAAATATTTATGATTCCAACAATAATTTGCTCTTTAAAACTATATCAGATAATGGAGGAAGGTTTTCTTATCCTTTTAAGAAGTGTAATGCTAGTTTTAAGGTTGAAGTTCTTAAGAATAATTATATAAAAGTAACTGAGGAAATTAAGGTCAAAGATAATCTTAAAGTTACTCCATTAACAATTCTTTTAGAAAATATAATAGCCAAAGAAAAATTCGTTAATTATGATGAAAAAGGAAGGTTACTAATTGAAATTGAGGATATTTATTATGACTTTAATAAATCTAATATTCGTTATTCAGAACGACCAAAAATGAATAGACTTATAGAGTTAATGAATAAATATCCTGAGATAAGTATACTTATTGAATCACATACAGATTGTAGGGGAACAGAAGATTATAATATGAATTTATCAAATCAACGAGCAAAAAAAGTAAAGGACTATATAATATCAAGAGGTGTAAGTTCAGGTAGAATAGAATGTAAAGGATATGGAGAATCAAGACTTATAAATAATTGTAGTGAAGAGGAGAAGAAATGTATATGTAATGAGACACAGCACCTGTTAAATAGGAGAACAGAATTTATAATAAAAGATTAAAGATGAGAATTAGATGATAGTTTGAAAAAAAATGAATTAACGAAGTGATTTAAACTTTTATAGTTAAATAAAAAAGGGTTGTCGATATTTGTGCTACAAAACATAAAACACTCAAAAACAACCCATTATGTGCGCAGTACTAGACAGAGATACAATAGAAATAGTGGTATTAATACCAAAAACAAAACGAGGCTTTCTTCCAACGGTTTCTTGTTGAGATTGTCAATACCATTTTATATAAGCTGAAAACAGGTGTTCAGTAGCATAAACTACCGGTTAAAGCCTTGTTCGAGGATAAATCTCTAACTTGGAATGCCGTTTACACTATCATTCATTACAGAAAATGGTGCCTAATGCTTTTAAGATTAGTTATTATGTATGATATAGCTAAGAATTATTACAACTATCTTATAGCGTTCTTTTTGTAAAAAAATAACAGAAAAAGGTTATTCGTTAAAATATATATATATCTTTTGATTCTATATTCTAATCTTTGCCCTATTATTAAATAAAATATTAAAAATAGCTTACTAATGAATAGGTGTCATACTAAAGCTATATTTTTTTTTCAGAAACAATACTTTTAGATATACTACACCATAAATTTTTTTAGAAAGGCATCAAAGGGTTCTTGTTTTTTTAAGAAAACACAAAAAACTAATTTTTAGAACCCACTTATATTAAACTAAAAACATTTTTGTATGAATAACAAAAGAACGAATGAAAGAGTCATTCCCTTAATGCAACGCACATTGTTTTTTCTTCTCATAGCTATTTTTACCAACACATCGCTTTCAGCGCAAAGTAAATTTAGAGTAAGTTTATCAGGAGGTTGGAATAATAATGATATTACTTATAGCGCAAGTAATAGGGTTAATACAGAGTATGAAGGAGAAAGGGGAAATTATTTTAAAGCTGGGGTAAATTTTAAAGTTTACAAAAACATCAGTATTCAAACTGGTTTAATGTACGTTGATAAAAATTATCGTTTCCAAAGAACAGGAGCTCGTGAAGGAGTACAAACTCTTTATAACGCCAAGTACTTCAATATTCCTGTAATGGTAGGTTTTCAACCACTTCACAACACTTTAAAGAACACCAAATTTAACTTTGACGTTTTTGCTGGGACTTATGTTGGATGGTGGAATACACTTGATAGAGAAAGTACCGTTCAAGTTTTCGCTGAGCTTAATTTTGATGGTTTTCCAACAAAAACAATTTCAGAATCTTATGATTTTAAGGCTAATGAAAATCAATTTAATCGTGTAGATTTTGGCTTACAAGCAGAAACCAGGGTGGGCTATAATTTTTACAAAAATATGAATGTATTTTTAGAATACTCTTTTATGTATGGTTTATCGGATAATCAAAAAAACCAGCTTAGACAAACTTCAAAATATTATTACACTACCTCTAATTATGGTATTGGAATATCTTATAACTTTTAAATTTAAAATTTTATGAAAAAATTTACTAATTTTTTACAAATCTTTACAGTAGTTATTGCTCTATTTGCTTTGCAATCGTGTAGAGAAGATGCACTAGAAATTGCGGAATTAGACAGAACTGACGTTACTAGTTATTCTGACTTATTCAATGCTTTTTGGGATACAATGAATAATGATTACAATTATTTTAACGAACAAGAACAAAACTGGGATGATGTTTACAGAGAATATAATCCTAAATTTGAAGCATTATCTACCTTTAACAAAACAGATGTTAGTCCTGTTTTGGCTGAAAAAGAAGCTAATTTAGCTTTTAAATACTTCGCTGAAATTATTACGAATAAGGTTTTAGATCAACATTTTGGGATAAGGGTAACAATACCTTTACCAAGTATTACTACCTTAAACCGTCAAACTACAGTTTCTGAAACTTTCTTAAGTTCTATGAAGTATAAGTATACAGAAGAAGACGGTTTTCTTAACTTAGGAGGGATACAAAAGAACCCTACTTTTAGTACAAGAAATATTGGAGCTGTTATGAAAGGACTAAGGTTGGCCCCAGCTACAGTATATGATGAAGGCCCTATTTTAGCAGGTTTCTTACAAAGTGATCCAGAAACCATGTATATCCAATTAACACAATTCAGTGTTATTAATTTAGCTATTACAGAAGGAGCTTTTCCTATACTACAAGATATTAATAATCTTGAAGGAATTAATCAGTCTTACTTTGATAACTTAAAGAGGTTAGATAACAATAATGGATCACAGTTTGAGACTTTAATAAAGAATAATTTAAATGAGTTTAAAGCTTTAATTTCTACAGTTATGGCTTCTAACGAGTATGAAAATTATATCTCTGGTCTTGATAATTTTAAAAACACAGAGTTGGTTGATAATTTAGTAGCTAGTCTATTACCTTTAGCTAATTTAACAACTAGTGCAAAAGCTAGTTTTAATGCAAATCATAATAGTGTTTTCCCTACATTAAGTGCATATTTTAACAACCCTAATACTACACAAGAGCAAAAAGAAGCTGTAAATGAACTTTATGGTAGTTACCTAAATAGAATGGAGAGCTATCAAACTATTTCGAGTTATGCATTTGTTACAACACTGTTCGGTATTATTCCTATATCTAATGATTTTGATGTAGTTTTAACTGCTATTGCCGCCAGTAATGACTCTTTTGATCTTTACAGAAAAGTATACAATCCTATTACAAATGGAACAGCAAAAAAAATCATATTAGATTTAAGAGGTAATGGCGGAGGAGCTGTAATCGATGCTCGAATTTTTACCGAAAGATTTATTACACAACAAAAAGTTTGGGGTTACCAAAGAACAAAAGAAGGTAATGGTAGGTTTAACTATAGCCCATGGGTACCAATTGAAACAAAACCTCATCGTTTTGCTTTGAATCAAAATATTCCTATAGCTGTATTAATTGATGAAAACTCAATAAGCATGTCTGAACTTAGTACTATGATGATTAAATCACAAGGAAGTCACGTTACTATAGTTGGTGATAACAGTCGTGGTGGTACTGCTGGTTTAGGTGGTCAAGACGATTTCAATGGAGGAAATAGATTACAGAATCGTTATTTAAATTTCTTTATGCCTCTATTGGCCTTTAAAGATAGCCAAGGTAAAGTTATTGAATCTTTTGGTATAACTCCAGATGTAAAAGTAATTCCAACTCAAGAAGATGTTGATAATCTCTTTACGACTTTTGTAGACCCAGCATTTAATGCTGCTTTAGAAGCTATTAACTAACATGAGTAAATGTATTTACATCTCACAACACTTAGTGAGTAAAAAGGGAAAGCTAAATTGTTTTCCCTTTTTTATATGTACTATACAATACAAGCTGTAAAAGATAAAATTTAAATATTTTGAGCTTTTTGGAAAGTCCGGTAAAAATGAGCCACCTATTCCGGATTAAATTGAGCAGGGTAAATCAAGTGTTAAAATCGATTCGATTTGTATGATGTTCCTACCTTTGTATGGAGATTAAGTTAAGGATGATTTATTATTAAAAAATAAATACATTCACACCATGACAAGAGAGCGAAAATATTACAGTAAAGAATTTAAATTAAAGGCTATAGAATTGAGTTATGTACGAGAGAGCTCAAAACAAGTAGCAGAAGAGCTAGGTATTCGACCAGCCTTGTTATATAAGTGGCGTGCTAATTTATTAACCGACGGAGTTCGAAGTTTTTCTGGCAATGGTAATAAAAAACAAACACTCGAAGAAAAACAGATTGCTTTATTACAAAAACAAGTAAGAGAATTACAATTAGAGCGTGAGATATTAAAAAAAGCCGTGGGCATTTTTTCCAAGAGCGACAAGACATCTACTAATTTATAAGTAAATATGAAAAGATGTATAGAGTCAAAAAAATGTGCAGAGTTTTAAATGTTAGTTACAGTAGTTATTACAGTTCACTGACAAGATCGAAGTCAAAAGGAGAGTTATTTAATCAATATTTATTAAAAGAAATTAGAAAGAAAATAGCTGATTCTAAATTCAAATCAGAAAGTGATGAAATATGCTTCTTTAAACATACCAAACCTAAAATATATAGTAGGCTTATTTATTATGCAAAGCTATTTAATATCGAAAGGAAACGTCCTAGAGGCAAGAGTAAATCGCAAATAAATTACTTTAATTGCCATATTAATAAACTTCAAATCTTCTTTAATGACAATTTAAACTTTTACCATTATTATCGAAGAGGTGCAATCCAATTTGATGAGCTATATTTCTTGAGGGATAAATCCGATATTCGTCTGTGTCCTGATGATTTTCACTTTCTAACAGATGAGGACTTTTCAACAAGCCACGACAGTACGGTAGCTACTATTTTGGCCTATGACTTGTTGATAATCTATCTAAAACGGGAAATAGACAAATTGGAAAATGATACGAAGCATGTAAATCTTCAAGTACTTCAAAAGCAATCAAAAATTACTTGGACAGCACATAAAACTGACCTCATTGAGCTTATCTACGCATTACATAGTACTGATGTCATTAATAATGGAACAGTTGATATAAAAGATATTGCTCGTGTAATTGAACGTATTTTTAAAATAGACTTGGGGGATTATTATAGAGCTTTTTTAGGTATACGGATGCGTAAAAAAAGAAGGACTAAATTTTTGGACGAATTGAAAGAAAATCTAGAAAGGCGGATGGATGAGATTGATGATTAAAAATACTCAAGATAACTAACTTGGGTATTTTTATAAGACTTGTTATTTTATTTAATTGCTTTTATTATTTCATTTTTGAATTTCACAATCAAAAGGTATCATTTTAAACGATTAAAAATGAGAAAAAATAATACCCAAGATGGATAATCTTGTGCATAAAATCCATTAAATCATTTCAATTTTGTACCCGAAAGTCAAATCCGTAAAAACTACCATCGGATGCTTTTTAAGCTGAAAATGGTAGTTTTTTATATCAATTGATACTCAAAAAAAAAATGAATTTTAAATCCACTACAAATGGGAGCAACTATTATTACCACCGAAGATTTGCGAGAGTTCAAGTTAGAGCTTCTCGACGATATCAAACAATTACTAAACAATCAATCTGGGCATAAAACCAAACGTTGGTTAAAATCGCCAGAAGTTAGACAACTACTTGGCATTTCCACAGGAACACTACAAAATTTACGTATTAACGGCACTTTGCCTTACACCAAAGTTGGTGGTGTATTATACTACAATTACGATGATATTCAAAAAGTACTAGAGGCTAATAGAATATACAACAAATTCTAAAAAGGTCCCTTTCCTATGGAAAGGGTTAGGGATAGGATGGAAGACATCAATTACATAAAGCACTTAAACGCTGTATTTGAACATATTTCTAAAGATTCTCGGTTAAATCCAACCCACATCAGTTTGTATTTCGCATTGTTTTACATCTGGAACACCAATTTTTTTAGAGCTGAATTTTTCATCAATCGTGATGATGTAATGAAGCTCTGTAAAATTGGTTCGCGAACTACGTATCATCGTTGCATAAAAGAGCTACATCATTGGAAATATTTCGAGTATTTTCCCTCGCACAACTCGTTTCACGGCAGTAAAATTAGGATGTTCAGTTTTTGTACTAGCGATGGACAAGCAGTGGACTCTAGCTTGACCAAAATTTGTACTAGCGATGGACAAGCGCTGGTATCTATAAACAAACATATACAAACCTTAACAAACAAAAAAAACAATAACAAACAGTCGAATTTTAAAAACTCGGAAAGTGAAAATTTTAAAAACTGAAACTAACCCCAAGCAGTTGACCAATTTTTGAACAACCTAAAAATAACAGAATATAAAAACTATAACGAACCGCTATGAGACTCATAATGGACATTAAGCAAAAAAGTATGAATCGAACAACACCACATATCATCTACGAGGGCGAAAATGTTTACGAGCTTGGAAGATTAAAAGGTAATCGCATTTTGTACGATTTTGATAAAATTTTGGTTTACATTGAAGCAAAAGAAAAGTCGATGTTTGGCGATAAGTTTAAAATTCATAAAAAAGATAAAAGCATATTATTCAAGCTCTGTAATTACATCATTCGTGATAAAGACAACTGCGAAAAATTAGAGATCGACACTAACAAAGGAATTTTACTCACTGGTCCTGTGGTAAAATAAGTTTAATGAAAATTTTGCGACATCTTACGCCACATCTTAAACCATATCAAGTAATCCCGACTAGAAATATAACTTTTGGTTTTAACCACATTGGTTATAAAACCATTCAAGATTATGGCAACGAAAAATACTTTTGCTTCGACGATTTAGGCGTAGAACCCACAGGGCGACACTACGGAAAAGACTGTAACGTTATGGGTGAAGTGTTGTTATCTCGTTACGAACTGTTCATTAATCATAAAATAAAAACGCATTGTGCCACCAATTTAAACGCAAAAGAATTGGAAGACCGTTATGGGAATCGTGGCAGGATTATTAATAATTCTGTAACCCCCTATATTTTAGTAGTTTAAACACTTTTAACGATATGTGTTCACCTAATTGTACACTAAAGTCAAAAAGAACTATTTAAAAACAAATTGTATTTGTCTTTACGGTTGGCAAATATACAATTTCCAATAAAAAAATGTATAATAAATTGTACTTTTTTAAATAAAAAAAGAAACTTAAAAATAAGTGCTAATTAATTATTTTTTAAATGCGATTTTGCATCTAATAAAACTAAATTTTCAACTTAAATTTTATATTTGCTTTTCGTATGGATTTTAAACAGCAATTATTATTCTTCTTTAGTGCTTTAGGCGCATTTAATGGTCTTATTTTAAGTCTATACTTCTTATATTTTATAAAGAATAAAAATAGAGCAACTTATTTTCTCTCTGCATTAATATTGGTTATAAGTATTAGAGTTGCAAAGTCCATTTTTTTAATTTTCTATCCAGAAACTTCAGATTTATTTATCCAAATTGGACTTACTGCATGTTTTCTTATAGGGCCATTTATGTACATTTATGTTCGAGAAACCATATACTTACCCAATGATAAAAAGTGGCACTGGCTTTTACATATAATTCCTGTAATTATTGTAATGCTATTAATTGGTTACTTTTTTCCCTATAGTGAGAATCGACATTTATGGAAACGAACCTCTTTTGGTATTTTTGGGTGGGCTTTATTTCTGCAATGGTTGAGTTACCTGATTTTGTCCGCCTTAACTATTAAGAGTTCTTTTAAAAAGTTATTAGACATGCATCAAAAAATAAGTAATCAGGATTTTTGGTTGTTAAATATAGTTATAGGTGTTGGGTTTATTTGGTTGGCATACAATACATCAGAATATACTTCTTATATCGTTGGAGCGCTTTCATTTTCGTTCACATTATATCTTACAATATTGATTTGGGTTTTTAAGCGTAAAAAATCTTCTCTTTTTTTTGAAGATACCGCAAAATATGCTAATAAAAGAATTGACAGTGTTGAGGCAAACATTATAGAAGTTAAGTTAAATAGACTTATTAAAGAAGATGAAATTTTTAAAAACCCACAACTAAAATTGCAAAATGTTGCTGAACAAATTAATGAAACACCTCATACATTATCAGAATATTTAAACGATAATTTGGATATAAGTTTTTCTCAATTCGTTAATGAACATCGAATAAAAAAAGCAAAAGAACTACTTCTCACTAATACCAATTATACTATTGAAGCGATTGGCTATGAAAGTGGCTTTAATTCAAAATCTACTTTTTTTACCACCTTTAAAAAAATTACTGGTGTAACACCAACCACTTACTTAAATAAGAATAAATAATAAGCATAATTAGTTCTAAATTATAAATTCGTACTCCTAATGGATAATATAGATACGTTATATTTAAAATAAAATCCATCTTGCACTAAACTTTCGTTTAGCATGCAAAAAATCATTTTATTATTCCATTTAGCATTTTTATTAATAGCGCCTAAAAGTGAAATATTTTCACAAAATAAGATTCTATTTGTAGTTTCAAATCAACAGACTTATGGTAAATCGAGCCTAAAAACATCCAATCATTTTGGAGAAATAGTATATGCTTACGATGTGTTTGTGAAAGCAGGTTATAAAGTAGATTTTGTAAGTCCAAAAGGAGGTTCTATAACTTTTGGTTACTTAAATAATGCAAATCCTATTCAAAAGAAATACTTAAATGACACTAAGTTTTTAAACAAATTGAAAAACACATTATCACCAGAAAAAGTTAAAGCTTCAAATTATAAGGCACTATATTATGTAGGTGGAGGAGCTGCGATGTTTGGTGTTCCAGAAAACAAATCTATCCAAAAGATTGCAATTAAGGTATACGAAGAAAATAATGGTGTTATCTCTGCCGTTTGCCATGGAACTGCTGGGATTGTAAATTTAAAAACTAAAGATGGTGAATATCTATATAAAGGAAAAGAAATAAGTGGTTACCCTGATATATTTGAAAATATAAGCTCTGAAAAATATAAAACCTTTCCTTTTTCTATCGAAAAAAAAATCAATAAACAAGGAGGAAATTTTACCTACTCCAACAAAAGAAGAGACAATTACTCAGTAATCGACGGTAGATTGGTTACAGGTCAAGACCCTTCTGCATCAGCATCTGTGGCTCAAAAAGTTATTAAATTACTTCAAAAAGAAAAAGTTGCCCAATCAGTAAAAGAAAGTGCACACTTATTATTAAAAGATGATAGATTTAATGCCGTTTCTATAGCCGTTTACTCTAAAGGAATTAGCCATATAAATCATTTTGGGGAACTAGATAAAGGAAAAGATAATACACCTACTAATAAAACACTATATGAAATTGCTTCTGTAACTAAAACAATGACAGGTTATTTGGTAGCAAAAGCGATAGTTGAAAACAAAATAAAGTTATTTGACCCAATTTCTAAATATTTAGGGGCATCATATTCCAATTTATCTTTTAAAGAAACAGCTATAACGATACAACACCTACTGACTCATACTAGTGGTTTGCCTTTAAATGTAAAAGGAGTAAGCGAACTCTACACAAATTCCACAAAAAATAGTTATCAAAGAGCACAAAAATTACTTACCAAATATCGAAAAGATTCTTTGTTAAGTGATTTAAAAAAAATTAAGGTAAAAAAACTGCCAGGAAAAGAATATTCATACTCTAACGTTGCACCAAACATATTGGCATATATTTTAGAAATAGTTTATAATAAACCCTTTGAAGCACTATTAGAAGAACAACTTTTTGAACCTGCCGATATGAAAAATTCGATGGTTAATCTTTCACGAAAGATGCGAAAACAATTGGCAAATGGTTATAACAATAAAGGAGAATTGATGCCAAATTTTAAAGAACCTATACAACTTTGGGGAGCAGCAGGTAGAATAAAATCAAATGCTAAAGACTTATTGAATTATATTAAATTTCAATTACAAAAAGAAAACCCTATAATAAAAGAATCTCATACCAAATTGTTTAAAGATACGGATACCATTTGGATAGGTTATTTCTGGGAAATACTAGACGATAACGATGGTGTGCATATTGAACATCATGGTGGTTTATATGGAAGCCAGAACTGGTTACTTATCTATCCAAAATATAATTTTGGAATTTCAATTATTACCAATTCAAGTTTTCCTGAAGCCAATCAAATTATAAAAAAAACCGCGTTAAATATCTTTGAAGGTCTTAAGAACAAATACTAATTAAAAATAAAAACAATGAAAAAAATAATTTTAGCCTTACTTATATGCATGAGTATTTCAACAACAAATTTTGCTCAAGATTCTGATTACAATCTTGTAGAAAAAACAGTTTCTTATTATCTAGACGGAGGAACAAATAACGATTTCGAAACCCTTAAAAAAGCATTTCATAAAGATGCTACTATGAAATTTATCTCTAAAGGAAAGTATAAGGAAGTAGATGCATTAGATTTTTTTAAAAGAGTAATAAAACCAGGACCAAAAAGTAATCGAATTACAAGAATATCAAACATTACTGTTTCTGGAAATGTAGCGAATGCAAAATTGGAAATTGAATACCCAACTTTTATGTTTATAGATTATATGAACCTGCTTAAAATAGAAGGAGAATGGAAAGTTGTGAATAAGATATATTATAGAAAAATGAAAACTAAAGAATAAAAGGATGAGAAAAATACTAATTACCTCAATAATCGTGATTACCTTTTCAATATCTGCTATTGCACAAGAATCAGATTATAGCCTTATTGAAAAAACATTATATTATTATCTAGATGGAGACCTTGTAGATGATTTTGAAGTGATAAAAAAAGGTTTTCATCAAAAGACTATAATGAAAAGTATTTCCTTAAAAACTGGAAAATATAGAGAATCAAACGCTTTAGAAGTTTTTAGAAAAGCAAAAAAGCGTTCCGTTCCAAAACCAGTAAAAAGTAAGATTGTATATATAAATATAACTAGTACTGCCGCAAGTGCAAAATTAGAAACGGAATCTGCAAGGGCAATAGTTACAGACTATATACAATTACTCAAAATTGATGGTATATGGAAAATAGTAAGTAAAATATACACCGTAAAATTAAAAAAGAGTACAGTTGTTAATAAAACAAATTAAGAAGTTAACACCAAACCCAACAGGCAATTGATAATAAAAATCAAATTTCATGAAACATATCTATTTACAACTACTATTTGGTATACTTCTTAGTTGTAGCAATGTGAACAAAAACAACAATAATGGAAAACTAATAAATGATTACACGATCAAAATTGATAGTTTAATACAAACGACAAGTCTTAGAAGTTTTAATGGTGTTATTCTTATAAAACAAAAGGATAAAACAAAGTATTCAAAGGTATATGGTTATTCAAATTTTGAGAATAAAACACCTATTTCAATAAAAGACAACTTCAGAATTCAATCAAATAGTAAACAAATAACTGCTGTTTTAATTTTAAGAGAAGTAGAAAAAGGAAAGATTGACTTAAAAAGTCCAATTAAAAAATACTTACCAGACCTAGGACAAACTTGGGTAAATACTGTAACAGTGCATCAATTGCTAAATATGTCATCAGGAATAATAGGAATTGACAAACCACTAATCTTTGAACCAGGAACAAACTATAAGTATAGTAATCCTGCCTATGGTTTGTTGGGCAGAATAATAGAGAATGTAACAGAGAAAAAATATATTGATGTTGCCAATGCTTTATTTAAAGAGTTAAAAATGACCAATACTTATTGCTATGAAATATATAAAAAAAGTCAATTACTTAATGGGTATAGAGTTTCTGATGAAAAATTTGAGTTAGTAAAATTCAATGAACTCGGAATATTCAAAGAATGGTGGAAAAGCTTTATACCTGCTGGAGGAATTATTTCAAACGTAAATGACCTAAACATTTGGGACACAAAACTCCATAACGGAAAAATACTAAAACCTGAAACCTACGACCTTATGACAAATTATAATATCATCGGAAAACACAGTGCCTTTGGTAATAAAGAAATTGGCTATGGTTATGGTGTTAGAATTGATGATAATAAATCTATAAAAATTATAGGTCATGCAGGTAAAGGGTTAGGCTTTACATCTATTAAATTTTATATCCCAGAAAAAGACATAAATGTTATTGTATTAGAAAACATATATAATGAAGACACCAATCTTGTTTATTATTTTGAAAATGAAATCAGAAAAATAGTATTGAATAGTAGTCTTGTAAAATAGCAATTGTTATACTCACAAATCTTAATTAATTGTCTAAAAACGTATTAAGAAATAACTATATAATAAAAATGAAACAAATACTATCTCTTCTTTTTCTTATCCTTTTGTATAACCAAGCATTTGGTCAAACCTACATAGGTAAGGAAAAGCACATCAAACAAATTTTAAAAAACACTGAAAAATTTTCTGAATATGTAAACACAAACAACTATAAAATGATTGGAGAATCTTATACAGATGATGCTAAAATATTTCCGCAAAAAGGAAAAATATTAAAAGGAAAACACGCCATATTAAAATACTGGACGCTTCCTGAAGGCATAAAAACAATACATCATAAGATAACGCAACACGAAATAACCATTGTTAAGAATACGGCTTACGATTATGGAGTTTACCAAGGTACTACTGTAAAAAAAGATGGAAGTAAAAATAATTGGAGTGGAAAATATGTTATCGTTTGGAAAAGAATAAAAGGACAGTGGAAAATATATTTAGATATATGGAATAATTTATAAAAAAGATAACAAACCCTGAGTTTAAAAACTAAAAATGAAATATCAAACCACATATAAAATAAACAAAATAAGCTTTCTTTTAATAATCTTTTTTTTGTCCTTATCAAGTCAATCAACAGCGCAGACTTACATACAAGCAAGGGCTGGTTATATACAACATAGATACAAAGCATTGGATGAAGACCTGTTAGATAGAGATGAACATGATTATATAAAAGGCTTTATGATAGATGCTGAATTAGGTAAAGAATTTGGTAAAGGAAGGTTTACCTACTTAATTGGCGGAAGATTACAATATAATTTACAAGCCTTAGAAGGAATTTATACAGCACATCAATCGAATCCAAATGCAAAAATTAAAGTTCATGCACCAACTCTTGCATTAACTATGGGAGTAAGAGCAAAAATATACAGTAAGTTAAGTGCTCTTTTTCAAGCAAATTTAGGTATAAAATACACTTTATGGTATCAGAATAATGACCTTAAAGAAACGTTCTGGGATGAGCATATTCCTCTAAATTTCAGTCTTGAGTATAAACTTAAAAAAGATTGGAATCTAGTTACAGGATTATCCTTAAGACCTCCAACAATTTACACATCACAAACCTATAAATACTTTTTAGGATTTAGAAAATTCTTATAAAAAAATCATAGAAATAATATGTTATGCTTACGGAAGAGCAGAAAAGCCCGAAAACTCGATCGAAGGAATTAGACATTTTCGAAAGTAAACCCAGATTGGAGAATTGAGATGAATTTGCAAATGACTATGGATGGAGAAATCTCAAAAAAAGGATTTAAAAGAATTAAAAAAATTGTAATTGATCGAGTATTCACCGAATTTTATTTCAAATTAAATAAAGAAATTGAAAAAGTATCATCGAGCAAATAAAATATTGAAAGCAATTTTAAAAAATGAATAAAATGACCACATATTTACTGATAATAATAAGCCAACTATTTTTAGTCACTTCCTGTGAAAAAGAAACAATAGAACCTTTTAATCTTTCAAATAAAATTAAAAAAAAAGTTATCAAAATTGCTAAAAATAAAAATATCCCGTCATTGGAACTTACAATTACTACTGAACAAGATGTTATAAATTTTAACTACAATCACAAAGATGTTGAAAAACAAAGTGTTTACGGAATTGGAAGTACCACCAAATTTCTTTCTGCTGTATTAATTTTTAAACTTATAGAGGACGAAAAACTTAAAATAGATGATAAAGTTACAGATTATGTAAATCTCACTCAACCAATAATAGGAATTGAAAACTTGACTATTAAAAATCTATTAAACCATACAAGTGGCTTATCTGACTATACCAAAAATCCTGATTGGATTGCAAGTGTAATGAATAGTAGTGCACCAAAAAATTTTGAAAAAAAAATTTTGCTTGTAAATGACACAACAGAAAATAGCGATACTTTTTCATACAGCAACACCAATTATCTTTTTCTTCAAAAAATTGTAGAAGCTATTACAGGAGAATCCTATAAAGTTGCTTTCAATAATTTTTATAGTGCCAACAATCTTTCTGACATAAAAATAGGAATTGACGAAAATGGTTTACAGGCTTTTTTCGGGCAAACAGAACAGGCAAGTCCAGACGTTTCGGATTGGAGAGAGTATTATGGCTTTGATGGTGGTGCTTACACCAACACAAAAACACTCGATAAATTTTTAACTAAATTATTTAAAGATAAATCAATCTTAAAATCAAGCACAATATCGAAAATGGAAGAATGGATAGCAATGGATCCTATGATCCTACCGATTGGAAATGGAATAATTTCGGAAAGCGGTAACGGAATTATGAAACTAACATACAATGGACAAGAATATATCGGACATTTTGGAAGTACATTAAAATATCAATCTATGGTTTTTTATAACACTAAAAAAAACATTTCAATTAGCATTGTAACGAATTGTAGTGGTAGGCATTTTAACAATGTATTTTTCCAAGAATTGATACCTGCAATACTTGATGAACTATAGAAAAACTGCTCTTACAACGTATAGAATTAATTACTAGTTCAAACCTATTTACTAATACTAATAGTTTCGGGGCTAATTTATTTTAAAATGTACACTTTAAAATAAATATCATCCTTGAATAAAACACGTCGTAATTGAGCATTAAAATAAAACTAACATGACATATAGAATCTTATTTTTGATTGGAATTAGTTTCTTTTTAACGGGGCAAATTATATTAACTAAAGGCAATGATTTTGTATATAACCAAGAACCTATTGATTTTGCTCATTGGTTTTTATTATTTGGGGTCGTTTTACTTATTCCGCAAATCGTGTCTTTTCCTAAAAAAATATTTAGTTATATAGGCATACCATTGACATTAATTGGAATTGTTGGTATCATTGGTATGTGCGTATTAGATTTTATTTGGTGGAGTTTTCCTAATGAAGAAATGCGTGTTGAATTTACTAAACATATCTCACAAGTCCCTTCAATATGGAAACCTTTTATAACAATAGGACCAAGTTCTAAAGTTTTTAACCTTGGGTTATTAATTTTAAGTTTGAACTATTTAGAAAAAGGAAAGATAGGAATAGTCATTCTATTAATAGCTAACCTTATTTTATGGCATATAATCCCTACGCCATTTAGGCTAGTTTTTGGATATGCGTTAACTTTAATTAGCTTTAGTATTATATTTTTTAAAACTAATGAGGGAATAGCAAGAGGGTAACACGCTGCGCGATGTTACTTTTCTCATATTTGACTGAAAATCAATTAAATACATCTGTTTTCAGAATTTTATTTTTTTGTAATTTGGTGCAAAAACAAAAATGAGCCTAGTAAAATCAAGGATTCATTGTAACAATTCAATAAAATATGGATGATTTTAATACAATTCGGTTAAAGAAAAAGGTTATTGAAAAGTTTAAAGAATATTCTAAAAATACAAGCCCAAGTTACTCTGAAACATTAGATTATATGATTGCTTTTTTTGAGGATACAGGATTGTCTCCTTATGATACAATGCATAATCCTATTTTATCATATACAAGAGCTTTAAGTAAAAGAACAAAAGCGGTAACAGATATTTTAAGGAATATTGAGAAAACGCAATTGATACCTACTCGTGAGATGTTGGAATCCTTATTTAAAGAAGTAGAAAAAGAAGAACCTATATATATTGAAAGAACCTGGGAAGAAATTGAAGCTTCTAAAACAGAAACTGAAAAATTGTTGGATTCCTATTCAAAAGAATTAGAAAAAAATAGAAATGAGTTATATGAAGTAAAAAATGAATTTAGCTATCTCTTAAACGAGTTATCTTATATTAAAAGTACATTTGGTAAAAGTTATTATAAATTAGATATGTCTAAAGAAAAAATTGAAAAGCTAAAATCAAATTTTCTCTAATTGGTTTTGTTTAATCATCATAATGAA
>CANNGJ010000033.1 GCA_947504185.1 uncultured Tenacibaculum sp. | reverse complement strand
TCAAATAATTAAAGCCAAAATTATAACCGACGGAAAATAAAAAAGTCGGAAGATTTTTTCTTCCGACCATGACTATCATTTCTGATCACCTTTTCTTTTTATCAAGTCTTATATTTACTTACTTGCAAATAACTTTACATCATTTTCTGAAACTTCTTTTTCTCCTAAAATAATTAATCGTTCCACAACATTACGTAATTCACGAATATTCCCTGTCCAATCATACTCTTGTAGTAATTTAATTGCCTTATCCGAAAATTCTTTTTTAGGCATTCCTTGTTCTTTAGAAATTTTATCAGCAAAGAAATCTACTAATAACGGAATATCTTCTCGTCTATCATTCAATGCAGGAACTTTAATTAAAATTACCGCTAAACGATGGTATAAATCTTCACGAAAACGACCTTCATCTATTTCCTTTTTTAAATCTTTATTCGTAGCCGCAACTACACGAACATTTACTTTAATATCTTTATCAGATCCTACTCGTTGAATACGATTTTCTTGTAATGCACGTAACACTTTTGCCTGAGCAGACAAACTCATATCTCCTATTTCATCCAAGAAAATAGTTCCACCATTCGCCGCTTCAAACTTACCCGCACGATCTTTATTTGCTCCAGTAAACGAACCTTTTACGTGACCAAATAATTCACTTTCTATCAACTCAGAAGGAATCGCTGCACAGTTTACTTCAATCATAGAAGCTTTCGCTCTTTCAGATTTTTCATGTAACCAATGGGCTACTAGTTCTTTTCCTGTTCCGTTTGGACCAGTAATTAAAACACGAGCATCTGTTGCTGCAACTTTTTCAATGATTTCTTTAATGTGGGTAATCGCATCACTCTCACCAATCATCTCATAGTTCTTACTTACCTTCTTTTTTAAACGCTTGTTTTCTACAACTAGTTCTTTACGATCTAAGGCATTACGAACAGTGTTTAATAAACGATTCAAATCTGGCGGTTTTGAAATATAATCAAACGCACCTAAACGCATAGTATTTACAGCGGTATCTAAATCTCCGTGACCAGAAATCATCACCATTGGAGTTTCAGGTTTTATTTTCTTCGCTTTTTCTAATACCTCAACACCATCCATTTTTGGCATTTTAATATCACAAAGCACTAAATCGTAATCTTTATCTTTTATCATCTCAATTCCTGCCAATCCATCTTCAGCCTCTTCAACTTCATAAGAACTATTTTCTTCTGAAATAATCTTTTTTAAAACTCTACGGATTGCCGCTTCGTCTTCTATAATTAATATTTTTGACATTCTTTTCTAAATTTATTTTCTAAAGATAAACAATAACCGTTCCATCCAAATTTATTCTTTAATAATATGAATATCTCTTTGTGGAAATGGTATTGAAATATTGTGTTCTCTAAACAGTTCGTCTATTTTAAATCTAATTTCACTTTGTGGAATTAATGCTTGAAAGCTATCATTTAAAGTAAAAATTAACTTGAACTCTAAAGCAGAATCTCCAAAGTTTTCAAAAATTACTAAAGGCGCAGGATGTTGAAAAACTTTCGGATGTTCATTCGCTGCTTTTAGTAATAGATTTTTAACCAATTGCACATCACTACCATAAGCAACTCCCACACTAACACTTTCGCGAGTTGTAGTTCCATTTTGGGTCCAATTATATAAACTATTAGATAAATATTTATGATTTGGTATTACCAGTACTTTATTATCTATCGTTACTGCACGAGTAGTTCGTAACTTTATTTCTTCTACCCTACCTACTTTTCCATCAAGTTCAATAATATCTCCTACATGAACACTCTGATCAACAATAATAAAAATACCAGATATTATATCTTGAAAAAATGTTTGCAATGCTAAACCAACACCAATAAGTAAAGCTGCGGATGCTGCAAATATTGCCGTTACATTAACCCCTGAAGAATTTAATGTTGTTAAGAATATAACGATATAGATTAACCATCTAGAAAAAGAAAACACCGTATCAAACTTATTCTTATCTTCTTTTTCTAATCGTTTCACCACTAATCTTTTAAAAAGATTCAATAAAACGGAAGCAAGAATCAATACAATGATTAAAACCAAAATAGCTTTAACACTTATACCAATATCTTTATTAAATTGAAATGTATAATCAAGTATTTTATTAAGTTCTTTCACAAAAATATATTTATGGTAAATATATAGTTTTACTAAAAAAAAGCAGCTATCTTTTTACGATAACTGCTCTTTAAAATTTTGGTTTTATCCGTTATAACGAATCCATTTCCATAAATCTTTATAGGTTGGTTTTTTACCATACATTAAAATACCTACTCTATAAATCTTCGCTGCCAACCATACAATTACAACAAATGTAGCTACTAACAATAGCATAGAAATTGCTATTTCCCACCAAGCTACTCCAAAAGGAATACGCATTAGCATTACTATAGGCGACGTAAATGGTATATATGAAAAGATTACAGATACTGGTCCGTGAGGGTCGTTAATTACTGTTGCAAAACCAACATATACTCCCAAAATTAATGGTAACATAACCGGAAGCATAAATTGCTGTGTATCGGTTTCATTGTCAACTGCAGCACCAACTGCGGCAAATAGTGAACTGTACAACATATAACCTCCTAAGAAGTAAAATATAAACAGTAAGAACATTTTTAACAATGGTAATCTGAAGATTTCTTGTAAAATCATTTCACCTTTACTTCCTGCTGCTTGTTGCATTGCTTCCATTTGTTCTGGAGATACTTTTGCTGATTGCATCTCCATCATATCTATTCCAAATACTGATGAAGCAATTAAGCTAAAAATAAAGAATAAAATTCCCCAAATAAAGAATTGTAATAATCCTGCAGATGCATTACCAATAATCTTACCTAACATTAATTGGAAAGGTTTTACTGACGAAACAATTACTTCAATAATTCTACTGGTTTTCTCTTCAATAACACTTCTCATCACAGAATTCCCATAAATCATTACAAACATCATTAACAAATATCCTGCTAATAATCCTATTCCTATTTTTAAAGCATTAATTAGTTTTGAAGTTTTTTCTCCTGAGAAATTATACATTTTAATATCAGAAGATATTTTTGATGCTTTAATATGTGCTAAATCAATTCCGAATTTTGTTAGTTTTTCATTTCGTAGTTTTTTCTCAATTTTGTTTTCTAAACTTCCCATAACTGATAAGCTTGGAGAATCTTTTGAGAAAAATTCAATTGAGTTTGCTAATACTTCTAAACTATCTTTTTTAGGAATAAATAAAGCTCCGTAATAATCTCCTTCTTCTACTTTCTTTTTAGAGTCCTCAATACCTAAGGCCGTAAAATCTTCATACTTTACCGTTTTTGAATCTTTAAAAACGTCTTTAGAAAACATTCCAGATTCATCAACATATACTATTTTCTTAACCTTTTCATCGTTCTTTTTCATTAAGAAAAAAACCAGTGCTCCCATACCAATCATTAATAGTGGACTTAAAAAAGTCATTACTATAAACGATTTATTTCTAACCTTAGCAATAAACTCGCGTTCTATAATTAATTTTAATCTGCTCATCGCTTAACTGTTTTTATTTACTGCCTGGATAAAAATATCGTTAGCACTTGGTATTAATTCTACAAAATGTTGTACTTGCCCTTGACTAGTTAAAAATGATAATAAATCATTTGCTGTATTACCTTCTGTTAATTTTACGTTTAACTTTAATCCGTCATTTAATAATCTAAAATCTGCCGGTAATACTTTAAAGTTCTCTTTTAACTTTGCTTCAACCTCTTTTCCATTAGAAGTATTTAAACCAACTTGAAAAGTATTTGTTCTAAACTCTTTTTTAATATCATCTAATTTACCATCTAGTATTTTATTAGATTTATCAATTAAAGCGATGTAGTCACACATCTCCTCAACAGACTCCATACGATGTGTAGAAAAAATAATTGTTGCTCCTTCGTCTCTTAACTGTAGAATCTCTTTTGCTATTAATTGAGCATTAATTGGATCAAAACCAGAAAATGGTTCATCAAAAATCAATAACTTAGGCTGGTGTAAAACAGTAACTATAAACTGTACTTTTTGTGCCATTCCTTTAGAAAGCTCTTCAATTTTCTTTCCCCACCAAGCACCTATGTCAAATTTATCAAACCAATATTTTAATCTTTTTTTAGCCTCAGACTTACTTAAACCTTTTAACTGCGCTAAGTATAAAGCTTGCTCACCTACCTTCATCGATTTATACAAACCACGCTCTTCAGGTAAATAACCAATATGCTCTATATGATGTGGTGCTAATTTTTCTCCATCTAAAATTATCTCACCTGCATCAGGCATTGTAATTTGATTGATTATTCTAATAAGTGAAGTTTTTCCTGCACCGTTAGGACCTAACAAACCAAAAACACTTCCTTTTGGTATATGCATCGAAACATTATTTAATGCAGTATAATCGCCGTAACGCTTAACTACATTATTAATTTCTAATAAATTATTCATAGATTTTATAGTTGATTAATCGCCGTTTGTCAAAAATCAGCAATGACAAACTTACATATTTTTATATTTATTAGTACACACTTCATTCTAAACGTTACAGTTTAATTTTAAGTTAAATTTACTATGCATGCATAACTTTTTTGCAAAATACTATGCGTGCATAATAAATTTTTATATCTTTGGCATCAGATGGATAAAAACAAATCAATAGATCATCAATTAAGAGCCACTTGGCAGGCTGTTGCTAAAATGTACAACGAACAAGCTGCAAAGCATGATAGTACTATGGCAACCGCATTTGTATTATTGAATATCGATTTTGAAAATGGAACTCCTTCAACCGCTTTAGGTCCTTTAATGGGAATGGAACCAACAAGTCTTTCTCGTTTATTAAAAACAATGGAAGATAAAGGTGTAATATGTAGAGAGAAAAACCCTAATGATGGTAGAAGTGTTATTATAAAATTAACTGATTACGGTAAAGAGATGCGTGAAGTATCGAAAGGTCATGTATATCAGTTTAATGATAAAGTAAGAAATTATATTACTGAAGAAGAATTAGAAACCTTCTTTAAAGTAACCACAACAATAAACAAACTTATTGCAGATAAGTTGGTATACGATGATGATATCAACAAAGAAGCTGTATAAAACAAATCAACAAACAAATGACAAGAAGAATTAAAAAAGTAGCAATTATTGGTTCTGGTATTATGGGATCTGGTATTGCATGTCATTTTGCTAACATTGGCGTTGAAGTTTTACTTTTGGACATCGTTCCAAGAGAATTAAACGACAAAGAAAAAGCAAAAGGATTAACGTTAGAAGACAAAGCTGTTCGTAATCGTTTGGTTAATGATGCACTTACTGCTTCTTTAAAATCGAAACCGTCACCTATCTACAAAAAGGAATTCGCTAATAGAATTACTACAGGTAACCTAGAAGATGATATTGCTAAGGTAGCCGATGTAGATTGGATTATGGAAGTTGTTGTAGAACGATTAGATATTAAAAAAATCGTTTTTGAGAAATTAGAGAAATACCGTACTCCTGGTACTATTATTTCTTCTAACACTTCTGGTATTCCTATCAAATTTATGAACGAAGGAAGAAGTGAAGATTTCCAAAAGCACTTTGCGGTAACTCACTTTTTTAACCCTCCTCGTTACTTAAAATTATTTGAAGTTGTTCCTGGACCAAACTGTAAGCAAGAAGTAACTGACTTCTTAATGGATTACGGTTCTAAATTCTTAGGAAAAACTTCAGTATTAGCTAAAGACACTCCTGCTTTTATTGGAAATAGAATTGGAATTTTCGGAATTCAATCATTATTTCACCAAGTAAAAGAATTAGGATTAACTATTGAAGAAGTTGATAAATTAACTGGCCCAGTAATCGGACGTCCAAAATCAGCTACTTTTAGAACTGTTGATGTTGTAGGATTAGATACTTTAGTACACGTTGCTAACGGTATTTATGAAAACTGTCCTAACGACGAAGCACACGATTTATTCAAATTACCAGATTTCATCAATACCATGATGGAAAACAAATGGTTAGGTAGTAAAACAAAGCAAGGATTCTACAAGAAATCGGTTAACGCTGAAGGAAAGAAAGAAATCTTGTCGTTAGATTTAGATACGATGGAATATCGTACTAAGAAACGTGCTAAGTTTGCTACATTAGAATTAACAAAAACTATTGACAAACCAATTGATCGTTTTAAAGTATTAGTTGGTGGAAAAGATAAAGCGGGAGAATTCTACCGTAAAAACTTCGCAGCAATGTTTGCGTATGTTCAAAATAGAATTCCAGAAATTTCTGACGATTTATACAAAATTGACGATGCCATGAAAGCTGGTTTCGGATGGGAAAATGGCCCTTTCGAAATTTGGGATGCTGTAGGTGTAGAAAAAGGTATCGAATTAATAAAAGCTGAAGGAAAAGAACCAGCTGCTTGGGTTACTGAAATGCTAGCAAAAGGATCTACATCTTTCTATTCTGTAAAAGACGGAGCAACATACTATTATGATGTTCAAGATAAAGCTCAAACTAAAAAACCAGGTCAAGATTCATTTATCATCTTAGATAATATTCGTAAAACTACCGAAGTATTTAAAAACTCAGGAGTTGTTATTGAAGATTTAGGTGATGGAATCTTAAACTGTGAATTCCAATCTAAAATGAACACTATTGGTGGAGATGTTTTAGCTGGATTAAATAAAGCAGTTGATTTAGCTGAAAAAGATTTCCAAGGATTAGTAATTGGTAACCAAGGAGCAAACTTCTCGGTTGGTGCTAATATCGGAATGATTTTTATGATGGCTGTAGAGCAGGAATATGACGAATTAAACATGGCTATCAAGTATTTCCAAGATACAATGATGCGTATGCGTTACTCAGCAATTCCAACTGTTGCTGCTCCTCATGGAATGGCTTTAGGTGGTGGATGTGAATTATCATTACACTCAGATAAAGTTGTTGCTGCTGCTGAAACTTATATGGGATTAGTAGAATTTGGAGTTGGAGTTATCCCTGGTGGAGGTGGTTCTAAAGAAATGGCATTACGTGCTTCTGATACTTTCCGTAAAGGAGATGTTCAATTAAACGTATTGCAAGAATACTTCTTAACTATTGGTATGGCTAAAGTTGGTACTTCTGCTTACGAAGCTTTTGATTTAGGTTTATTAGAAAAAGGTAAAGATGTAGTTGTTGTTAACAGAGAGCGTCAAATTGCTGAAGCTAAGAAACACGCATTGTTAATGGCAGAAGCTGGTTACACACAACCTGCTACTCGTAAAGACGATGTATTAGTTCTTGGTAAACAAGCTTTAGGTGCATTTATGGTAGCAACCGATTCTATGCATGCAAGTAGATTTATTTCTGAACACGATCAGAAAATCGCAAACAAATTAGCCTATGTAATGGCTGGTGGAGATTTATCAGAACCAACAAAAGTTTCTGAACAGTATTTATTAAACCTTGAACGTGAAGCATTCTTAAGCTTAGCTACAGAACGTAAAACGTTAGAGCGTATTCAGCACATGTTAAAAACTGGTAAACCATTAAGAAACTAAGAAGATGAAAACAGCATATATAGTAAAAGGATATAGAACTGCCGTAGCAAAGTCTAAAAGAGGTGCGTTCAGATTTAAAAGAGCTGATGAGTTAGCTGCAGAAACTATCGCATACATGATGGAGCAGTTACCAGAGTTTGATAAAAGTCGTATTGATGATGTAATCGTTGGTAATGCAATGCCAGAAGGATCTCAAGGATTAAATATGGCACGTCTAATCTCTTTAATGGGATTAAAAACAGAAGACGTACCTGGTGTAACTGTAAATCGTTTTTGTTCTTCAGGAATCGAAACTTTAAGTATGGCAGTTGCTAAAATTCAATCAGGAATGGCTGAATGTATTATTGCAGGTGGGGCTGAAAGTATGAGTTCTGTACCAATGACAGGCTTTAAACCAGAATTAAACTACGATACAGTTGCTGCTGGTCATGCAGATTATTACTGGGGAATGGGAAATACTGCTGAAGAGGTTGCTCAGAAATACAACATTTCTCGTGAAGATCAAGATGAATTTGCTTTACAATCGCATTTAAAAGCTTTAAAAGCTTTAGAAGAAAATCGTTTTCAAGATCAAATAGTACCAATTAAAGTTGAAGAAACGTATGTGGATGCTAACGGAAAACGCGCAACAAGAGAATACACAGTAACAAAAGATGAAGGACCTCGTAAAGGATCTAACATTGCAGGTTTACAACGTTTAAAACCAGTATTTGCTGCAGGTGGTAGTGTTACTGCGGGTAACTCATCTCAAACAAGTGATGGTGCTGCATTTTTAATGGTAATGAGTGAGGATATGGTTAAAGAATTAAACATTAAACCAATTGCTCGTATGGTAAGTTATGCTGCTGCTGGTGTTCCTCCTAGAATTATGGGAATCGGACCTGTAGCTGCTATTCCAAAAGCATTAAAACAAGCAGGATTAAAACAAGAAGATATTAGCTTAATTGAATTGAACGAAGCATTCGCTTCTCAATCATTAGCTGTAATTAGAGAATTAGGATTAGATGCAGATATCATTAACGTAAATGGTGGAGCAATTGCATTAGGACACCCGCTAGGATGTACTGGAGCTAAATTATCAGTTCAGTTATTCGACGAAATGCGTAAGCGTAATATGCAAGGAAAATACGGTATGGTAACTATGTGTGTAGGTACAGGTCAAGGTGCTGCAGGTATTTTCGAATTCTTAAACTAACAACAAAAAATAACAAAATGGCAGATTTATTAAGAGGAGGTCAATTCCTTGTAAAAGAAACAAAGTGTGAAGACGTTTTTACTCCAGAAGATTTTTCTGAAGAGCAAAATATGATGAAAGAAGCGGTTAAAGAATTTAACGACCGTGAAATCATTCCTCATAAAAATCGTTTCGAAGCTAAAGATTATGCTTTAACTGAAGAAGTTATGCGTAAAGCTGGTGAATTAGGGTTTTTAGGTGTTTCAGTTCCTGAAGCTTATGGTGGATTAGGAATGGGATTCGTTTCTACCATGTTAACTTGTGATTATATTTCAAGTGGAACAGGTTCTTTTAGTACTGCTTTTGGTGCACACACAGGTATTGGTACTATGCCTATTACTTTATACGGTACCGAAGAACAAAAACAAAAATTCGTTCCTGCTTTAGCCATGGGTGAACGTTTTGGAGCTTACTGTTTAACAGAACCAGGAGCTGGATCGGATGCAAATTCTGGTAAAACTACTGCTGAGTTAACTGAAGACGGAAAGCATTATAAAATTAACGGTCAAAAAATGTGGATTTCGAATGCAGGTTTTGCTGAAATCTTTATCGTTTTTGCTCGTATTGGCGATGATAAAAATATTACTGGATTCATTTTAGAATATGATAAAGCTAATCCTAACGGAGTAACTTTAGGTGAAGAAGAACACAAATTAGGTATTCGTGCATCTTCTACACGTCAAGTATTTTTTAGTGATACTTTAGTACCAGTAGAAAACATGTTATCGATTCGTGGTGGTGGATTTAAAATCGCTATGAATGCATTAAACGTAGGTCGTATTAAATTAGCAGGTGCATGTTTAGATTCTCAAAGAAGAGTTATTACAGAAGCTGTAAAATATGCTAATGAGCGTAAACAATTTAAAACCCCTATTGCAGAATTTGGAGCTATTAAAATGAAATTAGCTGAAATGGCTGCTAATGCATATGTAGGTGAATCTGCATCATATAGAGCTGCTAAAAATATTGAGGACAGAATTGCAATTCGTGAATCGGAAGGAAGTTCTCATCAAGATGCTGAGTTAAAAGGTGTTGAAGAATATGCGATCGAATGTTCTATCTTAAAAGTTGCTGTTTCTGAAGATGTACAAGCTTGTGCTGATGAAGGAATTCAAATTTTTGGAGGAATGGGATTCTCAGAAGAAACTCCAATGGAGTCAGCTTGGAGAGATGCTCGTATTGCTCGTATTTACGAAGGAACTAACGAAATTAACAGATTATTATCTGTAGGTATGTTAGTAAAGAAAGCAATGAAAGGTCATGTTGATTTATTAGGACCAGCTACAGCTGTAGGAAATGAATTATTAGGTATTCCATCTTTTGATACGCCTGATTACTCTGAGTTATTTGCCGAAGAAAAAGAAATAATAGCAAAACTTAAAAAAGTATTTTTAATGGTTGCTGGTGGTGCTATCCAAAAATTCGGAACAGAATTAGAGCAACACCAACAGTTATTAACGGCTGCATCTAACATATTAATTGAAACATATATGGCAGAATCTGCTATTTTAAGAACTGAAAAGAACGCAAAGCGTTTTGGTGAAGATTCTCAAAAAGAACAGATTGCTATGGCAAAGTTATATTTATACAACGCTGTTGAAATTATTACCAAAAATGGTAGAGAAGGAATTATTTCTTTCGCTGAAGGTGATGAGCAACGTATGATGTTAATGGGACTTAAGCGTTTTACAAAATACGCAAACTACCCTAACGTAGTTGAGTTACGTAATACAATTGCAGAAAAATTAAAAGCAGAAAATAAATACTGCTTCTAGTAAATATATTACACTGAGAGAAATCGAAGTGTTAAAAATCTTCTATAAACTTTATAGGTTTTAGAATTTAGTTGTTTGTTTAAAAGATCGTCAAATTAAATTTTGGCGGTCTTTTTTTGTTTTATTAATAGAGATACTAATTTATCATAAAACAGAATACATAATTATAAAGTTAGATATATATTGCAACTATTAATTAGAGTTAATAAATAATAATGCAAATAACAGAGCTCAGTAAAGAAAGTATATTACCACTTACATGTTCACGATCAGGAACATGTTGTTTTGGTAAAGATGTAATGCTAAATCCATGGGAATTGTTTCGTTTTAGTAAAGAAAAACAAATATCACCAAGAGAATTTCGTGATTTATATTCTGATTTTGGAGGAATCCAGTTACGTTTTAATGGAAAACAAGATAAAAAAGGGCAAAAAGCATGTAGTTTATATATAGACAGTTCTGGTTGTAGTGTTCATAAAGGCCGCCCGTTAGCCTGTCGTTTATACCCATTAGGCAGACAGGTACAATTTAACAAAGCACATTATATTTATGAAGGTAATCAATTCCCTTGTTTAAATGACTGCTCTGAAGTTTTAGACTTGCCAAAACTTAGTGTTGGAGAATATTTAAAGGGGCAAGAAGCAGACGAGTTTGAAAAAGCTTTAGATGAATACTTAATTGTAATGCAAAACATAGCAGATATTGGTTTTGAATTACTTTTAGATTCAGGATTAGCTGCATCTGGAGACACAAAAACATTAGCCCTTTGGAGAATAATCGGAAATGAATCTCATCAACAATTGGCAAAAAGGATTGGTACAGAATGGCTAGATTGTTTGATGATACCATCTATAGCTAACGAAACTAATAATGCAATTACTTTTGCTCAAAAACATAATGATTTATTACTATCAAAAGCTCAAGAGAAATTTGGTCATATACAAACATTAGAAGAGCTTCATGAAGCTTCTGTTATAATTATTGCAGTTGCATTACATTTATCTAAAGGATTAGGAGCAGATACAAAAGGGATTTCTGAACATTGGATAGAAATTGCAAAAAGTCATGGTGCAAAAGAATAAGTTTACAAATCGTTTTATTAGATTATAATGATATTTTATTAATAAAACATTATAACATGTACTAACCAATATAAAAGCTCTCAATCATGAATATAAAAAAGGAGTTCAAGTCTATAGAAAATTATTTTTCTCCTAAAATAATTACTGAGGTTAACGACCAATATGTAAAGCTAGCTAAAATTAAAGGAGAAGATATTCCTTGGCATAATCATGAGCATGAAGATGAGTTGTTCCATATTATAGAAGGCTCATTACTTATGGAAATTGAAAATGAACCTAGCTTTACCATGAATAAAGGTGATATTTATGTGGTTAAAAAAGGGATAAATCACAGAGTGTCATCAAAAGAAGAATGTTTAATTATGCTCATTGAAAGTAAAACTACCAAGCATACTGGCGATGTGAAATCGTCTATCACAAAGTCATTAGCGCAACAAAATTATTAAGAATAAAAAAGCTTACCGTTTGGTAAGCTTTTTTGTATTTTATTATTAGTAGAAACCTATTCTAAAGCTCCTAAATAACGCTCTGCATCTAAGGCAGCCATACAACCTGTACCTGCAGCAGTAACTGCTTGACGATATTCTTTATCTTGTATATCACCTGCTGCAAAAACACCCGGTAAATTTGTTTTAGTAGATTTTCCTTTGGTAATTAAATACCCAACCTCATCCATATCTAAAACACCTTTAAATAAATCTGAATTTGGCTTATGTCCAATTGCTATAAAAGCACCAGTAACAGCGATCTCTTTTTTATCACCTGATTGATTATTTACTACACGAACTCCTTCGACTACATTCTCTCCTAAAACCTCATCTAACTCAGTATTAAATAACACTTCAATATTTTCAGTTTTATTTACACGATGTTGCATTGCTTTTGAAGCCCTCATATGATCTTTTCTAACCAACATGGTAACCTTATTACAAATATTAGCTAAATACGTAGCCTCTTCAGCAGCAGTATCTCCAGCTCCAACAACAATAACATCTTGTCCTTTATAAAAGAATCCATCACAAGTAGCACAAGCCGAAACTCCACCACCAATTAAACGTTGCTCACTTTCTAATCCTAAATATTTAGCCGTTGCTCCAGTAGAAATAATTACAGTTTCTGCTTCAATCTCTATAGACTCATCAACAATAACTTTATGGATACCTCCTACTTCAGTACTTAAATCAACTTTAGTAACCATACCAAAACGAACTTCTGTTCCAAAACGTTCAGCTTGTTTTTGTAAATCGTTCATCATTGCAGTTCCATCAGTTCCATTAGGATACCCAGGATAGTTATCAACCTCAGTAGTTGTTGTTAACTGCCCACCCATTTGCATTCCTGTATACATAACTGGTTTCATATCAGCTCTAGCTGCATAAATTGCTGCAGTATACCCTGCTGGTCCTGAACCAATAATCAAACATTTAATTTTTTCTGCCATTGTCTAAAATTTTGAAGTTACAAATGTAATTTTTTTTTATTTCTATTACATTTTTTTGACATTTATTTTGATTATTAGACGATAAACAATAATTATCTTACTATTGATTTATTTTTTTCATTTTTTTGTTTGCAAATTGAGTATTTTTTATACATTTGCAGTCCGAAATAATTCGGGGTGTAGCGTAGCCCGGTCATCGCGCCTCGTTTGGGACGAGGAGGTCGCAGGTTCGAATCCTGCCACCCCGACTTTTTAATAAATCAAATAGTAACAAAAACTTGATAATCGTATGATTATCAAGTTTTTGTGGTTTTAGGGCTGTCATTTTAATTGAATTGATTTGTTTAAAAAAGTTACCTATTCGGTTACCTGTAACCAAATTGTATTAAAAAGGTAACCGAATGATTTGATTTTGACTTTCGTTTTTGATGTTCAATTTTTAAAACAAAAAACGTATGAAAAATGCACACACTTTCAGTATTCTATTTTGGCTAAAGCTTGCTAATACCAAAAATGGAAAAGCACCACTCTATGCTCGAATTACAGTTAATGGTAAAAGAGCTGAGCTGTCTTTAAAAAGAAAAATCCTTGTTTCTAATTGGGATGCTAGTAAAAATAGACTAAAAGGTTTAAGTAATGAAACCAGACTAATTAATAATTTTTTAGAACAAATTCATTCAAAACTCTTTGAATCTTATCAAAAATTAAAGACTGAGAATAAATTGGTTAGTTCCAATAAGATAAAAGCAATGTTTTTAGGAACTAATGAAAAACATCATTCTTTAGCTGATATTATTGACTATCATAATCAGCATATGAAATCTACATTACGTTGGGGAACTCAAAAGAATTATTTCACTACTCATAAATATATTTTTCTCTTTCTAAAGCAAAAACATAAAACAACTGATATTTTCTTATCTGAATTGAGTTATAAATTCATTATTGATTTTGAACGTTTTTTACGGCATCAAAAGTCAATGAGTAATAATACAGTAATGAAACATATTGAACGTTTACGTAAACTGATTAATCTAGCTTATAAGATGGAATGGATAGATAAAGACCCATTCATAAAGTTTAAAGCTAAATACATTAGAAAAGAAAGAACATTTCTAACCTTGGAAGAATTACAAACTATAGAAAACAAAGAGTTTAGTATTCCTAGATTACAACTCATAAAAGATTTATTTGTATTTAGTTGTTATACGGGACTATCCTATGGTGATGTAATGAGTTTAACAAATGATAATATCTGTATTGGTATCGACAGAAAACAATGGATATATTCTCAAAGACAAAAAACAAGTATTCCAGTTAAAATTCCATTATTGTCAAGAGCGTTAGAAATCATTGCAAAATATAAAGAGCATCCAAACGCAATTAATAAGAATACGTTGTTTCCAACAATATCTAATCAGAAGTTGAATTCTTATTTAAAAGAGATAGCAGATGTCTGTGAAATTAAAAAGAATCTAACGTTTCATATTGCTAGACATACTTTTGCAACAACAATAACTTTAAGTAATGGCGTCCCCATAGAAACTGTTTCTAAACTATTAGGGCATTCTAAAATTACAACCACTCAGATCTATGCGAAAGTGATAGAGAGAAAAGTAAGTCAAGATATGATTCTTTTGGAAAAACGTATTTAAAGTTTATTAAAAAATAAGCCATGGAGTTAAGTACAAGATGTGTGTCTGTGGACACATTCTTGTCTGCTCCCCTTGGTCACAGAGTTAAAAAGTTATTTATTTCATAAAGAGAATCCGTTTTTAAAGTGATGGATTCAGAGGCTGTCATCATAGATGTCTTTTGTGCTAATTCTTCTTTAAGTTAGGAGAATCCATCACTTTAAAAATGAAACAAGCGAGCTTAAAAAGCGAGTGCGTTAGCTAAACCTCAAAACGCATCAAAACCTATCAAATTTTCATTTTTTAGTAAAAAATTCATTGATTTTACTAGGCTGAGAGCATTTTTTATTAAAAAATTGATTAGTTGCTATTTTTTAAAAACTTGTAAAACTTAAAATACATTAAAACAAATCATATTAAATGAGAAACTGACTTTTTAATGGAAAAATTCCCTAAGTTTATTGGGTTCAGCACATTTTTCCATGAAAAATGTTTCTTTATAGATTGTTTTAAAACATATAAACAGCATTAATCCAAAGGGTTATGAAACTGTAACATCGCGTAGCGTGTTACCCTCTTGCTTTACCCTTAGATTCGCAATGTCATTTACATAGAGGTTTTTATTAGACTAGATAACTATTACTAATAGACATCTTTTCATCAGGGAAAACGCTCTGTAATTGTAGCTGTTGCCAAGCTGATAAGGGCGAATTATGCGCTTCATAAAGCTTTTAACTTCTAAATTAAATGTAATAATTGCATTAGATTTTTCATTGCTAAAAAAATCTCATTAACATTTCGATTTTAGTTTTATTTTTTTTACACCTGCCGTAGTAATAATAATTTGTTTGGTTTTTCCTTCTTTATTTTTAACAAACTCAATAGTTCTATTATTATTATCTGCTCGGAAAAATTTAGTCTTTGATTCAGGTATTAATTCAATATTATTACCTGAATACATCAATTTGCCTTCTTTAATATGAATTTTAACACCTTCATATTCACCAACATATTGGCTGTAAATTTTAGAGTCAACTTCTATTTTAGTATGTTTATATGGTAATTCTACTGGAATACCCAATGCTATTGCTGAAAGTCCGTAAGCTATTAAATAGGATGGTGAACCATTATTCGACAATGCTGTTACAAAAATATCGTCATCAATAAATTTATTAAATGATGTTTGTGTGCCAAAATAACCGCCATCGTGTGCTATTAAATTGTGACCGTGATTATAAAAAGGGTTTACCACAACACCATAACCAAAGTTCTGGTCGTTATGTGATGCAAACATTTTATTTTTGGATTCTTCTGACAGCAATATGTTACTGTCAAATAGATTTTTATTCCATTTAAATAAGTCATCAATCGTAGAATATACGCCATCCATACCAATTGCATAATCCCAATTACCTAAAGGATTTTTGATAAGTCTATTGTCTTTTTGGTAATAGGTTTTTGACATTTTTGAGAATATAGAATCGTTACTACTAACACCAGAATTATTCATTCCTATTTTTTTAAATATATGTTCCTTCAAATATGTAGCATAACTTATTCCTGAAACTTTTTTGATTATAGATGCTAGAATATAATAACCTTCATTACTATAAGCTGTATTAGTTCCTGGCTCAAATAATAATGGTTTATTCATAACTTGTTCTATAATATAATTGCTATCATAAGATTTATTTGAAGTAAAAAGTTCATTGTTATCATTGTTAACTCCTGAATTATGACTTAATAACATCTTAATTGTGATTTTACCTCCATTCTTGAGGTTAGGAAAAAACTTTATCAATGTATCATCAAGAGATAATTGATTATTCTCAGCTAGCTGTAAAATTGCAGCAGCTGTAAATTGTTTTGATACAGAAGCGAGGCTATATTTTGTATCTATTGTTGTTTTTATTTCCCATTCGTAATCAGCATAACCATAAGCTTTTTTCAATAATATAGAGTCATTTTTAGTTATTAAAACTGTTCCTGAAAAATTATTAATACTTGCTTCAGCATCCATATAATTTTCTAATTGCGTTTTTAACTGATTTTGTGCAGTGCAGGAAATAATAATGCAACAAAACACAATCTGTATTAGTCTTTTCATTTTAAAATTATTTTGTAGTTAGAGCTTTAGTAAGCAAACTATTAGCGATAGGATCAACACTTGACTGCGCTCTTGAAGTATTTGAAAGAATAATGCATACTGCTTTTTTAGATGGAACTATAAAAAGAAAAGAAGTACAACCTGATTGTGCTCCCGGATGACCTATAATTGCACCTTCGCGAGGTTTTGGGTTATATAAAAACCAGCCAAAGCCATAGGCATTATTCTCTTTTTCTAAACTGTGATGTTGCCTCATTAACGTCAATGTTTCTTCTTTAACAAAAAGGTTATCTATTACAGCATTACCAAATTTTAGCATATCGCTTAGTGTGGTATAAAAACCTCCTGCTGGCAATCTGTTACTTAAATTATTTTCTTTTGCTGGTTTGGCTTTTCCTTTACCGTTATTTCGATGATATAACTTTGATTCGTTTTCTAACGCTTCTTCAAATTTCTCAACGCCAGTATTTGCCATTCCTGCTTTCTTGAAAATATGCTCCAGCATATATTCTTCAAAAGTAGTTTCTGTCACACTTTCTATGATGGCACCAAGAACTGTATATCCGTAGGTTGTATAAGCGTATTGAGTCCCTGGCTCAAATAGTAAGTCTCTGTCTTTAAATAATTCTAAAGCATCATATAACGTTGCATATTGTGTTGTGGTGTTTGATTCTCGGCCATCTTTGTATCCCGATATTCCTGAAGTATGTGAAAGTAAATGTCTAGCAGTTATCTGTGTTTTTTTATGTTTGGGATAGTCAGCTATATAGGTTTGAATGGGAACATCTAAATCTATTTTTTCTTGCTCTACTAATTGCATAATAGCTAAAGCTGTCATTGGTTTTGCAATGGAACCCATACGTACTTTGGTATCTATCTCAAATGGTTTTCCTTCTTTTTTATCAGCATAACCAGCGGTTGCTTGTTCAGTTGTTTTACCATTTATTGAATATGCTGCGGCTACGCCCATTACCATTTTATCATCTACTATTTCATCTAGTTGTGACTGTACAGTTTTACTTGGTTTTTGGGCTATTGCTGTAAAAGCAATGAGTACTAAAATTAAGAAAGTGTATTTTTTCATTTTGTTTTATTTAATGTGAAATATCTATTTTATTGAATTTACAATAGCTCGTAGCATTGCCATAGATTCTTCTTCTCTAAAGCTACGCTCATCATTGGTTGTACCATACATATTATTCGCTGCCGATTTTACAATGACGATATTGCGTTTAGGGTTGATATATATTAATTGATTATAAATACCCATTGCCGCATATTCTCCTTCATCTCCTTCAAAAACCCACCATTGATACCCATAGCCCAAATTATTACTTGAATTAGGATTAGAACCTGCAATTAAATGCGGTGCATCTGGTCTAGTAGATTTTAAAATCCAATCTTTAGAAACTAATCGTTTCCCATTTAACTCACCATGATGTAAAAATAATAATCCAAATTTCGCATAATCTGTTAAAGATGCGCTTAATCCGGCAGCAGCAAACTCATTACCTTGATTATCTATAACCCAAAGTCCTTTTCGTTCCATACCCAAAGGTTGCCATAACTTTTTTTCAAGATAATCTGATACCGTTGTACCAGTTGCCCTTGAGATAATCATGCCTAGAACTTGTGTATCAGAACTATTGTAGCGATTAAAAGTGCCTTGAGGCTTATCGTATTTTAAGGTTTTTACAAACGATTCAAAAGAACGTCCTAACGCTAAAGTTCTGCCAAATCGATTAATATCTGAATCTCTATCACTATAATCTTCGTTCCAACTAACACCAGACGACATTTGCAATAGATTTTTGATTGTGATATTTTCATAAGCAGAACCTTTTAGTTCGGGTAAATATTGATGAACAGAATCTTGAATAGTATTGATATGACCTTCATCAATAGCAATGCCTATTAGAGCCGAAACAAATGATTTGGTAACTGACCAACCGATAGTGTGATCGGTTGCTTTGTTTTCTTGATAATATTTTTCAAATAAAATACTATCATTTTTAATGACCATTAACCCTGTAATATCCGTTTGCTTTATCAAATCTTCTGTTATATGCGATTTATCATTAAAAGTATATGTTTTTGGCAAGTCAATAGAATTGGCTGTTGGAATGATAAACGGATTGCTGCTTGACATCACTTCTCGTGTGGGAAAGTATTTTTCAATAGCTCTAAAACGCTCTACTTGTTCTTTGCCCGAAAACATTTTCATAGCAAACTGAAGACGTGCTATTTTACTACAATTAAAAAGTAATAGTATAACTAATAGTCCAAGTACGATTAAAGAAATTTTATGTGATTTATTCATTTATTCTTGATGTTTATAAGTACTAATATCAACTGTTCTGCTATTCTCATTAGCTTCTTTTACAGCATCTAGAATATCATCTAACAATGCTCTGTCAAAAACTTGGCCTCTGGTAACTACTGTATTTATTGTTTTTGTATTTGAAATATCTAGTAGTGGATTTTTATCTAGTAAGACGAGATTAGCATCATATCCTACAGCAATTTTTCCAGAATTACTTTTGAGATATGTTGCCGGTATTATGGTTGCTGACTGAAGTGCTTGAACATTTGACATTCCTGCATTATGAAGACTAATTAACTCATCGTGAAGAGAGAAGCCTGGTACTACAGGTGGTAAATTTGCATCTGTACCTACCATAATTTTCACACCCTTATTAATACATGCAGTAGCAATAATTTGACAAGCTTTTGCATAAGCGCCCCAAAACTTTCTATATTTCTCCTTCTTTTCTGCTCTTATTCCTTCTTGAAGTTTATAGCGATTGACTTCTGGTAACCAAGCAATAGCTTGTGGGATGTAAGAAAGTCCTTCGCTTATTCCTGGGTTTTCATATTCTAACTGTACTTCTTTCAAAACTTGTTCAATTTCAAAAGGTTGTCTAGCAAAACTTTCGTTGAGCCATAGCGTTGAGCTTAATACAATTTCATTCTCTATCAGTTTATTAGTTAATTCATCACTATGTAATTCTACAAATTTTAAGAACTCTTCTTCTTTACCAAAAAAACCACCGAGTACTTTATCTGGATTAAACACTCTACTTAAAGCGTTCATTAATTCTTCAAAATGAACAATATTGTTTTGATTACCTTCCCAGATATCATTAAGCTCTATTGACCAGGGAATATGCCCTACAACTGGCATTTCTAAAGCTTTAGCTGTTCTATTAATGACATTATACACCTCTTTTGTAACTTGACTATAAACTTTTATGCCATCATACCCTTGTTCATGAAACTCGGTTACCATCTTTTTGGCTTCATCTGCGTTTTTAATGTTTTTATAACCTTGTGAATACTCCATAAAAAAACCTTCCATAGAACCAAAACTTCCAAGCCTTGGCGAATAGACATGTAGTTTAGGACCTATGCGTCCATTGTTTATTTCATCTCGCCATTTTAAATGGTCTTCTTCTCCAATGAGTTCTCGTATTTCGGTTACACCATTTGCTAAATATAGCAATAAGTCATTTGGACTTTTGAAAAGATGTATATGTGTATCTATGAGCCCTGGAATTAAATATTTTCCACTGCCATCTATTACCAAAGCACCTGAAGGTGTTTTCACTATACTATCAATAGAGGTGATAATACCGTTATCAATCAGTATGGATTGATAACCAATTAGGCTATCTCCTTCTGCAGAAAGAATATTTACGTTTTTTATTATAGTAACACCTTCTTTGGGTGTGAATTTTTGATGGTCGACTTGTTCGGTTAATCCACCATACATTCGTATACCATTTCTATGCATTATGATTCCCATTACAACCGTTAATACAATGAAAAACAAACCAAGATATTTAAGCCATTTTATTATTTTTTTTCGATTTGCCATATTTATATGTTAATATCATAACCAATTATATTCTTCCCTTCCTATTAATATTTGTTTGTTTTATTAAACCTTCTGTTAAATGCAATTTGCCGTTGTGAGTATATGTTTATAAAAGTCAATAGAATTAGTTGTTAGAATGAAAAACGGATTGCTACTAGGCATCACTTCTCGAGTAGGAAAGTATTTTTCAATAGCTCTAAAACGCTCTACTTGTTCTTTGCCCGAAAACATTTTCAAAGCAAATTGGAGGCGTGCTATTTTACTACAATTGAAAAGTAGTAGTATAATTAATAGTCCAAGTACGATTAAGGAAATTTTATACGATGTTCTCAATTTAAGTTCAATTAGATTTCACGTAAAGTTATTAATCACTATTGAAAAAAAGTTGTACAAAAAAGACAGTTATTCGAGGATGTAAATATGGTTTTCTAGTCCCATTTTTTGGATATTCTTAAAGAATTTTTTAGGATTGAAATTAGTAGTTTTAGTTATTTGTTTGTAAAAATGTGATGCATCATAATAATCATTATCGTAGCATAATTGGATTAAGTTTTTATGTGTAGTATTAAAATAATCTTCAGTTGTTTTTTTAAATCGAATGATATGTTTGAACTCTGTAGTAGTGCAGCCAACATACTTTTTGAATTGCCTGTTCAAAGTTTTTTCATTCATAAATATTTGTTGAGCGAGTTCTTTTGTTTGTAATGAAGGGTTTTTCGAAAGCAACTTAATGGCCGCTTCTATTTTTTTTATGTTAATGGTATTGAATTTATCTAGTAAATAAGCTTCAAGATAATTAATTCTCTCATCAACATTTTTTGAAAATAAAATATTACTATCAATGCTTAAATCACTAGCATTAACTATTTGAATATCATTCTTTCCAAGTGTTAAATAGTAATTTGGAAAGAAATAATTTATTCCAGTTTCTGTAAAATGAATGGAAATTTTTTTTACGTGACCTTTGTATTTAATTTTTAGTGGACGTAAATATTTTCCTAGAAAAATAATCTTCGGGTTTGATGGATTTTTTGAAATGATTATTTCTTTTTTATCAATCTCAATTTGTGAATTTTCAAAAACACCTATAGTAGTACCTCTTTGCGGAAATGCATGATAAATAATGCTTTTAGGCTGTTCAAATTTATTTAAAACATTGAAGCTTACGATATACTTTTTTAGTAATTCTGATTTTGGAAGTATTATTTGATGCAAATTATTTATCATAACAAGGTTCTCTTATCGAAATGAATATGCAATATATCAAATCTATATTTTGCTTCTTCTATTTTTGAAATTTTCATTATTAATCCCATTCCACACACATTGTACTTCCTTCCTACGTCGTCATGTAAAAAGTGTTCCATTACTTTATAGAAGAAACTTTTTGAAAAGATTTTTTGAAGAAAATTACTGCAATGTAACTTTGCTTTACCCAAACAAAGTAACATAACGCAGAACATTATAGTACAAATGTGAAAATATATTGTTTATAGCTATATGAATTTGATTTAAATGATTGATGATATTTTTTGCTTAATAAAAAATACTCTTTTATATTTGCAGCCCTTAATTTAAGGTAAATAACAACAAAAGTTCTTATCAAATAAGTTACCTATTCGGTTACCAAGTGAATCTAGTAAAATGTAACTTTTTGATTATTAAAAATATAGCGTGGTTAGATAACATTCTGCCACCCCGACGAACCTAGTAATAGGTTAAACTAAAGCACTGTTAATTGTATGATTTTCAGTGTTTTTTGTT
>CANNGJ010000032.1 GCA_947504185.1 uncultured Tenacibaculum sp. | reverse complement strand
GTTGTTGATTGTCAAGGCAATTTAGACCATTTTGAAACATAAAAAATGGCCGGAATTTCTTCCGACCATGACTAGGAGCAATACTCCTCTTTTATTTTATAATTTAATTAATATTCCAGTATTAAAAATAAAACCATCAGTTGGCGCCCATATATCAGTAAAAGAAGGATTATTATGTGGTTCCATAACCATAGATTGGTAATTCTGTTGTTTTGTGTCTGTAAAATTTTCAAAATTGGCATACAAACTAACCTTTCCGAAAGTACGCATTACCATAAAGCCCATAGTCCAATAATTAGCCGTGGTTATTAAGTTATTTCTTAATTGAGAACTCTTATAGTACGCTTCATAACCAATTCGCCATTTATCATGTACTTCATACATTAACACCCCTCCAATACTATGCTTAGGCGTCAATGCTTTTTGTGTGTTATTCAATTCAACATTATTATATGCGTAATTAGTAAACAATACAAAATCTTTATATTTAAACTTTAAATTAGTTTCTGCTCCGTAACTATTTAAAGTACTCTTAGCATTTGCAAATTCATAATCTACTCCGTTTTGTTCTAATAAAAGTGAGTTTTTTAGCTGTGTATAAAACACTAATTGGTTAAATGACATTGATACATTATCATTAAATATTTTAGTTTTATAATTCACATCAGCATTGAAACCTATAGATGTCTCAGCTTTAAAATTAGTTACATTAATTGGCAATACATTTTGATAAGAACGAAGTTCAGCATCTTCAGTAAAAATAGTTGGTATTTTGTAACCTAAACCACCACCAATTCTACTTGAAATAGCTTCATTGTATTTAATAAACAATGATACTCTTGGTAATACAAAAGTTCCGTAATTGTTATTATAATCAGTCCTCAATCCACTTTCTAAAGTCATTTCTTCACTAAACTTCCAATTATTTTGAGCAAAACCACCAACGGTAAATTGATTATAACTACGATCTAAATTTGTTGTTTTTTCTTCTTTAAAATTTTCAGTAATGATATTCCCTCCAAATACCCAATCAGAATTATCCTTATATAAATTATAGGTTCCTTCTGTAAAAGTTGCTATTTGATTTCCTTTAAACTGAAAATTAGGCAGAATTAAATCACGTTTAAAATAACTTACACTATTTTTTAAAGTCAATGATCTCTCTTCAGAAATTTCTTTATTATAGGTTATTTGAGAAGCATAACGTAGTGATTTATTTTCTTCAAAGAAATTATGCTCTGGTGACATGTCATCATTAATAACATCAATGTCCCCTCCTATTCTTTTTTCGACAGAAGCATTTAAACTCAATCTTATTTCTTCTTTTTCATTAGGATAATAGAAAAATGAAGGATTAAAACTAATACTTCTTACTTTAGGAATATCAGTAAAATGATCATCATTTACATCTGTTGCTTTTTGAAGATTACCAGAACCATATAATGTAAGTCCAAACTTATTAAAACGTTGACTGTAAAAAGCATTTAATGTTGATCCGTTTCTTGATGTTTGATCGAACATAATACTTAAGTCTCTTTCTTCTTTCGGTTTTTTTGATACTAAATTTACCAAACCAGCTATTGCTCCACCTCCATATAAAGTTGATGAACTTCCTTTAATAATTTCTACTTGTTGTAAATCTAAAGGTGGAATTTGCATAATACTTAATCCACTAGAAAAACCACCGAATAACGGAAAACCGTCTTTTAAAAGTTGAGTAAATCGACCATCTAATCCTTGTATTCTAATAGATTGGTTTGCTGAATTTGCAGAGGTTTGCTGCATTTGAATTCCGGTACTTTCACGCAGTAGCATAGCAATATTGACTGAATTCATAACTGCTTTTTCACCTAATTCCTCTGCTCCTACTACTTCTATTCTTGTTGGTATTTCTGCAATACTTCGTTTACTTCTAGTAGATTGAATTACTACTTCTTCTAACGATTCTTCGTCTTCATGTAACTCTATAACAATTTGAGGTTTTTGAGTTGGGAATTCAATTGTTTTTTCAACAGATTCAAAACCTATAAATGAAATTATGAAAGTTTGTTTTCCGTCAGGAATGTTATTTATAGTTGCTAATCCGTCTAAATCCGTTTCGCTACCAATGGTAGTATCTTTTATAAATATTGAAGCTCCAGGCAATGGTTCCTTTTCATCAGAAATTACTTTTATAGTAATTGAATTTTGTGCTAATAAATTGATTGTGAATAACCCTAAAACAAAGGTTAAAACTATATTCTTTATCATTTTTAAATGATTTAATTAATTATAAAATATTTGTAATTAGACATCTTTTAATTTAAAAAGATGCATTTTAAATAACCTTTTATTAAGGTTATAATTATTTAATAATCAATTAAACTTTAGGAGGCTGAAAAATAGCACCTAAATAAAAATTGTAGTATTTATTTTGATAAAAATTGATTTCCTCTTTGCCTTCTACAAAAGACAATAAATCGAAATTATATGTAATTGGAAGAAATTCTAAGGATAGACTAATTACAGTGCAGTGATGATGATGGTCGGTATCTTTATCTTCACTAGAATCATTTTCATGATGAATGTCTTCGTGTAACTCATCAATATCAATATGACTCTCTACGTTATCATACACCACAACATCATTATGAGCTTGCATTGGCGGTGCAAGAACTAATAAGGTTAATATAATGATAATGAGGTTTTTCATGACACATGCAAAGATAATAGGTTAAATTCAATTTTTATTTATTTAACCTGTCTTTAACGTATTCAACCTTAGTTTTTCCATGCGCTACAGGCTTACCATCTTCATCTAAACTAACCATAATAATCTTATCAATAGCAATAATAGTTTTTTGAGTAATCTTATTACGAACTTCACAATTTAGTGTAATCGATGATCTACCAAATTTTACCACTTCAATACCAATTTCGATAATATCTCCTTGCTTTGCTGAACTCACAAAATCTATTTCAGACATAAACTTGGTTACCGTTTTAGGTATCTCTAACTGAATAATTGCGTATAAAGCTACTTCTTCGTCAATCCATTGTAATAAACGCCCTCCAAACAAGGTCCCATTTGGATTTAAATCTTCTGGTTTTACCCATTTTCGTGTGTGAAATTTCATACTTCTTTCTTTTACTACAAATTTCGGTAACTATTCCTTTTAAAAATACTAATCGCAATTACTTTTTTAAATTTTACCATAGTATTTTCTAATAAACCATTCTAATGCTAATAAGCCTACCGCAAGAAATAAAATCCATTTCCAATCTATTAAATTTTGCTTTTTTATAGTAGACTTCTGAACCGTATAAAAAGAGGTATCGTCAGAAAGTTTTTTCAATAATGATCCAATATCATTTTTATAAAATAATTCTCCATTCGATTTTAAAGCCAATGAATTTAACTTTTTAACATTCGCATTGGTAAATTGTTCTTCTATTTGATAATCGGTGATTTTAAACTTACCATAACTTTTTATATTCTGATTGGCTACAGAGACTTGGTAAGAATAATCTCCCGACGAAAGCCCTTCTACCGAAACTTGATGTGAGTTATTAACCAAAGAGAACGGAAGTGTTTTTTGTTCTTTAGTAGCTGTATTTGTAATTTTTAATTGCAAAGAGGCTCTATTATCAAACTGGTAGTTCTTATCTACATAAAATGCCGAAATTGTTATAGGTGCGTTTGCTGGATATAAACGTTCTACCTTCACCTCTAACCTTTTTCGCTTTTTATTTGAAGCCAAATACTGTGTTACATTTCCTAAAAACTTATCAAAACTCTCAAAAGATTGTTCCTTTGAATAACTGGCTGCACGCCATTTCCAAATACCTTCACCAAATAAAACTGCAAATTTTTGATCATTGTTTTCAATTGTAGTAAACAAAGGTTGCTGTGTTTCAACTCCTGCGTATTTTTGAAACAACAAAGTTTGCCCTTCTTTTTTTAACTGTATTTCTCCAAACTTATCACGTAGTGGAGGAAATTGATTAAAACCTAAATCCTCTTGTAAAAAGGTTAAAAAGCTTGGGTTATATATAGCGCTATATTCTTCTGATTGATTAATCACTTGTTTTTGAACTCCCAATTGTTGAGAGTTTAAAAAACTCCAATCTGTTTTTGTTCCTGATATCAATAAATAATTAGAGTTAATGTTTTCAAAAATCTTTTTAAAATAACTATTTGGCTGGTACAATACATAAAATTGATAATCAGAAAAGTTAATATCTTTATCATTAATCAAAGTAATATCAACCTTACGTTGTTTGTTTGATTCTATCGACTTTTTAATAGCTCCCAAATCAGGATGCAAAAAAGAGCTTATTAATAGCACTTTAGTCTGTTCATCAATTACTTCTACCGAAAAGCTTTTAGAGTTATTTTTTGTGTTCTTTTCATTACTAATTTCACTTATTGAAGCTCTATAGTATTGTAATCCTTTTTCATTGGAAACTAAATTAGTCGAAACCGTTTGTGTTGGATTTGAAGGAGAAAATTGTAAGGATTTAGAAAACACTTTCCTCCCATTATTCGTAATCGAAAAATTGGCATTTATAGTTGATTTCCCTTGATAATACAATAATGTTTCTACAGGAAATTTGTTTTTTATATAACTATAATTATTAACATTTAACTGTGATATTTGAATATCCTGATATTGTGTTGTGTCACCAATAACGATTGGGTACACTTTATTTTTTATAGTTAAATACTCATAGTCATTTCCTTGTGTTTGATTACCATCACTAATTAAAATAGTTGTATTAATACGGTCTTTATTTAACTCCGTAACTGCTTCAATAGCCTGAGAAATATCTGTTTGAGTTTCAGAAAAAGAAAGACTGTCTAATACTTTCGTTGTATTTCCAAAAGAAAAAAACTCCACATTAAACTTCTCTTGAATATTATTATTCTCTTGAATCTCTTTTAAAATTGAAGTTACCTTTTCCTCTTCATTAAAAAATTTAGTAGAAATTGAATTATCAACCAAAACAGATAATACCGGTTTTATATTTTCTTTCTCTAAAATTTCAACTTTCGGGTTTATAAATAGCAAACACAATAAAAACAAACTCAAAGCTTTTAAAGTAAAAAGTAAAATATTGATTTTTGGATTTCTTTTAACCTTATAAAAATATTGAAAAAAAGCAATTGCTATACTTACTAAAACTGCTAAAACTATATATATGAGAGTGGATGTTTCCAAATAATCTATTTTAATGTGTGAAGATAAAAAAAGCTATCAAATAAAATAAAGATAACTTATTTTTCATTTATGATTTAAGTCATAAATTAATTAATGCTCGACTGATAACTTTGTAGTAAAATATATCAGGCATGAACACAGTACAACAATTAACAGTAAACAGCACAACTAGTAAAACGTTAAATTTAAATTTAATAAGTGCTATAAATAAAAGAATTAAGGCAGAAGAAAAGAACGCAATTGGTCTTTCTGTAATTTTAATAATGGCAGGGACTATGATTGCTTCAATTACAGCTGCATTGGCAGCTCATGGAAAAATTAATATGTTCTTTTTAATGTTTGCTTGTATTTCTGCAATGGGAGCAAATGCAGCTGCAATAAGTCAACGTTCTTTTAAAACTGTTGTTTGGGCATTTATAATCAACATTCTAGGAAATATCTTATCAATTATTTATTTGCTTACGATTTAGGCTTAGCATCAAACATTTTAAAAAAGAGCATGGATGCGATATTTCGTGCTCTTTCTTTAGCTTCATGGGCTTTAGTACCATGAAAAAGAGAATCAATTGTTTCAAACCATAATTGTAACCACCTACCAAAGTGTTCTTGAGAAATCACATGATTAAAATTACGATCTACATCCTTATGCACTTTCATCGGGTTTCCTTTAAACTTACGAACAAAGAAAAGATTCGTTTCCCAAAAATCTGTTAGCTTTTGCAAGTGACTTTCCCATGTTTCATCAGGAATCGTTTTTAAAAATATCGGACCAATAAAATCATCTGCTTTTATTTTATCATAAAAAGTAGACACCAATTTATAAACGTCCTCTCTATTTTCAATCTCTTTTTTATCCATCTTAAAAGCCAGTATTAATAAGCCGCAAAAGTATATCTTTATACGATTGCAATTTATGACTTTAATCATAATGATACCTGAACAACTTTTACTTAGCTATAACGCACAATATAGAAACTATAAAAAGGGAGAAATTATTTTCTCTGAAAATCAAACTGCCCATAATTACTATCAAATTAATAGTGGCGTAGTAAAAATGAATAACTATAACGATGATGGAAAAGAATTTATTCAAGGTGTTTTTTATAAAGGACAAAGTTTTGGAGAACCTCCATTATTTATTGATGTAAAATATCCTGCTAATGCTGAAACTATTTCTGAAAGCAAAATTTTGGTAATTTCTAAAGAGCAACTTTTTAAACTATTACAAGAAAATCCAGAAATTCACTTAAAAATCACCCAAAGTTTAGCTAAACGTTTATACTATAAAGCAATTATAGCTTCAGAAATATCAAGTCAGGAACCTTCACATAGAGTAATACGTTTTATTGATTATTTAAAAAACGATGTATATAAAGTAGTTGGGGAATTTTCTTTTAGAGTAAATTATACACGCCAGCAAATTGCTGATACTTTAGGTTTACGTGTAGAAACGGTTATTAGAGCTATTAAATCTTTAGAAAAAGAAGGAAAACTTAAAATCTTAAAACGAAAAGTGTATCGTTAAAATTTTCGCTACATTATCAGTTAATTAAACTAAGTATTTTCTATTTTTGCGCCTTACAACACAACAACAAAAAATGAACTTAACACAATTAAATGCCATCTCTCCTATTGATGGTAGATACCGTAATAAAGTTGCGGATTTAGCGAATTATTTTTCTGAAGAAGCTTTGATAAAATACAGAGTAAAAGTTGAAATTGAATACTTTATTGCGCTGTGTGAAATCCCACTACCACAATTAGCCGATTTTAATAAAGAATTATATGCTGATTTACGTAAAATTTACAAAGATTTTTCATCAGATGATGCTCAAAAAATTAAAGATATTGAGAGTGTTACAAATCATGATGTAAAAGCAGTTGAATATTTTATTAAAGAAAGGTTTGATGCTTTAAATTTAAAACAACACAAAGAGTTTATTCATTTCGGATTAACTTCTCAAGATATTAACAATACTGCAATTCCATTATCTATTAAAGATGCTATGGATGAAGTGTATTATCCTACTTTAGATACTTTAGTTAGTAAATTAGCTGATTTATCAGAAGAATGGGAAAACATACCAATGTTAGCACGTACACATGGGCAACCAGCTTCTCCTACTCGCTTAGGTAAAGAGTTTTTTGTTTTTGTAGAACGTATTAATAACCAAGCAATACACATACAGCATACACCTCATGCTGCTAAGTTTGGTGGAGCTACAGGAAACTTTAATGCACATAAAGTTGCGTATCCAGATATTGACTGGAAAAATTTCGGAACTCATTTCGTAGAAGATATTTTAGGCTTACATCATTCTTTTCCAACAACTCAAATAGAGCATTACGACCACATGGCAGCTTTATATGATGGTTTAAAACGTGTAAACACTATTTTAATTGATTTAGACCGTGATGTTTGGACCTATGTCTCTAACGATTACTTTAAACAAAAAATCAAAAAAGGTGAAGTAGGTTCTTCTGCAATGCCTCATAAAGTAAACCCTATTGATTTTGAAAATTCAGAAGGAAATTTAGGAATTGCAAATGCAATATTTGAACATTTATCAGCAAAACTACCTGTTTCTCGTTTACAACGTGATTTAACTGACAGTACTGTTTTGCGTAATGTTGGTGTTCCTTTTGGTCATACTTTAATCGGTTTTGCTTCGACTCTAAAAGGATTGAATAAATTATTATTAAACGAAGCTAAATTTGCTGAAGATCTAGAAAATAACTGGGCTGTTGTTGCTGAAGCAATTCAAACAATTTTGCGTCGTGAAGCATATCCTAATCCTTATGAAACTTTAAAAGGCTTAACTCGTACTAACGAGAAAATAACACAACAATCTATTGCTAATTTTATTGATACATTAGAAGTTTCTGATGCTATTAAAAATGAATTAAAAGTAATTACACCATCAAACTATACAGGAATTTAATGAAATATTTTTACGCTTTTTTAGTCTTATTCTTAGTTTTTTCATGCTCCCCAGAAAAGAAAGGAGATCCATTACGTTTTAAATTTGGAACTTTTGAAATACCTGCAAGTGATAACTACGGAAAAACCGTAATTATTAGGAAAGACAGTTTACAAATAGAACAATATTCTAAAAAAGTTAGTATTTCTACTGATAGTTTAGTTACAGAAAAAGAAACTACAAAAATAGATACACTCTATATTAAATGGAAGAATAATTTCGCTTATAGCTTGCGAATGAAAACTCCAAAAACAGATTTAGATAAAGATCCTATATTTGTACAAATCACAAAAGTAACCGACAGCTCATATAATTTTATAGCTAAAATTGGTTACTCTAACTTTAAACAAAAAGGAACCGTATATAAAGTAAAATAAACTATGGAAATTTTCTTACAAGCAGACACTTGGATTGCGTTATTAACTTTAACTTTTTTAGAAATTGTTTTAGGTATAGATAATATTATATTTATCTCAATTGCTTCAAACAAGTTACCTCAAGAAAAACGTAAAAAAGCAACTAATATTGGTTTAGTACTAGCAATGGTACTTCGTATTATCTTGTTATTTGGTATTTCATACCTAATAGCAATGAAAGACCCTTTCTTTCATGTAAACCTATCTTGGTTTAAAGCAGGAATCACTGGTCAAAGCTTAATATTATTTGCTGGAGGAATTTTCCTTTTATATAAGAGTACACAAGAAATTCATCATAAGGTAGAAGGTTTTGAAGATGATGAGTTAGATGGAAAGCCTAAGAAAGGTTACACCATGAAACAAGCTATTATTCAAATAACTTTAATCAATATTGTTTTCTCTTTCGACTCTATTTTAACTGCTGTTGGTATGACAAATGGTGTTGAAGGCGCTATGATTATTATGGTAGTTTCAGTTATTTTATCAATGTTAATTATGATGTTATTTGCCAACCCAGTTGGTAAGTTTGTAAATGAACATCCAACAATACAAATGCTTGGATTAGCCTTTTTAATATTAATTGCTTTTATGTTAATTGCTGAAGGGGCACATTTATCACATGCTGAAATTCTTGGTAAAACTGTGGGTGTAATTCCTAAAGGATATTTATACTTTGCTATTGCATTCTCATTAGGTGTTGAAATGTTAAACATGCGAATTAGAGGTAGTAAAAAGAAGCATTAAGAAAACTTTAATAAACTAAAAACAAAGACCTGACAAATAAATATCTGTCAGGTCTTTGTTTTTTAATACCTTTGTGTTTCGATTTATGTTGAGTATAAAAAGACATATTGCCCTTCTAAGTTTATTTGTATTGTTGTTCCCATCAGCTATACAGCTAGCTCATACATTTGAAAACCATGAGCACACAGTTTGTACTTCTACTGATAATCAACATTTTCATGAGCAAGAGCTAGATTGTTCTCAATTGCATTTTAATTTTGAAATATTTTCATTTACAGCAACATCAAACTATGCTGTAATACCACAACACTTTTATAAAAAAGAATACAACGAAAAACCTCAATTAGTTTCTGTTGTTTATTCTGAAAAAAAATCTTCCAGAGGTCCACCTTATTTTACTGTTTAATTTTAATTGTTTTTAGAAAAAGAAACAAAACATAGTATTTCACAGTAAAATTCATTCAATGAAAAAAATATTTTTTTTCCTATTATTTATAGGGATCTCAAACGCATACGCGCAAAATAGCTTAACGGGTAAAATTACAGATACAACCGACAATCCTTTATTAGGTGTAGAAGTTTATTCAGAACAATTGCATAAAGGAACCACAACTGATACTGAGGGTAATTACACCTTCAATCATATTCCGAATGGAAAAACAACTATTAATTTTACTTTTCTAGGGTTTAAAAGCATTTCTAAAGATTTTGTTTTCAATAATAAAAATCAGACTTTTAACATCAAACTAGAAGAGTCAGTTTTTAAAATAGACGAAATAATAATCTCTACTCCTTTTAACAAATTACAATCAGAAAATGTAATGAAAGTTGAAAGATTATCAGCAAGAGAAATTCAAAAAACTGGAGCTACTACCCTAGCTGAAGGAATTACAAATGTAGCTGGTGTTTCTCAAATATCAACTGGAGCATCAATAGGTAAACCTGTTATTAGAGGTTTAAGCGGAAATAGAGTTTTAGTATATACACAAGGAATTCGTTTAGAAAACCAACAATTTGGTGGAGAGCACGGACTTGGAATTAACGATGCAGGTATAGAAGGCATAGAAGTTATTAAAGGCCCTGCATCTTTATTATATGGTTCTGATGCATTAGGTGGAGTTTTATATATTCAACCTGAAAAATTTGCTCCTGAAAAAACAACTAAAGTTTCTTTCGGACAACGTTTTTTTAGCAATACAGTTGGTACAAATAGTACTTTAGGTGTAAAAACAACAAATCATAATTGGCAATTTTTAGCTAGAGGTACCTATGCACAACATGCCGATTATAAAACTCCTTCTTACAGAGTTACTAACACTCGATTTAAAGAGAAAGATTTAAAATTAGGTGTTGGTTTTCATGAGAATAACTTTTCTTCAGAGCTTCGTTATAACTTCAATAATTCTAGGTTAGGTTTAACTGAAGGTATTGGTGAGCAAACTACTGAAACTCATTTAGAAATTCCTTATCAAGATATCGATAATCACATTATTAGTTTACATAATCATTTGTTCTTTAAAAATTCAAAGCTAGATTTAGATTTAGGTTATACTATTAATAATAGAAAAGAGTTCGAAGAACATGAGGAACACGAAGAAGGCGAAGAAGAAGAGGAACACGAAGAGCATGCTGAAGGAGAGGCAGCATTAAGTATGAAACTAAAAACTTTTAGTTATAATGCTAAATATCACCTTCCGAAAATGGGAAAGTTTGAATTATTGATTGGTACTCAAGGTTTACATCAAACAAATACTAATTTTGGTGAAGAACTATTAATTCCTAATGCCACTATAAATGATTTTGGTGTATTTACTACAGCTAATTTTGAATTAAACGACAATACACATTTACAAGGTGGAATCCGTTATGATAATCGTTCTATAAAAACAGAAAGACATGAAGTACAGCATGAAGATGAAGTACATGTTTTTAACGCAATAGATAAATCGTTTAATAGCTTTACAACTTCTTTAGGGCTTAAAACTAAATTATTCAAAACTTTAAATACGCGTATTAATATTGCTAATGGATTTAGAGCGCCAAATTTAGCTGAATTAACGTCAAACGGTGTTCATCATGGCACCAACAGATTTGAAGAAGGAAATAATAATCTTATAAACGAAAAAAACTTACAATTTGATGTTGCCTTAGATTATAGATCTGAACATTTTGAAATATTTGCAAATGGTTTTTACAATAAGTTAAGCAACTACATTTATTTATCTCCAACTGGTGAAATTGAAGATGAAGCTCCAGTATTTACATACTTACAACAAGATGCAAAATTATACGGTGGTGAATTTGGCTTTCATTTACACCCTCACCCATTAGATTGGTTACATTTAGAAAGTAGTTTTGAAACTGTTATTGGTAAGCAAGCCAATGATGATTATTTACCTTTAATTCCTGCAAATACATTAAAGAACACTCTTAGAACTGAGTTCTCAAACAACAAATGGTTACAGCATGGGTATGCTTCTGTTAGTATGCATTCTTATTTTAAACAAGATAACGTTAGTCAATTTGAAACTTCAACTCCTGCCTACAGCTTAGTTAATTTTGGATTTGGTGGAGATATTATAATTAATAAATATAAATTTTCAACCTCAGTTTCAATAAACAACCTTTTCGATAAAGAATACATCAATCATTTATCACGTTTAAAAGCTGATAACATTCTAAACGCTGGTAGAAATATTGTTTTTGGTCTAGAATTTAACTTATAAATTAATCAAAAGTATTTTTTACAAAAACGAACTAAATAATTAGTTCGTTTTTTTTATTTTTGAACAAAATTTAAATACCTATGAAGAAAATAGTTATCAGCTTATTTGCACTATGTATTATTCTTTCTTGTGGAGGAAATTCTGAGACTCCTATCAATGATGACCCTACACCAAACAATGAAGATTTTAAAGTAATTGAATACGACGTTGTACAAGTACAAAAAAATTATTCAACACCAATTTTTGTTCATTACATGCCTTGGTTTGAAAGCCCTGAATTTGCAGAGTTTCCGGAAAGCAGTAAAGGAAACTGGGGAGTACATTGGACAATGGCTAATAAAAACCCTGAAAACACGCTTTCAAATGGAGATAGAGATATTGCTTCTCATTATTATCCTATAATAGGTCCTTATGATAATGGTGAACCTGACTATTGTGAATATGTAGTTTCTTGCATGAAACTTACCGGTTTAGATGGTGTTATTTTTGATTACCCAGGAATTACTGATGTATATGACGGTAAGCTTTTAAGAGACCATACCGATGCACTAATACCTTGGTTAGAAAAAGCTGGTTTACAATTTTCAATAATGTATGAAGATGGTGCTTTAAACAATGCCATAGAACAAAATGTTATTACAGATAAAATAGCAGAAGGTAAAAGAGTCTTAAAACATATGAGTGATAATTTCTTTAAAAAAGACAGTTATTTTAAACTGGATAACATTCCTGTTCTTTTAAATTTTGGCCCACAGGCCTTAAAAACTAATCAAGAATGGTTAGATGTTTTTTCAGAAATTAGAGATGTAAACTTCTTTCCTTTAGCTTATCATGGACAATCTTTTAATTTAACTTCTGCTATGGATGGAGCTTTTGCTTGGGTAGGAGAAACTTTAAATAACGATTTTTATAATTATTCAAAGCAGTTCACCTATACTGCTGGTGGCGCTTTGTACGAATACAAAGAGTTTTATACTTCTGGAGGATGGGGAGCAACGGGTCAAACAGAAATATCACATAATAACGGTAATACGTTAAGAGAATCTTTACAAAGAGCTAAAGATGCGAATGTAGATTTTATACAAGTAGTTACTTGGAACGATTGGGGTGAAGGAACAGCTATTGAACCTTCAAAAGAACACAAATTCAATCAACTTAACATTATTCAAGATTTTTTAGGTGTTTCCTATAATTCTAATGACTTAGAACTTCCTATTAAATTATATCAAAAAAGAAAAGAGCATAAAGGAAAAGATTTAGAGAATAAAAAACTAGATCAAGTTTTTCAATATTTAATATCATTGCAAATTGATAAGGCAAGAACTTTATTAAACGAATTATAAAATCAAAAACTCCCCATAATGGGGAGTTTTCTTTTTATATAAACAAACTTTAACTTAATAAAGTTTTAATGCTTTTCTTTTTTAAGCAATTCAGGAAATTTTTTCTTAAAACGATTTAATCTAGGAATCGATACATTTCTTACATAAGGATTATTAGGATGTAAACGCTCATAATTTTGATGGTAATCCTCTGCAGGATAAAACTTTGTTAACTTAGTTACTTCAGTTGCTATTTTCCCTTTATAAATTTCTTTATTTAACTTCTTAATAGTTGCATCTATAATTTGCTTTTCATTATTATTTGTATAAAACGCAATAGATCTATATTGACTTCCATAATCAGGATGCTGACCGTTTTTAGTTGTTGGATTATGCGATCCGTAATAAACATCCACCAATATTTGAAAACTTACTATTTTCGGGTTATAATAAACCGCCACCGTTTCAGAGTGTCCCGTTCTACCAGTTCCAATTTTTTGATAAGTTGGTTTTTTAGTATGTCCACCTGCATAACCAGAAACAGCTTCCTCTACTCCTCTAACACTTTCAAAAATAGCTTCAACACACCAAAAACATCCACTCGCAAAATAAGCTACTTTCAAATCTTTTTCTTGACCAATACTCATAGTCTTTTCTTTATCTTTATTACTATTATTTACTTTTACAAATGAAAAGGTTAACAAAGCAATTATTATTAAAATAACAGGTCGTAATATTCTCATATATTATATACTTTTATAACTTGGTCGTACTAAAAACTGTGTACATACAATTGTTTACAACTTTAATCTTTCCTTAAGAAATTTGTTTGCGTGTTGCAATTCGGTTTTCTATTTTTGTTCATGTAAACTACAATAATTAATGGAGCATTTTATAGTATCAGCACGTAAATATCGTCCTCAAAATTTTGAGGATGTGGTTGGGCAACAAGCCATCACCAATACGTTAGAAAATGCTATAAAAAGCAACCATTTAGCACAAGCTTTATTATTTACAGGACCTCGTGGAGTTGGTAAAACTTCTTGTGCTCGTATTTTAGCAAAAAGAATAAATCAAGAAGACGCTACGAATGCTGATGAAGATTTTGCTTTTAATATTTTTGAATTAGATGCTGCTTCAAATAACTCGGTTGATGATATTCGTAATTTAACCGATCAGGTTCGTATTCCGCCTCAAACTGGTAAATACAAGGTATATATTATTGATGAGGTTCACATGCTTTCACAAGCAGCTTTTAATGCTTTTTTAAAGACTTTAGAAGAACCGCCTGCACATGCAATTTTTATTTTAGCAACGACCGAGAAGCATAAAATTATTCCTACGATTTTATCTCGTTGTCAAATTTTTGATTTTAAACGAATTGGTGTTTTAGATGCCAAAAACTATTTAAAATCTATTGCTGAAAAAGAACAGATTACTGCTGATGATGATGCTCTACACATTATAGCTCAAAAAGCAGATGGTGCAATGCGTGATGCTTTATCAATCTTTGATAGAGTGGTTAGTTTTTCTGGAAATAACTTAACTCGTGAAGCTGTTACTCAAAATCTAAATGTTTTAGATTATGATGTATATTTTAACATGACTGATTTATTGTTAGAAAACAAAATACCAGAAGTATTAATGGCCTTTAACGACGTGTTAAGTAAAGGGTTTGAAGGACATCACTTTATTAACGGATTAGCTTCTCATTTTAGAGATTTATTAGTTGCTAAAGATGCTGCTACAGTTGCTTTGTTAGAAGTTGGAGATAATACCAAAAAGAAATACTTAGAGCAAGCTAGTAAAGCAAACATGCAATTTTTATTACAAGCTATTGATAAGGCTAATGATTGTGATTTAAAGTACCGAGGTAGTAAAAATCAAAGGTTATTGGTAGAACTTACCATAATGCAAATCGCCTCTATCACTTTTGATGGAGCAAAAAAAAAATCTAGCAACTACATAATTCCTGCTACTTTTTTTACTTCTTTATCTCCTACTGTAAAAAAACAAGCAGTAGTAAATAAAACTGTTCAAACTCAAAAATCGGTTTCAGTAACGCCAAAAATTACTGAAACAAAAACAGAAGTTGCCAAACCTATTTTAAAGAATATAAAACGTCGTACTTCTGCCTTATCATTAAAAAGTATTCATCAAAAAAAGGAAATTAAAAGTACTTTAGATGAAGAAGAAAATTACGATAATCACCCAAGAACTCCTTTTACTCAAGAGCAACTAGAGGCTTCTTGGAAAAAATACTTTTTCAAGCTACAAGAAGAAGGAGAAAAAAGTATTGCAGCTGTTATTGCTTCAAACACACCGCTTTTAGGTGCTAATTTTGAAATACAGTTTTCACTTCCTAGTGATTTTATGAAAGCTCAGTTAGAAAAAGGAAAACCTAAGTTATTACGTTTTTTAAGAGAACAGTTTAATAATTATGGTCTTCAAATTAACGTTGTAGTAAATGAAACTGTTGAAAAAAAGTTTGCCTACACTCCTAATGAAAAGTATGAAAAATTAAAGGAGAAAAATCCTTTAATTGAGAAATTAAAAAATACATTTGGATTAGACCTTTAAAACTCTATTTTCTTACCTAAATAAATAATACTATTATCTCCATTAATTGAAGCTACATTAAGCTCAGGAATTACCTCGATAGTGTTGTTTTTCTTAACAAATAAAGGAATCGATTTTAATTCTTTATTAATCAATTCAAGTTTATTTTGAAAATCTTCTTTAGAACTTACTGCTATCTCGTTAACATTAGGATAATCTCTAGCACTCTCGTTTAAATTAATATAATCATCATTAGGTGTAAACAGCACATCTTCATTTTCAGAGATTTTATTCTTTACTTCATTTAAACTTGCCAATCTATAATTTCCTTTTTCACCATAGATTTCAGAAAACTGGTTGATTGCATATTTATTTACTTCATCACTTCCTGTCATTGCAATTAAATATCCTACATCATTCAGTTCTGCATTATCATCTAAAGAATCATTGTAAATATCAATATCAAAAGCTTCTATTCCATTTTTTCTCGCCTTTTCAATATAACTTTTGTTTTGATCTAGTAAGACTACTCTTCTACCATTATTCATTAAGTATTTTGCTATAACCCTAGCCGCATCAGATGCTCCAATAATTGCTATTGCTTCTGAACTCTTTAAAAATACACCTACAACTTTTGCAAACATTCTAGCTGTAGTAGCATTTAGTAAAACAGTTCCTAATACAATCATAAACACTAAAGGCGTAATATACTCTGCTCCTTCTACTCCTTGTTTCATCAGCTTAGTACCAAATAATGAAGCTATACCAGCTGCAACAATTCCTCTAGGGCCAACCCAACTGATAAATAGTTTTTCATTTAATTTTAATGTAGAATTATGAGTACTTAAAAAAACGGATAAAGGTCTTACTACTAAAATTACAATTGCAAAAAGGGCTAATGCTTTCCAATTAAAAATTAACATTAACTCACTAATATTCATATTAGCAGCAAGAAGAATAAATAAAATTGAAATTAATAATACCGATAACGATTCTTTAAAATATAATAGTTCATCCAAACTTTTTAAATTACTATTTGCGATTACCATACCCATTACTACCACAGATAATAATCCAGATTCATGAGCGAATAAATCTGATAATACAAATACAAATAACACCAACGATAATGAAACTACATTTAATAAATAATGGGGCACTAATTTTTTGTTTATTATAAAAATAAGTCCGTGAGCAAAGGTGAATCCAAAGGTTAATCCGAAAAGTAAAATTTTACCAAACTCTATTAACGCTGTTTTTGTAAAACCACTACCGCCACCAACACTAATAAATTCAAAAACTAATACAGCTGCTAATGCACCAATAGGATCAATTAAAATACCTTCCCATTTTAATACAGCAGCTACATCCTTCTTTAAAGGAATATTCCTTAGAATCGGAGAAATTACTGTAGGCCCCGTTACAATGATTAATGCAGAGAATAACAAAGAAATTTCCCATCCTAAGCCTAATAAGTAATGAGTAACTATTCCTGATACAACAAAAGTTACTGCCGAACCAAGTGTAATAAGCTTAGTAATTACTGGCCCAACAGTAGTTATTTCACTTTTCTTCAACGTTAACCCTCCTTCAAAAAGAATAATACTAATTGCAAGTGACACAAAATAAAATAACCCATCTCCAGGAAATAATCCTTTTGTACCATTCCATATAGGTTCAATCCATTTACTTCCATCAGAACTTAAAAACTCTGCCGCAATCGGGCCAACAAACAAACCTATTAATATTAAAGGCAAAATTGCGGGGATTTTAAACTTCCACGCAAACCATTGTGCTAAAATTCCTAAAATAATAATACCTGCCAGTTCTACCATAGTTAATTTTTTAAGTAAAAAGTACTCTTCTTTAAATTAGAATAATTATTCTATCTTCGAAAGCTTAAAAATAAACAATATTTTGATTAAAAAAATTTTAATTGGTATTGCCTTTTCACCTAAATTAAAAGCCAATTTATTTGAAGCTTTACGATTAGGTAATATGTTTGGAGCCGAAGTTATTGGGGTTCATGTTGGAGATAAAACAGAGAAAAAGGAAAAAGAATTACAAGACTTATTAAATGAAAGCCCTGTAAAAGATCATACCTTTAAAACATTTTGGCAAAATGGAGATCCTGTTGAAGTAATTTTAAATATTGCTAACGAACAAGTTGTTGATTTACTTATTTTAGGTGCTATTCAAAAAGAAAACCTTTTTAAATATTATGTTGGTTCTATTGCTAGAAAACTGACTCGAAAAGCGAAATGTTCGGTTTTATTGTTAATTAAACCATCAACTGACAGAATACAATGCAATCATATTGTTGTTAACGGTTTAAAAGATGAAAGAACTCAAGAAACCCTTAAAACTGCTTTTAAAGTATCGCAAGATTTAGGATGTAAACGAGTTACCATCGTTGAAGAAATTAGTCAAACCGAATTGAAAATAAAAGTTAGTGATGATGCTACTTTACGTAAAAGTACAATTGCTAAAGAAAGATTAAAAACACGTGAAGATTTACGTGTAAATCACTTATTAAAAGATATAGATACAACAGATATAATTGTAAAAACACAAAGCATATTTGGTCAAAGAGGTTATTCTATTGGACATTATGCTAAAGTTAAAAGAGCAGATTTACTTGTTATGAATGCTCCAAGTAAAATGGGAATATTAGATAGGATTTTTCCTCATGATATAGAACATATTTTAGCTGAATTACCAACCGATGTTTTAATTGTTAAATAATGGAAAAGAAGAATTTATTTAAAGCGTTTTTAGGCGAATTACCACAAAATATTTTTGCTGGTTTTGTAGTTTCTTTAATAGCACTTCCATTAGGTTTTGGTTTGGCTTTAGCCTCTGGAGCACCTCCTATTTCTGGTGTTATCGCTGCAATTGTAGGTGGTACAGTTGTAGCTATTTTAGGTGGCTCAAATGTAACAATTACTGGACCGGGTAACGGGTTAGTTGTTGTGGTTTTAGCTGCTATTACTACTCTAGGAGCCGGCGATATGCAACAAGGATATTTATACACACTTGCAGCCATTGTAATTTCAGGAATAATTATGGTGATTCTAGGGTTCCTAAGACTAGGATCATTGGGAGATTTCTTTCCTTCATCTGCTATTCAAGGAATGTTAGCAGCAATAGGAATAGGTATTTTTGCTAAACAAATACATGTTATGTTTGGTAACAATTCTGCTAAAGGTAGCATTGTTGAACTAATAGGACAAGTTCCGAATGGAGTTATAGATTTAATAAATACAGATAACAAAAGTGTTTTATTTGCAGGAATTGTTGGTATAGTAAGTTTACTTATTATGGTTTTTTATAGTAAAATTAGAAATAAGTACTTTCAATTGATTCCAGCACCAATGTGGATTGTAGTTTTAAGTGTTGGAATGTATTATTATTACGATATGTTTTCAGCATCAAATTACCCAATTGATAAAAGCTTATTAATTAACCTACCAGATGATGTTTTATCAAACTTTGCTTTTCCAGATTTCAGCAAAGCATATCAATGGGATTTTATCAATGCAGTAATCGCTATTACATTAATTGCCAGTATTGAAAGTTTATTAAGTATTAAGGCTGTTGACAAATTAGACCCTTTAAAAAGAAGATCTAATGTAAATAAAGATATTAGAGCTCTTGGTTTAGCTACAGTGATTAGTGGTTTTTTAGGAGGATTAAATGTTGTTACCGTTATTGCTCGTAGTTCTGTAAACGTAAATCAAAAAGGTAGTAATCGCTCAGCTAATTTTTTTCACGCTATATTTTTAGTATTATTTATACTACTATTTGCAACTGAATTGCGTAAAATTCCACTTTCGGCATTAGCTGCAATTTTAGTGTATACTGGTTTTAAATTAGCTTCTCCAGAAAATATTAAAAAAGTATTTAAAATAGGGAAAGAACAATTAATTATTTTCCTAGTAACTTTACTTACTACTATTACTACAAGCTTAATTACTGGTATTCTAGTAGGTATTTTAGTTACTTTTATTATTCATTTAGTAATTAATAAAAGTATTACCTTATTTACAAGAAACATTTTTAAACCTAATGTTTTAATGTTTAAAGAAGATGGTAAATATTATGTTTCAGTTAAAAACTTTTCAAGCTTTTTAAATTATACTAAGTTAAAAACTAAACTAGATCAAATTCCAGAAAATGAGGATGCTATTATCGATTTTTCAATGTGTGATTTTATCGATCATTCGGTAATGGAAAACTTAAATAATTATGCAGAAGGATTTAAACGTAAAGGTGGTCATTTTGAAGTAATTGGTTTAGATGGATATAAAACAGGAAGTGAGCATCCGTTTGCGCTTCGTAAAAACATTCCGCTTCAAACCGAAGAAAACGAAAGCCAAAATAACTTAACCAAAAGACAAAAGTCGATACAATCTATCGGTAAAGATTTAGGTTGGAATTATAAAAGACTTCCTAAAGATCCTGTTACAATAATCCCTCATTTCGGGTATTTTAAAACACGTCAAATCAACAAAATATCTAATCTTTTATCAAATGAAAGCTGTACACTTTTTGATGTTGAGTTTTCTGAAGGTGAGTTAATCGCTAAACAAGTTGTAAAAGCAACCATGATGTTTATTAATATTGATAAGAATGTTCCAGAGTTTACGCTAGATAAGGAAGGTATTTTTGAATACATCTATCATTTTGCAGGGTTTAAAGATATTAATATTGACAATCATCCAGATTTTTCTAAACGTTTTTATTTATCAGGAAAAGAAGCCTCTGATATTAAAAAATTCTTTAGCGACGAACTTGTATTGTTTTTCGAAAGCAATAAGTACTACCATATCGAAGGAAATGAAAAAGGTTTATTAATAATTGGTAGAGAGCGTTTAGCTGGTATTAAAGAGATTAAATCTTTAGCTGATTTTGGTATTCGTTTAAAGAAAGTTGTTTAAAAAAGTATAAATAATAGTTACTCTTTATAAATGATAAGTAAGTTATATTTGCAGCTTACTAAACACTATGAGTTTTACCTTACTTTCTTCTCCTTTACAAGGATTTACCGATTTTCGTTTTAGAAATGCTCAACACAAGTATTTTGGCGGCATAGATACTTATTATGCTCCTTATATTCGATTGAATGGTAAAATGAAAATAAAATCGAGTTATGAACGTGATTTATTACCTGAAAACAACAACACTTTAACGGTAATTCCACAAGTAATCACCAACGATGCTGATGAGTTTTTATTTGTCGCTAAATATGTACAAAGTTTAGGATACAAAGAATTGAATTGGAATTTAGGCTGCCCTTACCCAATGGTTACTAAATCTGGTATGGGTTCTGGATTAATTTGTAATCCTACTCGAATTGATGAAATACTACATAAAGCTCATAATGAAACTGATATTTTGGTTTCAATGAAAATGAGATTAGGTTATGAGAATAGTGAGGAAATTCTAAATTCATTCGAAACACTAGATAAATACCCTTTAAAAAATGTAGCTATTCACGCTCGTATTGGTAAACAGCTATACAAAGGTGGGGTTGATTTAGATGCTTTTCAAAAATGTATTGATGTTGCTAAACATCAACTGTATTATAATGGCGATATCACTACAGTAGCAGGTTTTAATGCTATGAAAGAGCGTTTTCCGAGTATTACACATTTTATGATTGGTCGTGGTTTAATTGCTGACCCGTTTTTACCACAAATGATAAAAGACAACACCACTGAATACCCAAAAGATAGATGGAAAATATTCAAAGAATTTCATGATGAAATTTATGAGCAATACGATGCCTATTTATCTGGACCAACTCCTATAAAAATGAAAATGTTAGGTTTTTGGGAGTTTTTTTCTCAGTCTTTTTCTGATCCTCGTAAAACATATAAGAAAATTAAAAAAGCTACAAATCCTAAAAAATATCAAACTGCTGTTAAGGAAATTCTGAGTAGTGAGAGGTAATTTAAAATAACTCTTCTTATTTATTTAATCTTTAAAAGGCATTTTTATTACCCCTGGAATTTCAATAGCAACTGTATCTAAAAAGAACAATGCTTTAAGTTCAAATGAATTTTCAGATTTATTTTTTGGTGTAAAATTATATTCAAAATGTGATTTAGTATAGTCTTCATAAATCAAAGTTCTCTTTTCCTTATCCCCATCTTTTGTTATTTTATAAACATTATACTTAGGCATTGTTTGAAGAGATGAAAACATGAATTTAAATCTGTTTAATTTATTAAGTTCTAAGCTATTTTTCTCAGAAATTCCAAATAACTGAGATGAAATTAATCTTTTATATGAGTTTCTTTTTAAAGAATCATTTAACTTCTTATTCAATTTTTCTAATTCAAAAATCCTGTTGTTTAACTCATTTACTTTCTTGCTTTCACAAGAAGTAATTAAAACTAAAATCAATAAAACTTTAATCATTCTTTTCATGACATAAACATTTTTTAAAACAAAGTGTTCTCTTTTCATAAAACTAAACAATACTAATACGTACTTTTTTATTCTTTAAACGTCGGTTATTTAAGTTTTCTATTAATTGTTTAGCTTCCGTTACTGGTACTGCAATAAAAGCACAGTCTTGCTTTAATTCAATAACCCCAACTTGTTCTTTGGTTAAATTCCCTTTTTTAAAGAATAACCCAGCAATATCTCCTTTTGATATTTTGTCTTTTCTACCTCCAGAAATAAATAAGGTTTCCCAATAACGAGGTTTCATTTTTTGTTTATTAGAAATATCAACATTCGGAGCATTTTTAATAAACTCAGGTAAGTTTTCCTTCTGCCATTTTAAAATATAAGCGGTTCCTTTTGCGTTTACTCTTGCAGTTCTACCATTTCTATGAGTAAATTCTTCTATTCGTTGTGGTAACTCATAATGAATAATATAATTCATCTCAGGAATATCAATTCCTCTTGCAGCTAAATCGGTAGCTAATAAAACTTGACTTGTGCCATTTCTAAACTTAATCAAAGAACGTTCACGATCTCTTTGTTCCATTCCTCCAGAAAAACAACTATGAGCAATTTTATTCTTAGTTAAAAACTCACTTACCTGTTGTATACTATCTTTCAAATTACAAAAAACGATTCCTTGTTGGTTACCAATATGCTGTAATAAATCAAATAAAGTTTGATTTTTATTTTTAGATGGAGAAACTACTGTTTTTAAGGTTAACTTTTTTGGTGTTTTACCTGTTAAGTAATTTAATACTGTTGGATTGTTTAAACCTACAAAACTTGGAATTTCAGCTTCTTGAGTTGCTGATGTTAAAATACGCTTATTAATATTAGGCAACTGATTGATAATTCCTCTCATTTCATATTCAAACCCTACTTCTAACGATTTATCAAACTCATCTAAAATCAAAGTTTTAATATGATCCTTAGAAAAACGATTGTTTGCAAAATGATCTGCAATTCTACCAGGTGTACCAATTAAAATACTTGGTATATGTTTTAACTCTGTTTTATCTTTTGCCATAGAACGACCACCGTAAACAGCATTTACTTTTAATCCTGTTCCCATTTCACGAATTACCTGTTCTATTTGAATGGCTAATTCTCTTGATGGTACTAATATTAAAACCTGAACCTCTTTATTATTCGGTTCTATTAGTTTTAATGTTGGTAATAAAAAACTTAATGTTTTTCCAGTTCCTGTTGGAGAAAGAATTACGGTATTTGTAGTTTTATCGATTGTTGAAATGGCTTTTTGTTGCATTTCATTTAATTCATAGATATTTAATTTTGCTAAAATATCCTCTTGTGTTTTCACTGTCATTGCCATAATTACTATATATCTATGAAATTTATTTCGATGGCAAAGATAGGTAGTCTTTAAACAGCTTTTAATAAATAATCGTTTTTATAGAGCATCATTAATTAAAAAGATGCTTTCTTAATCTTAAGAATCCTTAATTTTGCATTTATATTCAATTTACAACATGTTAGGATTAAAATTCGAAACTGAAACTTCTTGGGCAGATATTGCCAAAGATAACTTACAACAGATATTAACAGATCATGCTTTTTTAGAGCAAAAAGCAGCATCAAATGCTGTTTCTTTAATTATCAACTATTCTGAAGAAACTGAGTTAGTGCAAAGCATGAGTGCAATTGCTATCGAAGAAATGGAGCATTTTAAAATGGTACATGATTTTATGGTTAAACGTGGAATGGTTTTAGGTAGGGAGCAAAAAAACGATTATGCTATTCAATTACAAAAATTCTTTACTAAAACTAAAGATCGTACTGAAGCTTTAATTCAACGTTTGTTAATTGCTGCTTTAATTGAAGCTAGAAGTTGTGAGCGTTTTAAAGTTTTTTCTGAAAATATGGAAGATGAAGAATTATCGAAATTCTATAAAGACTTAATGATATCAGAGGCAAATCATTATACTACTTTTTTAGGTTTTGCTCGTCAATATCAAGATAGAGAAATTGTTGATAAAAAATGGAATGCTTTAATTGCTTTCGAAGCTGAAATGATGAGAAACCGTGGGACTGTAGCTAAAATTCACGGATAATGTTTAGTAAAGAAGAATCTGCACGTTTACGAAAAGAGTTTTGGACTAGTTTCGGAAAATCATTTCCTCGTAAGTGGTTGTTATACAACACCAAAATAAAAGGGTTTGCATTTAAATTTCAAGCGGATCGTAAAAATGCATCAGTATGTTTAGATTTCGAAAACCCTGATGATCTTGCTAATGAGTTATTATACGATCAGTTATTATCATTAAAAAAGATTTTAGAAACTGAATATTTACCTGAAGTAATATATCACGATAATTTTGAATTAGATAATCGAAAAATTATCCGTCGTATTTATGTTCCTTTCGATAAAAAATTTAGCATTCATAATAAAGATACTTGGAGAGATTGTTATGAATTCTATGTTCAAACCATGGAACAATTTGAGCTATTTTATTATGAATATGAAGACTTTATAAAACAAGCTATATAAAAAAACGCCCTTTATGGTAGTCATGGTCGGAAGAAAAAATCTTCCGACTTTTTTATTTTCCGTCGGTTATAATTTTGGCTTTAATTATT
>CANNGJ010000031.1 GCA_947504185.1 uncultured Tenacibaculum sp. | reverse complement strand
AAATAATTAAAGCCAAAATTATAACCGACGGAAAATAAAAAAGTCGGAAGATTTTTTCTTCCGACCATGACTAGCTTTAAAGCTGACTTTTAAACATATAACTTATGTTATTTATTTTTTTCTTCTATTTAATTTTAACGTAATCTCTTTAGTATTTCCTTCAGCATCTGTTAATGTTGCTTTATTATCGCAAGACCCATCTCCAAAATTTAAGGTAGCTGTTTTTCCTTCTTTAGAAATTTCGATTACTCCACTTACAATGTATTTACAAGCCCATTCTCTTCTTAAGTTTGAAGTAATTGTTGCTGTTTTCACAGCTCCATTTTTATTTATAGACTCCCAATTTCCTGAAATTGAATACACGTCGTCTCCTCGAGTGTCTGTATCTGCTCCTTCTATTTTCTCTTTTACTTTAGTGCCTTTTCTAACAATTACAACTCCTGACTCTAAAGTAATTGTGATGTCTATATTAAAAGTAGCTTCTGGGTTTTCGTTTGCATTTTCTTTAACTTTCACTATAGATTTCCCGCCTTCAACAGCATTACCTTCTACCGAAAAGTTTTCGAATGTTAATGTTTTTGAAAAACTAGTATCAGTTTTTACGTACTCTATAATTATTTTTCCTGCAAACTCTCTTCCTCTTCTGCCTTCGCATCCATCACCAAAATCTAGTGTAACAATTTTCCCATTTGTAATTTCCTCAACTGTTCTTTCCACACAACTTGTATGATAACTTGTAGTAGTTGTTCCTTTACTTTCATAACCACTTTCAAGACTATCGTCTTCTACAACCTCATCTATTTCTGTTGAAATATCATCTGCTAAAACTACATTTAAAGCTTCTTCTGTTAGAGTTTCATCAAAACTACTTATCTCTTCAGAAGATTCGCAAGAAGTAAATAATAATAAACCGATAATTGATAGGTAAGCTAATTTCTTTTGTACATTTTTAAAAGTCATAATTACTAATTTTTAAGTTAATCAGTTCTTTGACCTTGATATTTTAAAAAAGTTTGAAAAAAATTATTTTTTGTAAAAATTCATTTCATCCACATACTTCCACACCTTTTTAGATAGTAAAGGTTGAATGTTCTTTTTTTCTTTTATAGAATTCCGAACCATTGTTGATGAAACTTGTACTATTGGAGCATCAACTCTATGTATTTTAGAATGATCTTTGAATTGGTTTTCTATAATTCCTTCAGAGATTCTTGGATATACATAAACGCTATAATCGTCTAAAATAGCTTCATAATTTTTCCATTTATGAAAGCTCTTCAAATTATCTTCACCCATAATTAAATTAAAATTATAGCTTGGGTGTTTTTCTGAAATATGTACTAATGTATTTATCGTGTAATTTGGCTGAGGTAAATTAAACTCGATATCAGATGGCTTAATTTTATCGTAGTCTTTCGTTGCTAAATGCACCATTTCTAAACGATGATAATTATCTAACAAAGAGCTTTTCTTTTTAAATGGATTATGAGGAGTAACTACCATCCATATTTCATCTAAGTCAGAATTTTCAACCATATGGTTTGCTATGATTAAATGACCTATATGAATAGGGTTAAAAGTTCCGAAATACAGCCCGATATTTTTTTTCATTATTTTTTATCTAAACCTAAAAAATCATCAACTAAATCTTCTGCTTCTTGCAATGCTACTTCTAAATCGTAATTTTTAATAATCTGATCAAATTGTGGAGCTGTTGCTAATTCCACAGAAGCTTTTGCAATACGCATGTTAATTTTATCTTCACTTTCAGTACTTCTCTTCTTTAAACGAATTTTTAATTCATCAACACTTGGTGGTTTTACGAAAACAGCTAAAGTTTCTTTTGGGAACTTCTTTTTAATTCTTAATCCTCCAACAACATCAATATCAAAAATAACATGTTTTTCTTGAGCCCAAATACGCTCAACTTCTGTTTTTAAAGTTCCGTAGAAATTATCACGATACACTTCTTCCCATTCTAAAAACTCATCGTTTTTAATCTTTTGTTTGAAGTCTTTTGCTGATATAAAATAATAATCTTCCCCGTTAACTTCATTTCCTCTTGCTTCTCTTGAAGTTGCAGAAATAGAAAATTCTAATCCGAAACGTTCTTGTTTTAATAAGTGACGTACGATTGTTGTTTTTCCACTACCTGAAGGTGCAGAAAAAACAAATAATTTTCCTTGAAAGTCTTTTTTCATTTTGTTGTGTGTTGTTGTAGTTTGACTTTTCAGTATTTTAAAGAACGTTTAAAATTTGTTCTTTAATTTTTTCTAATTCATCTTTCATTTGGATTACCAATTTTTGCATTGGTGCAAAATTAGCTTTAGATCCTGTAGTGTTTACTTCTCGTCCTATTTCTTGAACGATAAATCCTAATTTTTTACCATTAGAATCTTCAGTAGCTAATTGTTCTAAAAAGTAATCTAAATGATTTGCTAAACGTACTTTTTCTTCGTTAATGTCTAATTTTTCTAGATAATAAATTAACTCTTGCTCGAAGCGATTCTCATCAATCTCAACTTTTAAGTCAGTCAGGGCTTTTTGTAAGCGCTCCTTCACATTAGCAATTCTATCTCCGTCTAATTCTTTTACTTGCTCTAATGCTGATTTAATATTTGCAATTCGTAATTTAAAATCATCTTCTAAAGACTTTGCTTCATCGGTTCTGTAAGCTATGATTTCTTTTAAGGCTTCATCAATATGGTTATCTATCTGAGTCCATTCATTTTCATCTAATTCTGCACGCTCAGTTTTTAAAGCATCTGGCATTCTTACTGCCATTTTTAATAACTCGACATCATCTTCAGACCCTACAAACAATACATTTTTTAGCTGTTGCATATATTCTTTAACAACCGCATTATTAACTGTTGTTGAAGTTTCATCTGCAGTCATTTCAACATAAATTGAAAAATCTACTTTACCTCTTACTAAATTACTTGCTAATTTTTTACGAACCGATAATTCTTTCTCTTTATAATAAGAAGGAATTCGTGTATTTAAGTCTAAATTTTTACTGTTTAAAGACTTAATTTCAATGGTTACTTTTTTAGATGGTAAATGTAGTACGGATTTCCCGTAACCGGTCATAGACTGTATCATAACTCCAATTTAATGAGCGGCAAAGATACGTTTATTTATTATTAGTAGCCACTTGTTTAGTTACCAAAAAGACCCCTAAAAAGATTAAAAGTGTTGCTGATATTTTAATCAAATTTAAATTATCGCTACCAACAATTAATGCATAAATTGATGCTATTACTGGTTGTAAATATATAAAAACACTAACTGTTGTTGGTTTCAATTTTGATAATGCAAATAAATTAAATAAATAAGTGATACATGTGGTGAATAAAACCACAAAACCTGCTTTTAAATAGATAGATATTGGCATTAACTGCCATTGTACTTCAGCTAATTCTGAGATACCAAAAGGTATTACAAATAACAAACCGAATAAATATAACCACTTTACAAAAACGATTGGATTGTATTTTTCAATCAACTTTTTTACAATTACTAAATACATAGCGTAAGAAGCTGCGTTTACAAATACTAAAAAGTTACCTAGCATCATATTTTTAGCATCAGCTCCTTTTGAACTACCATATACTATTAAAATAACAGCGCCTATTAATCCGATTATTACACCTAGAATTTTTCTTCTTATTAATTTTTCTTTTAAAATAACACTAGCAAAAATCAATACTAAGATAGGGGTAGACACCATCATTACTGATGCATTAATCGGTGTAGTATAACTTAGTCCTTTAAAAAAAGTAAGCATATTAAACGCTACTCCAAAAAAAGCTGCTAAAGCTATTCGTTTAAAATCTGATTTTTCAATTGGATTTGATTTTACAAAAAGTCCTAACATCCAAAAAACAGCAGTTGCCCCACCAACACGAAGCAATATAAATCCGAAAGGTTTTATATACATTGGCATCACCTCTTTTGCTACTGTAAAAGTAACTCCGTAAATAAGTGTTGCTATCGATGCGGCTATTATTGCTAGCGTTCTTTGATTCATTTTAAACTTCTTAAATTGAAACCACAAAGATGAAAATATTATTCCTTTTTTACATCTGTTTTTACTTCAAGAATTTGCTTTAAACTAATTTTTGGAAACTGTTAAATTTCAGCATAAAAAAAGCACTGCAAATGCAGTGCTTTTTCTTTGGTTGATTAACCTTTGATTAGTCCATTAAAGGTGGAATTCTTAATACCTGTCCTGGATAAATTTTATCAGGGTGAGACAACATTGGCTTGTTTGCTTCAAAAATCACAGGATACTTCATTGCATCACCATAAAATTCTTTAGCAATTTTACCTAATGTATCACCACTTGCTACTGTGTGAAACTGAGCCATTGCAGCTTCTTCAATTTCTTCTACTTCAGCTACTGTCATATTATCTTCTACAGATGCAATACCATCAGTATTACCTACTACTAAAACAACTTTTTCTTTCGTTGCTAAATCTGCTGCTTCACCAGAAACTGTTGCTTTATCATCATCAACTGCTACAGTTAAATTGTCTACAGACAATTCTAATTTGTTTACTGCATCTACTAATTTAGCAGATTTTTCAGCAGCTTCTTCTTCCGTTGTTTTTCCGATTCCAAAAACTTTAGCTCCGGCATTTTTAATAAATGAAAAAATTCCCATTCTTTTTTTGATTTTTTTGTTAATTAATAATTTGTTTTACTGTTTGACCAATATACAATTTTTATACCAAATATTTTTGATGCTATTTAGATTTATCTGTATGCATACATCATTAAAGCTCAACAAATACATTATTATCACTAACCATCTAAAAATCAAACCCCATCAATATCAATCCTTAATCTTATAAGACAACTAAATTTTTACTATAAAAAAACCACACTTTACAAAGTGTGGTTTAAATTTTATAAAAAGAAATATTTTACTCTTCAAATGAATTCCATCCTTGGGCTTTTAATTCCATTTCTTGATTTGCTCTTGTCACCAAATTCATTCCTTGAGTTTCTTCTGTTATATGACCGATAATTGAAAAATTCGGATTCCCTTTTATTTTATCAAAATCAGCAATTGGCACTGTGAACAATAATTCATAATCTTCTCCTCCACTCAAAGCAATCATTGTGCTATCCATATTAAACTCTTCAGAAGTTGATATAACTTGTGGATCTAGTGGTAGTTTATCTTCATAAATCTTACAACCTACTTTACTTTGCGTGCAGATGTGCATAATTTCTGACGACAATCCGTCTGAAATATCAATCATCGAAGTAGGTTTAATCTCCATCTCTTTTAATAATTCAGGTACATCTTTACGAGCTTCAGGCTTCAACTGACGTTCTATTAAATAGGTGTAATTATCTAAATCTGGTTGACTTTCTGGATTTACCTGAAATACTTGTTTCTCTCTTTCTAAAACTTGCAACCCTAAATAAGCTCCACCTAAATCGCCTGAAACAACAATTAAATCTGTTTCTTTAGCTCCATTTCTATAAACAATATCCTCCTTTTTTGCAGCTCCTAACGCTGTTACAGAAATCAACATTCCTTTAGTTGACGATGTAGTATCACCTCCAATTAAATCTACCTTATAAGTATCACATGCTAATTGAATCCCAGCATACAATTCTTCTAGAGCTTCAAGCGGAAAACGATTAGATACCGCAATAGAAACTGTAATTTGTTCAGCTACACCATTCATCGCATACACATCAGATAAATTTACCATTACAGCTTTATATCCTAAATGTTTTAAAGGCATATAACTTAAATCGAAATGAACCCCTTCAACCAATAAATCAGTTGTTACCAATGTTTCTTTATCTGATTGATTAATTACAGCAGCATCATCTCCAACTCCTTTTTGAGTTGCTGAATTATACATTTTAAAATGCTTTGTTAAATGGTTTATTAACCCAAACTCTCCTAGTTCAGCTAATGAAGTTTTTTCTTGATTCTTATCTTCTAACATGCTGCAAAGATAGCAACTAGTATCTAAAAAAACAGCATAAATAACTGCGCTATAATTAAAATAAATATAGGGTTTAACAGTTTTTAAATGTTTTATAATTAGTTAATTCTTTAATTTAGTGCCTAAATATCTTATCATGCCAAAATTCAAAATATTAATCACCGCTTTTTCTTTGTTTTTTTTAGTTTCTTGCTCTTCATCTAGTGAACCTGCACCAGAACCCAATAACACCAATAAAAAACCATGTGAAAATGGAATGGCAAATGGCTTTCCTTGCAACGGCTATGATTTAATGCTTCATCTTCCCTTAAGTACTTTTGGCTCTTCAAAAGGAAATGATTCTTGGGGATGGACAGATACTACAACCAACAAAGAATATGCTATAATGGGAGTATATGATGGAACTGTTTTTATAGATATTACCGACACAGAGAAACCTGTTTATCTTGGTAAATTACCTACAGCAACCGCTAGTAGTGATTGGAGAGATGTTAAAGTATATAAAGACCATGCATATATTGTAAGTGAAGCAACAAATCATGGTATGCAAGTATTTGATTTAACCCAATTAAGAAACGTTTCTAACCCTCCTGCAACTTTTACTACTGATACTCATTTTACTGAATTTGGCAGCGCGCATAATATTGTAATCAATGAAGATAGCGGTTATGCATATCCCGTTGGAACTAATAGAGATGGCACTTATAAAGGTGGCCCTTTGTTTATTAATATTCAAGACCCTAAAAATCCAAAAAGCGAAGGTGGATGGGGTACTGACAACTATAGTCACGATGCTCAGGTTATTACTTACAATGGACCAGACACAGATTATACAGGAAAAGAAATTTTAATAGGAAGTAACGAAAATGAAGTAGTTATTGTAGATATTACAGATAAAGCCAATCCTAAAAATATTTCAAAAATTTCTTACCCCAATGTAAGATATACTCATCAAGGTTGGTTTACTGAAGATCAAAAATATTTTATACTTGGTGACGAATGGGATGAGTTACAAATCGGAATAAATACTAGAAGTATCATTTTTGACTTCTCAGATTTAGATGCTCCGAAAGAGCATTTCACCTACTCTGCAACAACTCAATCTATTGATCATAATGGCTATGTAAAAGATAATACGTTCTATCTTGCTAGCTATTCTGCAGGAGTTCGTTTTATTGATATTACTAATATCTCAAACAAATCGGTAACTGAAGTTGGTTATTTTGATACTTATCCTGATAATGACGATGCAAATTGGCATGGAGCTTGGAATATTTATCCATATTTCAATAGTGGAAAAATAGTTGTTAGTGATATTGAAAAAGGATTATTTATCCTAAAGAAACAATAAATGATAAAAAAGCTTTTCACCTTTCTAATTACTATAACATTAATCACAAGTTGCAATAATGATGTTGGCATATATTTTCCAACGACCCAAAAACCTCTACAAGTTGATTTTGTAAAAACTTATGGAGGATCAAAAAATGAAAGTGGACAAAGCGTTGTACAAACTTCAGATAATGGGTATGGTATTTTGGGGTTTACACAAAGTATAGATGGTGATGTTTTAACTACAAAAACTACTATACAATATGACTTTTGGCTTTTAAAGTTTGATAAAAACGACAATCTTCTTTGGCAAAAAACCTATGGTGGGTCAAAAGATGATAAAGCTTATCAAATAATTGAAACAAACGATAATGGTTTTGCTATTACAGGTTACAGTAAAAGTAACGACGGAGACCTAACAGTTAATGAAGGTTTTGAAGATGTTTGGATTTTGAAACTTGATGCTAACGGAACTGTTTTGTGGAAAACAACAACAGGGTTCTCTGGTACAGACAAAGGTTTTAGCTTAATCCAAACCAATGATGGTGGCTATTTTATTGGGAGTATTTTAGATGTAACTGCTTCTGGAGGACAAGGGAATTCAAGATCTTCATCAAAACATGCTGGTGGTGATTATTGGGGTATTAAACTAAACTCAAGTGGAAGTATCGAGTGGCGTAAATATTTTGGAGGAACAAATACTGATACTTGCTACGGAGTTGTAGAAACTTCAGACGGCTACCTAATGATTGGTTCTTCAGACAGTAATGATGTTGATATTAAAAATAACAAAGGCGCTTATGATTTCTGGGTTGTTAAAATTAATAAAACAGGAGATTTGATTTGGGAAAAATCTTTTGGAGGTAGTGAAATAGATGAAGCTAGAGCTATAACAACAACTAATGATGAGAATTTCATTATTATCGGAGATACTCGTAGCTCTAATAAAGATGTAACAAAGAATAATGGTGGGGCAGATTTATGGGTAATAAAAATAAACCCTGACGGAAATTTAATTTGGCAAAAGAATTATGGAGGCTCAAGTTTTGATGTTGGACGTTCAGTACATAAAACATTAGACGGGGGCTTTATCATCTCTGGAAGTTCAAGAAGTGCTGACAATGAAATAACAAACAAAGGTCAAAATGATGCTTGGGTTTTAAAAATAGATAAAAACGGAAACCAACAATGGCAAAAAACTATTGGAGGAACAGAAATAGATTTTTGCTACGACGCGATTGAACTTTCAAACGGAAATATAATTGCTACTGGTGAAAGTAGTAGTAATAATCAAGACATAACAACAAACAAAGGTTTTTCAGACCTATTAATTATCAAATTAAAATGAAACAATTTTTAGCCCTTTTCTTAAGTATATTCCTTTTCTCTTGCAGTTCAGATAGTGATGAACTCATAAAAGAAGTTACTGTTAAATTTAACTTTACTCAAAACTGGGATGGAACTGTAATTGAAAAATCAGATTTAAGTAGCACGGAATACACAAATAAGTTAGGAACTAAATTAACAATTGAAAAATTACGCTATTTAATTTCAAAAATCACATTAACAAATGGAGCTGGTCAAGCTACAGTTTTTGATGGTTACAAATTAATTGATTTAAGTGATTCAGATAACCTGACTTTTAATCCAACTGAAAAAATATCCGAAGGAACGTATAACTTAGCTATGACTTTTGGTTTTAATAATGAAGATAATTATAAAACTGGAGGATACACAGATTTAAATTCAGCATCTTGGAATGTTCCAGATATGTTAGGTGGTGGTTATCATTACATGCAATTAGAAGGGAAATTCCTTAATAAGGATATCGAGCAGCAAGGTTTTGCTTACCATGCTATTAGAGCTGTAGATAAAACAGACCCATTAAATTTAGTTTTTGAAGATACTTTTTTTACTGTAGATTTAGGAACCGTATCAATTAAAAATGACGCAACTATTGAAATTAAAATGAACATTGCTGGGTGGTTTAAAAACCCAAACGACTGGAATTTAGATGAATTAAACTCAATGTTAATGCCCAATTTTGAAGCTCAGAAATTGATGTCAGCCAACGGCAAAAGTGGCGTTTTCAGCTTAGGTAACATTTCACAATAAATATCTAATGATAAAAAAGGGTATATACACTTTATTTTTACTTCTTTTAATGAGTTGTTCATCGAAAGAAGAGGATGTATATACCCCAAAACCAGCAAGTTTAAAAATCCCAGAGCTTTTTCAACAAAAATTAATTGCGTCAGTTATCCCAACAAATAACCCATTAACAGAAGAAGGTATTGCGTTGGGTAAAAAGTTATTTTTTGATAAAATTTTATCAAAAGACAACACCCAATCATGTGCTACATGTCATGATCCGAAAAGAGCCTTTACTGATGAAACTCGTTTTAGTGACGGTGTCGATGGCACGTTTGGAACACGTAATTCTATGCCAATATTCAATTTAGCTTGGAATTTCGATGAACGTTTTGCTTGGGATGGAAAAGAATTAAGTCTAGAACGTCAAGCACTAGAACCAGTTCGTAATCCTATTGAAATGCATAGTAAATGGACTAATGTTGCAGAGAGATTACAAAATCACTCAGAATACCCTACATTGTTCCAACAAGCATTTGGAGAATCAAAAGTAGATTCTACACTTGTAACTAAAGCTTTAGCTCAATTTGAAAGAACTTTAATTTCTGGTAATTCAAAATTCGATCAGTTTTTATTAGGTAAAGCACAATTAACTCCTGAAGAACAAAATGGCTTCGATGTTTTTATGGATGAAACTCGTGGAGATTGTTTTCATTGTCATGGAAGTAACAACAATCCTTTGTGGACAGACAATAAATTCCATAATAATGGTTTAGATGCTGTTTTTTCTGACTTAGGACTTGGTAAAGTTACTGGAGATCCTAACGATAATGGTAAATTTAGATCTCCATCTCTTCGTAATTTAAAATTTACAGCACCATATATGCATGATGGGCGTTTTGCTACTCTAGATGAGGTAATCAACCATTATTCTACAGGCTTAAAACCCTCTTCAACAATAGATCCTTTAATGAAAAAAGTAAGTCAAGGCGGTGTAAATCTTACAGACAAAGATAAAGCTGATTTAAAAGCTTTTTTACTTGCTCTTTCTGACAATGACTTTGTTAATAATCCCGATTTTCAAGAATAATCAAAAAATCTAATCACGCTATTTAAAATCACAATGAAAGGTTGTGTGTTTAAATGAGACTTATATTGTATATTTGCAACTCTATTTAGAGTTAATCTATTTAAACAATGATAAAAGTTTCAGACACAGCTAAAAAGAAAGTCATTCAGCTAATGACAGACGACGGATTTAATGCTACAACCGATTTTGTTCGTGTTGGCGTAAAAAGTGGTGGTTGTTCAGGATTATCATATGACTTAACCTTTGATAAGAGTACTCAAGAAAACGATAAAGTTTTTGAAGAAAACAGTGTGAAAATTGTTGTTGACAAAAAAAGTTTTTTATACCTAGTTGGTACAACCTTAGAGTATTCTGGAGGATTAAACGGGAAAGGATTTGTATTTAACAATCCTAATGCAAACCGCACTTGCGGTTGCGGAGAAAGTTTTTCTTTATAACATTACAACTCAATTATGAGCAAGTATACCGAAGACGATTTAAGAGAAGAGTTAAAAACCAAAGAATATGAATATGGTTTTTATACTGATATAGAAAGTGAAACCTTTGCAAAAGGGCTAAATGAAGATGTGGTTCGTGCAATTTCTAAAAAGAAAAACGAGCCAGAATGGATGACCGAATGGCGCTTAGAAGCATTTAGAGTTTGGGAACAAATGGAAGAACCAGAATGGGCGAATGTTCATTATGAGAAACCAAAATTTCAAGACATTGCTTATTATTCAGCACCAAAAGAAAAACCAAAATTAAATAGTTTAGATGAAGTTGATCCAGAATTATTGGATACATTTAAACGTTTAGGGATTTCTTTAGATGAACAAAAAAAATTAGCTAATGTAGCTGTTGATATTGTAATGGATTCTGTTTCTGTTGCAACAACCTTTAAAGAAACATTAGCTGAAAAAGGTATTATTTTTATGCCTATTTCTGAAGCAATTCAAGAATATCCAGAATTGGTTAGAAAATATTTAGGAACCGTAGTTCCAACTACCGATAATTTTTATGCAGCATTAAACTCCGCAGTTTTTTCTGATGGATCTTTCTGTTACATTCCAAAAGGTGTTCGTTGCCCAATGGAATTATCAACTTACTTTAGAATTAACGAAGGAGGAACAGGTCAGTTTGAAAGAACTCTAGTAGTTGCGGATAAAGGAAGTTATGTTTCTTACTTAGAAGGGTGTACTGCACCAAGTAGAGATGAAAACCAGCTACATGCTGCCGTTGTAGAATTAATTTCAATGGATGATGCAGAAATTAAATATTCTACAGTTCAAAACTGGTATCCTGGTAATGCTGAAGGAAAAGGTGGAGTTTACAACTTCGTAACCAAAAGAGGGTTGTGTGAAACAAACGCAAAAATTTCTTGGACACAAGTAGAAACAGGTTCTGCTGTAACTTGGAAATATCCAAGTTGTATCTTAAAAGGAAACAATTCAGTTGGTGAATTTTACTCAATCGCAGTAACTAATAACCATCAACAAGCTGATACAGGAACAAAAATGATTCACTTAGGTAAAAATACTAAGTCAACCATTATTTCTAAAGGAATCTCAGCAGGGAAATCACAAAACAGCTATAGAGGATTAGTTCATATTAGTCCACGTGCAGAAAATGCTCGTAATTTTTCACAATGTGATTCTTTATTAATGGGTAATGAATGTGGTGCACATACATTTCCATACATAGAAACAAAAAATAAATCGGCACAGATAGAACACGAAGCAACAACAAGTAAAATTGGTGAAGACCAATTATTTTATTGTAACCAACGTGGTATAGATACCGAAAAAGCAATTGCATTAATCGTTAATGGATTCAGTAAAGAAGTACTGAATAAATTACCAATGGAATTTGCTGTTGAAGCACAAAAATTATTAGAAATTAGTTTAGAAGGAAGTGTTGGTTAAGAGCTAACAACAAAGATATATTACCATGTTAAAAATAGAAAACTTACACGCTAACATAGAAGATAAATCAATCATAAAAGGATTGAATTTAGAAGTTAAAGCAGGTGAAATTCATGCAATAATGGGACCAAATGGTGCTGGAAAAAGTACCTTGGCAAATATTGTTGCAGGAAAAGAAGAATACGAAGTTACTGATGGAACTATCGAATTAAATAGAGAAGATATTAGCGAGTTAGCTCCTGAAGAAAGAGCACATAACGGAGTATTTTTATCGTTTCAATATCCAGTAGAAATTCCTGGAGTTACAGTAACAAACTTTATTAAAACGGCTATTAACGAATCTCGTAAAGCGAAAGGTTTAGAAGAAATGCCAGCTAAAGATATGTTGAAAATGATTCGTGAGAAATCAGAATTATTAGAGATAGATCGTAAGTTCTTATCACGTTCTTTAAACGAAGGTTTTTCTGGAGGAGAAAAGAAACGTAACGAGATTTTTCAAATGGCAATGTTAGAACCTAAATTAGCCATCTTAGATGAAACAGATTCTGGTTTAGATATCGATGCTTTACGTATTGTGGCTAACGGTGTAAATAAATTAAAATCTAAAGACAACGCAGTTATTGTAATTACGCACTACCAACGTTTATTAGATTATATAGTTCCTGATTTTGTACACGTTTTACATGATGGTAAAATTGTAAAATCTGGTGATGCTTCTTTAGCATTAGAATTAGAGGCAAAAGGATACGATTGGATTAAGGAAGAAGTGAACTCTTAAGAAGAATGGATTTAAAAGAAAAATTAGTAGCATCATACGTCGCTTTTGAAAATGACGTGAATATCAATTCTGATGTACACGAAATTAGAACAAAAGCACTTCAAGATTTTGAAAAATTAGGGTTTCCTACTAAAAAATTAGAAGCTTGGAAATACACTTCTTTAAACTCAGTATTAAAGCAAGATTATAGTATTTTCCCTGATAATGAAGTTGCTATAGAATTAGCTGACGTAAAGAAATATTTTATTCACGATATTGATACTTACAAAATTATCTTTATCGATGGAAAATACAGTTCTTTCCTATCTGATACTACGCACGATGAAATGGACATTTGTTTATTATCATCTGCATTAGAAAAACCAAAATATAAAGCAGTAATTGAAAATTATTTCAATAAAATTGCTGAACAAGATAATTTAACTTCTTTAAATACAGCTTTTGCTAAAGAAGGTGCATATATCTATATCCCAAGAAATGTTGAGGTAGAAAAGCCAATTCAAATCATCAATTTTACTACTGGGAAAGAGGATGCAACAATGTTACAGCCTCGTAATTTAATTGTAGCTGAACAGAATGCACATGTACAAATTATCGAGCGTCATCAAAGTTTAACTTCTAACCCTGTATTAACAAACTCGGTTACTGAAGTTTATGCAGCAAAAGACGCAACGGTAGATATTTACAAGATTCAGAACGATAATAATAATGCTTCTTTAGTTGATAACGCTTACATAGAGCAAAAGTCAAACAGTATTGTTTCTGTGCACACATTTTCTTTTGGAGGAAATATTACCCGTAACAATTTAAACTTCTATCAAAAAGGAGAGCATATTGATTCTATTTTAAAAGGAATCACAATTATTGAAGGAAAACAACATATTGATCACCACACATTGGTACATCATATTGAACCAAATTGTGAATCTCATCAAGATTATAAAGGAATATACGATGAACGTTCAACTGCTGTTTTTAACGGTAAGGTAATTGTTGAGAAGGAAGCGCAGAAAACAAATGCTTATCAACAAAATAATAATATTTTAGTAAGTGATAAAGCTACCATTAATGCAAAACCGCAATTAGAGATTTTTGCTGATGATGTTAAATGTTCTCATGGTTGTACGATTGGTCAATTAGATAATGATGCTTTATTTTACATGCAACAACGTGGGATTCCTAAAAAGGAAGCAAAAGCTTTATTAATGTATGCATTTGCAAATACAGTTTTAGAGAGTGTAAAAATACCTGAAGTAAAACAACGTATAAATAAATTAATTGCTAATAAATTAGGGGTTAATATTGGATTCGATTTATAGCATCACAGATGCTTTTAGTATAAAATTAAAACCACGCAAATTGCGTGGTTTTTTATTTGTTTTTCATCCAACTTACAATCATTCGTAATTCCCCCCAACTATATTCCTCTCCTACAATTTCTTTTACTTTCGCTAATTTATCAAATCCAGCAGAAACAATAATTTTCTTTACTTTTTCTAGTTCCTTCTCTGTAAATAAATCTGTAATTTCTATATCTCCTTGGGCAATAAAATATGAAAAATGACCTTCTATAGTCCCGATAACCAACCCTCTTTTTTCAGCTATTTCTTCTTTTGTTAAGCCTTCTTTATATAAATCAAACGTAATATTTTTGGTATTTCTTTTATCTTTTTCAACCTCAACAATTTCAATTTGTGATTTTAAATTATTTTCACGTGCATACTCATTAATAATTTCTAAAATTTCGTCTCCATATTTTTGAATACGAATCTTTCCCATTCCATTCACTTTCTTCAACTGTACTTTATCTTCTGGAAGTAATTCACACAACTCAAATAAAGTTTTCTGTGTAAATACCTGAAACGGTGGAATGTCATCTGAATTCGAAACACTAGTTCGAAACAATTTTAAAGCTTCAAACAATTCTTCATGCTGAGTTGAAGTAACTTCTACTCGTTTTTTTGTTTTTGTAGGTTTTTGTAAAACAGCTTCTGCTCTAATCTTTAAATATGCTTCTGTAGAGAATACGCCTTTTACATGCTCGAGACTATATAACTTTTCTACTAGTTTTTCCTCTAATACATCTAATTGCTTTTTGAAGTCCTTTTTTACTTGCTTATTATCCGTAGTATAATTTAGGCTATCTAATGGAACTTTAATAAAATCATTTGTCTGTTGTAAAAAATAATTTAACGCTTTATTAAATCGCTCTTGAATGACAGACTCTTTCTCTGGATTCTCAACCGACTCGGCTAAACTTTGTAATTGTATTTTAAAAGAGTTGGCTACTTTTAATAAAGGAACTATTCCTTTATCTTTTATCGTTTCTAAAGGCTCAATAATGTTTCCTTGTAATGAAGTTCGATTCGTATAGAAAACATCAATCAATCGTTTTACAGGCTGTAGAAAAGAATGATAACTAAACAACTCTGAAATTAAATTTAATTGAAACTGTTTTTTTGATGCTTGTAAATCACTTTCTGTAGGTTCATTCTCTTCTATCCGTTTATTAAAGCTACTTACTGTTGCATCGTTAATAATACTACTCTCCTTAATTGGTGTTTTTAAAACAATCCCTTCCAAAGTTTTACAACGACTTAAAGCTACATAGGTTTGTCCGTGCGCAAAAGAAGATTCAGCATCAATAATTGCTTTATCAAAAGTTAACCCCTGACTTTTATGGATGGTAATTGCCCAAGCTAAACGTAACGGAACTTGCGTGTATGAACCTTCTAAAATTTCATCTATCTCTTGAGTTTCTTTATCTATAGAGTACTTTATATTTTCCCACGTTTCAACATCAACTTCAATAATATCATCTTCACCGCATTTTACAATAACACTATCTTCATGTAGCGCTATTATAGTTCCTATTTTTCCATTATAATATCGTTTCTCTATAGAACTATCGTTCTTAATAAACATTACCTGTGCTCCTTCCTTTAACAATAAACGTTCATCATTAGGGAAGTTCCTTTCTTCAAAATTCTTATGAATTTCAGCTACATAGATATGTGATTTTGTCTCTAACTTTTCTAGCTCAGACTGATTGATTACATCCGCTTTTTTATTATGAGTAGTAAGCGTTATATACCCATCTTCTTCCTTAGGTTCAAAGTTAGGTTGATATTGTTTATTGAGTATTATTGCTGAAGTTTCAGAAAGAGTATTGGTCCGAATTTCATTAAGTATTGTTATAAATTCTTCGTTCTGCTGGCGATAAATATGTTTTAATTCGACAGGTACTACATGAGCCTGCTGATAACATTTACTACTAAAAAAATAAGCTGTTTGGTAATGGCTTCTCAAAATACTCCATTCATCAGGTCTAATTATTGGTGAAAGTTGCTGTAAGTCACCAATCATTAATACTTGAGCACCACCAAATACTTTTGTTCGATCTTTATAACGACGTAATACTTCATCTATTCCATCTAAAACATCAGCACGAACCATACTAATTTCATCAATAACTACTAAATCGAGCGATTTAATAATATCTATTTTTGTTTTACTAAACTTTCGTTGAATTCTATCTGAATGTGGGCTTTGTTGGTTTGGTATTATTGGACCAAATGGTAATTGAAAAAAAGAATGTATGGTAACTCCTCTGGCATTAATTGCTGCAACACCAGTAGGCGCTACTACAATTAATCGTTTTAAACTTTTCTCTTTTAAAGATCTTAAAAATGTTGTTTTCCCTGTACCAGCCTTCCCTGTTAAGAAAAGATTTCGATCTGTTTTTTCAATAAAATCATACGTTATTTCTAATTCTTTATTCTCTATCATATCCATTTAAAACAACAGCTTTTAAAAGATAAACTTATCATTTAGAATTAAGATTTCATAGTTTTATTTAAAAATTTTGTAATGTCTTAAAAAAAAGTACGTCAAAAGTTTCAAATGTCTCACAAACTATTTAAAACTAAAAAAATGCGAAAAATAATAATCCTCTTCAGTTTACTATTTATTAGTATTCAATCGCAATCTCAAACCGATGTATTTAATGCTCTTTTAAAAACCTATGTAAGCTCTGAAGGTGAAATAGATTACAAAGGGCTAAGAAAAAACAGAGCTCTTTTAGATATTTACTTAAAACATTTAGAAAAAACAGTTCCTGGGAAAAAATGGTCAGCTTCTAAAGCTAAAGCTTTCTGGGTAAATGCTTATAACGCTTATACTATTAAATTAATTTTAGATAGTTATCCTTTAAAAAAAATTACTGATATAAAGAGAAAAGGAAGAAATGCATGGAAAATACCTTTTGCTGTTATTGGTAAAAAAACATACTCTCTCGATTATATCGAACATAAAATATTACGTCGTTGGCATGATGACCCTAGAGTTCATGTAGCTTTAAATGCTGCTTCTAAATCTGGACCTAAATTCCCTAACTATGCTTTTACCACTAAAAACATTAACTCAAAATTAGAGGCTCTGATGAAAGATTTTATTAATGACTCTTCTAAGAATAAAATATCTTTAACCAAGGTTGAGGTATCTAAAATGTTTGAATGGTATCAAGAAGATTTCACTATTAAACAATCTTTAATTGATTATATCAACAGATATTCTGACATTCAAGCAAACGATAACGCTGAGGTTGTTTATTTAGCCTATGATTGGAATTTAAACGAAAAATAAGAATTTACCCCCATACACACATATCCCCTATCCCCTTTTTTTATTACCCCTTAATTTAAAACGGAAAACAAAATATTGTTTTTCCGTTTTTATTATATATGTTAATCTATTAAAATTGTATTTCCATCAGAGTCAAAAAAGGCCATATTTACAGGTTAAAAAATGCTTTCATTAGCTTCTCTTATATTCCTAATTTAACATAAATTCCTATTAATTATGCTGTGCGTAAAATCTTTTCCATTTTTCTCCCTTTAGCCAATTCATCAATCAACTTTTCCATTTGTCTACATTGTTTGTATAATTCAAATTCATCTTCTATTTCTTCAATTCTATAACCACAAACAACACCTTTAATCATGTGTGCATTTGGATGCATAGTTGCTTCTTCAAAAAATGTTCTGTAAGTTACTTTTTCATCAATAAGTGATTGTAGTTTATCTTGGTTAAAACCTGTTAACCATTCTATCACTTGATTGAGTTCTTCTTTAGTTCTACCATTCTTCTCTAATCGAGTTAAATAATGCGGATAAATAGATGCAAATATCATATTAGCAACTTGTTCGTTTTTTTTGGCAGTGACTTTCATTTTATTGATGTGTTGGTGTAGCAATTTACAAAATTCAATAAACAAAAAATCCTGCACAATTTGTGCAGGATTTAAATATCTATAAAACCAAATTTTGGTTTACATTTCTAATGCTTTGGTAGGATTGTTATCCATTAATAACTCTACTGGGTTTTCTAATGCTTCTTTAACAGCAACTAAGAATCCAACAGACTCACGACCATCAATAATTCTATGATCATAAGATAAAGCTACATACATAATTGGTTGAATTACCACTTCTCCATTAACTGCCATTGGACGGTTAACAATATTATGCATTCCTAAAATCCCACTTTGTGGAGGATTGATAATTGGTGTAGATAACATAGAACCAAATACACCACCATTTGTGATTGTAAATGTTCCTCCTGTCATTTCATCAACAGTAATTTGACCATCACGAGCACGTAACGCTAAACGCTTCACTTCACTCTCAACTCCTCTAAAAGATAAGTTTTCAGCATTTCTAATTACAGGAACCATTAATCCTTTAGGACCAGAAACTGCAATAGAAATATCTTGAAAATCGTGTTTTATTTGTTCTTTTCCATCAATCATTGAGTTTACATCTGGATACATTTGTAAAGCTCTTACAACCGCTAAAGTAAAGAAAGACATAAATCCTAAACCTACTCCGTGCTTCGCTTTAAAATCTTCTTTATACTGCTTACGTAAATCAAAAATTGGTTGCATGTTTACTTCGTTAAACGTAGTTAACATTGCAGTTTCGCTTTTTACTGCTACCAAACGCTCTGCTACTTTACGACGTAACATCGACATTTTTTTACGCTCTGTACCTCTAGAACCGTTAGCTGGTTGTGTACCCATAGAAGGAACTGCTTTTACAGCATCTTCTTTAGTAATACGACCATCTTTTCCAGTTCCTTTTACAGATGAAGCATCCATTCCTTTTTCAGCTAAAACTTTCTTAGCAGCAGGAGAAGCAGTACCCGTTGCATACGTTGCAGCTTTTACTTCTTCTTTTTTAGGAGCCTCAACTTTTGGAGCTTCTTCTTTTTTAGTTTCAGTAGAAGATCCTCCTTCTGGTTTAGCAGCACTCATATCGATATGACAAACTACTGCACCAACCTCAACAGCATCACCTTCTTCTGCTTTTAAAGTGATAATTCCACTTTCTTCCGCAGGTAACTCTAACGTTGCTTTATCAGAATCTACTTCGGCAATAGGTTGATCTTTCTCAACATAATCACCATCTTCAACTAACCAAGTTGCTATTTCTACTTCTGTAATTGATTCCCCCGGAGAAGGAACTTTCATTTCTAAAACACTCATGTTTCTTATTTTTATTCTGAAATACTTTCTTTCTTAATCTAATCGAACACTTTATCTAATACTTTTTGATGACGACGCTTGTAACGTGCACTTGAACCTGCTGCTGGTGCCGAATGATAATCTCTCGAAGCACATTCTAACCTTGCTAATTCAAAACGCTCTAACATATATCCCCAAGACCCCATGTTTTTAGGTTCTTCTTGAGCCCAAACGTAACGCTCTACATTTGGATATTTATCCATTACCTCTTTAATCTTATCGTTATGTAACGGGAATAATTGTTCTATTCTAATTAACGCAACATCTTCTCTTCCTAAACGCTCACGCTCTTCTAACATATCGTAGTAGAACTTACCAGTACAAAACACCATCTTCTTTACTTTAGAAGTATTAATAGTATCATCGATTACTTCTTGAAAAGTTCCATTTCCTAATTCTTCAATAGTGTTTACCGCTTTTGGCAAACGTAATAAACTCTTAGGTGTAAAAACAACTAATGGTTTTCTAAAATCACGTTTCATCTGACGACGTAAAATGTGATAGATATTTGCTGGATTAGAACAATTTGCTATCGTCCAATTATCAATTGCTGATGATTGTAAAAAACGCTCTATTCTTGCAGATGAATGTTCTGGCCCTTGCCCTTCATAACCGTGAGGCAATAACATTACCAATCCGTTTTGCAACTTCCATTTATCTTCTGCTGAAGAAATATATTGATCGAACATGATTTGTGCTCCGTTGGCAAAATCCCCAAACTGCGCTTCCCAAATAGTTAATGTATTTGGAGCTGCCATTGCATAACCATAATCGAAACCTAAAACTCCGTATTCTGATAAATGAGAATTGTAAATAGTCATTTCTCCTTTATTCTTCGGATTGGTATTTAATAGATTTACACGTTCTAATGTTTCTTCATCACGCATAATTGCGTGACGATGAGAAAAGGTTCCTCTTTCTACATCTTCACCAGAAATACGAATATTATATCCTTCTTCTAATAAAGTTCCGTAGGCTAAATTCTCTGCAGTACCCCAATCAAGCTTATTATCTTCAAAAACTGCTTTTTCACGTCCTTTTAAAATACGTTCTGCTTTACGAACAAACTTGTGTCCTTCTGGAGTAGTTGATATTACTTTAGCAATATCTTTTAATGCTTCAACCGAATACGTAGTATCTACAGGTTGTAACATATCTTGTAATTGTTTACGAACAAATCCCTCCCAAACCTCTGGCATAAATTCTTGAATCTTAGAAGTAGTCTTCTTTTTAGATTCAGTAAATTCTGCTTCTAGATGAGCTTTAAATTCGTCTGTAATTTGTTTTACATAATCAGAAGAAATACTTCCTTCTTCTATTAATTTTGCAGCATATATTTCTTTCGCATTTTTATGCTTAGAAATTGCTTTATATAATTTAGGCTGTGTAAAACGAGGCTCATCACCTTCATTATGCCCGTATTTACGATATCCTAATAAATCAATGTAAATATCTTTTTTAAACTTAGCTCTGTATTCAACAGCTAACTCCATTGCATGACAAACAGCTTCTGCATCATCTGCATTTACATGTAATACTGGCGATAAAGTTACTTTTGCAACATCTGTACAATAAGTACTAGAACGAGCATCTAAGTAATTGGTTGTGAAACCAACTTGGTTATTTACAACTACGTGAATTGTTCCTCCAGTTTTATAACCGTTTAAAGTCATCATTTGAGCAACTTCGTATGCAATACCTTGACCAGCAATTGCAGCATCTCCATGTACTATAATTGGCAAAATCTTACCATTGTCTCCTTTGTAATCTTGATCTACTTTAGCACGAACAATTCCTTCAGCCACTGCGGCAACAGTTTCAAGATGAGATGGATTTGGAACCAAATTCATCTTCATTTTTTGCCCGCCTTTATATTCTTTGCTTAAGGTTAAACCTAAGTGATACTTAACATCTCCATCAATATCTTGGTCTTCAAAATCTTTTCCTTCAAATTCGCTAAATAAATCACGAACAGGTTTTTTAAAGATGTTTACCAATGTGTTTAAACGACCTCGGTGTGCCATTCCTAACACACATTCTTCAACTCCGTATTTTTCAGCAGCATCACGTAAAGCAACACTTACACCAGGAATTAAAGTTTCTCCTCCTTCAACCGAAAAACGTTTTTGACCAACATATTTAGTTTGTAAAAAACTTTCGAAAGTAGAGGCTTGATTTAACTTGGTAAGTATGTATTTTTTAGCTTCAACATCATAACTAGGATGATTATCGTTCTTATTTAAACGATTTTGCCACCATTTAAGCTCTTCTGGGTTTCTTAAGTACATATACTCAACACCAATAGAATCACAATAAATTGCTTTTAAATGGCTGATGATTTCTGACAGTTTCTTAGCACCTATCCCTAAAACTTCTCCTGCATTAAAAACTGTTGACAAATCGCTGTTTGACAATCCGAAGTTTTCAATATCAAGTGTTGGCGAATATTTTCTACGCTCACGAACTGGGTTTGTTTCTGTAAACAAATGCCCTCTTGTACGGTAACCGTTAATTAAATCGATTACTAAAAATTCTTTACGTACTTCTTCAGGAATTTCTACTTCATTTTCTTCATCAGTAAGAGAATAATTCTCGTTAGCTAAATCATATCCTTGAAAAAAACTTCTCCAACTCGGTTCTACTGCATCAGGATTTTTTTGATACTGTTCGTACAAATCACCAATAAAACCTGTATGTGCTGCGTTTAAGAACGAAAACTTGTCCATATATTTTTATATACTTTTCTATCAATAAGAATAATGTTGACAAAAGTACAACTTTTAGCAAAAACAAGGCTTTTTTTTGCGCTATTTTTAACGACTTCAATTCTTTACTTTTTATAAGAAAACCTATTTATCTTGTTAAAAACATGAATTTAAAAGTTTGAAAACCAGAAATGAATATTTTTAACTACATTTTTTATTGAAAAAAGTTTGTGGAAATCAAAAAAGAACTTAAATTTGCACTCGCATTTTAAAACAAATTCGTTTTAAATTCCTCCTTAGCTCAGTTGGTTAGAGCATCTGACTGTTAATCAGAGGGTCCTTGGTTCGAGTCCAAGAGGAGGAGCAAAAATGCTGAAGGCAACGTGGAAGCCGATAATTTCTACAACATACATATTTTGTTCTATAAGAACATTCCTCTTTAGCTCAGTTGGTTAGAGCATCTGACTGTTAATCAGAGGGTCCTTGGTTCGAGTCCAAGAAGAGGAGCAAAAAAGACTTACATTATTGTAAGTCTTTTTTTATTTTTACACTATGCAATTTCCAGAAAAGCTTAACAGAAAAATATCGAAACGTAAAGACAATGAATCTTTAAGAAGTCTAGGTAAAGAAAATGACCTAATTGATTTTTCTTCTAATGATTATTTAGGTTTTGCTAAATCAGAAGTTATTTTTGATAGAACTCATCAATTTTTAATTAACAATAACTTAAAACAAAACGGAGCTACTGGTTCCCGCTTACTTTCTGGAAACCATAATTTATATACAAGCGTTGAAAAACAGCTATCTGAATTTCATAATTCTGAAGCTTCTTTAGTTTTCAATTCAGGTTACGATGCCAATATTGGTTTTTTTTCATCGGTACCTCAACGTGGTGATATTATTTTATATGACGAATTAATTCACGCGTCTATTAGAGATGGCATTAATTTATCAAACGCAAAAGCATACAAGTTTCAACATAACGACTTAACACATCTAGACAAAGTTCTAAATCGTGTTAAAAATGAAACAGCAGCTATTTATGTTGTGACAGAATCTGTTTTTTCTATGGATGGAGATTCGCCAGATTTAGTAAGCATGTCGTACATAATAAAGAAATACGCTAATGTATATTTGGTTGTAGACGAAGCGCATGCTGTTGGAGTTTTTAATAAAGGATTAATTCAAGAATTGAATTTAGAAAATTCAGTTTTTGCAAGAATAATCACTTTTGGAAAAGCGTTGGGATGTCACGGAGCAGCTATTCTTGGAAACAAAAAACTACATCAGTATTTAGTTAATTTTGCTAGAAGTTTTATTTATACTACTGGTTTATCACCACATTCTTTAGCTACGATTAAGTTTACTTACGAAGAACTTGCTAAGAATCAAGCAAAAGAAAAACTTCAAAAAAACATTAGTTTCTTTAAACAAGAAGTAAACAGATTAGATTTAAACTTTATTGAAAGTAATTCTGCAATTCATTGCTGTGTGATTTCTGGAAATGAAAAAGTAAAATCAATCGCTAAAAAACTAAACAGTAAAGGATTCGATATAAAACCTATTTTATCACCTACGGTAACCAAAGGAGAAGAAAGACTGCGTTTTTGTTTACATAGTTATAATTCAACCAAAGAAATTACTAATGTTTTAGAGAACCTTGCTACTTTTGTTTAATAAAAATTGATATATGAGAGACGACTATACTGTTTTAGCAGTTTTTGAATATTCAACCGAAGCTCAGGTAGTAAAATCTAAATTAGATTCTGAAGGATTTAAAACAATGTTAATGGATGAAAAAACTATTGACACTGATCCCCTATTAAGTCAAGCTATAGGAGGAGTAAAACTACTTATTCATAATAATGATTTAGAAAAAGGGATGATAGTTTATAATGAGATTCGAGAATATGAAAAAGATGAAAACGGAAACACTTATCAATGTGGTAAATGTAAATCAACTAGAATACTAGTTGCTCCTCCACAAAGAAAAAGTTTTTTCTTTATGTTATTTCCTTTTTTTGAAAGCAGAAAATTAATTTGTAACGATTGTAAAACAATCTTTTAAATGAAGAAATATTTCATAACCGGAATTTCTACTGAAGTAGGAAAAACAGTTGCTGCTGCAATTGTTACGGAAACTTTAGAAGCTGACTACTGGAAACCTGTACAAGCGGGTGAATTAGATAATTGCGATACTCAAAAGGTTAAAAAATTGATTTCGAATACAAAATCAGTTTTTCACCCCAATTCGTATGCATTAAAAACTCCCATGAGTCCACATGCCGCTGCAGAAATTGATAACATTACAATTGACATCAACAATATAAAAGAACCTTCAACTAACAATAATTTAGTTATCGAAGGCGCTGGTGGTTTATTAGTTCCGTTAAACGATTCTGAAACTATTTTAGATCTTATTAAACCAAACTATAAAGTAATTGTGGTTTCTCGTCATTACTTAGGAAGTATAAATCATACCTTATTAACGGTTAATTTATTAAAAGAAAAAGGATTTGATGTTGCCCTTATTTTCTCTGGAGAAGAACATAAGACCACTGAAAGCATCATTAAAAAAACGACAAAAGTTCCTGTTATTGGAAGAATTGAAGAAGAACCTTATTTTGATAAAAATGTAATTAAGGAATATGCTGAACTTTTTAAAGATAAGTTATGAGTTTACAAGAAAGAGATAAAAAACACTTATGGCACCCGTTAAAGCAACATCAAACACATCCAGAAAGCTTAGGAATTATAAAAGCGAAAGGGTGTATTTTAACTGATGAAAATGGAAATGAATATATCGATGCTATCTCATCTTGGTATACTTGTATGTTTGGGCATTGTAACGATTATATTACAAGTCGTGTTTACGACCAAATGCAAACATTAGATCAAATAATGTTTAGCGATTTTACACACGAGCCTGCTGTAAAACTATCCGAAGAGCTGATTAAAATTCTTCCTAAAAATCAAAACAGAATTTTCTTTAACGATAACGGATCTACTGCAGTAGAAGCTGGAATTAAAATGGCTCTACAGTACTATTTTAATATTGGAGAAAAACGCAATACGTTTATTGCTTTTGAAAATGGATTTCATGGAGATACTTTCGGGGCGATGTCTGTCTCTGGTCTATCTGTTTACAATGGTCCGTTTGAAGATTATTTAATGGATATTCAGCGTATTCCTGTTCCGAATGGAGAAAATAATCAAGCGATTTTAAAGCAATTAAAACAAATTGTTTCCGAAAACAATGTTGCTGGTTTTATTTATGAACCCCTAGTTCAAGGAGCAGCAGGAATGAAAATTCATAAAGCAGAAGATTTAAATCTTATTTTAAAATTCTGTAAAGAGCATAATATTTTAAATATTGCTGATGAAGTAATGACAGGGCTTGGTAAAACAGGTACTCATTTTGCCTCAGACCAAGTTGCTACAAAACCAGATATTATCTGTTTAAGTAAAGCTTTAACTGCTGGATTGATTCCTATGGCGATTACTTCATGTACAGAAGAAATTTACAAAGCCTTTTTAAGTAATGATATTGCCAAAGGTTTTTTTCATTGTCATACGTATTCAGCAAATCCTATAGCATGTAGGGCTGCATTGGCTAGTATTGAATTGTTACAAAGTGACGAAATTCAAAAAAACATACAACATATAATAACTTCTCATAAGAAATTTGAAGAGCGAATTAAAGGTCATGCTAAAGTTACCTCAACAAGATCTAAAGGAGTCATTTTAGCAATCGATTTAAACACTAATGCTAATCGTTATGGTACTTTACGTGATAAGTTGTTAAAATTATTTATGAAAGACGGAGTATTCTTACGACCATTAGGAAACACTATTTATATTCAACCACCTTATGTAATTACAAAAGAACAGTTAAATAAAGTTTATTCAACTATCGAAAAAGTTTTAGATACTCTCTAAGACCTTTTCTTTTTCAAGTAAATTAATTTCTTCTTGTGTTTCTTTAATTCGAACATACAAATCCTCATACACCCATTCACCGTTAGTTTTTAACCCTCTAACAACTAAAACACCTTCTCCTTTTTCACCTCTAATTGGGATTGAAAAATCAACTTCACCATCGTTGTTGTTTAATGAAATATTTCCTGAAGGGATACCATAAGTTTCTAACGACTCTCCTAAAAACTCAATTACTTTAGCATTCTCTTTCGCTTTAGAGAATGCATGCTCAACTGGCGTTGAACTTTCTACTAAACTTGATATTCCAAAAAAAGCAGCACCAATACCAAAAACAAAGAATAATATAATTAACAAACACCCACATCCACAACCTCCAACGGGCACTGCCCACCTCCAATTTCTACTAAACCAACTCTTTTGATGTTGTTCCTCCATAATTTTAATATTTAAACACAAGATAACTATTTATTTTCTTCATAATCCTTGATATTACCTTTATTTTTGCTGAAAATTTTAGTGTATTGAAAGATTTGATTTCTATAACCTCATTTGCTTCTGTTTCTGCTTTAGGTAGTACTCCTGAAAAAATCTGGGAGAGCTATTTAACAACTGAACATTTTCTATCTTTAAAAGAAAATGTATGGGTAGCTCAATTAACTAATGAAGATAAATTGGCTATTGAAAAAATAAGAAACTCAGACAATAAGTATAAGAAATTAGATGATGCGGTTTTATACACACTATTTGTTGCTAGAAATGCTATTGAAAAAACGAATTGGAAATCAGAAGATAATTTTGGAATTAACATAGGTTCATCACGTGGAGCTACTTCTTTATTTGAAAAATATCATAAAGAGTTTTTAGATACAGGAAAATCTTCAACTTTAAGTTCTCCAACTACTACTTTAGGAAATATATCATCTTGGATTGCCCATGATTTACAATCTAATGGACCCGAAATTTCGCATTCAATTGCCTGTTCTACAGGACTACATTCTTTATTAAACGGAATAGCTTGGTTACAAGCCGGAATGTCTGAAAAATTTATGATTGGAGCTAGTGAAGCATCACTAACTGATTTCACCATTGCTCAAATGCAAGCCTTAAAAGTATATTCAAAAGAAAAAGATGATTATCCTTGTAAGGCTTTCGATATGAAGAAAACAAAAAATACAATGGTTTTAGGTGAAGCCGCTGCGGTTTTTTGTTTAGAAAAAGGAGAGCAAGAAAATGCTATCGCTCATATAGAAGGGATAGGTTATGCAACTGAAATATTAAAACACAATACCTCTGTTACAGATAATGCCGAGTGTTTTCAGAAATCAATGAAAATGGCTTTAAGTTCAACTTCTCCTGATGAAGTTGACGTTATCATTATGCATGCTCCTGGCACTTTAAAAGGTGATTCATCAGAAATTAATGCCATAAACAAAGTTTTCTGTAACAAAACTCCATTCTTAACTACTAATAAATGGAAACTCGGGCATACTTTCGCTACTTCTGGTTTACTTAGTTTAGAACTTGCTATTCTAATGTTAAAGCATCAAAAAACTATAGAAGTACCTTTTGCAGAAAAACAAAAAAAGCCAAAAAAAATTACTAAAATTTTGGTAAATGCTGTTGGTTTTGGAGGAAATGCCGTTTCTGTTTTATTGACGAAATAAAATTGTTCATTTCCGTCAATTTCTATACTTTTAGTAACTTAAAAAAATAATTGCTTTATGATGGAATGGTTTTCAGAATTAACTTCTTTTCAAAAAATGTATTGGGTTGTAACTAGTGTTTCAACTTTAATTTTTCTTTTTGTGCTTATTGGTGCTTTTATGGGAGCTGATGGTGATGATATTGGTGATATCGATGCAGAAATAGATGCAGATACTGGTGCTGGATTTCAATTTTTTACTTTTAAAAATATGGTAGCATTCTTCACCATTTTTGGATGGAGCGGAATTGCTAGTATGGATGCTGGAAATTCAAAAACGACTACTTTATTTATTTCTATAATCTGTGGTTTGTTAATGATGACAGCTATGGCTGCTTTATTTTACTACATCAGTAAACTAACAGATAGCGGGACTTTAAAAATGAAAAATGCAGTAAATGCAATAGGAGAAGTATATTTAACTGTTGGAGCTAATAGATCTAAAATAGGAAAGGTACATATTAAGGTTCAAAACTCATTGCGAGAATTGGAAGCCTTAACAGATTATGACGCCGATTTAACACAAGGAACTGTTATAACAGTAGTAGAAGTAACACCAAATGGATTATTAATTATTGAACCTCAAAAATAAAAATTGACTATGTTAAAACTAATGCCATTACAAATTGACGGATTTGCAGGTCCTATCGGAATCATTATCGCAATCCTCTTTATTTTCATTTTATTTATCACTTTAGTTAAACGCTATAAAAGATGTCCTTCAGATAGAATTTTAGTAGTTTATGGTAAAGTTGGCGGAGGGCAATCAGCTAAATGTATTCATGGTGGAGCTGCCTTTATTTTTCCTGTTATTCAAGATTACCAATTCTTAGATTTAACTCCTATTTCAATAGAAGTAAATTTAATGAATGCCTTATCTAAACAAAACATTCGTGTAAATGTACCTTCTCGATTTACGATTGGTATTTCTACCGAGCCAGGCGTGATGCAAAATGCTGCTGAACGTTTATTAGGATTAGGACAAAATGAAATTCAAGAATTAGCACAAGAAATTATCTTTGGTCAATTACGTTTAGTGGTTGCTTCTATGGATATTGAAGAAATTAACTCAGATAGAGATAAGTTTTTAACCAATATTTCTAAAAGTGTAGAATCTGAATTAAAGAAAGTAGGATTAAAATTAATCAACGTAAATATTACTGATATTGTTGATGAATCTGGCTATATAGAAGCTCTAGGTAAAGAAGCTGCTGCGCATGCAATAAATGCTGCTCGTAAATCGGTTGCAGAAAAGACGAGAGATGGTTCTATTGGTGAAGCTAATGCTGTACAAGATGAAAGAACACAAGTAGCTGCCGCAAATGCACAAGCAGTAGAAGGAGAAAATACAGCAAAAATTGCCGTTGCAAATTCAGATTCTTTAAGAAGACAACGTGAAGCGGAGGCAGAAAGAGTGGCTATTGCATCTGAAAAAGTACAAACAGCAAAAGCATTACAAGAATCATATGCAGCAGAACAAGAAGCTGAAGTTGTAAGAGCAGACAGAGAACGTTCTTCTCAAATGGCAGATATTATTGTACCTGCAGAAATTGATAAAAAGAAAGTAGAAATTGATGCAGAAGCAGAAGCAGAAAGAATAAGAAGAAAAGCAAAAGGTGAAGCCGATGCAATATTATTTAAAGCACAAGCAGAGGCACAAGGATTATATGAAGTACTAACCAAACAAGCTGCCGGTTTAGATCAAATTGTAAAAGCAGCGGGTAATAATTCTAAAGATGCTGTATTATTATTAATTGCTGATAAATTACCTGAATTAGTAAAAACTCAGGCAGAGGCAATTAAAAATATTAAAATCGATAAAGTTACTGTTTGGGAAAATGGAGGAGGAAAAGATGGAAAATCATCAACTTCAAACTTTATTTCTGGAATGTATAAATCTGTACCACCATTGCAAGAAATGTTTAACATGGCAGGAATGCAATTACCAGAGTATTTAAAAGGCAAAGAAATTCCTTCTGAAATTGTTGAAGAAGCCAAAGAAGATAGCGCTTCTCCTCAAGAAGAAAAATAAACAAGAATAAAATTCCGCTTTCGTAGCGGAATTTTTTACTTTTGACACCACAAACAACTTGAATTTATGAGCGAAGTAAGACATAATTGGACGAAAGAAGAAATTCTAGAGATCTATAACAAGCCTATGATGGAGCTTTTATATGAAGCTGCAACTATTCATAGAAAAAGTCACGATCCAAACGTAGTACAAGTTTCTACATTGTTATCTATAAAAACTGGTGGATGTTCTGAGGATTGTGGATACTGTCCGCAAGCTGCACGTTACCATACAAATGTTGACGGAAACGATTTAATGTCTGTACAACAAGTAAAAGCACAAGCTTTAAGAGCAAAATCTGGTGGAAGTTCTCGTGTATGTATGGGAGCTGCTTGGAGAAACGTAAAAGACGGACCTGAGTTTGATCAAGTATTAGAAATGGTGAGAACTATTAATAAACTTGACATGGAAGTTTGCTGTACTTTAGGTATGGTAACAGAAAACCAAGCACAGCGTTTAGCAGAAGCTGGATTATATGCATACAACCACAATTTAGACTCTTCTGAAGAATACTATAAGGAAGTAATTTCTACACGTGGTTATCAAGATAGATTAGATACAATTGATAATGTTCGTAAAACAAATGTAACTGTTTGTTCTGGTGGAATTATTGGAATGGGAGAATCTGCTGAAGATAGAGCTGGTATGTTAGTTGCTTTATCAACTTTAGATCCTCAACCAGAATCTACACCAATTAATGCGTTAGTTGCTGTAGAAGGGACTCCGTTAGAAGATGAAAAGCCTGTTGAAATTTGGGATATGATTCGTATGGTAGCTACTACACGTATTGTTTTACCTGAAACACAAGTTCGTTTATCAGCAGGAAGAACTCAAATGAGTAGAGAAGGGCAAGCAATGTGTTTCTTTGCAGGAGCAAATTCTATTTTTGCTGGAGATAAGTTATTAACTACTCCAAATCCTGATGTAGATGAAGACATGAAAATGTTTAAATTATTAGGATTAAATCCTCAAAAACCGTTTACAAAAAAGGTGCAACCACAATCTGTAGAAGCTAAAGATTCTGCTTTTGAAACTTTAGGAGAAAAACCTAAATGGACAAGACCAGAGCATAAAATTGATAGAAACGAACAAAAGAAAAAAGAAGCTATAGCACTACGTAAGTAGTCTTGAATTTTAAAAATATTAAAAAAAACACTCATCAGAAATGATGGGTGTTTTTTTTAACAATTCACTTATCCAAAAACTTGCTAACATTTTCTTAACTTTGCTTTCGAAAAATTGGATGCATGGGATTACAATTACAACAAATTGATAGAGTTAAAACCATTACTAAAGAAGACTTTATCAAAAATTACTTTAAACCACAAAAACCTGTGGTTATTGAACGTTTTATTGAAGATTGGCCAGCATATTCTAAATGGTCTTTAGAGTATATGAAAGAAGTTGCAGGTGATAAAACTGTACCTTTATATGACGACAGACCTGTTGATTATAAAGACGGATTTAATGAGCCACACGCTACCATGAAGATGAGTGAATATGTGGATTTACTAAAACGAGAGCCTACTAAATTCCGTATTTTCTTATGGAATGTTTTAAAAGAAGTTCCGGTTTTACAAAAAGATTTTAAGTTTCCAGATTTTGGCTTGCGCTTAATGAAAGGATTACCAATGCTATTTTTTGGAGGTACTGATTCATATACCTTTATGCATTATGATATTGATTTAGCAAACATTTTTCATTTTCATTTTGAAGGAAAAAAGGAAGTTATTTTATTCGATCAAAAGCAAAATAAATATTTATACAAAATACCTCATTCTTTAATTACTAGAGAGGATATTAATTTTGCGGACCCAGATTTTGAAAAGTGGCCTGCTCTAAAAAAAGCAAAAGGACATATTACAAACCTTGAACACGGAAATGTATTATACATGCCCGAAGGTTATTGGCACTATATGCGTTATTTAACACCTGGTTTTTCTATGAGCTTACGTGCTATTGCTCGTAACCCTAAAAATTTAGGAAAAGCAATTTACAATGTGTTTATTATGAGAACTATTGACAATGTAATGCGACGTATAAAAGGTCAAAAATGGATTGATTGGAAAAACGAACAAGCCATAATAAAAACAAATAAAGCAAACAATGTTGCATAAAAAAAGCGCCTAAAAAGGTAGTCATGGTCGGAAGAAAAAATCTTCCGACTTTTTTATTTTCCGTCGGTTATAATTTTGGCTTTAATTATTTGA
>CANNGJ010000030.1 GCA_947504185.1 uncultured Tenacibaculum sp. | reverse complement strand
AAATAATTAAAGCCAAAATTATAACCGACGGAAAATAAAAAAGTCGGAAGATTTTTTCTTCCGACCATGACTACCAAATTTGGTTGCTTTTTTTATTTGTGGAGAAGAAAGAAGAAAATTTCAAATACCATTAAAGGAATGTCAAATAGAATGTTTTTATTTACATAAAAAAGAGATATGGAAAAAAGAGGTAGTTCTTTTTATAAAGAATTTTTATCGTATTTGTTCTCGAAGATTGGATTTGATGTCAAATTGTTAAAGGGCTTTTCAGTTTATGCAGCTTTTTTATCATTTGCTTTTTGGATTTTTGTTTACTCATATACAAAGTCATTCTTTAAAGCTTTTAATTATAAATATTTTGTGTGGAATACATATGACTCTATGTTTGAGTTTTTTTTTAATTCTATAGAAGTATTTACTGACTTTATCCCTTTTACCTTAATTGTTTTCTTAATATTAATTGGGATTTCAGTTGTTGTTGAAAATCACAAGTATGAGGATGATAAGCCTTTTTTAATAACAAGATTTTCAATTGTAATGTTACTATTGTGCCCTGTTTTGTCAATAACACAATTCTTGTTTATAATAAGAGACACGGGAGATATATGGGGAGGAGTTAAGCTTTTAATTGTTGATCTTATAATAGTATTAATGATTGTTCATTTTTTAAGAAAGAAGAAATATATTGTTATGATTTTGTTCTTGTTAATTTCGTTAATCGCTGTCTTTGCTAATGGAAAAGCTTTTGGGGGTTTTATGGCTAAGGATATCCAAATAACAAAAGAAAAAGTATATATGAAAACGAAAGAAGGTGTGAAAATTAAATTTAAAGACGCTATTTTAAGAAACAATAATAAAATTAAATATTTAATAGGTAAAAATGAAAAATATACATTCTTGTGTATAGATAGTCTAATCAAAGTAGATACTATTGATGGCGAAATTATTCAGTATAAAAAATTTAAAGTATCCTCAATTAATAATCAAGATATTTTAGAAAAGGTATTCAAGTCTGAGGAAAAGAAAATAAAAATATAATTATAAAAAAAGCTAATGTATAGTGATAAACCTTTAAACGATAAAGATAAAGATAAAGATAAACTGAATAGATACTACTTTGCCAAAGAAATAGCAAAAGGATTGGTTAAATCATTTAAAAACACAAATGATAGTATAGTTGTTGGTATTAATGGAGATTGGGGAAGTGGAAAATCTACGTTGATTAATTTTTTAATGGAAGAAATTAAAAGGTTATCTGAATTAGGAGGAGAAGAGATAATAACATTACAATTTAACCCTTGGATGTTTTCGGGTCAGAGAGAACTTCAAAATGTTTTTTTTAAAGAGTTGTTTTTAAAACTTGAAGGGAATAAAGAAAAGCTTAAAGGAGCTTCTGAAAAAATATCCGAATTATTGGGGTATTTTAATTGGCTTAAATACCTCCACTCTGGAGCTGGTGAAGTAATAAATGATACACAGGAATTTCTAGGTAATTTTAAAGGAGATAAAGATATACTAGATAAAAAAAAGGATTTAGATGATTTATTAATAAAATCTGGAGTAAGAATTTATATAACAATAGATGATATAGATAGGTTGACTCCTAATGAGATTACTGAAATTCTACAATTAGTAAAGTTAAATGCAAACTTCGCTAATACAACTTTTATTTTAGCATATGATTTAGGTATCGTAAGTAATGCATTAAACCATAAGTACGGTGAAAATGGGAAAAAGTACCTAGAAAAAATTATTCAAATAGATTACACGTTACCTCAAGTACCTAAACAGGGGCTTAAGGATATTTTTTTTAATAGCTTATTTGAATCATTTTCAGATGAAGAGCTAGTAGTTTTAAAAGAGAATGAAGAAGAAATATTATCTTCTGGTATTCTAGAGTGTTTTAAAACTATAAGAGATATATATAGATTTGTAAATAGTATTCGAATTAGATTTTCTTCAATTTATAAAGAATTAAATGTTAAAGAGTTTTTCATTGTTGAATCCATAAGAATTTTTGATCATGAAGCTTATAAGTTTATTCTTGAAAATAAAAATAAGTTGTTGATTAATAGGTCTATGAATAGGTCTGATAATGAAGGGTATGGCGACAGAGAGGTGTCTGAATTTATAGAAAATAGTAATCTCTATTCATTAGCAAAAAAACTTATCAAAGAATTATTTGTAATAGAAACAGCGGTATTTTATAGTTCTGTTTCAAAAGAAGAGTTAATAAAAGCTAGGAGAATTGCAAGTAAGGATTATTTTGATAGATATTTTGTTTTACAACTAACCAATACTGATATTCCAGAGAATACTTTTCTTGAATTTATAGAAAATGAGAGCTTAGAGAAAAGATTGGAGATCTTAGATAATATTAAAAAAGAACAAAAACTTTTTCAATTTTTAAATTGGTTAAAAATGAAAGGAGAGGGAGTTGGTTCTAATAAAATTTCAAGAATGGTTACTACTTGTCTGAATTTTGCTAAAAATATAAGATATTCTAAAACACATCCTTTTTTTGGGAGCATAAGCGAGCTAGATTTACTAATTAAGTTTTCTTCAGATATAATTAGTGAAATAAGAGAAATGGATAATAGGAGAAAATTGTTTTTAGATTATATTTCAAATAACAAAGATAGTTTTGTTTCCTTGTACCTAATAGATACTATATTGTATCTTGGGAGAAGAGTGAAAGAAGGGAAGAATATTTATAACTATGGATTATCTTCTTTATTTGAGGTTAATTATACTGAAAATGATTTTGAAGTTAATAAAGATTTTATAAATAAAGTAGAAAAAGAAAATTGTTGTATATCAAGAGAGCTTTTTAATAAAGTAACGAAAGAGAATAAGAATTATGAAGATGAGGAATTGATAATGATTTTTTGGGGGATGAGTAAATGTTTTAATGAAGAATTTGTTGCTGGAGTTTACTCTTTTGTAGAAGAAGGTAGTAAAAAATTGATTAAATATGTTTGGTTATGCATGAAAAATCATTCTTTAATCTCTAGTAGTTCATCTGGAGGGTCAAAAATTGGTTATGGTTTTTCTAAAAGCAATTTTCATGAGGGTATAGATTCTAGTAAGATATTAAGTATGATTGAAGAAATAAATGAAGAATCTTTAGATAAAAATGAAAAGATAATTTTATCAATTTTTAGAAAAGCAAAAGAAGATGGGTTCAAAAAAGATTGGTATTATAATATAGAAACATTAGAAGTAATGGCCAGATCTTAGAGGTTATAACAATACCTTAAATTAAAAACCCTGTGAAATTAGTATCTACAGGGTTTATTTGTGGAGACGCCGAGTATTTCACCTTTTATTATCTATTATCACTTTTATCTTCTGTATCTACTATAATTACTGGTTTTTTATTTTTTATTATCACTTATTTTTTAATTAAATACTATTTAATTATATCTTTATTGTCACCTAAATTGACACCTTTTAAAGATGAAGTCTACTTTTAACTTAAAGAATCCTAAAAACGAAAAACCAACATTAATATATTTAAAAGCATATTTTAAAAATGAAGGTAAAAGATTTGTTTATTCTACTGGGGAGCTTATTTATCCGAGTGAATGGGATTTTAAGAATAGACAGCCAAATAATTTAACAGGTAGAAATGCCCAAGCTAATAATCATAGAACTATAAAAAGACAATTAGATAGATATTCTAATTTTTTTATTACTATAGTTAACCTCTACAAAAATTCAAATCAAGAAATAACCATTGATAAAGTGCGTGAAGAATTTGATAAAGAATTTAAAAGAGTATCTAAAGATAAAAACAAGTTTTATGAGGCTTATGATGAATTTACAGCTTATAAAAATAAAAATAAAGAATGGTCTGAATCTACAATTAAAAGATATCAAAACATTAAGAACATTCTACAGGAGTTTGAAAAAGAGAAAAATTATAAATTAACTTTTAATACTATTATTGATAAGTTTTATACTGAGTTTACAGACTTCTGTATGAATGAAAAAGGACATATAAACAATACCTTTTCTCGTAATGTAGGTCTGTTTAAAACTTTTTTGTTTTGGGCTTTGGATAATAATTATACTTATAAAACTGATTTTATTAAGTTTAAAAAGAAACCAAGAGTTATCACTAGCCAAGTAGCCTTAAAAAAAGAAGATTTAGAAAAGTTAATGCAGTACGAGTTTAACTCTAAAAGACTCGAACGTGTAAGGGATATATTCGTTTTTTCTTGCGTTACAGGAATGAGATTTGGAGAGCTCAAATTGATTTCTGAAAACAATATTTACAACTCTTCTCTATTGCTTAAAGAAGAGAAAGGAGCGAGTAAAAAAACACGAGAAATCCCACTGAATCAAATTGCTCTCTATATACTAAGAAAGTATGATTTTAAGCTTCCTTTGAATGCAAATCAAAAACATAACGATTACATAAAGGAGGTCTTTAAAGAAGCTGGGTATACTCATAATGTAGAAAAGACCTCAACAAGAGGAAAAGAAGTAATACGAGAAGTAATGCCTTTTTATCAAAGAGTTAGTTCTCATACTGCTCGTAGAACATTTATAACAATGATGAAGCGAAAAGGAAAAAGTGATAAACTTATAGCGGAGATATCAGGACATAATGATATGAAAACGTTGAATCAGTACTATCAAGTCACTGATGAAGAAGTTAAAGAAGCAGTTAGAGACACTTTTGATATTAATATTCCTCTTAAAAAAGTTGATTAAATGCGAGAAATTGATGATAAATTTGAAGTATTAACTTATGAATTTATTTCCGAATTTATTGATGAGTTGTACAAGCCTTATAGAGTTTATGGAAGCGTAGAGGAGATTAAAAGTATTATTCCAAAATATGTCTATGATAATGAATTTTACAATGGACAAGTGAAATATATTTTTTGGAATGATGATAAAAGTTATGCCATTTTCAATCCAGAATTAAAGGAAAAAGAAAAACAAAAAAAATTTAGAAGAATAGAGTCTCTTAGAACGAAATTATTAAACCTTAGGAAAGAACAATTAAAACATTCGAGAAAAAACCTAACAGAGGATGAAGCTAAATTAATAGAAGATAAAATTGATGTGTTAATTAATGATATATTCAAAAAAAGAAAAAGCATAGGACATAAATTTTCCAGCATGAAAGAAATAGCACTTTTTTTTATATTCAATGGACATCAAATTACAAGAAAGAATTCTAAACAAATAGCATTTGATTTTGGATATACTTCTAAGGAGTCAGGGGAAAAACTTTACCAACATTTTTCTTTTTATTCATCAAGAGCGAATAGACGGGGTAATGAGGAAACAAGAAGAAAACTAATAAACAAAATTAATCTTTTTCAAAAAGTTTCTGAAAAACTAACATTAATAAATAAAGAAAAAATAGAAGAAGAAATTAAGTTGTTAAGAAATCACTTGTAACATAAACTATATTAAACTTTGTAACCAAAAGTAACTGGTTACTTACCTCCTCTATTTTTCATATTTGCACTGTTATTAATTTTTAATCAGTGTTTAAAATGAAAAATCCATTTGAATCTTTAGATAAAAGGCTGAGTAATATTGAGGCGCTATTGTTAGATATAAAATTTAAGCCAAAAGAGGACTTGACAAATAAGCGTTACTCAATTAAAGAAGCTGCTAATATTTTAAGTGTAACAACTCTAACAATACGAAATCACATTAAGTCAGGTAATATTAAAGCTGAAAGACTCGGGCGTAAATTTTATATACTTCACTCAGAATTATATAACTCATTGAATGAAGTAAAATCAATTAAATATAAAAGGTAAATTCTTTTAACTGTTAATAGAATGATAAGATATATACCTATTCAATTAATTGAGCATGTTTTAAAAGAGAATCAAAAGAATGAATTTAGAACTTTCTTATATCTAAAAAATATTTCAACTACAGGTGTAATAAAAAGAAAGGAAACAGCACTTGATATAATCAAAGGTTTAGATATAAGCAAAAAGACGTTTAATAGACATTTAAATGTCTTAAAAGAAAAACGTTTTTTAAGTATTGATTCCAGAGATAATATTTTCTTACGAAGTTGGCAGAGTATAGCATTAAAAACAAACTTACACTTTACTGCTAAAGTGGAATTTCATATTAAGGATTTAGATAAAGAAAAATATAAAGGCTTTTTGATGGGGGCAATTATTAGTTACTATTATAAACTAAAAGTATTTCTTAAACGCAAAGAACTAAAAAAAGGGGGTTCAAGACAATTAAGTGAAAGAATGCAACCTTTGTCCCTATCTTACTTGTCTAAAACTTTACAAATCCCTCAAACTTCTATTGTTAGATTAAAAAATGAAGCAATAAAAAATAAATATGTTTATAGAAAGAAAGACATACAGACGACCGATATTGATATAAAAAATATCAATATTAAAAACCTAAGAAGAAACTGGAATGTTGAAAACACTGGTTTTCCAATAATCCATAGAGAGAAAATTAAGATTGTTAACCCAGATTTATTCATTGGACATTTAGTAATTAAAAGGTTTAGAAATAGAAAGAGACAAAATAGGACACAATAAAAAAGGGATATATAAGGGAAAAGGTATCAAAAGCATTTTTTGTAAAAAACAAAAGAAAACAAAATGGGATTAAAAAAAGGACAGACAAATAACCCGAAAGGCAGACCCAGAGGATCTGTCAACAAAGTAACTAAAACTACGCGAAAGTGGTTGAATGACCTCTTAGAAGGAAATAGAGAACAGATTGAAAAAGATTTTAAAGAATTATCACCAAAAGAAAGGATTCATTTTTTTGAAAAATTAATGCAGTATACAATGCCTAAAATGCAAAACGTGCAAGCAAAAATCGATATGGATGTATTGTCTGAATCTCAATTAGATTATTTAATAAATGAAATAAATAAAGATATAGAAGATGAAAGTTAAAATTACTAAAGAGTTAAAGGTTAAACTTATAAAATCACTTGCAGATGGAGAATTTGATACTAAGAATTTTCCTGAGTTAAAGGAAAACACAGTGCAGATATTTCTCCCTTATAATGGACGAGGACCAATCCCTCCAGATGCGATTAGAGAAGAAGATATTGATAGGAGCTAATATTAATTAGAATTGATATATTTGATTTTGGAACTTAAAGTAGTTTCAGACATAAAAAATAAGTAGCGTAATCGTATTCTTGTCTCAAAAAATCGCCAAATTTTAAAAGCAACAAGGAATACGGATTTATATCTACGTCCAAATGGGCGTGGGCTGTCCGTATTGTTGCAGGGTGTTTGGCGATACCTTTGAGGCGTATGGTTCAGTACCCACGCTTCTTTTTTTAATTAAATCAATATTTGGGACTGATATTGAATTTTAAAAAAGATGAAGAAAATATTGCTTTTATTTTTAACCGTATTTATTGGAGTTTTCCAAACATTTAGTCAAGAAAAAATCAAATTGAAAGGGGTTTTAATGACTAACAATTATCACAAGAAAATAACTTGGATTAAATCAAAACCAACTCCTTTGGTAAAAAAGGATTTTACAGTTGGAGCTAATTCAGTTAAAAATATTCAAATTTACTTTGGAGCAAAGATGGAAGAAGGTAAGCAAATAATTATGCCTATAAGATTGATTAATAATTATTTTGATACAAGTTGGGTATTTTTTGACGAGGTGAGTTATTTATTAGGCTCAAGAAAAGAGATTAGACAAGGTAAAGGAGTTGTTTTTAAAATAAAAGATAAGGAAACAACAAGAAATACTATTGGAGTTGAGGTTCATGAACAATCAGATATTGAAGCTATAGGAGAGGCTAAAGACTTTATTAAGTATGTGTTAGAAAATGAAGAAACTGGATTGATAGTTAGGTATATCGATAATGATAAAGGACAGTATGTGGATGTAAAAGTACCTAAAGGGACTAAGAAATTGAAAAAACATTTCAAAGCTCTTGTTGAATCATATAATAAACTGTGTAAAATGTTTAAACTAGAACAGAGATTTTAGAATTTAAAAATAAGCTTATAATATAATCACGAGGTACTTTCTTCGTGATTTTTTTTATGATTTTTAATTAAGAGAAATCATATTCATATATTTGACTTTAATAAAAATTTTAGATGTCAACAAAGTTTTTTACTAATAGAAATAACAACAACTTAATAGACAAATTCAAAGGCGTATTTGAGAACCAATCTATACAAAGCTTTGATGCACTTGTAGGGTATTTTAGAGCATCTGGATATTTTAAAATTAGACCTTTACTCGGTGACGTTCCAGAAATTAGAATTTTAGTAGGAATTAATGTTGATGAACTAATAGCAGAAGCAAAGAAAAAAGGTCAGCACTATTTAGAAAACACCAATCATACAAAAGAAGAGTATATTAATTTTGTTTCCAAAGATATATCAGAAGCTAACTATACTGAAGATATTGAAAAGGGAATAATACAATTTATAGACGATATAATCACTAAAAAAGTAGTGATTAAGGCGCACGGTCAAAGAAATCTTCACGCTAAAGTGTATATATTTAGACCAAGCCCTTTTAATGAGCATACCAATGGTAGTGTTATTACAGGCTCTTCAAATTTAACTGGGAATGGTTTAGGTACTACAGATTCTTCCAATTATGAATTTAATGTATTATTAAAAGATTATGAAGATGTTGTATTTGCAACAAAGGAATTTGAAGAACTTTGGGAAGAGTCTACTGAATTATTACCTGTAGATATCAAAGGCTTAAAAAAGAAGACCTATTTAAATGATGATGTAACCCCTTACCAATTATACATTAAAATGCTCATAGAGTATTTTGGGGATGCTGTTATTAGAGATAAAATATCAAGCAAAGATTTACCAACAGGGTATAATAATTTACAATATCAGTCAGATGCAGTAGTAGAAGGATTTGATAAGTTAATGAAGCATAACGGTTTTATTCTAGCAGATGTTGTGGGATTAGGAAAAACAGTTGTTGCTTCAAGAATCATAAAAAGATATATTGATAAAAATGGCGGTAGAACGAGAGTATTAGTAGTTTATCCAAATGCTTTAGAGGCTAACTGGAAAAATACTATTAAAGATTTTGGAATAACAAACTTTGTTCAGTTTGTTACCAATGGTAGTCTTCATAAAATTATAGATGGCGATAATATTAATTATTATAATCCAGAGGAGTATGACTTAATAGTTGTTGATGAATCTCATAAATTTAGGTCAGCAGGTTCAAATATGTATGGCTTATTAGAATTAATTTGTAAAACACCTCGTATTACTGTTGGTAATGATATAAATAGAAAGAAAAAGGTAATGCTAATATCAGCTACACCATTAAACAACAGACCAGATGATATAGCAAACCAAGTATATTTATTTCAGGATTCTCGCAAATCTACAATTGAAGGAGTTCCTAATTTACAATCATTTTTTGCACCTAAAATAGAAGCATATAAAAAGTTATATCAAGTAAAAGACCATAAAGAATTAGTTCAGAAAGTAAAAGATATTTACTTACCTATTAGAGATAAAATTTTTACTGAATTAGTAATCCGAAGAACAAGAGCTGATATACAAAATATAAAACGCTACAAAGAAGATGTTGATGAGCAAGGAATGTCTTTCCCTGATATTAGAAAGCCTCAAAAAATTGAATATACATTTAATGAAGATTTAAATAACCTTTTTTATGAAACAGTCTTTAGTTTAATTGATGGTGTTGGTTATTATCGTTATCGAGCTATTGAATTTATTAATGAAGAGTATTTAGATATATATGATAATGCAACATTAATATCAAGGCAATTAGCAATGATAATGAAGACCCAAATGGTGAAACGTTTGGAAAGTAGTTTTTTTGCATTTAAAAAATCTTTAAAAAGATTTCACGCATCCAATCAACGAATGATTGAAATGTTTGAAAATGACAAGATATTTGTTGCGCCAGATTTAGATTTAAACAAATATTATGATGAAGGGAAGGAAGATGAGATTGAAGATAAAATTAACGAGTTAAACGAACAGTCACCTAACAATGCTATTTATAAAGCTGAAGATTTTTCATCTGAATTATTGGAAGGATTAAAAAGAGACCAAGAGATTATTGATGAACTATTTAACAAATGGGAATCTGTTGATGAAGACCCAAAAATTAAGAAGTTTATTAATGACTTAAAACCTGTCTTTTTAGGTAAAGACAATCTTGAAAAAAAATTAGTCATATTTTCAGAATCTAAAGAAACTGTAAAGTATTTAGCAGATGAATTAGAAAAATTAGGTAGAACTGATGTAATGGCAATTAGTGCCTCTAACGTTAAAAAGCGTTTCAATACTATTCGTAAAAACTTTGATGCTAATTACCCTGAAAAGAAGGAGAATGATTATAATATTATTATAACTACAGAAGTATTAGCAGAAGGTATCAACTTACATCGTAGCAATGTAATTCTAAACTATGATATTCCTTGGAATGCTACCCGATTAATGCAACGTATAGGACGTGTTAATCGTATAGGTACAAAAGCAAAAGAAATACTTATTTATAATTTCTACCCTACTGCGCAATCTAATGCCTTAATTAAGTTAAACGAAAAAGCATTAAAGAAATTACAAGGTTTTCATTCTGCATTTGGTGAAGACAGCAAAATATATTCAGAGCAAGAAGAAATTATAAACAACACATTAGGCGATTTACAACCAAAAGAAGAAATTGATGAGCGTCTACAATACTTAGAGATAGTTAGAGAATTGTATTTAGAAAATACAAGAGAATATATACGATTAAAAGAATTACCTGTTAAAAGTAGAGTTGGTAGGTTGGCTAAAATAAAAAATGAAGTTGCAGAAGATGTAATTGGGCAAACCATAGAAAATGCAACACTTTGTTATTTACGCAATAAAATGAAAGAGAGTTTTTATGTATGTAATGAAACACAATGTGTTGAAATTACATTCATACAGGCAGTTAAGTTGTTTGAAGCTCTTAAAAAAGAGAAGTCAACTAAACTTATAAACAATCATTTTGATGCGGTTAACAAAGCAATAACACATTTTAAAACAGTTTATAATGAAATGTTTAGTATTGAAGAATATGATACATCTAATCTATCTGTTCAAGAGCGTAATTCGGTAATGTTCCTAAAAGCTATTATCGATTTAAAAAAATCATTCCCTAATGAAGTTTCTGATGAATTTGAAGATTTACTAAATACTTCTCTTAAAATTATTTATATGGGTGTATTTAGAAAATTCAGAAACGATATAGCCACTTTAGCAAGACGACAAAAGAAACGTAAAATGCCTTTGCCAAAAATTATTGCAGAATTAAATGCATTAATGAATAAATACCCAATAAAACAAATAGCAAGAATGGATGCATTACGTTGGGAAGAGGAAAAAGAAAATACAAGACAATTTGAAGACCCTAAAATAGTCTTAACAGAGACCTTTGCATAACAATGAATAGAGATAGGTTAAAAAATATATTACAAAATAATTACAGTAGAGCGTCTTGGATAAATACGCTTCAATTTCTGTCTGGTAATAAAAATTTGCTAACGGTTTCTTTAAAACCACAGCAGATAATTCTGAATACAAAAAAAGCGCAAGAAATAGTAAGAAACTTATATCAATTAGGAACACTTAAAACTACAGATGGAATAACACTTCCTATTTTTGAAATAGAGTTACAAGAAAATATTAAGATTGAATACAATAAAGTTGGAGTTAATCAATTAATCAAAAAGCATATTTTAAAAGATGCTGGTAAAGGTGCTATTGCAACATATTTTTATGAGAGTAAAAAACCTAAAGAATGGCGTTTTTCTTTTATTAGTAAATTCGGTGGTAGTGAGTTCTTTGATGAGGTGGAAGATGTAGAAACCAATCCTAAAAAATACACCTATATTTTTGGAACACCAGAAGAACATCGAACAGCTTTAGAACGTTTATATAATTTAGAACAATCACGTTTTAGATTAGAAGATTTCTTTGAAGCTTTTAATGTGGAGCCTGTTTCAAACAACTTTTTTAAAGAGTATAAAAACTTTTATTTTGATTTTGTAAGTCACTTATCTTCAAATGAGCAATGTAGAGCCGTTTTTGAAGCTGAAAACACCGAAGATGTAGAAAAAGACATCCGTAATTTTGTAAAACGTTTGTTAGGACGTATTGTGTTTCTATATTTTCTACAAAAGAAACATTGGTTGGGTGCAACTGATGTTGAATTTGACAAAGAAGGAAAGCCAATTAAGTATGAAGGTGGTGATACCAATTTTCTATTTAATCTTTTTGAAGCAGATAAAGAACAATTTTACACCAATTGGTTAAGCAAATTATTCTTTAAAGCACTAAATACACCAGACAGAAAAAATGATAGTTTTGATTTACCTGAACAATATTTTATTAATAGAAGTTTAAAAGAAAGTGACTTTTTAAAGCCCAAAAATAATCAATTAGCCATCCCTTTTTTAAATGGTGGTTTATTTGAAGAATACCAAGAACCAAAATCTCATAAAACATTAAAATTCCCTGGATTTTTATTTGAAGAGTTATTTGTGTTTTTCAATGGTTATAATTTTACCATTTACGAAAACAGTCCTGAAGACCACACTGTAGCGGTAGACCCTGAAATGTTAGGGAGTATTTTTGAGAATTTATTAGAAGATAATAAAGATAAAGGAGCTTTTTATACCCCAAAAGAGATTGTACATTTTATGACTCAAGAAAGTTTAATTGAGTATTTAAATACACATCTAAATCATTTAAGTAAAGAGCAATTGGAAAACTTGGTGAAAAATCAAGTTATGGATAACATTGAAAATGCAGACTTAATTAGAATCGAAAAATTAATTGAGAATGTTAAAGTTTGCGACCCTGCAATTGGTTCTGGAGCTTTCCCAATGGGCTTGTTACAAGAGATCTTTAGTTTAAAAGCGTTTATACATTTTGCTTTAGATAGACCTCAAAGAGATTGGCAACCAGCCGACATTAAACAAAACATTATTCAAAACTCTATTTATGGTGTAGATTTAGAGGAAGACGCTGTAGACATTGCTCGTTTGCGTTTTTGGTTATCGTTGGTCGTAGATGAAGAAAAACCAAAGCCTTTACCAAACTTGGATTATAAAATAATGCAAGGAAATAGTTTGTTAGAAAGTTTTGAAGGGATTCCTTTGAACAATACGAATTTATTTAATACACCATCAGATAGAAACATCACACTTTTTGAAGAGCCAAAAGAAGATTATGGTATAGGTGATGATATTAAAAAATTGATGGGTGATTATTTTAATCCTAAAAACTACAGAAAAAAACAGGCTATTCATAAAGCTATAGATAAAAAAGTTATTGACTTTATAGATAAATGTTTAGAAGGATTTGAAAACCAAAAACTCATTGAACTCGCAGGTGCGAAGCAGTCTTTAAAGCGTAAACTTGAATTGCAACAGAAAACAGAACTAATACTTAAAGAAATTAAGCAAATAGAAGACACTTTAAAAAGTAAAGGTAATGCACGTAAAAAATTATTAGAATTTGAAGAGAAATCTGAACGTCCTTATTTTTTATGGCGTTTATTTTTTAAAGATGTTTTTGAAGATGGTGGTTTCGATATAGTTATTGCAAACCCACCATATGTGGATATCAAAAATCTAAATAAGGACTATGTAAATGTTTTATTTGATACATATGAAACCACACAAAACAGAATAAACTTATATTCGATATTTGTAGAATTAGGGACAACATTGCTAAATAATAAAGGTGTAATTAGCTATATTATTCCTAACTCAATTTTAATGAATAGTTCTTATAAAAAAATAAGAAAGTTAATATTAGATAAGTTAGATTTCATTATTAAGTTACCTGATAACATTTTTTCAAATGCTATAGTTGAGACAATAATTTTTCAAGCATCAAATAATATTGAGCAAAGAAAGTCTTCTGTCAATGGTGCTTATTACAAGAATGACGATGAAATAAATTTTGATAATTTAAATTTTCAAAGGTTTGCAAGATTTGACTGGTTAGAAGATTCAAATTCAAAGTTTAATATTTTTATTACACCCGAAATAAATAAAATTCTTTCTATTATTGAGAGTAATAAAGAAACAGTATTAAACTTCTTTGATTTTTCATTAGGTATTACGCCGTATGATAGTTATAAAGGTCATTCAAAAGAGCTAATTAAAAATAAAAGCTTTCATTCTGACAAGAAACTTTCAAATGAATATGTCCCTTTAATATCAGGAAAAAATATAGTTCCTTTTTACGTAAAAGAGAATATAGAAGAATATTTAAAATACGGTGATTGGTTAGGAGCACCAAGGAAGAAAAAATTCTTTATTAATCCAAGGGTAATTGTTAGACAGATTGTATCAGGTAATCCTTTGAAAATATATGCTGGATACACAGAAAAACCACTATATCATACTCAAATAGGGTTTTCAATAATAAACAAAGAGGATAGGTATTTTAGTCTAAAAGTTTTAAATGCTTTATTAAATACCAAAACTTTAAATTTTTATCATAAGTATAGGTATTTGGATATTGAAAAAAACACTTTTCAAAAAATTCTCATTGAAAACTGTAAAAGTCTTCCTCTACCTAACATAAGTGAATTTGATACTGTACTATTGGAAAAATTAGTTGATATAATTTTACACATAAACACTACTAAAACTCAATTAAGCACAACAATTAAAAATGAACATCTTATAATATCTTTTGAAGAAGCGATCAATGGATGTGTTTTTGAATTGTACTTCAAAGAGCACATGGTTGAAAAGAGAATCAATATTATAGCATTGGTACAGCAAGAAATAGATAAATTTTTTAGTGATGTCGACTTTAATGAATTAGATGAACAAACCAAAAATAAAAAGATTTGGAAATTGTATAAAGGCTTAAAAAATAGCGAAGCACAACAACGAATGCGCCTTTTTGTTACCAAAAGCCCAGATATTTTAAAACCAATACTTCAAAGTTAATGCCTGTAATTTCAAAATTAAAAATAAGAAACTTTAAAGGTTTCCCAAATGAAGAATCTACGATTGATTTTGAAGAAAAAAACGTCTTATTGTACGGTGAGAATGGCAGTGGTAAAAGTTCTATTTATTGGGCTCTGTACACTTTATTACAGGCATCTACTAAAAGCACTGTTGAAATAGCAAAATATTTTACTCCCAACAACCCAGAGAATTTAATAAATCTAAATTACTTAAAAAGCCTACCAAGCTTTACAATAAATGCTCAAGGTGAAATAACCAACCCTCAAACTATTGGTCAAAACTCTTATGTTGAAGCTTATTTTAGTGATGGTAGAATGGAGAAAATAGATATTTTAGGCTTAAGAGGCTCTTCTCCAAGTGGCTTTAGAGACTTAACTTTTACAGAAAATTTAAATAGACATAGTGATTTTATAGCTAATAGATTATTAATAAATTTTTATAATTATCGTAACTCTAAAGAAATTAATTTATGGCAAGTTTTTGTCAGAGATATTTTTCCTTTCTTATTTAATAGTGCAGGTAATGGAATAAGAACATTATCTCAAGATTTAAAAGAATTAAACAACTCGAAACCGTTCAAATTACATTCTAATAATACATTTACATTAAGTAAAAGCACTAACTTGCAGAATCAGTTTGATATTAGCGTTAATAATTTTAATCAAGACGTTAATTATTGGTTAGGAGAAATTAACACATATGTTAATGACTTTTATAAAAAATATTTTGAATCAATTTATAATGACGGCATCCGCATTTCTCTTGACTATAAACACCCCTTAACCTTTTCTAAAATCCATCCTCAGTTTTATAGTTATAGAGGTGTAGATTATGAAAGATGGTACAATCTTACCGACTTCAATGAGCCTATAATATCCCTGAAAATTGAAACACTAAATCAGGATGGCAGTTATACGGTTATTAATCGACCTCAATCATATCTTAATGAAGCTAAGTTAACAAGCATTGCTTTGGCTATTCGTTTTAGTTTACTTAATGTTAATATAAGACCTAATTTTGATGGTCAATTTTTAGCTTTAGACGATTTACTTATTAGTTTAGATATGAGTAATCGTGATAAAGTAATGGATATTATCCTAACGGAATTTACAAGTAGATTCAAAATTTATTTATTCACCCACGAGAAAAGCTTTTATGATTTCTGTTTGTATAAAATACAACAGCATAGTCAAACAAGTAATTGGTCTATACAAGAAATATATGAGCCACAAGCGATAGGTGATAAACCAGTTATGATTAATTCTGAATACACTAATTATGATAAGGCTAAAAAATATTTTAAAGCAAAAGACTACGTTGCTACTTCCTTATACTTACGGAAAGAATTTGAAAAAGTTGTAAAGGAGAGATTACCAGAAGAATACACAAAGACTGTTGAAGACAAGTTTCATAACCTTGCCCACTATTGGAAACTATTTAGAGAGCACTTTAAGGCTTTGTCTATTGATATGGATACAATCAGTCCAGAAATGAATAAAGACTTTGAACAATCAAAGGCATTCATTTTAAACAGACAGGCACACCATAATTTATCCGAACCAGTTTACACAATTGAACTAAAGAAAATTTTTACTCTAATTGATGATATAAAAAGATTATTTCCAATCCCAATTTCAACAATTATTTTGTCAAAAGGTATTGAATTGACATTTAGACATCCTTCATTAAATTATACCTTTGATTTTGTGATAGATTCAGATTTTTCAATAAGTAACTTAATTGCTTCTCATAATATTGCTATACCTCAGTGTAAAGTTCTTAAATGGCAAATGAATAATAATCAATATTTAGGTTTAGATACAAATAGAATAATTTCATACGATATTAATAATCCTATAAGAGAAAAAATATTAAAAATAATTAACAGACACGTTTTCATTTTAAATTTAGGTCTTACAATAAATAGTTTTTTAGAAAACACATTTGTTAATAAAGGTAGTTTAACTCTAAAGCAACTATTAGACTCTTATAATATTGAATTTTATTTTGATTTCTTAAGTAATAGAATTTCTTACAAACAATTGTAAACTAATGTGTAACGAACTTAAATACTATTCAGAGCTTGCTCACGAAATTTTAAGTTCTGAGACACAATACCAGTCTAACAAAGACATTATTTCAATATTATTTAAGAATAACAATACAATAAACTTTGAAAGTGTCGTAAAAAATAGAATAACTATTATTGATAGTAATTACTCAACTCAAATGAGTAAACGTTTATATGGTATTGATGAATTAACTAAAGCTATTTCTGTTTATTCAGATAGTATTTTAAGAACAGAAACCACTAAATTTCTCAACAGACCAAATGAGGCTTCTATAATAAGCTCATTATTTTTAAAGGAATATGGAATAGATAAATCTGGTAAACCATTTGGTAAAGCAATCTCTTTAATATCTAAATATATCTATTTTTTAAATGATGGTAATTTCCCGATCTATGATAGTTTGGCATTAGATTCATATAAACTACTTAAAAAGAATAGCCTTATTACAACTATAAATAAAATAAACGAGGATAATTACTTCAATTGTTTGAAGCAACTTAATATTGCCACAAATATTAACAACTATGAAAAGTTAGATAATTTACTTTGGTTGTTAGGCAAGTTGTCTAAAGGTAGTTTCGCAGTCTTAATGACAAAAAAAAAGTATGAAAATTTAGTAGAGGATTTAAGTGCGCAATTAAAGAATATTGAGAGTAAACAAAAGGACAATCTAATTCGTCAACATATCAAAGAGATATATCAAACTTCAGATTTTTTTTCTGATAATCAAAAGACCTTTTTTGATTTTGTCTTCAGACTTAATCGAAACAAGTAAAACTAAATTATGTCACCAAAATTGTCACCTAAAAAAATAAACCCTGTAAAATCAATATCTACAGGGCTTAATTGTGGAGACGCCGAGAATCGAACTCGGGTCCAAACAAGCAGCTCAAAGGTTTTCTACATACTTAGTTTTTGTTTAATTTTCGATTATAGCCTGACCAAAAACAGCCTAACTATAACTTATCTTCTTTAGTTTCGAAAACTTATCGAAGCACTAAATTTTCTATGTTTACTTTTACGATGCCCAAAAATGAAACGCCGTAAACCAAGGCTTTTCGTGGACATAAAGCTTGCGCACCTAGTGCGCCGAGGCTAATCTTACTGTTAATTCAGATTATGCAGCTAAAGCGTAGTTATCTTCGCCGTTTAAAAAGTTGAAATAAGTTTTACGAGTTGTCATTTCACTCCTCGGTATGCTTACATTATCACTGACCTTGCTGTCAAAACCAGTCGTCCCCAATATGTTAAAGAACACAAATAAATAATCAATAAATATACCAATGAAATAATACAGTATAGCCTTTTTATTTGTGGGCAACAAATATATAAAAATACTATTTGTGCGATACGTATAAAACAAGTATTTTCGCGAAGCTTGTTGTAATTTATAACAATTACAGACAATTTGTTAAATTTTAATACAAATAGATCATGAAATTCGGAATCATAAAAGAACGTAAGAATCCACCAGATAGAAGAGTTGTTTTTTCACCTGAAAAATTACAAGAGTTTAAGCAACAATTTCCAGAAGCTGAAATAGTGGTTGAAAGTTCTGATATTCGCGTTTTTTCTGATGAAGCTTATAGAAACTTAGGAATAGAGGTGTCGAATGATGTATCTGATTGCGATGTATTGTTAGGGGTAAAAGAAGTTCCTGTTGAAAACTTAATTCCTAATAAAAAATACTTTTATTTTTCTCACACTATAAAGAAACAGCCTTATAATAGAAAGTTGTTAAAGGCAATGCTAGAGAGAAATATTGAAATGTATGATCATGAAACGATTGTAAAAGAAAGTGGAGCAAGGTTAATTGGTTTTGGTCGTTATGCTGGTTTAGTTGGTGCATATAACGGATTTAGAGCTTTAGGTATTAGAGAAGGAATCTTTAATTTACCTAAGGTAGAAACATTACCAGATTTAGAAGCTGTAAAAGCTGAACTTGATAAAATAACTTTACCAAATATTAAAATATTGCTAACAGGTACTGGTAAGGTGGCTAAGGGTGCTAAAGAAATTTTAGACCACTTAAAAATTAAAGAAGTTTCAGATACTTTATACTTAACTTCCGATTTTTCTGAGCCAGTATATTGTATGGCAGATGTTATGGAATATAATAAGCGTATTGATGGTAAGGCTGGTGATAAGTATGCTTTTTATAAAGACCCAAGTGGATATGAAAGTAACTTTATGTCATATGCTAAAGTAACAAATTTCTTTATTGCTGGACATTTTTATGGGGATGGAGCTCCGTATTTATTTACAAGAGAGGATGCAAAGCATTCAGATTTCAAAATTAAATATGTTGCAGATGTTTCTTGTGATATTGATGGACCAGTAGCTTGTACAATTCGCCCTTCAACTATTGCTAATCCTATTTATGGATATAATCCTGAAACAGAATCAGAAATTGATTTTATGGATGAAAAAGCTATTACAGTAATGGCAGTTGATAATTTACCATGTGAATTACCAAAAGATGCAAGTGAAGGATTTGGAGAAATGTTTTTAAAACATGTTATTCCATCATTCTATAATAATGATAAGGAAGGTATTTTAGAGCGAGCTAAAATGACTACAAGTGATGGGAAACTAACTGAGCGTTATTTATATTTACAAGATTACGTAGACGGAAAAGAATAATAATTTAACTCCTGCTTCGGCAGGATTTTTTATAGCTATATGTTACCAGATAAACAGTTTCTAATTGATACAGCAAATATGCGGATGCCTTTTGGTAAATATAAAGGTGTATATTTAGTTGATATACCAGAATATTATATTGTTTGGTATAAGAACAAAGGTTTTCCTCAAGGAAAATTAGGAAAGATGATGGGATTAGTATATGAGTTACAATTAAATGGTTTAGAGGATGTTTTGCGAAAAATTAGAGCATTGTAGTTAATGAAACCACCTGAAGAATATATATTAAAACAACCAGAACTACTACAATCCATTCTACTGCATCTACAAATTTTGATAGAAACTAATTTTCAAGGAGTAGATTTGCAGTATAAATGGAAAATCCCATTTTACTATTTAAATGGTAAACCATTATGTTATTTCAATGCAACAAAAAAGGATATGTTGATGTAGGTTTTTATTGCAATACAACACTTAAAATGTATAATGAGTTTCTAGTTTCTGAAAATAGAAAAGCAGTTAAATCTCTTCGTTATTTTAAGTTAAAAGAAATAAATAGTGAAGTTTTAGTATCTGTTTTAAGTGAAGCTTATGAGACGAGAAATAAATAACTATTTTATTAAAAATTCCAGAACGACTTCATTATCAATAATTAAAAATAAACCTTTTGTGTTTTGTGGAGGAGTAACTAAAATAGTAGCGATATTATTTTTAAAAGCTACATTATTTGGTTTCTTTGCATACTGACTACCGCTATAACTCAACAATATTTTTTGATTAGGTTTTAAGTTTTTTATTTTAAACTCAATAATCTCTTTACGATTTAAAACTCCTTGACTGGGAGAAATTAATTCTAAATCAGATTTTAAAAAAGACGACTCATAAATAGGCTGCTTATAATAATTCTCTTTAGAGAATCTACCAATACGTAATTGCCAAAGAGTACTTTCAGGAAAGTGTGTTTTAAAATGTTTTTCTTTAGTAATGTTGTAATAATACTGATTGAATTCTTTCTGCCATTTGTTATTAAAAACTGCTCCTGCTGCCCAAGTAGCATCCATATACATCCATTTGTCATTAATTTTTATGGCATTCCAAGCATGATTAGGAATATTTCTTACATTGTTAATATCATTTAGTGAATTTCTTACATAGCCTTTTATAACTTCGTTTTCAATATTTAAGATGTTACAAACTTTTGCAATAGTTTGAGCATAGCCTTCACAAACAGCTTTTCTTGTAGTAAAAACTTTAGTTACAATCTCATCCTTAATTGCCTTAATTTTTTGTTGTTTTTCAACTTCGTCTTTATAGTGAAAGCGTATTCTTTTTTGTTTAGGGTTGTAAAAATTATCTAAATCGTAATTAATATTTTTACTAACCCAGTAAAAAACAGCTTTAACTTGTTGTTGAGGAGTTTTAAAATCAACAGAGATTTGTTGTGCTAATTTATCAGCACTTAAATATTTTGGATATTCTTTTGTTATCTCTTCAATTGAAGAAAAATTTTGAGCAAACCCTAATGAGGAGTTAAGTAATAAAAGAAATAAAAGTTGTTTCATATTGAAGTTTGAAACAATTTTATGGATCAAAAACTGTGCCTATAAATTATTAATAGTTTTCCTAATAGTAACAAGGTTGGTAAGTAAATTTTCTAAATAATCGAGATGTAACATATTTGCACCATCGCTTTTAGCATTTGCAGGATCAAAATGGGTTTCAATAAATAAACCATCAACATTGTTCACTACTCCAGCTCTTGCAATAGTTTCAATCATGTCTGGTCTACCACCAGTTACACCACTAGATTGATTAGGTTGTTGTAAAGAGTGAGTTACGTCTAAAACAGTAGGAGCGAATTGACGCATTGTAGGAATTCCTCTAAAATCTACAATCATATCTTGATAGCCAAACATAGTTCCTCTATCAGTAATCCATGCTTTTTCAGAACCAGCATCTTTTACTTTTTGAACAGCATGTTGCATAGCTTCAGGGCTCATAAATTGCCCCTTTTTTAAATTCACTACTTTGCCTGTTTTTGCGGCAGCTACAACTAAATCAGTTTGACGAACTAGAAAAGCAGGAATCTGTAAAACATCTACATATTCTGCAGCTTTATAAGCATCAGAAACTTCATGAATATCAGTAACAGTTGGAACATTAAATGTTTCAGAAACCTTTCTTAAGATTTTTAAAGCCTTTTCATCACCAATCCCAGTAAAACTATCTATTCTACTACGATTAGCTTTTTTAAAACTTCCTTTAAAAACATATGGAATTTCTAATTTATTAGTAACCGAAATTACTTTTTCAGCAATGCGCATTGCCATGTCTTCACTTTCAATAGCACAAGGGCCTGCTAAAAGAAAAAAATTATTAGAATTTGTATGTTTTATATTCGGAATAAGCTTTAAATCCATGATATTATATTTTCAACAAAATTAAGAAATTAAATTGGCTATATTTAACCTTTTAAATTAAATAAGATGAAAAGAGTACTATACACAGGAGTGGCTGTAATTATGTTAACAACAGCGTGTAAAACAGTTAAAAAAGACAATAATAAAACGACAGCTAAAAACGATGTTGAAGTTTTAAATGAAAATAAGCAAGATAATTCTGTATATATTGATTCTTCTCTAGTCAGAAAGCACTTGTATACTTTAGCTGCGGATGAAATGAAAGGACGTAAGCCAGGTACGGAAGGAATGGAAAAAGCAACCCAATATATAGAAAATGAATACAAACGTATTGGGCTAAAATCATTTGGAGACTTAAAAACATATCGTCAAAATTTCACACATAATGGTGTTGAAATGAGTAACATTATTGGGGTATTGGAGGGTACTACAAAGAAAGATGAATTTGTAATCGTTTCTGCACATCATGATCATTTAGGTGAAAAGAAAGATGGAGAAGGAGATCGTATATTCAATGGCGCTAATGATGATGCCTCAGGTGTTGTAGGTGTACTTTCTTTAGCAGATTATTATGCAAAAAAAGGAACAAATGAGCGCAGTATTTTATTTGTGTGTTTTACTGCTGAAGAAATGGGGTTAATTGGTTCTAAACATTTTGGAAAAGATATTGATCCATCTAAGTTTGTTGCAGGGATTAACTTAGAATTAATAGGTAAAGAGCCAAAAACAGGGCCAAAAACTGCATGGTTAACAGGTTTTGAAAGATCTGACTTCGGAAAAATCATCCAGAAAAATTTAGTAGGAACTGGTTATAAATTGTTCCCAGATCCATATAAAAAATTCAATTTATTTTTTAGGTCAGATAATGCGTCGTTAGCACGTTTAGGGGTGCCTTCTCATACATTTTCAACCACTCCAATAGATATTGATGCTGATTATCATAAAGTATCAGATGAAGCAGAAACTTTAGATATTGGAATACTTACAGAAACGGTAAAAGCAGTAGCAAAAGGAACTGAGAGTATTATTAACGGAAAAGATACCCCTACAAGAGTGGTAATTGAGGAATAAAATTTTAAAACTATATTTTTAAAGAGCCTTTTGGCTCTTTTTTTATGATGTAATTAATAATAAAAACACTTGTTTATTAGGTTTTTGATATTTGTAAATATCAAAAATTATCTATGATGTTAAAATTATATTAAAATTTTATTATATTCGCAAAGTTTTAATTTAAACCCTTCATACATTATGAAAAAACAACTTTTAAGTTTAGCTGTGGTTTTAGCCATGTTTTCTTGTTCTAACAATGAAACATTTGAGATGGTAGAGCAGCAAAAAGAATTGCTTAGTAAGAAAGAAATCAACACAATTATTAAAACGTCATTAGAGTCTAGTGGAGATTTTAAATGGGGAGCTCAAGATGCTCATACTATTTGGAGTGCTGTTAAACACGGTGAAGATATTTTAACTATTGGTTATGGTACTTCAAAAAATAATTTTGCAAGAAGTACTGAAGCAGATAATATTAAAGATGAATTAATTCAGTTAGTACAAAATTTAGAAAAAGTATCGGCTAAAGGAAAGACTGAATTATATGTTGATGAAACAATTAATGTTATTGATATTAGAGTAACAAATAAAGAAACAATTGAGACTTTATTAAAAGATACTAGAGTGAGATATATTGAGCCAGGTGGGTATAATTTCCTAGCTACAGAAAATCAAGCTCGTTCAGAAGGGTCTTCAGGATGTGGTTACGGTACAGCTACTTTAAGTACAAATGATTATCGTACAGTAACTCCAGGAGCAAGAGTACCTTGGTCTTTTGATGCACATAATATTCCGCAAGCATGGAGTCATAGTACAGGAGCTGGCGTAACGGTAGCAATTATCGATTCAGGTTTATCACCAGAACAAAAATGGATGAACCAGTATTTTAACGACGGACATTCTTCAGGAAGAACAGTTCAGAAATACGGAACGTTTGTAGATTCTTGGTGGGCTTGGTCTAACAATTATGATGGAGTAAATGATAAATGTGGTCATGGTACAAAAATGGCTGCAGTTGCAACGGCACCAAGAAATAATGATAATTTACCTGTAGGTGTAGCTTATAATTCAAACTTAGTAAGTTATAGAGCAGTTGAAAACGTTGTTATTGATGATTACCATGAAAAAAGAGGAATTGTTGAAGCTTTAACAGCTTTAGCAAATAGAAGTGATGTAAAAGTAATTTCAATGTCATTAGGATACCCGTTTAGCATTGGTAATGTATCAGATGCTGTTAAGTACGCACATAGTAGAGGAAAAATGGTTTTAGCTGCTGGTGGTACGTCAACTTCAGTAACTACTTGGTATGGAGTGATTTTCCCAGCAAGTATGTCTGAAACTGTTGCTGTAACTGGAGTTAAAGAAAATCAATATAATAAATGTGATGTTTGTCATACAGGTTCTCAAATAGATTTTACTGTTCAAATGCAAAGAACAAATGGAACAGATAATAAAATGCCGGTGTTAAGTTACTATAATGGTCAAGCGAACTATGTTGGAGGATCATCTGTAGCAACAGCAACAACAGCTGGTATTGCTGCATTAGTGTGGTCTAAGCACCCATCTTGGTCTCGTGAACAAGTATTACAGAAAATGAAAGAATCCGCTGATTTTTATCCAAATAAACATTCTGAATTTGGGTACGGAAATATTGATGCTTTAAAAGCTGTTCAATAATAAAATCAACTAACTAACCTTAAAAGCCTCGTTTATTCGAGGCTTTTTGTATTTTTATAAGGTATGATTTTTGTAATTGCGCAATAAAAACAATAAAATGAAACAATTAAAATATTTTTTCTTACTGATTTTAGTATCGTGTTCTTCTACTAAAGTTGTATACGATTATGATAGTAAAGCAGATTTTACAGCATATAAAACATTCAACTTTTTTGAAGATGCAGGTGAAGGACTAAATGAGTTAGATGTTAAAAGAATTAAAAATGAATTGAAGAAAGGTTTAGAATTACAAGGAATGAGCTTATCTGAAGCTCCTAGTTTTTTTATAAACATTATAGCTAAAGAAAGTCGAGCGTTAAATAGAAATACCATTGGTGTAGGAATTGGAAGTGGAGGAGGAAATATAGGTGTAGGAATTTCTGGTGGAATCCCAATTGGAAGTAGAAAAATAAACCAAGAATTATTTATAGATTTTGTAGAGAGTAAAAAAAATGAATTGATATGGCAAGGGGTTGCAAATAGTGAGATAAAAGAAAAAATGAATACTGAAAATAGAAACATTCATTACAAAAAAATTATTACAGAAGTATTAATTGGTTATCCACCTAAAAAGAAAAAGTAATGGCGTACAATGAATTTTTATCTGATAGAATAGCACAATACTTTAAAGAAAAGCATGTGTTTTTTTATGAAAAGAAAATGTTTGGAGGTATTTGTTTTATGGTAGATGATAAAATGCGTGTTGGAGTAAATAAAGATGAGGTAATGGCAAGAATAAGCCCAGAAATTTACGAAGAGTCATTGTTGAAAAAAGGTTGTAAAGAAATGAATTTTACTGGACGACCAATGAAAGGTTTTGTATTTTTAACTGATGAAGCAACTGATTTAGATGAAGATTTATACAGTTGGTTACAACTGGCATTAGATTACAATCCATTAGCAAAATCTAGTAAAAAGAAAACCTCCAAATAATTGGAGGTTTGTTATATGAAATATTATCAATTTTTGATTAAAACTGATAACGTACTCCCAATCCAAAATCAGAATTAAATCCGTCATAGAAGTCTCCAAAACCTATATCAGGTCTAAAATCTAAAGAAATCATTAGCGGGATATCAAAGTTATATTCAACACCAACTACCCCAGATGCAAAAATATATGTTTCAGAAGCATCTATTTTCTTTGCATCCCAATTACCAATACCTCCACCTACACCAGCAAACCAATTAAATTTATCTTCTAATTGCCATATCCATTGGTATAAACCAGTAGCTTTAAATCCGTCGTAGTTACTATTACCTCTAATTCCTAAGTCAATTTCTAAACGATTTGCATCACTTAATTTATGCTGATAAGAAATTTCAGCTCCAAATCCATCATTATCTCCAAAACGAAGACCAATTGCATTATCTGCTATGTCTTGAGCATTTACAGTAAGAATAGTTGAAAATAACAACCCGATAATTAAAAATGTGTTTTTCATGTTTGTCTGTTTTAATTATTCAAATATATAATTTGTTTTTATTTAATGATTAATCTTTCTCCTTTAGAATGTGAACTAAACTCAGGTGCATACATGCTTTGTATGGTGGTAATTCCATTGCTAAAATCACCAGTATTATTAACCCTTACATCATATTCAAAAACATATACTCCTTTAGGTAAACGATCGAAAAAGAAATTTGTTGCAGCATCTTTAGTGCTTTCATAGTAACCTAAACCATCTTGCCATTTGTACTGAGATAGAACATTTATAGGTTCTACACCAGATGCTCTCATATCTTTCATATGAATAAATTCCATATCTCTATCAGAACGTAGTTCAATTCTTACAGTAATTAAATCACCAACTTTTAAATTTGTTTTATCAGTAATTTCAATTAGTTTTTTACCTGCATCAGTATTTACTTTTTTAAATAATTTTTTTCTCAATTTTAACGGAGCTTCTGCCGAAGTAATTTTGTCTAAATCTTCAAAATATTGCCAGTATAAACCTCCCCAAGCAATACCTTTTCCTTTTTTAGAAATTGTAACTTCACTCATTTTAGGGGTAATTTCAGTAGTATTCCATGAAGTTTTAAAATAACCAGTACCAGCTTCTGCTTTTACATTTGGTATTTTATTAGGCTCTATTTTAATATCACCTAAAGTAACATCAACTGTTTCAGTTACCGATAACCAATCACTGCCTTGTAATAATAATGCATATACGGCTTCAGTTGTTGCTTTGGTAGTTTTCCAACGACTTACTTGTTTGTTTTTTAGTAACCAAATTTTTAGATTATCAACTGTTTTAGTATCGTTTTCGATTTCTGAAAATGCTTCTATTAATAAAACTTGTGTTTCAATTGGAGCTTGATACCAATACCAACTTGGTTGATTGGCTTTCCAATACATACCTAATTCATCAGATGTAATACTATTCTCTTTTAATGATTTTAGGATTTTGTTAGCAACTGATTTATTGCCTGTTCTATGTTGAATTAAAGCAACCAATCCTTGTCCGAATAAATTTTGCTCTTTCCAGTATTTTGCTGACTGGTTTTTATAATAATCAACAGCTTTTCTAGTTTTGCTTCCAAAGGAAATATCAGTATAAAAACTACGCATATATAGATATTGCAAAGCAAAATAAGATAGATGATTTTTAGTCAAAAATTCATCAGATGCTTTTTGTCCTTTTTTAGCTTTTATGTGTTCAGCTTGTTCTAATAGTTTTTGGTATTGATCTGTAATTTCAATATCTAAAAAACGGATAGCTTTATTAAGTATTTGATTTGTTTTGTTATCAAATTTTGAAACACCAAGTTGTTTTAAATGCCCAAATCCACTAGCAATATAATTAGTGATAAAACGATTAGGATAATGACCACCTTTAAACCAAGGAAAACCACCATTATTCATTTGCATATTTTGCAATTTATTAATGGCTCTTTGTTGTTCGTTTTTCATTTTATTCAAATCGAATAACAACGCAATTCGTTTCTTTTGTTCGGTTTCAGTTTGCGCATCGCGTAGCCAAGGAGTTTCTTGAATAATCAATGATTTTAATTCCTGATTCTTTTCTAAATCACTTAATAAAGCATCGCTAGATCTCCATTGATTAAAAACTTCTTGAATCCTTGGGTTTGAGTTTGCAATATGACTCGCCAAGGTATTTGCATAATAACGAGCAAAGGTTTGTTCGCTACATTCGTATGGATATTCCATTAAATATGGCAATGCTTGAACCGCATACCACACAGGATTAGAGGTAACTTCTAAGGTTAGTTTATGATTACTGAGTGTAGTTGAAGTTTGATTTTTTAGTTTGTCTAACGTAAATATTTTTGTTTGATTAGAACGTACCCACATAGGTAATGTTTCAGTAACCAACATTCTATTAGATAACACAGGTAATGCATTTTGTTCACCATCAGAAAAATCACCTGCTTTTGCAATTATTTTGTATTGAATCGCTTGAAGGCCCTTTGGAATTGACAAATTCCAAGAAACATTACTGTTTCCGTCTTTATCAACTGTAAAAGATTGATTTTGTTTTGAGCTATTTAATAGGTTAATTTCTTTTCCTGTTACAGCATTGGTTAAAATTAATTGTGCTAAACCTTGTAAATTTTTATTTGATAAATTAGAAATTTTTGCACTCAACGTAATTTGATCGCCTTCTCGTAAAAAACGAGGGGCATTTGGTATCACCATTAATTCTTTTTGAGTTACTGTTGTTAGCGTTTTTGTTGCTGAATGCAATTCTTTAGTATGTGCTAATAATTGTAATTTCCATCGTGTTAATGCTTCTGGAACCGTAAAGTTGAATTCAATATTTCCATCTTTATCAGTAGTTAAATGTGGATAGAAGAATGCCGTTTCTTGTAGGTTTTTTCTGATTTGAATTCCTTTTGAGAAGTCTTCTTCATTATTTTGTTCTTCAGAAGTTTTTGAGTCTACTCTTTCACTTTCTAATTCTTCAGCTTCATCAGCAGCATACGCTATGTTTGAAGCTTCTTTTTTCATTGTTCTTGGAGTACTTTGAGCAGTAATAACAACCTCTTCAAGTACATCTTTTTCAACAGCTCCACGCATCATCATAACTCTTCGGTTATTTCTAAATCTAAACCCAAACCAATTTAACTGATCGTAACCTTGAGGTTTATAATTATTTGTAAATGGTGTATTCAAATTATAAATTCTAAAATAAGAATTCTCGAAACTTTGATGCGCATTGGTATTATTATGCGTATAATATTTCGGTTGATACATTGGGTTGAAGTTCCAATTATGTTGTTTAAACTGATCTAACGAAGCATCGTACATTCCTGCTAAAAGTTCAGCTAAAGCTTTGTCTTTTTTAGCTCCTTTTACAGTAAAACTCCATGTTTGGTTTTCACCAGGCTGTAATTTATCTCTAAAAGTTTTGGTAACAATTTCCAGCTTGGTTTTTGGATACGGAACTTCAATAATTTTCGTGCCACTTATAAATGAATTATAATTTACCAAATAATACTTTATTGCAAAACCACCTTCGTCTTCTTTGGTTACTGGAACTTTAAATGTTTTACTATTTCTATTTAAATGAAGATAGTATTTACCAACAATTTTATGCTGTTTTTCTATCGTTAACATTATCGTAGCATCATTAGAATTTGTAGTAACGGTTATTTCGGCTTTGTCTCCAATACTATATTCTTTTTTATTGGTTGTAACTGAAATTAACTGATTATCGGCAGGCAATTTATCATCTTCAGAAAAGACAGAGAAAAATTGTTTGTCATCAACTTTTTGATCAAATTTATCGAGACTTTCTAATTCAATGATATATTTTCCTGAGGTCCATTTTTTGAGGCTTTTTAACTGAATCTCTTTTTCCTTTTCAGTATTAAAGTCAGTTTCAAAAACTAATTTCCCTTTTTTCCAATTGATAAAATTATCTTCATTAGAATAAGCATCGTGTGAGAATTTATTTTCAAAATCTGCTTGCGGAATTACCTGATAATCTGGTGCATTCCAAGGACGCTTACGTAAAGGGTTTTTAGGTGATGTTAACTTATATATTTTTATAGTTCCTTTTGCAGCAACAAATTCACCATTTAAATTTTCTGTAGTAATTTTCACAGAATTATTTTTACTCTCTTTATCTAGTAAATCATTCATTTGAATGGTTGCAATTAATGAATGATAGCCAACTTTTACATTCGTTTTAGCTGATCGAGTTTCACCATTAATATCGATAACATCAGCAGTGACCTCGTATGTGAAAATTGGTGAATTTTCTTTAGAAATACTCTCGTCAGCTAAAGCTTTAAAAATAATTGTAAAACTACCTTTATCATCTGTCGTGGTATCCCCATGAATAATTTCTTGTGGCTCACTCGAAAATTGTGGACGATACCAATACCACCAGCGTGGATATTGTACTTTTCGGTGTACGCGATATACTACTTTTGCATCGGTAATATTAGCACCAGAAAAAGCTTTTGCAAATCCGTTTACTGTAATTTCATCGTTAATTTTATAGCTTTTGGTAATTGGTTTAAATTCGGTTTCAAATTTAGGTCGTTTGTATTCTTCAACAGAAATTGAATGATAGTTTTTTTGACCATTAATAGTCGCTTCTAAATTAAAATGACCAGTTAAACCAGTGTTTGGTAAAATAAACTCACCTGAGAATGAACCAAATTCATTAGTATTTAAATCTAATTTTTTAATAATTTGTCCATTTACATCTTTTAGTTCAACAGATACAGGTGTATTGATTTTTACTGTTGATTTATTTTTAAAGGTTTCCATTGAAATTCCTTTAAAATAAAGTGGTTGCCCTGGACGGTAAATACTTCTATCGGTAAATAAAAAGGTTTGTTTTTGAACTTTTGGAGTTTCTTTTCTTGGGCGATATTGTTGATTAATATAAAACTCACCAAAAACAGCAGTATCATCTTTGTAACTTACAAAAGCATTTACATTACTGTAATATTTTTTATAAGTGATAAATTCAAATTCTCCATTTTTATCGGTAGTAAAAGTTTTGTCAATTTTATCTCCGTAACGTTGATGAGGTTTGTTGGTAAGTAATACTTTTGCGTTAACTAGAGGCTTACCGGTGTTTCTATTTACGACTTGGTATTTATTTTTGCCAGCTTCATTATTATTAATAAAAGCCAAGTTTGTAATTTGAATGTCGGCAATTCCAATTGTGGTTTTGGAATCAATTTTTTCTTTGGATGATGCTACTAATAAATAGCCACCTTGTGCTAATTTAGGAATAATAATCTCTGTTGAATGTTGTTGGTAATCACCTTCATTTTTTAAATCGAAACACCAATTTTCAACTTGAGTAAGTGTGTTTATAAAATTAATTCGATCACTTTCTTTGTATAATTTATCAAGTTTTTTTACTTCTGAAAAAGAAATTTTATAGATAGAGAAATATAATTCTTTTACATTTTTATAATTGATTAGTACACGAGAATATTCATGTATTAATGAATATTTTTCTGCTGTATTTTGTAAATTTTTTGATAAAATTTGATGTTTTAAAAGGGCACATTTTTTAGCACCCTCACTTTTTGGGAATTCTTTGATAATTGCTTCGCAGACTGCTAAAGCTTCTTTTCGTTTATAACGATTCTTTTCATTTTTACCTGATTGATATAAATTTGCTTGTTGGTTATAAACTTGCGCAATTTCATATGCATATAAACCAGTTATATTATTGTTTTTATATTGTTTTTTAGAAGCTTCTAAAGTTTCTAAATACAGCTTTTCTTTATTGGTAAATGTTGCGTGCTCTTTTACAAAAGCTAATCGTTGTAAATCTATATGTACTAGCGCCCTAACCTTTTTATCTTTTAAATGAAAGGTTGTTAAGTCTTGATAGATTTTTAAAGCATTAAACTGTAACGATAATGTGTCTTTTGTATGTAGTTTTACTTTTGAAAATACTTTGGATTTACTTAATAATTTAGGATTGTCTAACTTAAATTGATATGCTGGTTTGGTAATGTTATTTTCAGGGGTTTTATAAAATTCTAAAGCGTTATGAGCTAAGAAATCATATAGAGTAGGACGATATGTTGTTGAGCCTTTTACTGTTTGTAAAATATCATTAAAGCTAGAAATATCGGTTTGTTGTAATAATAATCCGTTTTCTAATGATTTTTGATAATAATTGTGAATTTCAGTAAAAAGTGTATTCAAATCCCAAGTTCTAAAATCATTTGAATCTACTTTGTTTTGTGTTTGTGTACGGTTATAGAATTGCCATCTATGCTGTTGAAAATATTGCCAATATAAATTAGCTAGAATATTCTCGAGAACATTTTTAGTAGGGAATTTACTTACAGCAATTTTTTCTTTGAATTGATGAATAATTTTTAACTGTGCATCTTCTTCTAGAGTCAACGAAAATTTACTTTTATAAAATAAAGATTTTATAATTTGAGGGGAATTTTGAGAGTCTTCTGCTTTAACATAAATGTCATTTACTACTTTTAAAGCTGACTTAGGTAAGTTGTCTTTTTCAAATTGTTGAACTTTCTTCCACAAATCATTGTAGTTGTTTTGAGCTTTAATTGTTGTAGAAAATAAAAATATCATTAGCAAAATAGGTGTCAGTTTTTTCATAACTATATTCATTTTAAATATTCAAATCACTTAAATTACTTCTAATTAAACAACATAGAATGTGGGAAATTAGATTTTGAGTGAGTGAACTTAACTTTTCAATGAGTTTTGATTTAAAGATACTTAAATCTTCTTAAAAGTTTTTCTATTTATTAATTAAACAAAAAGCAAGCCAATGGCTAGTCATGGTCGGAAGAAATTCCGGCCATTTTTTATGTTTCAAAATGGTCTAAATTGCCTTGACAATCAACAACA
>CANNGJ010000029.1 GCA_947504185.1 uncultured Tenacibaculum sp. | reverse complement strand
TGTTGTTGATTGTCAAGGCAATTTAGACCATTTTGAAACATAAAAAATGGCCGGAATTTCTTCCGACCATGACTACCTAAAAAGGCGCTTTTTCATTCTACTATAATTCAATTATTTTCCGAATAATCGTTGAAAAAAGTTTTTACCTTTTTTAACCACTTCTTCTGCTTCTTCTTGAACATCTTCGGCAAAATCTGCAAGGTGCTCTCCCGCTTCTCCAGCAAACTCAGATGCTTTTTCAGTTACGTTATCCATTACCTCTTTAGCTTCATCTGCGAACTCACTAGCTTTTGCTTTCATTTTCTCTACAGATTCATCAGACATCATTTCACTAACTTTTTCTTTTACATCTTCAACAGCATCAACAATATGCTCTCCTGCTTCTCCAGCCATTTCAGATGCTTTCTCAGTTACGTTATCCATAACATCTTTAGCTTTATCTAAACCTTCGTTTAAATTCTCTTTAAAGTCTTTGTTTTCTTCTGCCATTTTATTTTGATTTTAAAATTAGAACCAACCTCTGTGATTTACTTGATATGTTTCAACAAACTCTTCGTCTGATTTTGTTAAATAGATAATCCCTTCTATAAAAGGAACTATAGTTGCAATTCCACAAGTGACAATATTCAATACAACTTGAATTATCCCTTCTTTTGTATAACCTAATACAAATTTATGAACAGCTAGAGATCCCAATATGATTGCTAAAATACCTGCTAAAATTCTTTTACTTTCTTGATTTGGAACAGAGTTCCCGTTTTCATCAATTACATTCATTTTTTTGTTTTTAATAATAGTTGGCTATAAATTTATAAAAAAGCTTCGTCTTTTGGTTCCCATAATTCAATTTTATTTCCATCTAAATCTATAATCCATCCAAATTTACCATACTCATACTCTTCAACTTTATCCATCACAGTAACTCCTTTTTCTTTTAACTCTTCTAATAATTCAGTTAAGTTTTCTACACGATAGTTAAACATAAAGTCTTTTTTTGAAGGTGCGAAATAATTAGAATCTTTTGTAAATGGACTCCATTGTGTGGATGCTTTTTTTCCTTCATTATCTTTCCACCAAAATGTACAACCCCAATCATCAGTATTAAAATCTAAATTGTTTTTATACCAATCTTTTGTTGCTTTTACATCATCAGTTTTAAAAAAAACACCTCCTATGCCTGTTACTCTCCCCTTCTTCTTCATCTACTTCTTTTTTACATTAGTTTCATAAATATCAATCCACTCATCAACGGTCATTTTTTTACACAAATCAGCGATTAAATCCATCGGAATTTCTTCTATTTTTTTAAAGCGGACACAGCTTTTACCCATATCTAATTTTCTTTTAGAATGCTTCGGGTATTCTGCCACAAACCAATCTAATAATTCTTTCTTAGCATAAATTCCGCTATGATATAGGTTAATTGAATTCTTTTGAGAGGCTATATTCATAAACGGTAATGGCAAACTTGTATCACAATGATAACCATCTGGGTATACAGAATGTGGCACATAATATCCAATCATACTATAATTCATTCCTTCTTCAAAACCTTCTGGCAAGTTTTCTTTAATTGTATTCCTTAATTTTTCCATTATAGCTTGACGCTCTTCCGGAACTTGCGCAATATAATCTTCAGGAGAATTGGCTTCGTATTTCATTTTGATAAATTTTAAAACGTCATTGAGAATAAAGTAATCTAAATATTTAAACAGATTACTTCGTCGAAACTCCTAGCAATAACAAATGAATATAAAGTTAACAAAATTTTCTTTTGATTTTATCTACTATAGTTTGAGCCAATTTTTGTTTGCTTTCAACAGTCCATCCAGCAACGTGTGGAGATAAAATAACATTTTCTGCATTAATTAAATATTGAAACGCTTCTGGCATCTCAACTGGACTCGATGTGACATTTTTTTGGAACAAATTTTCAAAGGATTTTTTCTCATATTCTAATACATCTAAACCAGCTCCCAAAACTTTATTAGATTTTAACGCTTCAACTAGATCTGAAGTAACAACCGATTTTCCTCTTGCTGTATTAATCAACCAAAACGACTTTTTAAATTGATTAATAAACTTATCATCTACCATGTTTTTTGTCAATTCAGTTTGAGGAGTATGCAAACTTAAAACATCTGCTTTTTCTTGTAACTCTTGTAAAGAAACTTGTTTACAATTTTCATCACCTACATTTGGTTTTATATCGTAACATATAACTTCAACATCAAATCCACGAAGTTTTTTAGCGAAGGATTTCCCCATATTTCCATAACCAATTAAACCAACCGTTTTTCCATCTAATTCAATTCCACGATTTTCTTCTCGAAGCCATTTTCCATTTCTAACTTCTCTATCAGCTTTATTTAATTTATTAAAAAGTGACAACAACATTCCTAAAGAATGCTCACCTACAGCGTTTCGATTTCCTTCTGGTGCAGAAATTAAATATACTCCTTTCTTCTCAGCATAATCGCAATCTATATTTTCTAAACCTGCACCAACTCGACCAATAAACTTTAAATTGATTGCTTTGTCTAAAAATTGTTGATCAATTGTAAACCTACTACGAATAATAATTCCATCATATTGATGAATTTTATCCTCAATTTCTTCTTTCGAAGAAGTATAATCTTCATCATTTTGAAAACCTAAATCGTTTAATTGATTTAAAAGTAAAGAGTGATTAGTGTCAAGATGGAGAATCTTCATTTTGAAAATATTTAAATCCAAATAATAGTAATTAAAATTATAACCAAAACAGGAACAATATAATTAGAACAAAACCCCAATACTTTGTATGTAGGCATAAAGTATCCTTTTAAGTTTTCACCTAATAAAGAAGAAGACTTTTTTATAAAAAAAGGGGTAATAATTCTAAAAAGAGGGATGTACAGAAGAAATAATATAGTCTCAAATATCTTTTCTGATAACTCCATAATTTAATATTGTTCTTTTTCGTTTGGAAAATCTTGCGATTTCACATCTGCTATATAACTTTCGAAAGCTCCAGTCATTTCTGTATACAAATCTAAATATCTTCGTAAAAAACGTGGATTAAATTCGTGTGTCATTCCTAACATATCGTGTGTCACTAGAACTTGTCCGTCTACTCCTCCTCCTGCTCCAATACCTATAACAGGAATCGTTAAGCTTTCAGCTACTTTTTGCGCTAAAGCTGCTGGAACTTTTTCTAAAACTAAAGCAAAACATCCTAATTGCTCTAGTAATTTAGCATCTTCTAAAAGCTTATCTGCTTCCTCTTCTTCCTTGGCTCTTACAGTATAAGTCCCGAATTTATATATTGATTGTGGCGTTAAACCTAAATGTCCCATTACTGGAATTCCTGCAGTTAAAATTCTTGAAATTGATTCTCCTATTTCACTTCCTCCTTCTAACTTTACCGCGTGTCCACCAGATTCTTTCATTACTTTAATTGCAGAATCTAAAGCACTTTTAGAATTTCCTTGATATGTTCCAAAAGGTAAATCTACCACTACTAAACAACGCTCAATAGCTCGTATTACTGAACTTGCATGGTAAATCATTTGATCTAATGTAATTGGCAATGTAGTTTCATGACCTGCCATAACATTTGATGCAGAATCACCTACTAAAATTACATCAATTCCAGCCCCATCTACAATTTTTGCCATTGTGTAATCATAGGCTGTTAACATGGAAATTTTTTCTCCATTAGCTTTCATTTCTACTAATGACTTCGTGGTAACTCTTTTATATTGTTTTTTTGCTACTGACATTATTTATAATTTTCTGAGTTGTAAAAATACGGATTTATTCTATTGATTTAATTTAAAAACAGAAGTTACAACTACTTCTGGTTTATATATAAAAGTCGTTAATCTTCTGTTAATTATAATTTAGAAACTCTCTTTTTTAATAGCTTTACTTTCTAAATCTAACTACCATGCACAAAATAATTACCTTTCTTATTGTTTTTGTTCTTACTACAGTTGTTAATGCACAAGATAATAGTGATGAAAAAGCAATAAAAAACACTATTGAAACTTTTTTTGAAGGATTACATAAAGGTGATAGCACAATTGTAAGTTCAACATTACATTCTACCATAAAAATGCAAACGACTTTCACTAATAAAAAAGGTGAAAAAAGATTGGTTACTGAGAGTAAAGAAAAAGTTTTAACAGGAATTGCAAACAAGAAACCTGAACACACTTATTTTGAGAAATTATTGTCTTGGAATATCCATATTGATGGTAATCTTGCTTCAGTTTGGACTCCTTATGAGTTCTATCTAAATAATAAATTCAGCCATTGTGGAGCTAATTCTTTTCAGTTATTTAACAATAATGGAAAATGGGAGATTATTTATTTAGTAGACATGAGAAGCAGAAGTAACTGTAAAACTTCTACTAAATAAATAGCTACATGAAAAAGTTCCTTATTCTTTTCTTATTTATAAGTCATATCGGCTTTAGCCAAGAACCATCTATGTTTTTACCTGAATTATTTAAAGACTTACCTAATGTCAGAGATTTTTCTATGACTAAAGATCAAGATGAATTTTATTTTACTGTAGAAAGTTATGCTAAAGAATATTCTTTTATCGCTTATTCTAAAAAAGTAAACGATAAATGGACTACACCTGAAGCGGTTAGTTTTTCTGGACAACATAAAGATTTAGAACCTTTTTTATCTCCTGATGGATTAAAACTATTTTTTGCCTCTAACAGAAAAAACAACACTTCTTCGGAGCTTAAAAAAGATATGGACATTTGGTATGTAACTAGAAATACCAAAAATGACAAATGGTCTACTCCTAAAAGTGTGGGGCAAAATATTAATACTTCTGTAGATGAATTTTACCCAGCTGTAACTAATAATGGAAATTTATATTTTACTGCTGAATATGAAAACTCAAAAGGGAAAGAAGATATTTATGTAAGTAAACTTATAGATGGAAACTATACTAAACCTACACCTTTAAGTTCTACTGTAAATTCAGAAAAATATGAGTTTAATGCTTTTGTTGCTCCAGATGAAAGCTTTATAATTTTTACGTCTTATGGACGAAAAGATGATTTAGGACGTGGTGATTTATATATTAGCAAAAAGGATAAGAATAATAATTGGTTACCAACAAAACATTCATACAACGGTATTAATTCAAAAAAGTTAGATTACTGTCCTTTTGTTGATATCAATAATAATGTTCTCTATTTTACAACTAATAAAAGTTCTATTAAAAAAGGTTTAAAGAAAAGAAAAAACCTTAAAGAAATTATTAACTATATTAACAGTAATCCAAACGGATTAAGTAGAATTTATAAAAGTTCTTTAAATAAAAAATAGCTTATATTTGGCATAATGAACCGAACAGATAAACCCAATACTTTATCCCCTAACAAATGGGTAGATGATTATGCTGATTATTTATTTAATTACGCTATAGCTCGAGTAAATAACTCAAATATCGCTAAAGATTTAGTACAAGAAACGTTTTTTGCTGGATTAAAATCCGCTAAAAATTTTCAAGGAAAATCAACAGAAAGAACTTGGCTTGTTTCTATTTTAAAAAGGAAAATAATTGATCATTATCGAAAAATAAATTCTAAAAAAGGTCAAGCTGAAGTTAGAATGAGTTTTTATGATAACGGAGAAAATGAAGGTAATTGGATAGAAGAAAGAGTTCCTCAATCTTGGAATAATGAAGCTGAAAAAAATATTGAAAACAGAGAATTAAAGTCTCAAATAGATAAATGTATCGACAATCTTCCTGAGAAATACGCTATGGTTTTTAGGATGAAAACTATTCAAGAGTTTGAAACTGAGGAAATTTGTAAGGAACTAGATATCACTCCGTCGAATCTATGGGTTATCATTCATAGAGCGAGAACTCAACTGAGAAATTGCATGGAAAAAAACTGGTTTAATAAGTAAAAGAATAATGTTTAAGAAATTCAAAATAACATGCGATGAAGCAACTACAATTTGTGATAAAGCACAATACGGTGAAGCTTCATTTTATGAAAAATTACAACTTAATTGGCATATATTAATTTGTAAAGTTTGTGCTTTATATTCTAAACAGAATAGAAAAATGTCTCAGATTTTTAAAATGAAAGCTAATGATTGTAAAAACGAAACAAAATGCTTATCTAATATGGATAAAGAAGCATTAAAAGAACAATTAAGTAATTTTAATTAACAAGTTTGGTTTTTTATAAAACCAATTTTTGATTTTTTGTTAGATTGAAACGGAGTTTATTGTAATGATAAATTCCGTTTTTTTATTTTTGTAACACAAAACTTATACAAATGCATTTTTTACCAGAAAATATTGATAATTATGTTGTAAATCACTCACAACAAGAACCTAAAATACTACAGGAATTAAGTAGAGAAACTTGGCAAAAAATATTGAATCCTCGTATGCTGAGTGGTGGGTTTCAAGGAAGAGTTTTATCAATGATATCTAAATTAATCCAACCAAAATCTATTTTAGAAATTGGTACTTATACTGGTTACTCTGCATTATGTTTAGCTGAAGGATTGGCAGAAAATGGTGAACTTTATACTATTGACAAGAATGAAGAACTAGAAGAATTACAGTATAAATATTTTCAAAGATCAGACTATAAAAATCAAATAAAACAATTTGTTGGAAATGCAATTGATATTATTCCAACAATAGATGAAAAATTTGATTTAGTGTTTATTGACGCTGATAAATCGAATTACTTAAATTATTTTGATTTAATCATTGAAAAAATGAACAAAGGTGGCGTTATCTTATCTGATAACGTATTATGGAGTGGAAAGGTTGTAGAATCGCTTAATCCTAAAGATAATGACACTAAAGTTCTTTTAGAATATAACAAGAGGTTAAATGAAGATGCTCGCTTAGAAACCGTTTTATTACCAATTAGAGATGGCTTAACGATTAGTAGAGTTAAATAATTACAGATTACGTTTTATTGGCCCTGTAAAGTCATCAATGCCATCTTTAACTTCATTGACTTCTTTATTAATGTCTCTAACAAAGTCAGTATCTATTCCTTGATTTTTTGCGCTATCGTTAATTTCTTTTTTAATATCATTGGTTGCATCTTTAATTTGACGCATACCTTTCCCTAATCCTCGTGCTATTTCTGGAATTTTGTCTGCTCCAAATAACATCACAACAATTAATAAGATTACAAAAATCTCTGGTCCTCCGATAAATAAAAATACTCCATTCATTACTGCAAAGATAGTTAAATTCAGTTTTCCAATACTTTATTGTATAAAAAAAGCCAAACATAATGTTTGGCTTTTTTCTATGATTTAAAAACAATTAATCTGCAAGGATAATTGCTTTATTATCTTTCATTTCGATAGTTCCAGATTTAATAGCTAAAGTTAAAACTTTATCATCTTCTGGTAAACTTACAATGCTTCCATGTAAATCATCAAATACTAAATGATTCTGTGTATGAACATGAACCTTTACAGTTCCTTCATTTAAAATAGATACAACTGGTGCGTGATTATTTAAAATCTGAAATTCACCGGTAATACCTGGTACAGTAACAGAATCAACTTCTGATGAAAACAAGATAGCTTCTGGAGTTACAATTTCTAAAAACATAATTTCAATAGAATTAATTATTGTTAATTGTTATTTGAATTATGCTTCAGCTAACATTTTTTCACCAGCATCAATAGCTTCTTGAATAGAACCTCTTAAGTTAAATGCCGCTTCTGGATACTTATCTAACTCACCGTCCATAATCATATTAAATCCTTTAATAGTGTCTTTAATATCAACTAAACATCCTGGAATACCAGTAAACTGCTCAGCTACGTGGAATGGTTGAGATAAGAAACGTTGTACACGACGTGCTCTGTGAACTACTAATTTATCTTCTTCAGATAATTCTTCCATACCTAAAATTGCAATAATATCTTGTAATTCTTTATATCGTTGTAAAATTTCTTTTACTCTTTGTGCAGTGTTATAGTGCTCATCACCTAATACTTCAGCAGATAAAATTCTAGAAGTAGAATCTAATGGATCTACTGCAGGATAAATACCTAGCTCAGCAATCTTACGAGATAATACTGTTGTTGCATCTAAGTGAGCAAACGTTGTTGCTGGTGCTGGATCTGTTAAATCATCTGCAGGTACATAAACTGCTTGTACAGATGTAATAGAACCTTTCTTAGTAGAAGTAATACGCTCTTGCATTGCTCCCATCTCAGTTGCTAATGTTGGTTGGTAACCTACCGCAGATGGCATACGTCCTAATAAAGCCGATACCTCAGAACCTGCTTGTGTAAAACGGAAGATGTTATCTACGAAGAAAAGAACGTCTTTTCCTTGTGCTTCTCCTGCTCCATCACGGAAATACTCAGCTATTGTTAAACCAGATAAGGCAACACGTGCACGTGCTCCAGGTGGCTCATTCATTTGTCCGAATACGAAAGTTGCTTTAGAGTCTCTCATTCCTGGTTTATCTACTTTAGATAAATCCCATCCTCCTTCTTCCATAGAATGCATGAAATCATCACCGTATTTGATAATTCCAGATTCTAACATCTCTCTAAGTAAATCGTTTCCTTCACGAGTTCTTTCACCAACTCCTGCAAATACAGATAAACCTCCGTGTCCTTTTGCAATGTTGTTAATTAATTCCTGAATTAATACCGTTTTACCTACTCCTGCTCCACCAAATAATCCAATTTTACCTCCTTTTGCATAAGGCTCAATTAAATCAATTACTTTAATACCAGTAAATAAAACCTCTGTAGATACAGATAACTCATCAAATTTTGGTGCTTGTCTGTGAATTGGTAAACCAGCTTCACCTGTTTTTGGTAAATCTCCTAAACCATCAATAGCCTCTCCAGTTACGTTAAATAAACGTCCGTAGATATCGCTTCCTATTGGCATTTGAATTGGGCTTCCTGTAGCTACTACTTCTGTACCTCTACTTAAACCATCAGTTGCATCCATAGAAATGGTACGCACTGTATCTTCACCAATGTGTTGTTGAACTTCTAATACTAAAATAGAACCATCAGCTTTTTTAATTTCTAATGAATCATAAATTTTTGGTAATTCAGCACTTCCTGTATTAAACTCAACATCGATAACTGGACCAATAATTTGAGAAACTTTACCTGTTATTGTAGACATTACTATATGTAATTAAAGTTATTTAATTTGCTATGTGAGCTTTAGCTCCTTTTTTCAAGGTGCAAAGGTAATTTTTTTAGTGGAATTTAAAAAGTGTTTTACAGTATTTTTCTCAAAAATATTCCATAAAAAAAGCCTCGCAATCGCGAGGCTTTATATTATATGTGATATAAATTATTTTACTAATTTAATTTCAACACGTCTGTTTTGAGCTCTACCAGCTCTAGTTTTGTTATCTGCGATTGGGTAATCTTCACCGAATCCAGCAGAAGATAATCTTGAAGAAGAAATACCACCGTTGTTAACTAAGTAATCTAAAACAGCTTTCGCTCTTCTTTCAGATAATCTCATGTTAGAAGCAGCTCCACCTTGACTATCAGTATGACCTTGTACACTAAAGTTAGCTTTAGGGTATTCTTTCATAATTCCAGCAATTAAATCTAATTTACCAGTTACACCAGTTCTAAAAGAAGTTCTTCCTGAGTTAAAGTAGATAGCTCTTGCGAAATCGTTTAATCTAGCTACAGCTTCTTCAACAATAATTACTTCAGGACATCCATTGTTAGAAGCAACACCTGCAACTTTAGGACATTTATCGTCTTTATCTAAAACTCCATCACCATCAGTATCAGGCCAAGGACATCCATTATTTGCTGCAGGACCTGCAGTATTAGGACATTTATCTTTACTATCAACTACACCGTCTCCATCAGCATCAGGACATCCGTTGTTAGCTTTAATTCCTTTTACAGTAGGACAAGCATCGTCTTTATCAGCAATACCATCTCCATCAGTATCAGGACATCCATTTAAAGCAGCTAAACCAGCAACTTCTGGACATGCATCATCAGAATCTTTGATACCATCATTATCAGTATCAGGACATCCGTTGAATTCTTTTAAACCAGCAACTTCTGGACATGCATCATCTTTATCAAAGATACCATCACCATCAGTATCAGTTCCTCCGAACTTAAATACTAACCCAACTGAATGTTGGAAGTGATCTTGTACTTTATCAGCAAATTCTTTTTTACCTCCAGATTGAAAGTTTAAACCTAAGTTATCATTAAACCAAGTATTGAATCCTAAACCTGCGTTTAACATTCCTTCACCTTCATCTGCTAAAGAAGTATAACCACCACCTAAATATACATAAGGATCAAACCATGAAGTATCTCCAAATAAATTATTTAAATCGTATTTTACATTTGCATCGATAGCCCAATAAAGTTCATCCATATCATCTTCAGTTCTAAAAGTCTCAATTTTATTGATAGACCCAGCTAACTGTAAAGTAAAACCATCGTTTAAGTATCTATCAACAGTTATTCTTGAAATAGATGGTAAGATATTCCAGTCGCTAGTACCGATATAATCTTTTGCATAATCTCCAAAGTCAGTTGGAATTCTAACGTCAACCGCGTTAACTCCAAACCCAACCGCCCATGGGTTATCTGAATCCTGTGCGTTTATCGTTCCTACAGTAGCGAACGTAAACAAAGCTATCACAGCTAATTTGATTTGTTTCATTATTAAAAATTTAAATTAAAAGTTCGTTTATATATAACGCAAATGTAAGTTGTTAAAACTTATTTACAAAAGCAAATCTACAAAAAGTTATAATAAAAGCAAGTTTTTACTAAATCTTATTAAATCACTTTGAGTTCTTTACCCACCTTAACAAAAGCTTCTATTGCTTTATCTATGTGTTCCTTTTCATGAGCTGCTGAGAGCTGAACTCTTATTCTAGCTTGCTCTTTTGGTACTACTGGAAAGAAAAAACCTATTACATAAATACCTTCCTCTAATAGTTTATTTGCCATTGTTTGAGAAAGCTTTGCATCGTATAACATGACGGGTACAATTGCAGCATCAGCTCCAACTAAATCGAAACCTGCTTTTTCCATTTCTGTTCTAAAATAATTGGTATTCCACTCTAATTTATCACGAAGTGAGGTATCATTAGACAGTAAATCAAATACTTTTAATGACGCCCCTACAATTGCAGGTGCTAATGAATTTGAAAATAAATATGGTCGTGAACGTTGGCGTAAAATTTCAATAATTTCTTTTTTACCAGTTGTATAGCCTCCCATTGCACCACCTAAAGCCTTACCTAATGTTCCAGTTACTATATCAACACGATCCATTACATTCTTTAGTTCTACGGTACCACGTCCATTTTCACCTATAAAACCAGCAGCATGACATTCATCAACCATTACCATTGCATCATACTTATCTGCTAAATCACATATTTTATCTAACTCAGCTACAATTCCATCCATTGAGAAAACTCCATCGGTAACAATAATCTTAAATCTATGATTCTGCTTATTTGCTTCAATTAATTGCTCTTCTAAAGAAGCCATGTCGTTATTATTATAACGATAACGTGCTGCTTTACACAAACGAACGCCATCTATAATAGAAGCATGATTTAAACTATCTGATATAATCGCGTCTTCTTTTGTAAGTAATGGTTCAAAAACTCCTCCATTAGCATCGAAAGCTGCAGCGTATAATATAGTGTCTTCAGTTGTATAAAAATCTGCTATCTTTTTTTCTAAATCTTTATGGATATCTTGAGTACCACAAATAAATCGAACAGATGACATTCCGAAACCATGAGTGTCCATTGTATCTTTTGCTGCTTGAATTACTTCTGGATGATTTGACAATCCTAAATAATTATTAGCACAAAAATTAATCACCTCTTCTCCTGTTGATATTTTAATCACTGCATCTTGCGACGAAGTAATAATTCTTTCCGACTTATATAATCCAGCATCTTTTATATCCTGAATTTCTTGCTGTAGTTGTTGTTTTATTTTCCCGTACATAATTTATGTTTGAAAGTTGTTTGTTTTAAAAGGTCAAAGTTAATTCTTAAACTTCTTCAACCAAAATTTCTTCATTAATATATATAAGCAGTTTTTTAGTTACTATAAAGTTCATAGATTTTAAAACTCGTTCATATCTCAATAATTGTTGATGGTAGCTTTTTGAAGGTTTTCCAGTCTTATAATCTATAATCACAACTTCTTTGTTCTTTTGAAAAACAAGCCTATCTGGAATCATAATTTGATTATCTACATCTACTATTTCTCTCTCATTATATATTATGGAATCATTTGAATAATAATTTTCTAACTCAGGATGCGTAACGATTCTATTAATACTTATTTCTATTTGTTCACCTTCTTCTTCTTTTATAACTCCTTGTTGCACATATTGATTCACTATCTTCTTTACATCTTCTCTTGCAATGATTTTTGACATCATTTCATGAATTAAGTTCCCAAATTCAATAGCCTTTCCTTGTTCGGTATCCCATAATTTAGAGGCACTTGCTAACATTTTAATATGATGCTCTTGCCATGGAGTAGAAATAAAATCTCTTTGAATAGTTGTAGAAGATATTATTTCTTTCATTTCACTAACTCTTTCTGAACTTCCAAAACAATATTCTAAATCTTCTTCATTCCAAACCCCTTCCCCTTTCAAATAATTAATAAAAATTCCTGAATAATAATTAGTATTCTCACCGGCCTTATTCATTCTTTTTTCTGTAACAATAAACAACTGTTCTACTGCTCGAGTTAAAGCAACATACAATAAATTAAAATTATCAAGCTCTAATTCCTCTCTCTGCTGTTGATATATTTCGGCTCCCCTATCATTTACATAATTCAAATCTTTATTAAACGGCACTAATAATTCTTTAAAGGAGTCGTAATTTTCAGGTAACTCATTTAACCATACTTTTGGGTTCACTTGACGATAAATATCTAGATCATAAGGGAAAATCACCACTGGAAACTCTAACCCTTTAGATTTATGGATTGTCATTACCTGAACTGCATTTCCATTCTCAGGAGCAACAATGCTTAAATTATGTTTTTTTCCTTCCCAAAACTCTAAAAACTCTTGAACACTTGTTCCTTTTCTTTGTTGTTCTAACACCACATCTAAAAAAAATTGTATGTAAGCATCGGATGAATCAATTAAATGAAACCCTCGTATAATTTCTTCTACTTTTTCATAAAATGGCAATAAGTGGAAATGTGATAACTGAAAGATTATTCCACACTCTCTTAATTCTTCAAAAACACTTTCATTCGTGTTTTTAATTAATTTAGATATAAAAGAATGTTTGGCTTCTTCTATTTTTAAATGTTCATGTAAAAAGTACAATGCCTCTAATAATGTTTCTTTATCATTTGGATGTTGAATTACCTGTAATAGGTTTATTACAAAATTAACTTTTGCACTATTCTGAAGCAACAACGTTTCGGAAGAAATAATATTAATTCCATTTTCTGATAAATAATTTGCAACAGCAACCCCTTCTTTCTTTTTACGAACTAATACACAAATTTCATTTAAAGAAAATTTTGATTGTAAATCGTTTATCTTTTCTAAAACCGTCTTTGGATATTTTAAAATCTCATCCTCTTTATTTTCCTCTTTTTCTAAAAATGAAATTGATACAAATCCTCCTTTTTTAGCGTTTTCTAATTGCTTATTTCCTTCAACAAATAACTGACTATAATTCTCATTTTGTAAAAAACTTGCTGTATGCTGAAAAAATGAGTTATTGAAATTTATTATTTCTGAATAACTTCTATAATTCGTTTCTAATGTTTCGTTTTCCTTATGAATATGAAATGGATTATCTTCTCTAGAACCCAAACCAATAAATTGTTCTGCTTTTCCTCCTCGCCATCTATAAATCGCTTGCTTCCCATCACCAACAATAAGCAAATTACTATTTTCTTGTGCCAGCGCATTATCTATTAATGGAATTAAATTTTGCCATTGCAATACAGACGTATCTTGCATTTCATCAATAAAATAATGCATAAAACGCTGCCCTATTCGTTCATAAATAAAAGGTGTAGGCTGATCTTTAATGTTTTCAGAAATTAACTGATTAAATTCTGCATTTAACTGAATATTATTTTCTTCTTTTATCTCAGCTAACTCTGTATTAACATAGTTTAAAACTGCTAAAGGAATAATACTTTTTAATGCTAATTTATTCATCAGAAATTGCTGATACAATTCTTCAGACTTCATATACAATTGTAATAACTCTGGCAGAATATTTTCTATTGCATTTTTTATTGCATCTGATTTTGACTTGGCATAAAAATTATTCTCTTCTATCCGTTCTCTAAGTTTAGAGTTGTCAAAAAACTTTGCTTTATCTGGATTCTTTGAGAGCGATACAAAATGATTAGGCAACATAGATCGATAAAAATCTTTATGATCTAACTGTTCTTTTTCTATAACTTCTATGCCTCTAACTCCTATTTTTTGTAAATGTTCTTTAATTTCTTTTTGATGCTTGGTTAGTTTTGTTTTTAACTCCGTGAAGTTGTCTAATTTTTTATCTGCTAACTCTTTAAAGTGTTTTACATCATCCTCACTTAAAAGAATTTTAGAAAACTCATTTAGTTCTCTAGAAATGTCCCACGATTTATCATCATCTGCTTTATCTAATGAGAATTCAATTAGTAGTTTTGTTAGATCTTTATCTGTTCCTATTTTAGAAATTAACACATCTACTGCTTCATTTAACAAAGACACAGCATCCATTTCTACTTCGAAATTTAGCGACAATCCTAAATCATAGGCAAAACTTTTAATAATTTTATGTGTAAAACTGTCAATTGTAGTAATTGAAAATGCAGTGTAGTTTTGCAAAATAGCATCTAAAACTTTCTTACTTCTCTCTTGAAGCGTTGATTTATCAATTGAAATTTCATTGATAATTAAGTGATATAAATCATTTTCAATTCCTTCAGAAAAATCGTGTAAATTATCTAGTACACGCTCTTTCATTTCCCCCGCTGCTTTGTTGGTAAATGTAATTGCTAATATTTTTTGGAAACGAAAAATATCTTCAGAACCTAATAAAACTTTTAGGTACTCTTTTACTAGTGTAAAAGTTTTCCCGCTACCTGCTGAAGCATTATATACTTGAAAAGTGGATGGTTGCTGCACAATTATTTTTTAAATACTAATTGTACGAATTTACACAAAGTTATATTGATTTTTAACCTCTAAATAAAAAGAAATCTTCCTTCATGGTTTCAATACCTGTATCGTCATTAGTAATAATATAGTCTATTGCTTTTTCAGTAAAAACTTTCCCTTTCTCTGTAAGTGAGATTATATTATTATCAATTAAGATCATATTATTGGTTTTTGCTAATTCTACAATAGATTTTGCTTTCACTTTATGCCAATTAATATGTTCATTTAAATGGTTGATATGTCTTTCTTTTTCCTCACTATGATTATTTAAATGCAGTAAAAAAGTAAGTAACTGCACTTCTTTTTGCTGTTGCTTGTTTCTGTATAAAACAGAAATTAATCCTCGATTCGGTGCAAATAGATATACGAGTAAAAACACCAATCCTAACATAGTTGTCATAGAACCTGAGATCGAAGCATCTAAAAAATGAGCCAACCAATATCCAGCAATTGCTGAAAACACTCCAAAAATGACCGATAATATGAGCATTTTTTTTAAATCATTGGTCAATAAATAGGCTGTTGCTGCCGGAGCAATCATTAATGCAACTACTAAAATAGCACCTACAGCATCAAATGCGCCAACGGTTGTTATAGATGCCACACTCATTAATCCATAATGAATAACTGCTGGCGAAAAACCTAGCGCAGTAGCCAAACCAGGGTCGAAAGTACTTATCTTTAACTCTTTAAAAAAAGCGATTAATAACCCGAGCGTTATCAACAAAATAGTTCCGATAATCCATAACGATTTAGGACCTAAATCAGTTCCGTTTATCATTAGTCTATCGAATGGAGCAAAAGCTAATTCTCCCAATAAAACAGCATCTACATCTAAATGTACATCATTTGCATTTTTCGCTATTAAAATTACACCAATACTAAACAAGGCGGGGAACACCAAACCTATGGCAGTATCTTCTTTTACTAACTTCGTTTTTTGAATATATTCAACCAATATCACCGTTAAAATCCCTGACAATGCACCCATTATAATTAACAAAGGTGAATTCAAATCATGGGTAATAAAAAAACCAATTACCAATCCTGGTAAAATTGAATGACTTATTGCATCGCTAATCAAGGCCATTTTACGCAACACTAAAAATGTTCCGGGAATGGCACAAGCTATAGCTACAACACTTGCAATTAACTGTATTTCTATTTGAGCGCTACTCATTCTTAATTTCTTTTGAATAGAGGTTTTGAGCAAATTCATAACCGTCTTCAGTCATTGCCCAATTATTTCCAGTAATATTTATATAATCTTTTTCTGCTAACTTATTCAAAGTTCCTCTTGTGTACCCTTGAAAGTTATTTAAAATTTTAATGGTGTGCGGGTGCGATTTGTTTTCATGTGTTTTAACAATATCAAACATAAAAGCTAAGGTTTTATGCAACTTTAAATCACGACGGTTTTTAATTAATCGAATCTGACGAAACAACAAACCTCTTGATGGCGAAAAAATAAATGAAAAAATTACAAATACTGCTGCTACTAATACAATTACTGGCCCAGTAGATAAATTTGATTGACTTGCACTTATACCTGTTCCGACGACTCCTGCAAATGCCCCAAAAGCCGCAGCAAGAATTACCATGGTACTTAAACTATTTGTCCATTGTCTCGCGGCGGCAGCGGGTGCCAATAACATTGCACTCATTAACACTACACCAACTGTTTGTAAACCTAAAACGATAGCTAGTACAATAAAACTTGTAATAAGCATATCTATAAACTTTATATTAAAACCTAACGTTTTAGCATAATCAGCATCAAATAAAAGCAATTTAAACTCTTTCCAAAAAAGTAATAATACCCCTAAACAAATACTGGTTACTAATACCATAAACCACACATCTTTTTCTAGCAATGTGGCTGCTTGCCCAAACAGAAATTTATCCAGTCCTGCTTGATTTGCATTGGGTTGTTTTTGAATAAACGTTAACAATAACATTCCAAAACCAAAGAATAATGATAAAATCAAACCTAATGCAGTATCTGTTTTTAAATGTGTGTTTTTTACAATTCCTCGAATCCAAAATGCACCAATTAGCCCACTTATTAAAGCTCCAATTAATAATACATTTGTGTCTTTTGTTCCAGTAATTAAAAATGCAATTGCAATACCTGGTAATGCGGCATGAGATATTGCATCTCCTAGCAAGCTTTGTTTTCTCAACACAGCAAAACTCCCCAACATACCACAAATAGCACCTAGAATTGCAGTGCCAATAGTAATTGTTCGGAGTGTATAATCTGAAAAAACGAGTTTAAAGTATTCTTGTAAATCCATCTCTATTGCTGCACACTTACTTTATAGTTAATTCCGTACGTTTTTGTTAAATTATCATCATTGAAAATTTCTTTAACTGGCCCTGTTGCTATTTTTTTTACGTTTAAAAAAGTTACCCAATCAAAATATTCTGGAACTGTTTGTAAATCATGATGTACTACAACTACCGTTTTCCCTGCTTTTCTTAGCTCTTTTAAAATATTAATTATCGCTATTTCTGTTGTTGCATCTACTCCTTGAAATGGTTCATCCATAAAATAAATAGCCGCATTTTGCACTAAAGCTCTTGCTAAAAACACACGTTGTTGTTGACCTCCTGAAAGTTGAGAAATCTGCCTGTTTTTAAAAGGCAACATTCCTACTTTTTCCAAGGCTTCTAAAGCTTGTTTCTTTTCTGATTTCCCTGGGCGTTTAATCCATCCAAGGCTTCCATACGTTCCCATCATAACAACATCTAATGCTGTGGTTGGAAAATCCCAATCTACACTTCCTTTTTGCGGAACATAAGCTACCAATTTTCGTTGCTTTTCATATGACTCCCCATAAATAGTAACACTTCCTGCTATTGGATTAATAATACCTAAAATTGACTTTATAAGTGTCGATTTCCCTGCTCCGTTAGGTCCTACTATTGCCATCAAAACTCCTTCGGGAATTGCTAAATCAATATCCCAGAGTACAGGCTTGTAATTATAAGCTACTGTTAAATCATCAACTGTTACTGCATATTTTGTTTCCATATTACTTTAAAGCGTCAACGATGGTTTTTACATTAGCCTTATACATCCCTATATAAGTTCCTTCTTTTGTTCCTGCACTTCCTAAAGCATCAGAATACAAAGTCCCACCAATCGCAACTTCTTGTCCTTTCGACTTTACTGCTGCTTGTAAAGCTTCAATTGTACGTTTTGGAACTGAAGTTTCTACAAAAACCGCTTTCACTTCATTTTCTATAATAAACTTTGCTAATTTTTGTACATCTTGAACTCCTGCTTCGGTAGCTGTAGACAATCCTTGTAACCCAACTACGTTGAACTTGTGTTGCTTTCCAAAATAATTAAATGCATCGTGTGCTGTAACTAAAACTCTTTGCTCCTCAGAAAGTTCATTTATTTTAGTAGCTATTTCAGTATTTAAGACTATTAAGCTTTCTACATACTTTTTTGCATTTTCTTTATAAAACGCTGCATTTTTAACATCTATTTCACCTAGCTTTTTTGCAACGTAGTTTGTTATTTTTATCCAATTATTGATATCAAACCAAATATGTGGATCGTAATTTGAAGCAAATAACTCTGAACTGATTAAACTGCTTTTATCAATAACATCAGAAACTACAATTGTCTTTTTATTTTGGTGTTCCATTTTTTCAAACACCTCTTCTAGCTTTCCTTCTAAATGCAATCCGTTATATACAACTACATCAGCATCAAATAATTTTGACACATCCCCTTCACTTGCTTTATATAAGTGCGGATCTACTCCAGAACCCATCAAACCTTTTACTATGAGCTTATCTCCTCCTATGTTTTTTACTAAATCGGTTATCATCGTTGTGGTGGTAACAACATTTAATTTTCCGCTTTCTTTCTTTTCTTTTTTACCACAACCTATTGCTAATAAAATTACTACTAATGTGATTATTTTTTTCATTCTAGTTTTTTTGTATGTAAATATTGTTAGCTACTTTATTAGATATCGTCATCTCTTTCCCATTTATCTTCACTAAATAAGAATCATCGAAAGGTTCTTTATCTAGCACCTCTATATCTTGACCTAATCCTATTTCTTGCTTATCTAAAAATCGTAAGAATTCTGATGATGTATCATTTACTCCTACACAAACTCCTTTTTCATTTTTTTCTAATGTAGCCAATAAGCTTTTTTGTATTTGTGGTAAATTCCCTTCTTTATCTGGAATAGGATCTCCATGAGGATCTCTTTTTGGGTATCCTAAAAACGAATCCAATTCATCAATTAACTTTGGAGATTTTATATGCTCTAATTGCTCTGCTACTTCATGTACCTCATCCCAAGAGAAATCTAATTTTTCTACCAAAAAAACTTCCCATAAACGATGCTTACGAATAATATTAGCTGCCGTTTTTTTACCAAAATCAGTAAGCGTAACACCTTGATACTTTTTATAAACTACCACTTCTTTGTCTGATAGCTTTTTAATCATATCTGTTACCGAAGAAGCTTTTGTATTTAACTTCTTTGCAATAGAATTTGTGCTAATTCCTTTATCAGAAATTGCAGCTAAATGATAAATCGTTTTAATATAATTTTCTTCTGACTGACTAAACATTTTATTTTTTTGGTTTTACAAAAATACAAATTTTGATTTAGATAAAATAATTTTTAGATAAGCCTAAAAATTATTTTATATTTGCGAAAAAACTAATAACATTTGTAGCTAAATAACTATCAAAAAAAACAATGAAGAAACTAATTTTAGTTAGCTTTTTATTAATAGCTTCTTTTACTAAAGCGCAAACCATAACAGGAAAAATAACAACATCGAAAGGAGAACCTCTACCTTTTGCAAGTATCACTGTTAAAAACAGCAACATTGGTGTTAACGCCGATGAAAATGGAGAATTCAATTTAGAAAATGTAAAGAGAAATAAAGTAACCTTAATTGCTTCTTTTACAGGATTTATTTCATCTCAAAAAAAAATAAATTTATCTACTACAAAAGAAAATATTATAAATTTTTCTTTAACTGAACATGCTGAATTACTAGATCAAGTTACAGTTACTGGAACTAGAACCGACAGACGTAGCACTAAAAATCCTGTAATTGTAAATGTAATTAACAGTGAAACCTTGGCTAATGTACAAGCTTGTAATTTATCCGAAGGGTTAAAGTTCCAAACTGGTTTACGTGTAGAAACCGATTGCCAGACGTGCAACTACACACAATTACGTATGAACGGTTTAGCTGGTGGTTATTCTCAAATACTAATTAATGGTCGTCCTATTTTTAGTCCGCTAACTGGTTTATATGGTTTAGAGCAAATTCCTACCAATATGATAGATCGCATTGAAGTTGTTCGAGGTGGCGGATCTGCTTTATATGGATCAAGTGCTATTGGTGGTACTGTTAATGTGATTACTAACGTTCCTAAAAAAGACGATTATAGTATTGGTTACACCTATCAAAACCTTAAAGGCACTTCCGATCATATTATTTCTGGTAATGCTACAGTTGTTAATGAAGATAAAAATGCAGGAATCTCATTCTTCATAAATAATAGAGCTCGTGAAATTTACGATCATAACGGAGACAATTTTTCTGAATTGCCGCAGTTAAAAAATAACTCTTTTGGTACGAATTTATTTTTCTTACCAACAGGAAACCAGAAGATAGAAGTTAATTTTAGTAAAATGAATGAATATCGTTATGGTGGAGAAATCGTAAAAGGAGCTCCTCATTTCGCATTACAATCAGAAGAAAGAACACACGATGTGTATGTTGGTAATATTGATTATCAAATTAATTTTAATGAAGATAAAAGTTCATTAATTACTTATTTCGCTTCTCAATATACAGGTAGAGAACACTACACTGGTATTCGTCCAGATATTGGAACTCCAGAAGATACAGACCATTTAGCAAACCCACCTTATGGAAATTCTGAAACTACTACTTTTCAAGGAGGAATTCAGTTTAACCATAAATTAGAAAATTTCTTAAAAGGGAATAATGTATTAACTATTGGAAGTGAGTTTGTGCAGGATGATGTTTTTGATATTATTACTGCCTATGCATATGAAATTGACCAAATAACTAAAAACTATGGTTTCTTCTTTCAAAGTGATTGGGAAATTAATGATAAATGGAATCTTTTAGCAGGAGTTCGTTACGATAACCATCATTTAAGAGCCTTAGACATCGATGAAGACACAAAAGCTAGAAACTATAAAGAAATTACAAATAATGTAGCTAGTCCACGAGTTTCTTTATTATTTAAACCTTTTGAAAATACTCAAATTCGCGGAACATGGGGAACTGGATTTAGAGCTCCTCAAGCTTTTGATACCGATTTACATATTGCGTTTGCTGGTGGAGGTATTTCTAGAGTTTTACTTGCTGATGATTTAAAAAGAGAACGTTCAAATAGTTATACCGTTTCTTTTAATTACGACAAACCTACCGAACATTACATCTATGGTTTTACAATTGAAAGTTTTTATACTCAATTAGATGATGCATTTGTTTTAGAAAACATTGCTCCAGATGCAAACGGAGAACGATTTGAAAAAAGAAATAGTGATGGAGCAGTAGTAAAAGGAATTACTGTTGAAACTCGTTTGAATTATGATGGCATTGTTCAATTCGATGCTGGTTTCACCTACCAATCTAGTAAATACAACACCCCTGTAAACAATTCAGATGTATTAGATGTAAAAAGAGAATTTTTACGTACTCCTAATACTTATGGATACGCAACAGCAACATATACTCCAAATCAAAAATTTAAAACAGCTTTAAATTTAGTGTATACAGGTACAATGAATGTGCTACATCTAGCTTCTGATCAAAATTTAGTTGAAGACAAATACTTTCAATCTCCTTCATTTTTTAATTTAGGAATCAACTCTAGCTATAAGTTTGAATTAGAAAAACTAAAAACAAATATTGAAGTTTCTGCTGGAATCAAAAATATATTTGACAGCTACCAAGCAAAATTTGATATAGGTAAAGAACGTGATAGTAATTTTATATATGGCCCTGCAAATCCTAGAACTTTTGTTTTTGGGCTAAAAATATTCAAATAATTAAAAAACTTCAAAAAACGCTTATAAAGAGAGGCTTACAAAATCTTCTCTTTTTTTATGTAAACTTAAATTAACACCTTCCTAACATATCAAATATCTATTAACATTAAATAAACATTCTAATAAAACAATCATAATTTACCTCTAACATTAGATTTACAATCTAGTTTCAGATTTGCAAAGTATTTAAAGAACACAAGAAACTAGAATGAAAAAAATATTATTTATTACTCTTATCTGTCTTTGTAATATTGCTTTTGCACAAGACAAAGGAACTGTAACTGGTACACTTACTGATAAAGAGATGAATGGAGAAGCATTACCGTTTGCTAATGTTTTTATTAAAGGAACTACCATAGGAGGAACTACCGACATGGATGGTAAATACACTTTAAATGTTCCTGTAGGAAATCAAACAATCGTATTTAGTTTTATTGGATACCAAACAATAGAAAAAACTATTGAAGTTAAAGCTAAACAAACATTAAATATCAATCAAGAACTTGGAGCTAACGAAGGAGTTACTTTAGATGAAGTTGAGATTAAAGCTGTAACAAGTAAAGAAAAATCAAGCGCTTTATTACTAGAACAGAAGAAAGCTGTTGTTATTAAAGAAAGTATTGGGGCTGAAGAGTTATCATCAAAAGGTATTTCTGATGCAGCTGGTGCGGTCTCAAAAATTTCAGGAGTATCTAAACAAGAAGGCTCAAGTAATGTTTATGTACGTGGTTTAGGTGACAGATACTTAAATACTACTATGAACGGACTTTCGTTACCTTCGAATGACATTGCTAAAAAGAACATCGATTTAAATCTTTTTCCTTCAGATATTATTCAAAACGTATCTATTAGTAAAGCATATTCGTCTAGTTTTTATGGTGATTTTGCTGCAGGTAATATTGATGTTTCTTCAAAAGAATATAAAGGAAATGGTTTTGTTGAAGTGAACCTTGGTTCTGGAGTAAATTCAAGAGCTATGGGAGAAGACTTTAAAAAGAGTGAAGGAACCGGTGATTTTGGATATTACAACCGTTTTGAACACAATCCATATGCAGTAGTACTTTCTCATGGAGTTGATCCAGTAAATGCTGGTAGCCCTATAAATAATTCAATCGGTATTAATGCTGGAAAATCTTTTGATTTTGAAAATGGATCGAGATTAAGTCTTTTCGGTACAGCTTCATTCAGTAGAGACTTTGAATATAGAGAAGGACCTATTGTAGATTTTTCTAACGTATTCAAAAAAGAGTTTCCTAATGCAAAAGAATATGAATATTCTACATCTACAACTGCAATGTTAAGTGCTCTTTATAGAATTAACAGTGATAATAAATTAAAATATACATCACTTTTCTTAAATAATTCTGGAGATGAAGTTGGTTATTATGGATACAAAGGTTTAGGTAAAAACAGAGATGCTTTAAGAAATACTGATGAAGGTTTTTATCAAATGAATGTTCAATACAATCAAGATTTAGTTTTTGTAAACCAGTTAACTGGTGAACATAAATTCAATGATGACAAACTTAAATTAAGCTGGGGTATTGGATATAACAATGTTTTTGCTCATGAGCCAGATAGAAAGAGAATTAGTTTAGAAAATTATCAAAACACTTTAGATAATGACCCAAATACAAATGCAGTATTTTTTACAAACAACTCATTTGATAATCAACGTTATTTTCAAAAAATTATTGACGAAGAGCTAAATAGTCGAATTAATTTAGCCTATAAAGCTTCAGAAAATATAACTCTTAACTTTGGTTACAACGGTAGAATTAAAGAAAGAGATTTTAAAAATATCCGATACGGTTATGATATTTTAAACAAGCAATTTCAAGTTACCAATGCTAATAATTTTAATGCAATTTTTAACTTAGAAAATGCTCAAATATTAAAGAACCAAACAGGTAAATTATTTAGACTAGAGGTATTTAGAAAAATACCAGGATATGAAAACAGTAATATTGCTAGCTTACCTGGTTTAGATGAAAACACTTATAATGGTGAATTAAGAATATATGCTGGGTACACTTCTGCTGAAATTAAATATGGTGAAAAGTGGGTGTTTGTTCCAGGAATTAGAGTAGAATCTTTTAATCAAGATATTTCATACAACGTAATTAACATTAACCCTAAAGACCCTGGGTTTAGAAATGCTTCTGAAACATTTTTCTTACCTAGTTTAAATGTAAAATACTCTATAAACGAAGACCAAAACTTACGTTTTAACTTTAGTCAAACTGTATCTGTTCCAGAATTTAAAGAAGTAGCCCCTTTTATTTATGAAGGAATTGGACAAAGAATTGGTGGTAATCCAGACTTATTAGATAATCCAGCATATTCAAAAATTTTCAATTTAGATTTAAAATATGAATGGTTTATTTCTAGAGACGAACTATTATCAATAGGTGCTTTTGGTAAACAGATAAACAATCCAGTTAACTTGGTAATTGCAAACAGTGCAGCTGGAGATCAGCGTTATTTTAGAACTGGAGATAAAGCTACCGTTGCAGGTATTGAATTTGAAGCTCGTAAAAACTTAGTTAAAGACGAGAATGACGACACTGTAATGTCAGCAGGATTAAATTTAACTTACATGTATACTAATCAAGATTTAAAAGAAAACGTAAGCGGAGTTTCTGGTTATAGTACAGCATTTAATAGAGATAGTGATGAATTACAAGGAGCTTCTCCTTTTTTAATCAACGCTAATTTAAACTATACACCAACACAGTTTAAAAACTACAAACCAATCACTTCATTAGTTTTCTCATATTTCTCAGATAGAATTGATGCCTTAGGTGCTGGAGCACTAGGTAACATAATCGAAAAAGGAGTTCCTACTGTAGATTTTATTTGGAAGAATAAATTTGGTGAAAAATGGGAAGTAAACTTAAAAGCAAAAAACTTGCTTGACCCATCAATAAAAAGAGTTAGAGAAAACACCTCAATAGGTGATGTTGTTTTATCTGAATATAAAAGAGGAACCAATATAAGCTTAGGTCTTAAGTACAAATTTTAACTATATATAAACTTTAAACACACAATTAAAAAAAATTAAAAAAAATGAAAAGTAATTTTTTATTAGGTTTAGCTTTAGCTACTACTTTATTCGTATCATGTGGAGAAGATGGTACATCTGATATAGTAATTAACGATAACAGCACTACAAATAACAATAATGGAGGAGGTTCAAATTCATCTTGTGAAGTTGAATTAAAAGGAAACTACACTTCAGATTTAACTTTAGATTCAACTAAGTGTTATATTATAACAGGAGCTACTATTTTCGAAGACGGTACAACTTTAACTATCCCAGCAGGAACAGTTATTAAAGCTGCTGCAACTGGTGCTGATGTATATTTAGCTATTGCACAAGGAGCAAAAATAATGGCAGAAGGAACTTCAAGTCAACCTATCGTTTTTACATCGAATGCGAATACACCAAACGCTGGTGATTGGGGAGGATTAATTTTATTAGGTAAAGCTCCAATAAACTCAGTAACTGGTGGTACAGCTACTTCAACTTCTGAAATTGCAAGTTTACCTTATGGAGGTAGTAGTGCTGACGATAACTCTGGAGTTTTAAGCTATGTAAGGGTAGAATATTCAGGAGGTAAAGCTGATGGATCTTCAGAAAATAACGGATTCTCTTTTTACGGTGTTGGAAACGGTACTAAAATCGAATATATTCAAATGTTTGAAGGAAAAGATGATGGAGTTGAGTTTTTTGGAGGTACTGTTAACGTTAACAATGTTTCTGTTGTAAATGCACAAGATGATTCTATCGACTGGACAGAAGGGTATACAGGTACTATTACTGATGCATATGTAAAACATGGAACTGACCACGATAAAGGAATTGAAGCTGACGGATATAATACAGATATAGGAAACTTAGCTGATCCTAAATTTTTCTCTAAGCCAACAGTTACAAATTTAACTATTGAAGGTTTAGGATCTGGAACAGAAAATGAAGCTATTCGTTTAAGAGCAGGAACTCAAGGAATATTCACTAACGTTTTATTAGTAGGTTTTGCTGAAGGATTTGACCTTGATGGTGATGCAACTGATAACCCTACTGGTAATGGTGTTACTAATGGTGATTTAAAAGCAACTGATGTAAAATTTGACGACGTTACTATTAAGGTAAAAAACGATACTGGAATTAGCTTTACAACTGCTGATTTCTTAACAGAAGATGCTAATGCTACTGGTACTGATTACGCAACTTGGGGTGCAGATTGGACTAGACAATAGTTGATAATTCATCAAACAAAAAAACCGAAGCAATTGCTTCGGTTTTTTTTATTCTTTTAACTTAGCTAATAAAAACAGTAAGTTTTCTAACTTTTTTAATTCTTTCGGTGGATTACCTGCATCAAAAGTAGATGAAGTATATTCTTTATCTTTTACCTTAAATGAAACTTTAGCAATCAAAGCTCTATCCGTTGCACTATTTTTTGATGGAGCTTTTAAATCTTTAATTTCTTTAAGATTTAATTCACTTACTAAGTTATTTAACTTCTCTAATTGATCTTGAGACAACTCATATGTCCCTTCATTTTCATAAGTTTTATAATGTACTTTATTACTATCTACATTAATTTTAACCATACTACCTCGCGTTTGGGCCTCATAATTAATTGCATCAAAATTATTTGATTTATTTTGAGCAGTACAGCTTATCATTATTAAAAAAAATACTGGAGTTATTATCTTAAAAATTTTCATTGAGTTTTATTTATAAATATAAAGGGCGTCCTTTAATTAAAGAACGCCTCAATATATGAATTTATTATTTACTGAAAATTAGTCAGCCATTGTAGCTCTAAAACCTCCTGGAGCAAATACTGCTTCCATTCTAGCTTTTTGACCATTAGTAAACATATACATACAATCATCACTAGAGTAATCCATGAAGTTCATTGTCATGTTAGCGCTTCCACACTCAATTACAGGGTAAGAAGGGCATCCTCTACTATTACCGTCAGCATCTGGAGTATCAGCAACAAAATCGCTAGCTCCACATCCACCGTCACCCCAAATGTGACGTAAGTTTAACCAGTGACCAACTTCGTGAGTAGCTGTTCTTTGGTTACGACCAACAAAAGGAGCTGCCATTACAACACCATCTGTAGTCCAGCTACCTCCAGGGAATTGAGCATATCCTAAAATTTGACCTCCTTGGTACGGCATATAATTAACAACCCAAATATTTAAAAACTCTTGTGGGTTTACAACATCACTTCCTCCTTTTGAAGAAAATTTCATATCATCATTTGGTCTCCAACTTCTTTTCTTTCTATTTTGAACTCTAATTACATCTTCAATAACAAAATCGATACCTACATTTGCTTCAACACCTGCAAACTCAGCTGGCATTGCTCCTCTGTTTGGATTTTGCAAGTTAAAATCTTCATTCATTGCATCAATCTGACCTTGTAAGGTAGATAATGATACGTTCTCACTAGACCTTTTATAAATAACGTGAAATACAACAGGAATTTGAATTTTACCATTCACTAATCTAGATTGTAGCTCTCCTTTTTGAACTTTTTCAACATAATTTGCAGTAAAAGACTCTATTTTATCCATTCTATCCTTTAAGCCAGCATCTTTTGCCATATTAGCTTGTAAAGCATCATTAGCAAAACATTGCTTATCTGCTCTTGGTAAAACCTCTAAATCAGCTACTGATTCAATTTCAGGATCTAAATTAGGGTTTTGTTCATTTGTTTGACAGCCTACTAAAATTCCAGCAGCAATTGCCATCGTTAGAAAAATTCTTTTCATGTTGTGAAAAATTTAAAATTAGTTAATTGTTTTATGCTAAAAACCGAAAACAAAATTCACGTGAAGAATTAGTTAAAATTTTACTATATTAATAATAAAATGAAGGGTTTTTTAACGATATGCAATATACATGTATATTTTAATAGACAAAAAAATATTTTTAATAGTGTAAAACCCTTTAAATTCCACTTCTAATCATTAATTTTAATAATTATCCAACATCTTTATTTCCAACAATATGAGATAGAAAATGTCAATATTTTAAAAAAGAACAAAAAAAGACACCTTAATTAAGGTGTCTTTTAAAATTTTATTATAAAAAGTAATTTTTACTTAAGCTTTTTCTTAACTGCTACTTCAGTATAAGCTTCAATAGTATCTCCTTCTTTAATATCGTTGTATCCTTTAATTTGAAGACCACAATCGTATCCTTTCGTTACTTCTTTAACATCGTCTTTAAAACGCTTTAATGAAGTTAATAATCCGTCGTGAACAACAATTCCATCACGAATAATACGAACCTTGGCATCTCTTGTAATCTTACCACTCATTACCATACATCCTGCAATGTTTCCAACTTTAGAAATTTTATAAACTTCTCTAATTTCAACATTACCAAGAACTTCTTCTTTCATTTCAGGAGATAACATTCCTTCCATTGCATCTTTCAAGTCGTTGATAGCATCATAGATAATAGAATATGTTCTAATATCAACTTCTTCTCTATCTGCTACTACACGAGCATTTCCTTGTGGACGCACATTAAATCCAACAATAATTGCATCAGACGCTGTTGCTAACAATACATCAGATTCTGTAATTGCTCCAACTCCTTTATGTAAGATATTAACCTGAATTTCTTCAGTAGATAATTTTTGGAAAGAATCTGTTAATGCTTCTACCGAACCATCTACATCTCCTTTTAAGATTATGTTTAATTCTTTGAAATCTCCTAAAGCAATACGACGACCAATTTCTGCTAATGTTAACGTTTTTTGCGTTCTTACAGATTGCTCACGTTGTAATTGAGAACGTTTTGCTGCGATTTGCTTCGCTTCACGCTCATCATCAAATACATTAAACTTATCACCTGCTTGTGGTGCACCGTCTAATCCTAAGATTGATACTGGTGTTGATGGTCCTGCCACTTTAACTTTATTTCCTTTATCATCGAACATAGCTCTTACTTTACCACTATGCTTTCCGGCTAAAATATAATCTCCAATTTTTAAGCTACCTGCTTGTACTAAAATTGTAGATACATATCCTCTACCTTTATCTAATAAAGCTTCTACTACAGCTCCGGTTGCATTTTTATTAGGGTTAGCTTTTAACTCTAATACTTCTGCTTCTAATAATACTTTTTCTAATAATTCTTCAACTCCTTGTCCTGTTTTAGCAGAAATTTCTTGAGATTGAATATTACCTCCCCAATCTTCTACTAATAAATTCATAGAAGAAAGTTGTGTTTTAATATTATCTGGATTTGCATTTGGCTTATCAATCTTATTTATTGCAAATATGATTGGTACTCCTGCTGCTTGCGCATGCGATATTGCTTCTTTTGTTTGAGGCATTACATCATCATCTGCTGCCACAACAATAATTACTAAATCGGTAACCTGAGCTCCACGAGCACGCATTGCTGTAAAGGCCTCGTGACCTGGTGTATCTAAGAAAGCAATTTTTTGATCTCCAACACTTACCGCGTAAGCACCAATATGCTGAGTAATTCCACCTGATTCACCTTCAATTACATTCGCTTTACGGATATAATCTAATAACGAAGTTTTACCGTGATCTACGTGACCCATTACCGTTATAATTGGCGCACGAGTTTCTAAATCTTCTGGTTTATCTTCTACTTCTTCAATAGATTCCTCTACTTCAGCTCCAACAAACTCTACTGTATAATTAAATTCTTCTGCAACGATTGCTAATGTTTCAGCATCTAAACGCTGATTCATTGTTACCATCATTCCTAACATCATACATGAAGAAATAATGTTAGTTACCGGAACATCCATCATCGTAGCAACTTCACTAACAGTAACAAATTCTGTTACTTTTAATACTTTACTTTCAGCTTGTGCTGCTTGTAAATCTGCTTCTGATTGTTCACGGTGAGCATCTCTTTTATTTCTACGGTATTTTGCTCCTTTACCTTTTTTAGATTTACCTTGAAGTCTTTCTAAAGTCTCACGTACTTGTTTTTGTACTTCTGCTTCTGTTGGTTCTTCTTTTTTAACTGCTGGTCTTTGTGCTCCTCTTCCTCTAAACCCTGGACGATTGTTACCTCCACGGTTACCTCCAGCACGATTTCCTTGAGGTCTACCTACACCACCTCCACCAGTTTTTGGTGTACCTGGTTTGCTAATTCTTTTACGCTTTTTCTTATCTGCGTCTGCCTTAGCATCTGGTTTTTTCTTCTTAGGTCTTTCAAATTGTTTCAAGTCAATTTTTTGACCTGTAATTTTAGGACCGTCTAATTTTTTATATTGAGTTTTTAATTTCTCAGCATTCTCTGCAGTAATTTCAACTACTGGTTCAGCTTTCACTTCTTCCTTTTTTGTTTCTACAACCTTTTTAGGCACTTTAGCTTCCACTTTCTTAGGAGTCTCTGCTTTTACCTCTTTTGGTTTTTCAACTTTTTTAGGAGCTTCTTTCTTTTCCTCAACCTTAACTACTGGTTTTTCAACTTTCTTAGTTTCTTTAACCGGAGCTTCTTTTTTAGGTTTTACTACTGGTTCTTTAGTTTCTTCAACTGCTTTACCAGTTTTTACATCTATTTTACCAACAGTTTTTAACTCTAACTTTTCAGCTTTGGCTTTTAAAACTTCTTGCTTTTTAGCTTCGTCTTCTACCCTCTTCTTCTCTTGCTCTTCTTCTAATTTCAGACGTATTGCTTCTTTCTCCTTACGCTTCTCTTCACCAACTTCTTTAGAGGCAACCTTTTTAGATTTATCTGTCTGAAAACCATCAAATAATATTTGATATTCTGCAGAAGATATTTTAGTAGTAGGACGTGCTTCGATTTCGTGACCGTTTTTAGCCAAGTGTTCGACAGCCCTGTCTAAAGAGATATTTAATTCTCTTAATACTTTATTAAGTCTTAATTTTTTAGCTTCAGCCATAAATTATTTTATACTTTTTATTGAAAAAACACACTTTATACTTGTCATATAGTTATGTTCTTTTTCTTTAATTGTTAGCTTTTATGTTATCACATAGGATATGCTAACCTCCTTCTTCTATTTAGTCTTCGAATTCTTCTCTTAAAATTCGTTGAACATCTAAAATTGTCTCCTCCTCTAAATCAGTTCTCTGTACTAACATAGATACATCTTTTTCAAGGACACTCTTTGCTGTATCTAAACCAATTTTATTGAATTCTGCTATTACCCAAGCTTCGATTTCGTCAGAAAATTCTGTTAATTCAACATCTTCTTCTTCTAAACCTTCACGTTGTACATCAATTTCATATCCTGTTAACTCACTTGCTAAACGAATATTAACTCCTGCACGACCAATTGCTTTTGATACTTCTTCTGGTTTTAATAAAACGTTTACACGTCCTTTTTTACCATTTTTCTCTTCTTCGTATAACTTAATATCTACAGAAGTTACTTTTGCTGGACTTAATGCTCTAGACACAAATAACTGTTCGTTCTTTGTATAATTGATTACATCAATGTTTTCGTTTCCTAATTCACGAACAATTCCGTGAATACGAGATCCTTTAACACCTACACATGCTCCAACTGGATCGATTCTATCATCATAAGAATCTACTGCAATTTTTGCTTTATCTCCAGGGATTCTAGCAACGCCTTCAATAGTAATTAATCCGTCGAAAACTTCTGGTATTTCTTGCTCGAATAATTTTACTAAAAATGCTGGTGAAGTTCTTGATAAAATAATAGCTGGTTTATTACCTCTTAATTCTACCGTTTTAATTACACCTCTTACAGAATCTCCTTTTCTAAAAAAGTCTGAACGAATTTGCTCACTCTTTGGCAGAACAATCTCGTTTCCTTCATCATCTAACAAAATTACTGCATTATGACGAATATGGTGCACTTCTGCACTATAAATTTCACCTTCTAAATCTTTAAACTGCTTAAAAATATTAGTACTATCGTGTTCGTGAATTTTAGAAATAAGATTTTGACGTAATGCTAAAATCGCACGTCTACCTAAATCTATTAACTTCACTTCTTCTGACACATCTTCCCCGATTTCAAAATCTGGCTCGATTCTTCTTGCTTCAGCAAGTTCAATTTCTTCATTATCATCCTCAGAAAAACCATCGGCAACTACCACTCGATTCCTCCAAATTTCTAAATCTCCTTTGTCTGGATTGATAATTATATCGAAGTTCTCATCTGAACCAAATCTACGTTTTAATGCAGCACGAAATACTTCTTCTAAGATAGACATTAGTGTTACTCTGTCTATACTTTTATTATCTTTAAACTCTGAAAATGACTCAATTAATGCAATATTTTCCATTTCATTCTCTTATTAAAATATGATCTTCACTTTTGCTTCTTTAATATCTTGATACGGTATTGCTACTGTTTTTTCTACCGTATGCTTTCCTTTACCAATTGGCTTAGGCTCTCTTGCTTTCCAAAACAGGGTAATATTATCATCCGTTGCTTCGGTTAACGTACCTTCAAATTCCTCAGTTGCTGTTTTAACTTTTAAAATTCTACTAATATTCTTTTTATACTGACGCTTTACAGTAAGCGGGTGTGCAATATCTGGAGTGGTAACTTCTAAAGAAAAATCTTCTTCTTCTCTATCTAAATTATGCTCTATATTTCTACTAATACGAACACACTCACTTAATGACACACCTGAATCTCCATCAACAATTACTTTAATCTTGCTATTTGCTAAAAATTGCAAATCGATTAAATACAACGATTCGTTCTCTTGCAAGGCTTCTTGTAATAATTCTTTTACTTTATCTTGATTCATCCTAAGGTATAAAAAGAGGGGACTCTCGTCCCCTTCATCTATCTAATTAATAAATTTGCTGCAAATATAGTAAGTTATTCATTAACATACAAATATCTTTCTTAATCAAAATGTTTTTCGTAAATTTAAAACACTATCCTTCTAAAAACCTTTTTATTATGAAAAAAATACTTGTACCCACCGATTTTTCAAAACCTTCTGAACACGCTTCAAAATTAGCTTCTACTATTGCAAAAAATTCAGATAGCGAAATTCATTTATTACATATGATTGAACTTCCTACTGGTATTATTGATATGGGAGGGGGAAGTAATTTTAGCATTCCGGAAAGCATGCTATACATAAGAAAAGTAAAAGATAAATTAATGAACTACAAACAACAGTTTTTCCCTAAAAATGACAACATAAAACATGCCATTCGGTTTCAAAACCCGTATGAAGGTATTCGTGATTATGGTAAAAAAATTAATGCAGATTTAATTGTTATGGGATCTAAAGGTCATACCGATTTAGAAGAAATGATTATTGGCTCGAACACAGAAAAGGTAGTTAGAAATTCAGAAGCTCCTGTTTTAGTTACTAAAGAAAATGATGAGGTTTTCAACCCTAAAAATTTAATTTTTGCTTCTAGTTTTAAACCAGATAAAGACAAGGCTTTTAATCGTTTTTTAGATTTTTCTAAAAATTTTAACAGCAAGATACACTTGCTAAAAATCAATACACCTCAAAAATTTGAGAACACTCAAAAGACCAAGGAACGAATTCAGGATTTTGCCAATAAGCACAATCTTGATAACTATACAATAAACACCTATAATGATTCATCTATAGAAAGAGGGATTTTAAATTTTTCTGATGAAATTAATGCTGATATTATTGCTTTAGCTACTCACGGCAGAAGTGGTTTATCTCACATTTTTAATGGCAGTATTACTAGACATTTATCTAAAAATGCTATAAAACCTATGCTTACATTTAGAGTATAGACTAACATAATTAACCATAAAAAAAATACTGAGATTAAATCTCAGTATTTTTTTTATGGTTAATTATTATTTTAATTTTTAATATAGAGCGTGGTAGAAAAGCTAAAAATTACAATATATTTATTCATCAACCCTACCACGCACCATTAATAATTCAGGTTACTTTCTCTTCTTAGGTCGCTTAGCGATAACTTTTCTGCTAGCTACTCCCTTACTAGTTATCAACTTAACTATTAATGTTTGATTTGGAATTCCTGTTAAATCTAACTTAATAACATCATCAGTTGATTTTTCATAAGAATCTTTTATAACTTTCTTAATTAGTAAACCATTAATAGTATACACCTCAATTATTACATCTGTATCAAACTCATACTTGTATCCAATTGATAATTCATCTTCAAACGGAACTGGGTATGCTTTAAAACTTATTGGCTCTTGAATTTGAGCAACTTGTTCTTCTGTTTCATCACAGTCTATACTTCCTGAAGGAACAGTTGAACCATTATTATCTTCAGACTCAGAACATCTACAAATTTCTTCACAAGTTACCGCATGTGCTATAACATATATTGGTCCGCTTGCTGCAATAGGTCCTACAGTGTAATTAGATGCGTAATCTAAAGAACCTGTATTAAAGTTGTACTGACCTGGTGAAACAATTTGCTTACCTTTTTTATTTGTAGGGTATTTTTCACAACCTACATATACATGAGCCTCGTTCATAACATATCCTTCAAATAAATTATACTCTACAGAAACAAATCCTCCTTCATAAGTCACCGTTACCTCTCCTGTTTGAGTTCCTTTACCTTCTGCTATAGGGTCACATACTGGTGCTCCCGCATACAACGGCATAATGTAAGTGCCTTCTTCTGCAAAATAATTTGTCCAACCCCAACGATTAAAGCCATCGTTTAAGAAACATGAATTCTCACCATACCTCGCAAATGCTGTCTCACAGTTTTCATATTTATCAAACTCAGAAGACATTGTTATTACCTCTCTAGTTTTGTTTTCACAACCATCCTCAGCTTCAAAAATATAGTCTGCATATTTAATACAACCCTCTGTTCTTACATTTGTAGGGTAGGCAGTTAAATTACCTCCAACTGAACAATTATCTCTCCACTTTGCATCTAAAGATTCTGGCAATTCTTTATTACACAATTCTTGAGCTTCCGGTAAATCGTATATCACTGGCAATACCTTGTCTTCTTTCCAAGTATAGGTAATACTCGCTTCTACAGCATCGTTTAAACAAAGGTCTTTATAGTTCGCTTTCCAGGTTTGACTATACGTAGTACAATTACTATCGCCACTAGTCAATACCGGACCGTCTGTGGTTACCGTTGGACTGAATACTCCATCACAGTT
>CANNGJ010000028.1 GCA_947504185.1 uncultured Tenacibaculum sp. | reverse complement strand
GTTGTTGATTGTCAAGGCAATTTAGACCATTTTGAAACATAAAAAATGGCCGGAATTTCTTCCGACCATGACTACTTATTAAGCATCCTTTTTTAAATTATTTATACAAAGTAATTATTCTAACTCTATAGTTCCCATATTAGTATTTTCACCAAGTACAGAATTTACATCGTTAATTGTTTTTTCTGTAAGACCAGAAGCAGCATCAGGTGTAAAGGTTATCTGATAAGTGCCGACAGGCACACCGTGTAGCATAAAAGCACCATCAGCATTGGTAAATGTTGAAATGGTTTCGGTATCAGAAACAGCAGTTACTTCTACTTGATAATCAAACGGAGTTACTTTACCAGAAATTGCCCCGGATAAAGCTTCGGTTGTTACTCTAATAGTTGGTTTTAAACTATAGGTTCCGTTTCCTTTTTCAACAATAGATTTATCAACCATAAAATCTAAAATGAAAGTATATTTAACTCCACCAACTAAATCTTGATGTACATTTAATTTTAATCCTGATTGTTGTGCGCTTGGAGTATCTAAAGGATAAGATTTTCCGTCTTTAACTAAAGTGTTATTCTCTCCTAAAACTAAACGAATTTGATTAATTTTTCCTGAAGGAATTTCAGTGTCCACCAATAAAGCATCAACACCACCAGTTAATTTTAGTAAATCGTACACTTGTGGAGTAATATTACCTAAACTTTCCCAACCGTTTTCTCGGTTAATCATTACATCAGTAACATCTATATTTACTTCCTCGTAATCACCTGGTGCATCTACTAAACGAACCGCAACTTGTGATGTCTTAGGGTCATCACTTGAGCAACTAACAAAAGCAGTAAAAATTGTTGTTAACGCAAATAAGAATAAAATATGTTTTTTCATGATATTTGATTTTTGTCGTGCATTAAATATAACAATTTTCATGTTAAATGTTATTGTAGTTGTTTAATTATTAGGTTTTTGAGTCCTTTTTGGTCTTCTATTATTTCTTTTTTTGGCATTGGGGTTTTTAGTAGAAGATTCATTTCTTTTTGGTCTTCTAGATCTACCTTCGTTATTATTTGAAGAATTACTAGGACGTTCCCTTTTCGGTTTTCTATCAGCAGCTCCTCTATGTGTAGCGCCTACGCCTTTTTTCTTACCGTTTCCAGATTTTTTCTTTTGTGTAGCAGCTCTTTTTGGACCAGCAGTATCAGTAGGTTCATAACCTTCAATAACTTCTGTTTTTAATTTTTGACGTAAGATTTTTTCAATCTCTTTTTGGTATTCTGTTTCTTCGCTACATACTAAAGAAATTGCTTCTCCTTTTGCACCAGCTCTACCAGTTCTACCAATTCTATGTACATAATCTTCAGGTACATTTGGTAATTCGAAGTTTATAACATGCGGCAATAATGGAATGTCAATTCCTCTTGCAGCAATATCTGTAGCTACTAAAACACGAATATCATTGCTTTTAAAGTTTGCTAAAGCTTTAGTTCTTGCTCCTTGACTTTTATTTCCGTGAATTGCAGCAGCGGTAACACCAGAACCAATTAGCTTTTTGGTTAGTTTATTTGCTCCGTGTTTGGTTCTTGTAAAAATTAAAACCTGACTCCAGTTACCATCTTTAATTAAATTGGTTACTACTTCTGTTTTTTTGCCTTTATCAACACTATAAACTTTTTGAGAAACTTTATCGGCAGTTGAATTTTGTGGAGCAGCCTCTACTGAAACAGGATTTCTTAAAATTCCTTCAGCAAGTTTTTTAATTTCTTTTGAAAATGTAGCAGAAAACAATAAGTTTTGACGCTTTGTAGGCATAAAACTGATGATTTTGTTAATGTCTCTAACAAAACCCATGTCTAACATTCTGTCTGCTTCATCTAAAATAAGTACATCTATTCTTTTGAACGACACTGCTTTTTGATCGTGTAAATCTAAAAGTCTTCCAGGAGTGGCAACTAAAATATCAACACCTTGCTTTAAAGTTCTTATCTGACTAGCAGCTTTTACACCTCCAAAAACTACTGCTGACCGTATATCTAAATGTGTACTATACTCTCTTACATTATCATAAACTTGCGCAGCTAATTCTCTTGTTGGTGTTAATACCAATGCTCTTACTGGTCTGTATTTTGGGTGTTTTGTATCTGCTAATCGTTGTAAAACAGGTAATGTAAAACCAGCTGTTTTACCTGTACCTGTTTGAGCAGAAGCTAATACGTCTTTTCCTTCTAAAATATGTGGTATTGCTTTTGCTTGTATTGGTGATGGAGTGTCGTATCCTTTTTCTTTGATGGCTTTTAATAAAGCATCAGATAATCCTAAAGATTTAAATGTCATATGTTTTTATTAAGTAACTCTAAAAAATAAATGGTTACTATGAGTGTACAAAGGTACTGCTATTTATTAGTAAAGTATAGCGCATAAAAAAAGACGTCAGTAAGACGTCTTTTTAATACTATATTTTTTAACTTATTTATTCATTGCACTTTTAATAAGCCCGATGATAACCATTAAAACACCACCACCAACACCACTACCTGCAATGTTACCGATGATACCAGAAATATCAATACCTAGCATTCCTAATAATTGAGCTCCAAGACCACCACCTAAAATTCCTATAACAGAATTCCAAAGGGTACCCATTGAAAACTTTTTTAATAAAGCACCAGCGACGTTACCACCAACAGCACCACTTAATAAGCTAATAAGTAATTCCATAAAATTTAAGTTTTTAATTAGTTAATTGATTCTAAAGAAAGTGAAAATTAATCAATAAACCAAATATAACCAGTTTGTTAGATGCTTCCAATATGAAATAAAGCGTCTCCCATATTAACGATTGGAAAGTTGTTTTTTGCTATGATATAACCACCAACAGGAGCTTTTACTTCAAAATTAGTTTCACCATAAGTATCCATAATATTACCAATAGTTTGCCCTTTTTCAACTTTAGCTCCGTTCTCAATTTTTGGATTAAATAAACCAGCAACTTTTGCACGAATCCATTTTCGTTTTATAATTTGAATTGATGTTGAATTTTTAGGAACAACAACATCTTTATGAATCATTTTAAAATGTTTTAAAATACGAAGTGTTCCGTTTATTCCTTGTTGAATTGCGTTCTCTTCTAATCGTAATGATTCTCCACCTTCGTAAACAATAACGGGAATATCATTTTTATAACACTGATTTCTAAAAGATTTAGGAATCAATTTAGAACCAAACATTAATGGAGCATTAAATAATTTTGCTAATTCAAAACCTCTTTTATCTTCAGGAGTATATCTAATTTGTGGGAAGTTATTTCGTTGCGCTCCCCCAGTATGAAAATCGATGGCAAAATCTACATTTTTAATCAACTCTTTCATTAAATAATATGCCATTCTACTGGCTAAAGAACCACTTTTAGACCCTGGAAAACTTCGGTTAACATCTTTACCGTGCATATCGCGAGATAAGTTTAGAAATCCAAAGACGTTTAATAGAGGAACCACAATAACACAACCTCGATGAATCTTGTACGATTTATCAATAAGCATTCTACGAACTAACTCCACACTATTAACTTCATCACCGTGCAATCCCCCTTGCAGTAAAACTGTTGGCCCAAGTTTATCACCATTAAAAACATATACAGGGATTTCGATAAGTGTACCAGTAGGTAACCTATCAACAGGAATTTTAATCAACTTAGATTCTCCTAACTCAATTTTTTGCCCTCTTATTTCTACGATTTCGTTTTTAAATTCTTGTTCGAACATTTTTCTTCTAGAAATTTAATAATTGCTTTGGCAATATTGTCTTTAGTATAGGCTTCAATTCCTTGCAAGCCAGGGGTTGAATTTACCTCAATAAGTAAAGGCCCTCTTTTAGAGCGAATTAAATCTACTCCGGTAACAGGTAAACTTAAATGTTGTGCAGCTTTAATTGCCATTTTTTCCTCTTCGGGAGATAAATCAACCTTAAAACCACTTCCTCCTTGATGAATATTTGATCGAAAATCATCCTCAAGACCTTTTCGTTTCATAGAAGAAACAACTTTATCGTCAACAACAAAAGCACGAATGTCTTCACTATTACTTTCTTGTATGAATTCTTGTAGTAAAATGCTAGTATTGGTACTATACATAGTATCAATTATCGACTTTGCAGATTTCTTACTTTCAGCTAAAATTACACCAGAACCATGGGTGCCTTCTTGTAGTTTTATAATAATTGGAGCACCACCTAATAAGTCTATTTGTTCGCTTATGTTTTCTGGGTTTACAGAAAATAAAGTATTAGGAATCGGAATATTTTTACGATTCATAATTTGTAAAGTACGCACTTTATTTTGCGCTCTTAAAATACCGAGGGAAGTAGCAGTGCTATACACGCCATTCATTTCAAACTCTTTAACTACAGCTGCTCCATGACGAGTTGCTGAAGCACCAATTCTTGGAATAATTACATCAGGAATATCAATAATATTTTCACCTTCATAAATTATTTCAGGTTTACCATTGGTTAGTTTTATAGAACATTTTAAATGGTTAACCACTCTAACTTTATGTCCTCGACGGTTAGCTTCTTTGTATATTCTTTGGGTAGAATAAATATGCTCACTTACTGAGAGTATAAAAATATTCATAGCTGTAATAATTGTACCTTCACAAATCTAATCTTTTTTCTTTATAAGATTAAGAAGAGTAAAATAGAATTCTGTTAATTTTTTTGATTTCAAATTAGCATGAAGTAAATTCATCGTTTTAAACCAAACAAAAATGAAACGCCTTTTAAACTTTTTACTAATTGTATTAACTTCTAGTGTTTTTGGACAACAAGCCACTTCAGCAGAGATTATTCAAAAATCATTAGAGCAAAAAGAACGATTAGAAAAAACGTCTTTAGTTAAAAACATTCCATTTGAAAGCATAGGACCAACAGTGATGAGTGGTCGTGTTGTTGATATTGATGTAAATCCTGAAAACACTACCGAGTTTTATGTAGGATATGCGTCAGGAGGTGTATGGTACACCAATAATAACGGAACAACATTTACACCAATTTTAGATAATTCGCCAACACAAAATGTAGGTGACATTGCTGTTGATTGGAAAAACGGAACCATTTGGGTGGGTACAGGTGAAAATAATTCATCTCGTTCTAGCTATGCAGGAATCGGAATTTTAAAATCTACCGATAAAGGTAAAACCTGGACTAATGTTGGATTAACAGACTCACATCATATTGGGCGAATTTTAATTAATCCGAATAATTCAGAAGAAGTTATAGTAGGGGTTATTGGTCATTTATATTCTTCAAATAAAGAGCGTGGAATTTTTAAAACTACTGATGGCGGTAAAACTTGGAATAAAACGTTATTTATAAATGAGAACACTGGGATTATAGATGTTCAACAAGCTCCAAGTAATTTTAATGTTTTATATGCTGCTGCTTGGGAACGCGATCGCAAAGCATGGAATTTTGATGGTGATGGAGAAAATTCAGCGATTTATAAATCTACAGATGCGGGAAATTCTTGGAAAAAAATTTCTGACAACAATGGATTTCCAAATGGAAACGGTGTAGGAAGAATAGGTTTGGCGGTTTTTAATGAAAACACTGTTTATGCATTTCATGATAGTCAATTCCGAAGAGAAAAGAAGAAAAAGAAAAAAGAATCGAATGCTTTAACAAAAGATGATTTTAAAACGATGTCGGTTGATGCATTTTTAAAATTGAAAGATAAGAAATTGAATACCTATTTAAAGATGAATGGTTTTCAAGAAAAGTATCGTGCTGAAAATGTAAAGCAAATGGTACGTTCGGGTTCTGTAAAACCAAACGATTTAGCGAAGTATTTAGAAAACGCAAACACTTTATTATTTGACACACCAGTTGTAGGTGCAGAGGTTTTTAAAACAACAAACGGAGGTAAGTTTTGGAAGAAAACACATGAAGGTTATTTAGATGACTTATATTATTCATACGGATATTATTTTGGTGAAGTTAGAGTTGATCCACAAGACGAAAATGGAATTTACGTATTAGGTGTTCCTATTTTAAAATCGAAAGATGGCGGAAAAACATTTACTTCTATTAGCAAAGAAAACGTACATGCCGATCATCAAGCATTATGGGTAAATCCTAAAAAACAAGGGCACTTGATTGATGGAAATGATGGTGGATTAAATATATCGTATGATGATGGTGAAAGTTGGATAAAAGCGAATCAACCAGCTGTTGGTCAGTTTTATACTGTATATGCCGATAATCAGAAAAACTATAAAGTATATGGTGGTTTACAAGACAATGGTGTTTGGGTAGCGAATCATAATGCAAAGATTAATAAAGCATGGAAACAATCTGGTAAAAACCCGTACGAAAGTATCATGGGTGGAGATGGAATGCAAGTAGCTGTTGATGATAGAAACCCGAACATAGTATACACTGGGTATCAGTTCGGGAATTATTACCGAATAGATAGAGAATCAGGTAAGAATAAGTACATTCAGCCAAAACATAAATTAGGAGAAAATCCATATCGTTTTAATTGGCAAACTCCAATTCAGTTATCAAAACACAATCAAGATATTTTATATTTAGGAGGAAATAAATTACATCGTTCTTTAGATAAAGGAGATACTTGGGAAGCTATTTCTGATGATTTAACTAAAGGAGGAAAAAAAGGAAATGTAGCCTACGGAACTTTAACTACAATTTCAGAAAGTCCATTTCAATTCGGGTTGATTTATGTGGGGTCAGATGATGGATTGGTTCGTATTACTAAAAACGGAGGAGGAAGTTGGAATAAAATATCCGATTCATTTCCACAAGACTTATGGGTAAGTCGTGTAATTGCATCAAAACATAAAAAAAGAAGAGTATACGTTACGTTAAATGGATACCGTTGGGATGATTTCAACACTTATGTATACATGTCTAATGATTATGGAAAAACATGGGAAAATATTAGCAGTAATATTCCTTCATCACCAGTAAATGTGATAAAAGAAGACCCTAAAAAAGAAAACATTTTATACTTAGGTACCGATAACGGGTTGTATGTTTCTTTTGATAATGGAAACAATTGGCAATCGTTTAAAAAAGGATTACCTAATGTTGCTGTGCATGATTTAGTAATTCAGCCCAAAGCAAAACACTTAATCATTGGTACACACGGGCGTAGTTTGTACAAAGCAGATATAGCTGCTTTACAAGAATATGAAAATAAAGAAGCTGTATTTTCAATAAAAAATCTTCGTAAAAGTAATTCTTGGGGAAGTTCATGGAGTAAATGGTTAAAGCCAAATACGCCAAAACTATCAATTCCATATTATTCAAATTCTGATAAGAAAATTACAGTAAGTATTTATGCTGATGATATATTAGTAAATTCTTTTCAAACTGATGCTGAAAAAGGTTTTAATGAAGCGGTATATGATGTTTCTTTTTCTGATAAAGGAAGAAAAGCATATTTAAAACAATATAAAGATGCTGTAATTAAGAAAGCTAAAAACGATGTTTATTATTTACCTAAAGGAAAGTATAGAGTTGAGTTAAACGGTAATAAACAAACGTTTGAAATAAAGTAGATTGTAACATTTTTAGTTTTTTGCTTTCTAATAGATAAAAATAATAATCAATGAATAAACCTTTAAATTATACATGCCCTAAGTGTGCAAGTAAAGATTATATAATTGGAGAAATGAGAGCTACTGGTGGGGTTTGGTCTAAGTTTTTTAATATTCAAACTGAAAAATTTTCAAGCGTTACTTGTAAAAGATGTAGTTATACAGAGTTTTATAAAGCTAGTACAAGTGCATTAAGTAATATTTTTGATTTCTTTGGGAATTAAGAAACATTGGTATCTTTGCTTATATGGGAATTATACGCGTAAACAACATTCGTTTATTTACAAATCATGGATGTTTAGATGAAGAAGCAAAAATTGGCTCAGAATATAGAGTAGATGTCGAGGTGAAAGCAGATTTGCAAAAATCTGCAAATTCTGATAAATTAGTAGACACGGTAGACTATGTTCATCTAAATTATATAGTAAAAGAAGAAATGGCGATACGTTCTGAGTTATTAGAACATGTGGCGCAACGAATTTTAGATAGAATATTTAAAGAGATTCAACTCGTTGAAGAAGCGGAGGTTAGTGTAGCTAAAATTAATCCACCAATAGGCGGAAATGTAGAAGAAGTAGTCATCATTTTAAAAGATGTGCGTAAAAGTTAAAAAAACCTTGCATCAAAAGATAAAAACTGTAAATTTGCAGTCCTTATTAGTATAAGGTGTCGTGGCCGAGTGGCTAGGCAGTGGTCTGCAACACCATCTACAGCGGTTCGAATCCGCTCGACACCTCAAAACCGTTATAAATTATTTGATTTATAACGGTTTTTTTAATTAAATACTTTAATCTATTATGATAATATTTTACGCTGTTTTTTACGTTATTTTAAATGCTCTTATTTTAAATTTTTTAAAAGTAAATAAAATGAGATTAGATAAAACAGTGGTATTTATTCTACTAATAGTAATGATATCAATATCAATTTCTCATTTTTTTATTTTTAAAGAGACTTATGTAAGTAATAATCTTTTTTTTGAGTCGTTATTTAAAAGTTTACTTATTCCTTTGTCTTATATAGGGAGTAAAATACCGATAGCTATTATGAAGAAAAACAAAAAGCTCGATTTTGAAAATAGCTCAGTGTATTTTCTTTTTAATGCTATGAGGAGTTATTATATTCCGGGTGCTATTACATTACTTCAAGTAGTTGCTTTATTTCAGCAGGATTAAATAGTATATTAAAAGAGTTATACTTTTTTATTTTCCTTAACAAAAAGTTTCGTTAAAATTCTGCATCTTTGTAGTTATGCGAATTTATCCGATAGAAACAGGTAATTTTAAGTTAGATGGTGGCGCTATGTTTGGCGTCGTTCCAAAGAGCCTTTGGGAAAGAACAAATCCAGCAGACGAGAAAAACATGATCTCAATGAGCATGCGGTGTATGCTTATTGAAGATGGCAATCGACTTACACTTGTTGATACTGGTATTGGAAATAAACAATCAGATAAGTTTTTTGGATATTATTATTTGTTTGGAGATTTTTCTCTAGATGCTTCTTTAGCAAAATATGGTTTCCATCGAGATGATATCACTGATGTATTTTTAACACATTTGCATTTTGATCATTGTGGAGGATCTATTCAATGGAATAAAGACAGAACAGGTTATGAGCCAGCATTTAAAAATGCTCGTTTTTGGAGTAACCAACGTCATTGGGATTGGGCTATAAACCCAAACGCTCGAGAGAAAGCATCTTTTTTACAAGAAAATATTTTACCTATTCAAGAAAGTGGACAGCTTAATTTTTTGCATTTAAATGCTAAAGATTATGTTGGTTTCGATGTGATTTTTAAAGACGGACATACCGAAAAACAAATGTTACCTAAAATTCAATATCAAGGCAAAACATTGGTTTTTATGGCAGATTTATTACCAACAGCAGGACACATACCTTTACCTTACGTAATGGGTTATGATACACGCCCGTTACTAACTTTAAAAGAGAAAGAAGCCTTTTTAAGTGAGGCAGCTGATAAAGAGTTTTATTTGTTTTTAGAGCATGATGCTTATAACGAATTAATTACTGTGAAGCATACAGAAAAAGGAGTACGATTAAAAGAGAGTTATAAATTTACAGATATATTTAATTAAAAGAGAGATATGAGAGTTTTAAAGCCAATATTTTATTCTGCAATGGCAGTGGCGACTTTAGCTAGTTGTAGTTCAATTAGTACAAAGCCTGTACCTACAGGTTCAAATACGGTAATTAACATTCCTGCTAAGAAAGCAAAATTAACAGATGCTGAAAAGGATAACTGGCAACATTTAGATTTAGCTACTGATTCTATTCCAGGAATGAGTGTTCATAAAGCATACGAGTTTTTAAATGGTAAAAAGAGTACTCCAGTTGTAGTAGGGGTTGTAGATTCTGGTACCGATTTAAAACATGAAGATTTAGTTGATGTTGCTTGGGTGAATACAAAAGAGATTGCTGGTAACGGAATTGATGATGATAAGAATGGTTATGTTGATGATATTAACGGATGGAACTTTTTAGGAGATTCTTATAAGGAGCACTTAGAATATGAGCGTATTTTAATGAATCCTTCTATTGCAAGTGCTGAATTACTAGAAGAAGTAAAAGCATTTCAAGCAGAAAAAGTAGAAGGAGCTAAAAAGACTAAAGAACGTTATGTTGGCATGCTAAATAATGTTACTTCTGCTACTGAAACACTAAATAAATATTTCGGTAAAGAAGATTATACTCCTAAAGAAATAGAAGCAATAAATACTAAAGATGAAAAAATAAAAGCTGCAATAGATGCTGCAGGTTTTGCAAAAAGAAACGGACTTACCTTATCTGCTATTTCAAAAGAATTAAAAAAATTAGTTAGTAAAGCAGAGGCAACAATTTCAGGAGATAATTTAAAAACTGATTACCGTACAGCAGTTGGTGATAATGCTTATGATATTAATGATAAGCCAGGTTCTGGTAATGGTAATGCAGGTCATTCTGAAAAAGGAGAAGCACATGGCTCTCACGTTTCTGGTATTATTGGTGCTACTCGTAACAATGGTAAAGGAATGGACGGGGTTGCAAATAATGTAACAATTATGGCAGTTCGTTCAGTGTCAGATGGAGATGAGTATGATAAAGATGTAGCTTTAGGTATTCGTTACGCTGTTGATAACGGAGCTAAAGTAATCAATACAAGTTTTGGTAAAGCTTTTTCACCAAATAAAGAATGGGTTTACGATGCTATTAAATATGCAGCCTCTAAAGATGTATTAATTGTAAATGCAGCAGGTAACGATGGTAAGAATATCGATGTAGAAAAAACATTCCCTAATGATGCTCCAGATTTAGTTAACGAAGTTGCTGACAACTTTTTAACATTAGGAGCTATGAGTGCAAATTACAATAAAGAATTACCAGCTATTTTTTCTAATTATGGTAAAAAGAATGTAGATGTTTTTGCTCCTGGAGTTCAAGTGCATTCAACAACTCCAGATGGAGAATACAAGAAATTTAGTGGTACTTCAATGGCAGCACCTTCGGCTGCAGGTGTAGCTGCTTTAGTTCGTTCTTACTACCCACAATTATCAGCAAGTCAAGTAAAGCATATCTTAATGAACTCTGGTACTAAAATTGACTTAGATGTTAGAAAACCAGGTACAGGTCCTAGATATGGTAATGAAGAAGAAATAGTTCCTTTTGCTGATTTATCAGTTTCTGGTCGTGTTGTAAATGCATACAATGCTGTTAGAATGGCAGACAGAATGGTAAACGGAAGAAAATAATATCCAAATAAAACAATAAAAAAGAGCATTATAACAATGCTCTTTTTTTGATTAAATAAAGATGTAAAAAAAATGAAAAAAATAATATTAGGTCTTTCGATATTACTTGCTGCTTCTTGTGCTTCTACAGGAACAACAAATAATAATGCAGGAACCAAAGAAGCTCATAAACCTGCAAAAAGCAGTTATTGGCAACAGCATGTAGATTATACAATGGATATTGATATGAATGTGAAAACATATCAATATAAAGGAACGCAAAAGTTAGTATATACTAACAATTCTCCTGACGAGTTAAATAAGGTGTTTTATCATTTATATTTTAACGCGTTTCAACCTGGTTCTCAAATGGATGTTCGATCTCGAAATATTAAAGATCCTGATAAAAGAGTTGGTGATAGAATAAGTAAATTATCACCTTCTGAAATAGGGTATATTAAAGTAAACTCTTTAAAACAAGATGGATCGGCTGTAAAACATGAAACTGTTGGTACTATTTTAGAGGTAACTTTAAATAAAGCAATCAAACCAGGAGAAAGTGTAACTTTCGATATGATTTTTGATGCGCAAGTACCAAAACAAGTTCGTCGTTCTGGTCGTGATAGTAAAGAAGGAGTGGCTTTATCAATGACACAATGGTACCCTAAAATTGCTGAATATGATTTTGAAGGATGGCATACACCACCTTATTTAGGACGTGAGTTTCACGGAGTTTGGGGTGATTTTGATGTAACGTTACATATTGATAAAAATTATGTTGTTGGTGGTTCAGGTTACGTTCAAAATCCACAAGAAGTAGGTCATGGATATGAAAATAAAAATGAAGGGTTAAATATACCTTCTGGAGATAAATTAACTTGGAAATTTAAAGCGCCTAATGTGCACGACTTTACTTGGGCAGCAGATCCTGAATATATCCACGATACTTATAAGATGGATAATGGAATCGATTTACACTTCTTATACAAGAACACTTTAAGTGATTTTTATAAAGAAAACTGGAAAAAGTTACAGCCTAAAACAGCTGAATTAATGGATTACTTTAGCGAAAATATTGGTCAGTATCCATACAAACAATATTCAGTTATCCAAGGAGGTGATGGCGGTATGGAGTATGCAATGTGTACTTTAATTACAGGAAAGCGTAAATGGGGAAGTTTATTTGGGGTTACTGCGCATGAGTTGGCACATACTTGGTTTCAGTTTTTATTAGCAACGAACGAAAGTAAACATCCATGGATGGATGAAGGCTTTACAACTTATATTTCTAACAAAGCAGAAAATGAAATTTTAGAACAAGGAAAGGAAAACCCTCATACAGGTTCTTATAGATATTATAATTATGTTGTTAATAACAATGCTGAAGAACCACTTTCTACACATGCCGATAGATATCATACAAATATGGCTTATGGTATGGGAAGTTATTCAAAAGGAAATATCTTTTTAACGCAGTTAGAATATATTATTGGAGAAGAGAATGTTGCTAAAACACTAAAAAAGTATTTTAATGATTTTGCATTTAAACACCCAACTCCAAATGATATTAAGCGTACTGCTGAAAAGGTTTCGGGATTACAGTTAGATTGGTTTTTAAACGAATGGACGCAAACGACACATACTATCGATTATGGTATAAAATCTGTTGATGGAAAATCAGTTATACTAGAAAGATTAGGACAAATGCCAATGCCTATAGATGTTGAGGTAACTTATACTGATGGTTCAAAAGAAATGTTTAACATCCCATTACGTATGATGCGAGGAGAAAAACCAACAAACGCAACAATACTAAAAGATTGGACATTTGCACACCCTACTTATACTTTTACAACCAATAAAGATGTAAAATCTGTAGAGATAGATCCTTCAAAATTAATGGCTGATGTTAATTTAGAAAACAATAAAAAGTAAAAAAAAAATAAAAAAACTTGATAAAAGAGCAGGCTAAAGAGCTTGCTCTTTTTAGTTTATTAAAATAATTACTTAAAGTTTTTTACGTAATTTTGTAGCTTCAATTTTAGAAGAAAAGATGTCAGAAGAAAAGAAATCATTGAATTTTTTAGAACAAATTATAGAAGAAGATTTGGCGAATGGAATGCCTAAAGAAAATTTGCGTTTTCGTTTTCCACCTGAGCCAAATGGATACTTACATATAGGTCATACAAAAGCTATCGGAATAAGCTTCGGTTTAGGAGAAAGATATAACGCTCCTGTAAATTTGCGTTTCGATGATACGAATCCAGCTAAAGAAGAGCAAGAGTATGTAGATGCGATTAAGAAAGATGTTTCTTGGTTAGGATATCAATGGGATCAAGAGCTGTATTCTTCCGATTATTTTCAAGAATTATATGATTGGGCTGTTCAATTAATTAAAGACGGAAAAGCATATGTTGACTCTCAAACTTCTGAAGAAATGCGTGAGCAAAAAGGTACGCCCACAGAGGTTGGGAAAAACAGTCCTTTTAGAGATAGATCTGTTGAAGAGAATTTAGATTTATTCAACCGAATGAAAGAAGGTGAGTTTGAAGAAGGAACTTATGTTTTACGTGCAAAAATAGATATGGCGTCTCCAAATATGTTAATGCGAGATCCTTTAATGTATCGTATTTTAAAGAAAGCACATCATCGTACAGGAAACGATTGGGTTATCTATCCAATGTATGACTGGACACATGGTGAAAGCGATTATTTAGAGCAAATTTCACACTCATTATGTTCGTTAGAGTTTAAACCTCATAGAGAATTATATAATTGGTTTCGTGATAATGTATACGAATACAGTAAGTCAGATTTCCCAAACCCACCAAAACAACGCGAGTTTTCTCGTTTAAACTTAAGCTATACAATTATGAGTAAGCGTAAGTTATTAAAATTGGTTGAAGAAGGAATTGTAAACGGATGGGATGATCCAAGAATGCCAACAATTTCAGGATTAAGAAGACGTGGTTATACACCAGCTTCTATCCGTAATTTTATTGAAACTGTTGGGGTTTCAAAACGTGAAAATGTAATTGATGTTGCTTTATTAGAGTTTAAAATCCGTGAAGATTTAAACAAAACAGCTAATCGTGTTATGGGTGTTTTAGATCCTGTAAAAGTGGTAATTACAAATTACCCTGAAGATAAAGAAGAGGTTTTAATCGCAGAAAATAACCCTGAAGATGAAAATTCAGGAACAAGAATGGTCCCTTTTTCAAGAGAAATTTATATTGAAAAAGAAGATTTTAGAGAAGAAGCAAATAAGAAATTCTTTAGATTAAAATTAGGAAAAGAAGTTCGTTTAAAAAATGCTTATTTCATCACAGCCAACAGCTGTACAAAAGATGCAGATGGAAATATAACTGAAATTCAATGTACATACGACCCGTTAACAAAATCGGGTAGTGGTACAGAAGAAAGTAAGCGTAAGGTGAAAGGAACATTACATTGGGTTTCTGTAAAACATGCAGTTAAGGCTGAGGTTAGAGCTTATGATAGATTGTTCTTAGATGAAGCTCCAGATGCTCATAAAGACAAAGATTTTATGGAATTTGTAAACCCAGATTCTTTAGAGAAAATAGAAGCTTTTGTTGAACCAAGTTTACAAACTGCAAAAATTGGAGATCGTTTTCAGTTTCAACGTTTAGGATATTTTAATGTAGATGACGATTCAACTCCAGAGAATTTAGTGTTCAATAAAATAGTAGGATTAAGAGATAATTGGGCTAAAAAAAAGTAGTTTAATTATTAAAAATATAATTTAACAACCCTTTGTTTAGCTAAAATAAAGGGGTGTTTTTTTAAGAGAAAAATCAATTTTCAATTTTCAATAGAATATGTATCTTTACTGATTAAGAGAAGTTGAGATGAATTGAGTTTTATCTAACTGAAAATCAATAACAAAAAAGTGTTTTTTGATACTGTGAATTCGTCAGGTTTAAAAAACATTTTTAAAAATATACTATTTTATGAGTTGTAGCAGTTGCTCAACTGGCAAAAACGGTGTGCCTAATGGTTGTAAAAGCAATGGAAATTGCGCAACAGGTACCTGCGGAAGTGGAAATAAACTTGCCGTTTTTGATTGGTTATCGAATATGACTTTGCCTTCAGGTGAAGCTCCATTTAATATTTTTGAAGTTCGATTTAAAAACGGACGTAAACATTTTTATAAAAACCCTGAAAACATTGCCATTACAATGGGTGATGTTGTAGCTGTTGAAGGTTCATCAGGTCATGATATTGGCATTGTTTCTTTAGCGGGTGAACTTGTAAAAGTTCAAATGAAAAAGCGCAAGGTTACAGCTGACAGTGAAGATGTAAAAAAAATCTACAGAAAAGCATCACAAAAAGACATTGATGTTTGGCACACAGCTCGCGATCGTGAGCAGGAAACCCAACGAAAAGGAAGAGAAATTATTAGTCGCTTAGGCTTAAAAATGAAACTTTCCGATGTTGAATATCAAGGTGATGGTACCAAAGCTACTTTTTATTATACAGCAGATGATCGTGTAGATTTTCGTCAGTTAATTAGAGATTTAGCAGGCGCTTTTTCTATTCGAGTAGAAATGCGTCAAGTAGGTATGCGACAAGAAGCTGCTCGTTTAGGAGGTGTAGGTTCTTGTGGTAGAGAATTATGTTGTTCTACTTGGTTAACAGATTTTAGAAAAGTAAATACAGCTGCGGCACGTTACCAACAATTATCATTAAATCCGTTAAAATTAGCGGGACAATGTGGTAAGTTAAAATGCTGTTTAAACTTTGAGTTAGATACTTATTTAGATGCTTTAAAAAGCTTTCCGAAGCAAGATAAAATACTTAAAACTGAAAAAGGAGATGCTGTTTTTGTAAAAATGGATATCTTTAAAAAGCTAGTTTGGTATACCTACAAGAACGAAAGTTTTAAGTGGTTTAAATTGTCATTAGATCAAGTTCATGAAATTATTGAGTTGAATAAAAATAATGAACTTGCTTTACCGTTAGATGAGTATGAATCTGAAATTACAGAAGAACCTGTAGTTGATTTCGAAAATGTAGTTGGTCAAGATAGTTTAACACGTTTCGATGCACCTAAAAAGCCTCGTAGAAACAATAGAAGAAAGTCGAGAAAACCAGCTAATAGAAAACCAGAAAACAAATCTACTGATGCTAAGACGGAAAAGAAACCGCAAAGAAAGCCTCAGAGAAAACCGGTAAAAGCTGAAGGAGATACTAAAACGGATAAAAAGAGAGTTGATAATAGAAAACCTCGTCCAAAAAAGAATCCTAGAAGTAATAAACCTAAAGTTGAAGGAAATTCGGATAATAAACCAAATCAAGAAAAAGGTAAGAAACCGAATAACCAAAGGAGACGAAATAATAATCAGAAAAAAAGAAATCCTAACGGAAATAAAAACACGGAGCCTAAAAATGAAAAGTAATATTGTATTTGTACTTTTTGCTGTTGTACTAATTATCACTTCTTGTGATTCTACAAGGGTATATGATGAGTATTTATCGCTACCTAATAGTTCATGGAGTAAAGAGAATACAGTTGAATTTTCGTTTCCAGTAAAGGATTCTATAAATAAGAAAAACCTTTTTATTAATCTTAGAAATAACAAAGATTACCAGTACAGTAATTTGTTTTTAATTACTGAAATAGATTTTCCAGATGGACAAGTTATTATTGATACATTAGAGTATGATATGACTGATGTTACAGGGAAATTTTTAGGAAAAGGGTTTACTGATATTAAAGAAAATAAACTTTTTTATAAAGAAAATATAACATTCCCAACTACAGGAGAATATACTTTTAAAGTTCGTCAAGCCATGAGAAAAAATGGAAATACACTAGGGATTGATGAGTTAGAAGGAATTACTCATGTTGGATTTAGAATTGAAAAAATTGAATAGTATGGCAGAAAAGAAAGTTGCTAATTTTAGCAAATACATTAAATGGTTTTGGGGAATTGTTTTAGGAGGATTCCTTTTTGTATGTCTGTTGTTTTTATTGGCTTCTTGGGGAGTATTTGGAGCACTACCTTCTTTCGAAGAATTAGAAAACCCTAAAAGTGATTTAGCAACAGAAGTTATATCTGCTGATGGAAAAACACTAGGGAAATACTATGTAAAAGCAAATCGTACTCCAATTTTATATAAAGATTTATCTCAAAATTTAGTAAAAGCTTTAATTGCTACTGAAGATGAGCGTTTCCATGAACATTCTGGTATCGATTTTAAAGGAACCGCAAGAGCAATAGCTAATTTAGGTAGAAAAGGAGGAGCTAGTACCATTACCCAGCAGTTGGCTAAAAACTTATTTAATAAAGGGGGTTCTAGCAGTTTACTTACAAGGCTTTCTCAAAAATTAAAAGAGTGGGTTGTGGCTACAAAATTAGAGCGTCAATATACCAAAGAAGAAATAATGACCATGTATTTAAATACACAAGGGTTTCTTTTCAATGCAACGGGTATTCGTTCAGCTGCTCGTATTTATTTTGGTAAAGAGCCTAAAGAATTAGATTTACAAGAGTCGGCGATTTTAGTAGCAATGCTAAAAAATCCTCGTCAATATAATCCACATAGAAAAGTTTCTCGAAAAAAATCATTACAACGTAGAAATGTAGTATTCGCTCAAATGGCAAAAAATGGATTGTTAACTCAAAAAGAGAAAGATTCGTTGCAAAATTTACCATTAAAAATAAACTTTACGCCTGAAAGTCATAGTGATGGATTAGCAACTTATTTTAGAGAGAATTTAAAACAACGTTTAAAAAAGTGGGCAAAGAATAACCCAAAACCAAACGGAGAAGCGTATAATATTTATAAAGACGGATTAAAAGTATATGTAACGATAGATTCTCGTATGCAAAAATATGCTGAAGAAGCTAGTAGAGAACATATGTCAAATTTACAATCATACTTTTCAAAAGAACAAAAGAAAAACAGAACAGCTCCTTTTTATGATTTAGAGAAATCAGAAATATCTAAAATATTGAAAAGAGGTAAACAGAGTTCTATCCGATACAAACGTTTAAAAGCTGCTGGTAAATCAGAAAAAGAGATTGAGGAATCTTTTAATACAGATACAGATATGCGCGTATTTTCTTGGAAAGGAGAAATTGATACTGTAATGACGCCTTATGATTCTATCCGTTATTATAAGCACTTCTTACGCTCAGGTTTAGTCTCTATCGAGCCTCAAACAGGGCATATTAAAGCATGGGTTGGTGGAATTAATCATAAATACTTTAAGTACGATGCGGTTGAGCAACAAAAGCGTCAAGTAGGTTCTACTTTTAAACCGTTTGTATACGCAACTGCAATCAATCAATTAAAAATGTCGCCTTGTAATAAGTTACCCAATACACCTTATACAATTCCGAAAGAAAAATATGGAATGCCAAAAGATTGGACACCAAAAAATTCAGGCAATGAGTATGGAGGTGAGTTAACATTAAAAGAAGCTTTAGCAAAATCGACCAACGTAGTTACAGCTCAATTAATTGATAAAGTAGCGCCTATAAATGTTGCACGTTTAGCGGAATCAGCAGGAATAAAATCTAAGATAGAAGCAAATCCATCTATTGCACTAGGAGCCGTAGATTTATCATTAATTGAAATGGTAAGTGCCTATTCTACTTTTGCCAATAAAGGTTTACGAGTTAGTCCGATGATGATTACGCGTATTGAAGATAAAAACGGAACAGTTTTAGAAGAGTTTGTGCCAGAAACAAAAGAGGTGTTAAGCGAAGAATCTTCGTATGTAATCCTTGATTTAATGAAAGGAGTAACAACATCAGGTTCTGGTGTTCGTTTACGTTTGCCTTGGAAAAGACCAGGGTATATTACTGGGCACCCTTATAATTTCACCAATCCAATCGCTGGTAAAACAGGAACAACGCAAAATCAATCAGATGGTTGGTTTATGGGAATTGTACCTAATCTAGCTACTGGTGTTTGGACGGGTGGTGAAGATAGAGCAACGCATTTTGCAGGAATAGCTAAAGGGCAAGGAGCTTCAATGTCTTTACCTACTTGGGCTTTATTTATGAATAAGTGTTATGCAGATAAGACTTTAAACATTAGTAAAGAAGATTTTGAAAAGCCTGCAAACTTATCGATTCAAATTAATTGTAATGAGGTGAAAAAAGCTGAAGATGAAATTGAAGGTGATGAAAAGAAGGAAGAGGAAAATGACACCGATTTTTAATCTTATTTAGATAAAACAAACAACTAAACATGATAAATAAAAAAGTAAATAACGTACAAGAAGCAGTAGCTGGCGTAAAAGACTCTATGACTTTTATGTTAGGGGGGTTCGGGTTGTGCGGAATACCAGAAAATGCGATAGCAGAACTGGTACGATTAAATGTTAGAAATGTAACTTGTATTTCAAATAATGCAGGAGTAGATGATTTTGGATTAGGATTATTATTACAAAATCGTCAGATAAAAAAAATGATTTCTTCTTACGTAGGGGAGAATGATGAGTTCGAGCGTCAAATGTTATCGGGAGAATTAGAGGTTGAGTTAACTCCACAAGGAACATTAGCCGAAAAATGTAGAGCTGCACAAGCAGGATTCCCAGCATTTTATACACCTGCTGGTTACGGAACTGAGGTGGCAGAAGGAAAAGAAACTCGCGAATTTGACGGAAAAATGTACGTTTTAGAGCCAGCATTTAAAGCCGATTATGCTTTTGTAAAAGCTTGGAAAGGAGATACAGCAGGAAATTTAATTTTTAAAGGAACTGCTCGTAACTTTAATCCGAATATGTGTGGAGCAGCAACAATTACAGTTGCTGAGGTTGAAGAATTAGTTCCGGCTGGAGAGTTAGACCCAAACCAGATTCATATTCCAGGAATTTTTGTACAACGTATTTTTCAAGGAGAAAAGTATGAGAAAAGAATTGAGCAACGAACTGTAACTCCTAAATCGTAAATCATGGCATTAAGTAAACAACAAATAGCGCAAAGAATTGCAAAAGAGTTACAAGACAAATGGTACGTTAATTTAGGAATTGGAATACCAACTTTAGTTGCGAATTATATTCCAGAAGGTATCGAAGTAGAATTTCAATCTGAAAATGGATTATTAGGAATGGGACCTTTTCCTATTGAAGGAACGGAAGATGCTGATTTAATTAATGCAGGAAAACAAACTGTTACTGTTTTAGATGGAGGGTCTATTTTCGATTCTGCTACTAGTTTCTCTATGATTCGCGGTAAGCACGTGCAATTAACTGTTTTAGGAGCGATGGAGGTTGCTCAAAACGGTGATATTGCAAACTGGAAAATTCCAGGAAAAATGGTAAAAGGAATGGGAGGAGCAATGGATTTAGTAGCATCAGCAGATAATATAATCGTAGCGATGATGCATACTAATAAACGTGGTGAATCTAAAATATTAAAAGAATGTTCTTTACCATTAACAGGTGTTGGTTGTGTTACTAAAGTAGTAACCAATTTAGCTGTTTTAGAAGTTAAAGACAATGCATTTCATTTAATAGAAAGAGCTCCCGGTGTTAGCATTGAAGAAATTCAAAATGCAACACAAGGTACCTTAATTGTAAATGGAGAAATTCCGGAGATGATAATCTAAATGGAAAACTTTTTAAAAAGGTTTCATAGAATAATTTATCCAATATTAATTATAATATTTTTATTGATATTGGATAAAGTGTTTAATGTAGATTCTTGGATTAGGGCAGTTATAGCTATTGCAGTAGCTTATGTTTTATCGCCAAGAAAAAAAATAATCCAAACACAATCAGGAGAAAGAAAACAGCTAACCTGGATTTTTCTTAAGAACCCAATATTTTTAGATTAATAAATTGAAAGGATTACTAAAAGAAATATCCAAAAAAGTGGAAATAGAGCTTTTAAAACCAGCAGAAAAAAGAGCAGTTTTAAAAGTAGAAGAGAAGTTAGGTGTTATATTCCCTGATGATTATAAAGAGTTTTTATTATTTTCAAATGGATTTCCATCTACTGATTATACAGAACCAACTTTTCTTTCAGTTGAAGAGATAACTATTTAAAAAATATTGAAGCCTATACAATAGAAGCATTTAGTATCGAAGGGATTGAAGAAGTTGGAAAGCAATTAGAAAGAAGCATTTTAATAGCAGGTAAAGAAGAAGAACAGTATTTTTTATTAATTCCTCCTGTAAAAAAAGAAGAAAGTTGGAAGTATTGGAAATTTGCTAGTTGGATACCTGGAGAACAAGAGTATAAAAGTTTAGAAGAGTATTTTAAAGAAGTGCTTGAATTTATCGAAGAAACAAACGAATGAAAATAATCTCATACAACGTAAACGGAATTAGAGCCGCTTTAAAAAAAGGATTTATCGATTGGTTACAAGCTGCTAACCCAGATGTAATTTGTATACAAGAAACCAAAGCACATAAAGAACAATTAGACGTAACCGAATTTGAAAACGCTGGTTACCTTTATCATTATTGGTTTTCTGCAGAAAAGAAAGGATATTCATCTGTAGCTATTTTTTGCAAAGAAAAACCAAAACATATAGAATACGGAACAGGGATAGAATCTATGGATTTTGAAGGTAGAAACCTTCGTGTAGATTTTGATAATGTTTCTATAATGAGCATGTATTTACCATCGGGAACTAACCAAGCTAGATTAGATTTTAAATTCAATTATATGGATGAAATCTTAGCATATACAACTGAGTTAAGAAAAACGATTCCGAATTTAGTTATTTGTGGCGACTACAATATTTGTCACGAAGCGATAGATATTCATAATCCAAAAATGAAAGGAGTTTCAGGTTTTTTACCTGAAGAACGTGAATGGCTAACTAAATTTATCGATAGTGGATTTATCGACAGTTTCCGTCATTTAAATCCAGAGCGACAAGAATATTCTTGGTGGAGTTATCGTGCAAATTCTCGTGCGAATAATAAAGGTTGGCGATTAGATTATGCAATGGTTACCGAGCCATTAAAAGAGAAGATTTCGAGAGCATATATATTGCCAGAAGCAAAACACTCAGACCACTGCCCAATTGTTGTTGAATTAGACGTATAAATCAAATATGAGGAACCTACTAATACTACTTTTTTTAACTACATCAATTTTTGCTCAACAACCAATTGATAGTTTGTTGATGAAAAATAAAGAGATGAGTCAAGTAATTGATTCAACTTTTGTAGCTAAAGACTCAATTAAAGTAAATGAAGTTGAAGAATTATTTTCTGATACCGATTTAAAGATGATTGATAGTTTATTAGTAGAAGAAAAATTTAATTCATCATTATTTGATAGTATTCAATATGTAATTAACGATAAAGATATTATTGGTAATACCACTTCTGTTTTAACTACTGATTTACTTAAAAAACGGTTGAGTGATATAGATGTTAGAACACCTTTTAATTTAGCGTATAATCCATCATTAGAGAAAGTAATTAATAGCTATTTAAAATATCGAAAAAGATATTATCCGGCGTTAATGGCAAAAGCTAAATATTACTTTCCGATGTTTGAGGAGTATTTAGATCAGTTTGATGTTCCTTTGGAGATGAAATACTTGGCGATTGTAGAATCTGCTTTACGTCCAGATGCTCGTTCTAGAGTTGGCGCAACAGGTTTGTGGCAATTTATGTACGGTACAGGAATTCAGTTTAATTTAAAAGTGAATTCGTATGTCGATGAACGCCAAGATCCAGTAAAAGCTACAGTTGCAGCTTGTAAATATTTAAGTCAATTGTATAAAATTTTTGGAGATTGGGATTTGGCTTTAGCAGCCTATAATTCTGGTCCAGGAAATGTATCAAAAGCGATAAAACGATCAGGAGGTTATAAAAACTATTGGAATATTCGTCCGTTTTTACCTCGTGAAACTGCGGGATATGTTCCTGCATTTTATGCAACGATGTATATTTTTGAATATGCTGAAGAACATAATATTTATCCAGAAGCACCAAAAATATTTCATTTCGAAACTGATACTATTCGTATAAAAAGAACGGTTAGTTTCGATCATATATCTGAAAAAGCGAATATAAATAGAGAATTATTATCTTTTTTAAATCCAGCTTATAAACTAGATATTATACCTTATGTAAAAAACAAGAACTATGCAGTTCGATTGCCACGAAAAAGTGTGGTAGATTTTTTAGATAAGGAAAAAGAGATATATGCCCTTGCAAATGAAGATGAAGCTAAAAGAGAAAAACCGTTACCTAAGTATTTTGAGATGGATAAACGTATCCGATACAAAGTACGTAGTGGGGATTACTTAGGTAAAATAGCAAATAAATTTGGAGTTCGAGTAAGTGATATAAAGCGTTGGAATGGCTTACGAAACCATCGTCTAAAAATAGGACAACGATTAAGTATTTATCCGAAGAAATTAACAGTTCCTAAAAAGACTACGCAGAAAAAGTATAAGCAACCAAAAGGGAAGCACGAAGTATATGTTGTTAAAAATGGAGATTCGTTATGGACGATCTCAAAAAAGTATCCATCAATTTCTATAGAGCAATTAAAAAAATGGAACAATATTTGGGGCATCAAAAACTTAAAACCAGGAATGAAACTTAAAATATTTAAGAGTTAACATTAAACTTACTACTAAAAAATAAAAACTATGAAAAAAGCAGTAGCCATATTCATCTTAGCATTGTTAGTAATCTCGTGTAAAAACGGAGAAGGAAAAGGGGGGTATACCTTACCAACATCTAATGGAAATACCAATAAGATAATGGTAGTTGTAAAAGGAGTTGATTGGCAAGGTAAATTAGGAGATGAAATTAGAACAGTATTTGGTGAACACCAAGTAGGATTGCCACAACCAGAAACATTATTGTCTGTTAGTCAGGTAGATCCTTCTGGGTTTAGCGGGTTTATGAGAAATAATAAAGCTATTTTAATTCTTCAAGAAGGGCAAAAAGAAGGTATTTCTGTTGAAAACAATAAATACGCTGACCCACAAGTTATAGTTTATGGAATTGCTAAAAACAAAGAAGGTTTAATAAACTTAATAAAAAATAGAGGAAAAGAAATTATCAAAATATTTAAAGACGAGGATATTAAGTTTACTCAAAGAATCTTTAAAAAAGAGCGTATAGACGAAACGAAACTTAAAACAATTCAAGGTTTAGGAATAACTTTAGATGTTCCAAAAAGATTTAAATTAGTTGAAGACACAGGTGACTTTTTATGGTTGCGTCAACATTTAAAAAGCGGTATAGCTCGTGGAGATGGAACTAATAATGTTTTAATTTACAGTGTTCCTTTAGAAGATGAAAGTAAGGTGGCTGATAATATTGTTGCAGTTAGAGATACTATTGGTAAAAAACACATTCCAGGAAGTAAAGAAGGAATGTATATGATTACAGAGCAGGCATTTACTCCGTTTACTTTTGATGCTGAAATTGATGGGAAAAAAGCATATGAAACACGTGGTAAATGGGAAGTGAAAAATGATTTCATGGCGGGTCCATTTATAAACTATACAGTAGTAGATAAAAAGAACAATCGTTTAATTATTTTTGAAGGATTTACCTATGCACCATCAGTAAATAAGCGTGACTTTTTGTTTGAATTAGAGGCAATTGCAAAGTCGATGAAGATAAAATAAATTAGTTTTTTATAAAAACACTTAAAAGCATCAAATATTTATTTGATGCTTTTTTCGTTATATTTGAGTAGATTAACTATAAACTTACACACAATGGAAACAAATTATTTAGCAATTTTAGGAGCAGCTTTTATACCTATGGTTATGGGGTTTATTTGGTACGGACCTATGTTATTTCAAAAAGCATGGATGAAAGAGATGAACTTCACACAAAAAGATGTTGAAGGCAGTAATATGCTGTTAATTTTCGGACTTAGTTTTGTGTTCAGTTTATTAATTGCATTTTTTATGCAATTTTTAGTAATCCATCAATTTGGGGTTTATCAAACTTTAGCAGGAGAGCCGGAATTTATGCAAAATTCAGGAGGAGCATATGCTTACTTTCAAGAATTTATGAGCAATTTTGGTGGCCGTTTTAGAACTTTTAAGCACGGAGCACTACATGGTATTTTAACTGGCTTGTTTTTTATATTACCAATTATAGGAACTAAGTCGTTATTTGAAAGAAAAAGTTTTAAATACGTGGCTATTAATGTAGGATATTGGACTATTACATTAGCACTTATGGGTGGTATTATTTGCCAATGGGCTTAAAAACTATAGAAAAATGAAATAAAAAAGCATCAATTTTTAAATTGATGCTTTTTTTATGTAACAAATTGTTAAGAAGCGATACATATAATATAATCAATCAATTAATAATTAACCAAATGATTACACACTTTTTAAAATTAGAATGGAAACAGTTTTTCCGATCATCCTATTTTGGTAAAAACATTGCGTTAAAAATAATTATGGGCTTTTTTGCGCTTTATATGATTGTTAGTTTTTTAGCAGTAGGAGCTGGAGGTTATTTTTTTCTTAAAAAACAATATCCAGATACAGATCCATTATTATTTGTAAATAAATTAATGATTTTTGTGTTAATAGCTGATTTAATTTTTCGCTATTTAATGCAAAAATTACCAGTAATGAATATTAAACCATTATTGAATTTACCTATTAGAAAGAGTAAACTAGTCCATTATGTATTAGGAAAATCGGGTTTTTCATTTTTTAATACAATGTCCTTGTTTTTTTACATCCCATTTTCAATAGTTTTAATAACTCAAGGGTATAATACTTTAGGGGTTTTGGGCTGGTTATTTTTAATGCTAACACTTGTTTTATGTAATAATTACATTAATTTTTTAATTAATAAAAACAATTATGCATTAAGTATTATGGTCTTGTTTCTAGCAGGATTATTCCTTTCATATAGATATCAATTGTTTAATGTTACCGATTTTTTTGGTGATCTTTTTCAATCAGTTTATGAAATGCCAGTTTTATCTATTATTGGATTAGTTTTATTAATAGGGCTTTATTATTTAAACTTTAGTCAATTAAACGATAAAGTATATTTAGATGCTGCTGTTAAAAATAAAACAGAAGAAGCCAAGTCTTCAGACTTATCTTTTGTTGATCGTTTAGGAGATGTAGCACCGTTTATAAAAAATGATATTCGTTTAATTTTCAGAAATAAAAGAACAAAAGCAGTATTTTTTATGTCGTTCTTCTTTTTGCTATACGGCTTACTTTTTTTTAATGTAGAAACTTATAAGGAGAGTTCTTTTTTAATATTCATCTGTATTTTTATGACAGGAGGGTTCTCTTTAAATTACGGGCAATTTATTCCAGCATGGGATAGTGAACATTACCGTATGCTAATGAGTCAAAATCTTAGTTACCGTAAATTTTTAGAAAGTAAATGGTACCTAATGACGGTAATGACGGTTGTACTTTTTATTTTAAGTACTCCTTACATTTACTACGGTATAGATAAATTTTTAATGATCCTTGCAGGATTTTTCTTTAATATCGGATTCACATCTTTATTAATGATCTACATGGGTTCTTTTAATAAAAAAAGAATCGATTTAACAAAAGGCGGATTTTCAAACATGCAAGGTACAAGTGCAGCGCAGTTTATAGTATTAATTCCTATTATGATTTTTCCAATGTTGCTATATTTTGTAGGAAATTATTTCTTTGGAACTAATATAGCGTTAGTAATAATTGCCATGGTAGGTGTTGTTTCTTTTATTCTTAAAAAACCGATTATGGATTTTATTGAAAAAAGATATACCAAAACAAAATACGCAACGATTCATGGTTTTAAACAAGAACTATAACTAAACTTAAAAGAAAATGATAACAGTACAAAATATTTCAAAAAAATACGGACAGGCAGAAGTTTTAAATGTAGAGAAAGTAGAAATTCCAAGAGGCCAAAGCTTTGGTTTAGTAGGAAATAATGGAGCGGGAAAAACAACATTATTTAACATTCTGTTAGATTTAATAAGGCCAACATCGGGAGAAATTACGAATAACGATGTTGTTGTTAATAAGAGTGAAGAATGGAAAAGTTTTACAGGTTCTTTTATAGATGAAAGTTTTTTAATTGGTTATTTAACACCAGAAGAATATTTTGATTTTGTAGGAGATTTACGCGGAATGAATAAAGCAGATGTTACATCATACTTAGCGCAATTTGAGGAGTTTTTTAATGGTGAAATTCTAGGAAAGAAAAAATATTTAAGAGATTTAAGTAAAGGAAATCAGAAAAAAGCAGGAATTATTGCTGCAATGATGGGAAATCCGCAAGTGGTAATTTTAGATGAGCCTTTTGCTAACTTAGATCCAACAACTCAAATTAGGCTTAAAAAAATAATTAAGACTTTAACTGATAATAAGGAAGTTACAGTATTAGTTTCTAGTCACGATTTAAGTCATGTAACCGAAGTTTGCGAACGAATAGTTGTATTAGAAAAAGGAAATGTGGTAAAAGATATTAATACCTCGCAAGAAACTTTAAAAGAATTAGAAAGCTATTTTTCTGCATAGCAGAAAAAATTGCCTTTTTATTGCTATTTTTACGCTTTTACGTACAATAACTTAACTTTATTATTGTTGTACAGTAAAAGCGTAATTTTTTATGAAAAAACTATACAAACTCTTAGTTTTCAATCTCCTTATAGCTATTGTGTATTCATGTAGCGTTAAAAAGGATGCTTTTTTAAATAGAAACTTTCATGCATTAACCACTAAATACAATGTGTTATTTAATGGCGAACAAGCATATCAAAAAGGTTTAGAAGAAATAAAAGAAAAGCATAAAGATAATTTTTGGAAAAGATTACAAATAGAACCTATAACTTTTGATGATAAAATAATTGCAACTTCAGCAATTCAACCAGGCTCAGGTTTTGGAGAGAGTGAAGAGGAGGAAGAACAGAATCTTACTTCTTTTGAGAGAGCTGAAGATAAAGCTAGAAAAGCGATTGAAACGCATTCGATGAATATTGACGGTTATGAAAAAAACCGCCAAATTGATGATGCGTATTTATTACTAGGTAAATCAAGATATTACACACAGCGTTTTATTCCAGCAATAGAAGCTTTTAATTATATTATTGCGAACTATCCAAATGCAAGTTTAATTAATGAAACTAAAATTTGGAGAGCAAAAACTAACATTCGTTTAGATAACGAAAAACTAGCGATTGAATCTTTAAAGTTCTTGCTAGAGGTTGAAGAAAATGAAAAAGAACTCCCTGATGAAATAAGAGAGCAAGCGCATACAGCTTTGGCTATGGCGTATCAAAAAACAGATACGATTCAAAAAGTAATTGAACATCTAACTAAAGCATCAGAAATATTTAAAAATAAAGAGCAAGCATCTCGAGATATGTTTGTGTTAGGTCAAATATATAGTGAGTTAGGACGTAAAGATTCAGCGAGAATGGTGTTTAAAAAATTAGCTGACACTAAAAAAGCCCCATTTCGTTATCGTATAAGATCCAATATAGAATTGGCTAAAAACACACCCAATGATTCAGCTTCAATAGTAGTTTTAGCGAGGTTAAAAAAGCTAATCAAGAATTCTGATAACCGTAAGTTTTTAAATGCACTGTATTATCAAGCAGGAGTTTTAGAAGAAGGTAGAAATAATACGGATAAGGCAATTAAATATTTTCAAAAATCATTAAATGCTAAAAACAATAATGGTTATCAAAAAACATATGCCTATGAAAAGTTAGGTAATATTGCTTTTGATAAAGAAAACTACTTATTAGCAGGTTCGTTTTACGATAGTGTTTTACAAGTAACTTCTAAAGAGTTTGATCAAGAAAAGAGAATACGTAGAATTCGAAGAAAAAACAAAGGATTAACTACACTAAGAAAACACGAAGAACTAGTTAAGAATAATGATAGTATTCTAGGCTTAGTTGCAATGAGTCCAGATGAGCGCACTTCTTTTTTCGAAGATTATATCGAAAGAATAAAAAATGAAGATGAAGAAAGAAAGCAGCAAATTTTAAATGCTCAAAATTTCGGAAGTTCTTTTGGAGGAGGAGCCTCTATTAATAGTAGTGCTAATAAAGGTAAATGGTATTTTTATAATACAAGAGCATTAGGTTTTGGTAAAGTTGAATTTGAAAAGACTTGGGGAGCTCGTCCGTTAGAAGATAATTGGAGATTATCTGATAAATCTACAATTGATGACATTAGCATATCAGAAGATAACTCGAATGAAGAGAAGGTGAATCCACGATACGAATTATCAACTTATTTAAAAGAGATACCTACAGATAGAAATAAAATTGACGATTTAATTGCTGAGCGTAACGAAGCATTATATCAATTAGGGCTAATTTATAAAGAGCAATTTAAAAACACAGATTTAGCAATTAAAAACTTGGAGCGTTTACAAGAATTGCGTATAGACAATAATCTTGAATTACCAATAAGCTATCATTTATATCAAGTTTATAATGAGATAGGTAATCAAGGAAAAGCAAACCAGTATAAAAATGTTATTTTAAATAAATATCCTAAAACCAGTTTTGCACAGATAATTTTAAATCCAAATAAAAAATTAACTGAAGAAAAAAAGGAGGATGTTGTATTGAATAAATACAAAGAGGTGTATTATTTATACAAAGAGAATAAGTTTGAAGAAGTTGTAAGTGAGATAGATGGTTTTTTACCAACGGTTAGTAATTCAAATTTAATCCCTAAATTTGAACTCCTAAAAGCTTTAGCAACAGGTAAATACCAGGGTAAAGAAGCGTATAAAAAAGCTTTAGAGTTTGTTGCGGTTAGTTATGCTAATCTTGAAGAAGGTAAAAAAGCAAAAGAAATTATAGAACGATTAAATAAATAAAACACCCTAATTCCCCAAACATGTTTAGTAAAGAAAACAAAAAAGCAGGAAATCAAACAGTTTCGGAAAGAAACATTATCGGAAAAAACACTAAAATATCTGGAGATATTATCTCTGAAGGAGACTTTAGAATTGATGGAACCCTAGAAGGTACTATAAAAACAGAGGGTAGAGTTATTATTGGAGACTCTGGTTTTGTAAACGGAAAAGTTGAATGTGCAAATGCAGATGTAGAAGGGAAGTTTTCTGGTGAACTATCTGTGTCTAATACATTAACAGTTAAGTCCTCAGCAAATATTAGTGGAGATGTGGTAATAAGTAAGCTTTCTGTAGAGCCAGGAGCAGCTTTTAATGCTACATGCTCAATGAAAGGTGCTGTAAAAGAATTAAATAAAGATGAGCAAAGACTCAAAGGGAAAACCGCTTAATAAATTTGTTCGGTTTACCGGGATAGCATTACAAATGGGTTTAACCATTTATCTAGGAAGTTTGCTAGGTGAATGGTTAGATACCAAATACGAAAACACTTCACAACTTTACACAAAAATTTGTACACTTGCAGCGGTTTTTTTAGCCATGTTTTCTGTAATTATGCAAGTAACAAAATTATCAAAAGATAATGATTAAACGTATTATTCAATTTATTGTAGCAGTTATTGTACTGTTTATAATAAGTTATGTACCACACAACTATGTGTTAGATTCAAAAGACATTTACTTGTCTTTTTCTTTATTCTCAGTGTATCTATTTCATGTTATAGCTGCAACTATTGTATATTTTATAGTTGAGTTTATTGCAGATAAAATACCAAACCAAGCAGGATATGCATATTTAGCTTCTGTGTTTTTAAAAATGGGTTTTTTTGTATTAGTTTTTCAAGCCTCAGTTTTTGCAAATGAGCAACTTACAAAGCCCGAAAGATTTTCGTTAGTAATACCTTTGTTTTTATTTTTAATAATAGAGGCAGTTGCAATTTCAAAACTACTGAATAGCAAATAGTTTACTTCTATTTTAAGCGATAATAGCGTGCTAAAAAACCTTTAAAAAAACTAAATAAAAAAACGGTTTGTAGTTTTAATTAAATGTGTACCTTTGCACGGAAATTTAGAGACCATAACCCTATATTTATAAAGGTATGACGATAGCACAAAAATCTATCAAATTTTTTACAGTTTTAGCATTAGTTTTTACTTCATTTGGAGTATTTGCTGGTGGTGGAGATCAAAAATCTTCAGAAAAAGATGGTGGAAAAGTAAACACCACAAAAGAAATCAATGATTATATTAAGCATCACTTAGCTGATTCGCATGATTTTGCTTTTTATTCGTATACGAATGATGCAGGTGAAAGAAAACATGTTGGTTTTCCATTGCCAGTAATTGTAAAAACAAGTAAAGGAATTAAAACTTTCATGTCTTCTAAATTCCACCATAATGATGATGGAACTGTGATTGTTGATGCAGGAGATGTAAAGTTGGTGAAAATTCATAGTAAAATTTATGAATTAGAAGAGGGGGCAACATCTGTAGCTTTTGATGAAACTCACCATGCAACTAATGCAACTAAAACATTAGACTTTTCTATTACAAAAAGTGTTTTCGGAATGTTATTCGCAGGATTATTAATGTTCTTAGGTTTTGGTTCATTAGCTAAAGGATATAAAAAAGGAGCGATTCCTACAGGAGTTGGTCGTTTGTTAGAGCCATTAGTATTATATGTTCGTGACGAAATAGCAAGACCAAATATCGGTGAAAAGAAATATAAAAGATTTATGCCTTATTTATTAACGGTGTTTTTCTTTATCTGGATATTAAACTTATTAGGTTTAACGCCATTAGGATTTAACGTAACAGGGCAAATTGCCGTGACTGCTTGTTTAGCTATATTTACACTAGTTGTTTACATAACAAGTGGAACAAAAGATTTTTGGGCACATACTTTATGGATGCCAGGAGTTCCAAAAATTTTAAGACCAGTATTAGCAGTAATCGAATTAGTAGGGTTTATTTTAATTAAACCATTTTCATTACTAGTGCGTTTATTTGCAAACATTACGGCGGGTCACTTCGTAGTAATGAGTTTAATTGCATTAATGATGACTCTAAAAGCGCAGTTTGGTGCTGTTGCTTCAACAGGTATTTCATTAGTGTTAACATTGTTTATTTCGGTTATCGAAATATTAGTAGCGTTCTTACAAGCATTTATTTTTACAATGTTATCTGCCTTATTTATTGGAATGGCAGTAGAAGAACATGATCATGACCATGCAGATGCGCATAGTCATTAAGAAGTAGAATAAGAATTTGTTTAATTTAATATAAATCAATTAGTATGTACAATTTAATTGGAGCAGGATTAATCGTAATCGGTGGAGGAATCGGATTAGGTCAAATTGGAGGAAAAGCAATGGAAGGAATTGCTCGTCAACCTGAGGCTGCTGGTAAAATCCAAACAGCGATGATCATTATCGGAGCATTATTAGAAGGTTTAGCATTTGGTGCTTTAATCTTAGGAAGATAATTCCGAAAGAAAACAGAAATAAAACATTCTCCTGTAACGGTTGGTTACAGGAAATGTTTTATCAATTAAACAAAACCAATTTTTAAAAGAATTAATTAGATATATAATGGATCAGTTATTAAATGATTTTTCTCCTGGGTTGTTCGTAATGCAACTAGTAGTTTTAGGAATCTTATTATTTTTATTAGCAAAATTTGCTTGGAAACCAATCTTAAACTCTTTAGATGAAAGAGAAGAAGGTATCCAAAATGCATTAGATCAAGCAGAAAATGCTCGTAAAGAAATGCAAAATTTACAAGCTGATAATGAGAAAATGATCAAAGAAGCTCGTGCAGAAAGAGATGCAATGATGAAAGAGGCTCGTGAGATTAAAGATTCTATTATTGCTGAAGCAAAAGAAGAAGCTTCTGAGCAAGCTACAATTATGATTGAAAATGCTAAAGCAACAATTAAGCAAGAGCAACAAGCTGCAATTGCTGAATTAAAAAAGAACGTAGCTGAGTTATCAATTGATATTGCTCAAAAGGTTATAAGAAAAGAATTAACTTCACAAGACGATCAATTAAAGCTTGTTGAAGGAATGTTAGAAGAGGTTACTTTAAACTAATCAATCGATGAAAGGAGCAAGACCAGCATTACGTTACGCAAAAGCAATATTAAATCTAGCTAAAGAGCAAGGAAGTGATTCTTTAGTAAACGATAACATGAAGTTAATCGTAGATACAATTGCTGAGAACAGTGACTTAGAAACAATGCTTAAAAGCCCTGTAATTAAAGCTAATGATAAACGTAAAGTTTTAGTAGCGCTTTTTGGAGATAAAGTAGATAATATCGTAAAAGGTTTATTTGACTTATTACAAGAAAATAAGCGTATGGTTATGTTAGAGCCAATTGCAAAGCAATACTCTATTATTTACGATTTTCATAAGAATATGCAGGTTGCTAAAGTTACTACAGCAGTAGCTTTAACAAAAGAATTAGAAGATAAAATACAAGCTAAGATTGTAGCACTTACAGGAAATAGCGCAAGTATAGAAAATATAGTAAATCCAGCTATTTTAGGAGGATTTATTTTACGTGTTGGAGATGTGCAATATGATGCAAGTATCTCTAATCACTTTAGTGAATTAAGAAGAGAATTTGACAATAGTCATTACATTCCACAAATTTAATTATACATCAAAAGAAATAAGATGGCAGCAATTAAACCAGCTGAAGTTTCAGCAATTTTAAAGGAACAATTAACAAACTTCGAGTCTAAGGCTTCATTAAACGAAGTAGGTACCGTATTACAAGTAGGTGATGGTATTGCTCGTGTTTACGGTTTGTCTAATGTACAATATGGTGAATTAGTAGAATTCGATAACGGATTAGAAGGTATCGTATTAAACTTAGAAGAAGATAATGCAGGTGTTGTATTATTAGGAGCTTCTACATCAGTAAGAGAAGGTTCTACTGTAAAGCGTACAGAGCGTATTGCTTCTTTAAGAGCAGGTGAAGGAATTGTAGGACGTGTTGTTAACACTTTAGGTCAACCAATCGATGGTAAAGGACCAATTGAAGGAACAACTTACGAAATGCCTTTAGAGCGTAGAGCACCAGGGGTAATTTATCGTGAGCCTGTAACTGAGCCTATGCAAACTGGTATCAAGTCTATTGATGCAATGATTCCTGTAGGACGTGGTCAACGTGAGTTAATCATTGGAGACCGTCAAACTGGTAAATCTACAGTTGCTATTGATACTATCTTAAATCAAAAAGAATTTTATGATGCAGGACATCCAGTGTACTGTATCTACGTAGCTATCGGTCAAAAAGCTTCAACAGTAGCAGCTATTGCTAACATGTTAGAAGAAAAAGGAGCTTTAGCTTATACAACTATTGTTGCTGCAAATGCATCAGATCCTGCACCAATGCAGGTATATGCACCATTCGCAGGAGCTGCAATTGGAGAATATTTCCGTGATACTGGTAGACCAGCATTAATTGTTTATGATGATTTATCTAAACAAGCAGTCGCTTACCGTGAAGTATCTTTATTATTAAGAAGACCACCGGGACGTGAGGCTTACCCAGGGGATGTATTCTACTTACACTCAAGATTATTAGAGCGTGCTGCAAAAGTTATTAATGATGATAAGATTGCAAGTGAAATGAACGATTTACCAGATTCTTTAAAAGGAATCGTAAAAGGTGGAGGTTCTTTAACTGCATTACCAATTATTGAAACACAAGCAGGAGACGTTTCAGCATATATTCCAACAAACGTAATTTCGATTACTGATGGACAGATTTTCTTAGAGTCTGATTTATTTAACTCAGGGGTTCGTCCAGCAATTAACGTAGGTATTTCTGTATCTCGTGTTGGAGGTAATGCTCAGATTAAATCAATGAAAAAAGTATCAGGTACTTTAAAGTTAGATCAAGCTCAGTACCGTGAATTAGAAGCATTCGCAAAGTTTGGTTCTGATTTAGATGCTGCTACTATGAATGTGATTTCTAAAGGTCAACGTAACGTTGAAATCTTAAAGCAAGCACAAAACGATCCTTATACTGTAGAAGATCAGATTTCAATCATTTATGCAGGTTCTAAAAACTTGTTAAAAGATGTACCTGTAAACAAAGTAAAAGAATTCGAAACAGATTATATCGAGTATTTAAATGCTAAGCATAGAGATACATTAGATACGTTAAAAGCAGGTAAATTAACTGATGAAGTAACAGATGTGTTAACTTCAGCAGCAGCAGAAATTTCTGCTAAATTTAAAGCTTAATAAAAGATTTTAGTATTAAGTATTGAGACACTTTCTCAATGCTTAGTACTTAATGCTAAATACTATTTGTATGGCAAACTTAAAAGAAATACGTAACAGAATTACTTCGATTAAATCAACGATGCAGATTACCTCTGCCATGAAAATGGTATCGGCTGCAAAGTTGAAAAAAGCTCAAGATGCAATTACAGCAATGCGTCCGTATTCATCTAAGCTTACTGAATTATTACAAAGCTTAAGCGCTACTTTAGATAGTGATGCAGGTGGAGCATATTCAACACAAAGAGAAGTAAACAAAGTATTATTAGTAACTATAACTTCAAATAGAGGTTTATGTGGTGGTTTTAACTCTTCTATTATTAAAGAAGCTGTTAAAACAATCGACGAAAAATACAATGGAGTTACTGTTGACTTATTTACAATTGGTAAAAAAGGAGACGATATCTTATCGAAAGACAATACAGTTATCGAAAACAGAAATGATATTTTTGACGACTTAACTTTTGATAACGTAGCTAAAGTTGCTGAGCAATTAATGGATTTATATGTAGATGGTTCTTACGATAAGATTGAGCTTATTTACAATAGATTTAAAAATGCTGCAACACAAATACCACAAGTAGAGCAATTCTTACCAATCGAACCAGTTGAAGGTGATGCTGATGTAAATTTAGATTACATTTTCGAACCATCGAAAGAAGAGATTGTATTAGAATTAATACCAAAGTCTTTAAAAACGCAATTATATAAAGCGATTCGTGATTCTTTTGCTGCTGAACACGGAGCTCGTATGACTGCAATGCATAAAGCAACAGATAATGCTACTGAATTACGTGATGAGTTATTATTAACTTATAACAAAGCACGTCAAGCTGCAATTACTAACGAGATTTTAGAAATTGTTGGTGGTGCAGAGGCATTGAATAACTAGAAGAAAATAATTTTCTATATAAATAAAAAGCGAACCAATTTGGTAGTCATGGTCGGAAGAAATTCCGGCCATTTTTTATGTTTCAAAATGGTCTAAATTGCCTTGACAATCAA
>CANNGJ010000027.1 GCA_947504185.1 uncultured Tenacibaculum sp. | reverse complement strand
TTGCATATATCAAAATACAACTATTTTTTATCTTTAACTAAACTTGTGCAACAAGCACAACGTGTATAATTAATTGCTGCGGATTTTCACTTCGGAAAATCGCACGCATTAATTATCTTAGCCAACAGCGGAAAATGACTTACGCCCTTTTCCGCAACTAATCATACACAAACCGTTGTAGCACATTAAATCTCACTCCAAATAAATTATTTCAGAACCTAAGTGTGACTTTTTCTATTTCCAAACGAATAATAAGGTAAACATCTTTTGTTAATGAAATTGAATGAAGAAAACTTTTTAAAAATTCTAAAAGATAATCAAGGAATAATCCTGAAGATTGTCAATTCCTACTGTCAAAACATTGAGGATAGAAATGACCTAATTCAAGAAATTACCATTCAATTATGGAAATCTTGGAAAAACTATAATGACGATTATAAAATATCTACTTGGATGTATAGGATAGCTTTAAACGTAGCTATTACATCTTACAGAAAAACATCTCGAAAAGAAAATTTTATTCAACCCATAAAAGAAGAACCTGTTTTTGCTTACAGTAGTGACGATATAGATTCATCAGAAAGCGTAAAGCAATTATATTATTTCATATCAAAACTGAATGTTTTAAACAAAGCTTTGGTTTTAATGTATTTAGACCAATACAGTTATGAAGAAATCGCTTCTGTATTAGGAATTTCAAAAACTAATGTTTCTACTAAAATATCAAGAATAAAAAAACACCTAAAAAAAGAATTTAATATAAAAAATTAATAAAATGAATATACAAGATTTACAACAAAACTGGGGAGAACAAGAAAACCAAATCAATTTAGTGACAAAACTATTTAAAGAATCAAGACACAATAAAATTGATTCTTTAATAAAAAAGAACGTGTTAAATAGTATTCTTTTTATACTATTGAATCTGATCATAAATATATATACTTGGTCAGTTTTAGTTTCTAATTTTCAAAATGCTTCCACAAGATATATAGGAATATTAATACTCATATTAACTTATATCGTTTTATTCAAAAATATTCAACAGCTGAGCAGTATCTATAAAATTAACAACTCAAGACCTATTATTGAACTACAAAAATTGATAGGAAAACTAAAAATAGAAAAAGTAAAACATAACAGATTTATTTTCATTTTTAGCAACCTGTTTTTTTGGTCTTTAATTATCTTGGTTTTTAAATGGGATTTAACATTGTTGATTCCCTACATATGGGAAAAGGCTGCAATTGTAGTAATCATTCATATCAGTTTTTCAATTATTTGGTTTCCGTTATCTATTTGGATATTAAACAAATATAATACTGATACAGAGACGTCTAAATTTTGGAACCGATTAAATAGAGAGTCTTATTTATCTGACCAATCATTAAACTTTTCATTGAATAATGCACTTACCTATTTAAAGGAGATTGAAGCTTTTGAAAATGAAAACGTGCTACAACACCGTGTATAATTAATTGCTTGGGCAAGTGCTTATTTGGAAAATCCCTTTGAAATTTCCTCTGGTTCGTTCCATTTTTGCTTAATTAGTTGGTTAACCACGCAACTAACCATACACAACCACGTTAACAAACATTTAATGCAACACTCGAAAATTTAATCAGTCTTTATAGGAAACGTAAAATCTATGAAATTAATTCTTTCAGCAATAATCTCTTTACTTTTCACTTGTCAAAGTTTTGGTCAAAAAAAATATTTTGAAAATAAATTTGAACATTATTCAATAGTAAAAAATAATGATACAATAAACTTTCACACATACTCAAATGGAGATTCCCCGTTAAAAAAAGGTGTTCTTTTATACATTCAAGGTTCTGGAAGTGAACCTTTTTATAAATTAATTAAACATATAGATACAATTAAAACTTCAAAAAATGAAGAACCAAAAATTAAAAAGTATCTCGAAGTTAGCAAAACTTTACCTTTTGATTTAAAAACATTTCCTAAAGACTATTTATTAGTTGCTATTTCTAAAAAAAATATTCCTTTTGAAATATTTAGAAATGATTTTAAAGTTCCAAAATCATTTTATGAAAATGACAACTTAAATTATAGAGTGTGGCAAGCTAATGAAGTCGTAAATTACCTTTCAAATAATATTTTAAAAAAGCAAACTAAAATTATTCTTTTTGGTCATTCAGAAGGCACTGAAGTTGTTGCCAAACTTGGAACAATCAATAATAAAATTTCAAATATTGGCTATTTTTCAGGTGGAGGGAATGCTCAATACTACGATTTTATACTTGATATTAGAAAACATGTCCAAAGAGGGGAAATGACAGAGGAAGAATCAATCATAGAAACTGAAAAGGTTTTTAATGAAATAAAAGACATATATAAACATCCTAATAGTTTAACAAAAAAATGGTTAGGACATTCTTATAGTAAATGGAGTTCATCTGTAGAACCTTCAATTGATAATTTATTAAAAATTAATATTCCAATATATGTTGCACACGGAGCAAAAGACAAAGCTGTTCCAATAGAGTCAGCATATTTAATACCAATTGAATTCATTAGGAATAAAAAAACTAATTTGACATTTAAAGTATATCCTAAATTAGACCATTCGTTTTCTATAATACCACAATCTGAAAACCAAGAGTATGTAGAAAAATGGAATGAAGTTCTTGAAGAATTTTTGAAATGGTGCGAAATGAATTAAAAAACGATTTGCCAACACCGTATAAAATTAATTGCTGATTTTAGCTAACTTACGAAAGTCCTCTCGGACTTCCTATCTGAGATTTATTTGCTAAATTTAGTGCTTGAAACACGCAACTAATCTTATACAAGTCCGTTGACCAAACGAAATGAATCCAACTGAATTTAAAAAATTATGGATGACTAATGACTCTGAAAGATGGGTTAAATTTCCGATTGACCAAGTAGAAAAATCAAATCTAAACGAAAAAACAAAGGAATTTTTAAAAATCGGATTTCCAGAAGATGCAGCGCCTTTTTTAGGATTTGGATTAAGAAGTTATGATTGGGAATTCAACACAATCCAAAGCAAAGCTATTATGAATATGACGATTTGGATGAAAAAGCCAAAGATTATTGGATTTTCGGCTCTGACAATAGTGGAAACCCAATTTGCATTGATTCATCTGATAATGACAAATTAGTTCTACTTGACCACGAACAAGGATTTGAGTTTATGGAAAATATGAACAAAAATATTTCGGAATTGGCTTCTTCTCTTCTTCTTTTCAGAGATTTCATTGAAAAAATAAACAACGAATTTGGAGAAGATGGATTTTTTGAATCAATGTTTACCGAAAAACATCTGACTGAATTAGGAAATGAATTTAAAACGTTGAATCCGAATTATTGTCTTGAATCAAGTTTTTGGGATACCGAAATCGAAAATTTAAGAGCAGAAATTGAATAAAAACTGGTTACAACAATGTATAACCGCAATTACGGCGGATTCGACTTCGTCCGAATCCACTCGGAATTTCTAAGGCTTGTGCTTAATCCGGAAATAATCGCTAATTTAACCCGTAACTGACGGTTATACGAGACCGTTAGCGAAACACCTTAAGAACAAAAAACTCCAAGCCAACAATTGGAGTTTTTTGTACTTTATATAAAACGGAATCTATTTCGTTTTTCTAAACATTAACCATAAACCGATTAACACTAAAGGAATACTTAATACTTGTCCTGTATTTAATGAGTTAAATACCCAATCTTCTCTTCCCTCCACTTGTGCCTGCTTTAAAAACTCTATAAAGAAACGTAACGACCATAAAACAACCATAAATAACCCAAATAAGAATCCTGATTGATTCTTTTTATCAGTTTTCCAATAAAAATACCATAAGGCAAAAAACAATCCTAAATAACTAAATGCCTCGTATAATTGTGTAGGATGACATGGCACAGTCTCTCCTGCTCTTTTAAAAATTACTCCAAAACTAGTACCAGTAGGCTTTCCGTAAATTTCAGAATTAAAGAAATTTCCTAAACGAATAAAAAAACCTGCTAAAGCAACCATAATACCTAATCTATCTAAAATAAATAACCAAGGCTTGTTTAAATGCTTCCTAGCATAAAAATATAAAGCTATTGGAATACCAATGGCAGCTCCGTGACTTGCAAATCCTGTAAACCCTGTAAACTTCCATCCTTTAATAATTCCGAATAAAGAATCATTAGCACTTTCTTTTATTGGTAAAAAGATTTCTAATAAATGATTTTGATAATAATCCCAACTATAAAAGAACACATCTCCTAATCGCATACCAATAAGCATCGATATAAAAACATACATAAATAATGGATCTAGCTTTTCAACCGGAATCTTATCATTTATATAAATCTTCTTCATTAAGTGTAATCCTAATACAAAAGCAGCTACAAACATTAAGCTGTACCAACGAATACCAAAACCACCTATTTTAATAATCTCTGGATCTAAATCCCAAACTATCGATAAAAAATTCATTTATTCTTATTTAATTTTAATGCCGTTAATCGACTAATTTTTATTTCTTTTTTCTGGTACAGGATCATATCCACTTCCACCCCATGGATGACAGCTAAATATTCTTTTTGTAGCCAACCAGCCACCATAAAACAATCCATGCTTTTGTAAAGCTTCTATGGTATAGCTAGAACATGTAGGTGAATATCTACACGTAGCCGGTGTAAATGGTGATATTGCGTTTTGATAAAAACGAACCAATAATATAAACGGATATGTTAATATTTTTTTCAATTAATTAATCGAAAAGCTAGTTCCTTCTCTACCATCTTTTAACTGAATTCCTAAAGCCAATAACTTGTCGCGAATTTCATCAGATAATGCCCAATTTTTATCTTCTCTTGCTTGCTTACGCATTTGAATTAGCATTTCTACAACTCCGCTTAATTTATCAGAGTTATTTCCTTCTGAACTTTCATTCATTAATCCTAAAACATCAAAAACAAAAGCGTTAAGTGTTGTTTTAAAATCAGCTAAATCATCAGCTGATAAACTCGCTTTTTCTTCTTTAATCTGATTGATCGTTTTAACAGCTTCAAATAAATGTGATATTAAAACCGGAGTATTAAAATCATCATTCATGGCAGCATAACAATCTTTTTTCCAATTTTCCACACTGAAAGTTGATGTTTTACCTGCTTCTATTTTATCTAAGAAATTAACAGCTTCCATTAATTTAGCGTGCCCTTTTTCTGACGCCTCTAGTGCTTCTCCAGAAAAATCTAAAATGCTACGATAATTTGCTTGCATATTAAAGAAACGAACTACACTTGCTGAAAACGCTTTTGGTAAAACTTCGTTTTCTCCAGATAAAATTTCATTAGGCAAAATATAGTTCCCTGTTGATTTTGCCATTTTCTGACTATTCAACAATAACATATTTGTATGCATCCAATAATTTACTGGAGTAACTCCACTACAAGTTTGCGATTGTGCGATTTCACATTCGTGGTGCGGGAATTTTAAATCCATTCCTCCTCCGTGAATATCAAACTGTTCACCTAAATATTTTGTGCTCATTACAGAACATTCTAAATGCCAACCAGGAAAACCATCAGACCATGGTGATGGCCAACGCATAATATGGCGCTCATCCGCTTTTTTCCAAAGCGCAAAGTCTTGTGGATTCTTCTTATCAGATTGACCGTCTAAAACTCGAGTATTGTGAATTGCGTCTTCAATTTTTCTACCTGAAAGAATTCCGTAATTACCAGTTTCGTTATATTTTAAAACATCAAAATAAACAGAACCATTTACCTCATACGCTAAACCTTTTTCCATGATTTCTTTAATCATTTCAATCTGTTCAACGATATGACCTGTAGCAGTTGGCTCTATACTTGGTGGTAAAAAGTTATAGTTTTTTAATACATCATGAAAGTCAACTGTGTAACGTTGCACTACTTCCATTGGCTCGATTTCTTCTAAACGAGCTCTTTTAGAAATTCTATCTTCACCCGCATCAGCATCATTTTCTAAGTGACCTGCATCGGTAATATTACGCACATAACGTACTTTATAACCTAAGTGTAACATATAACGATACACCACATCAAAAAACATAAACGTACGTACGTTTCCTAAATGGGCGTTGCTATATACGGTCGGACCACAAACGTACATTCCTACGCGTCCTTCGGTTACTGGTTTAAAAAGCTCTTTAGTTTTTGTTAAAGAGTTATATATTTTTAGTTGATTTTCTTTGTATAATTCCATTGAAAAAGTGACTGTTTACAGATGCTAAAGATAGGCACTTTATAAAGAATAATGAAATGGAATTTGTTAGCAATTTTATAAAAAAGAAAAGTAATTTTTAAGCGATACTATTATTGTTTTTTTAATGTTAACTGGCTGTATTTTCCTGCTATTTCTATTTTTTCATCTTTAGAAACAACTGTAAAATTTCCATTAAACTTAATATCTCCATTTTTAGAAGTCTTCATATTTCCTGAAGAATCAAAATTCAATTTATTATTGATTCCTAAAGAATTAATACCTGCATCAGAATAGTTTAGAAGTATTTTTAAACTATTGCAATTCGGTGCTATTTTGTTAATTGTTAACTCACCAAACTTATTAGAAATTTCTACATCTTTAAAAATAGCATCAACAGTTAACCTTGATGAATTCGAATTTAACGTGGTATTAGCAACCGATGCTACTTGAGCATCGGTTACATTATTTAAAAACAGCGTACAAGCGTTTAATGAATTTATAATTACTGGTGAAAACGAAACGTTTAATTTTCCGCCATTTAATACATCAGCCTTAAAAGTACCATAACTTACTTTCCCCGAAGCTTTTGTTTTAGGTAGTTTCACTTTACAGTGACGCGTATTTAAATCGAAAGTAGCATCTTTAGGAACTTTGATTATAATTTTCTTTGTTACCTTAACTTTTTTATCATTTATCGTAAAGTCATTACTATTAGTTGAGTAAGAATAGCTATAACGAGTTTTATTTACTTCTTTTCGAGCTCTTTCAATCTCTTTTCTTGCATTCGCTAATTCTCTTCTAATTTCTTCTCTATTAACTTTTCTTACCTCAGCTCTGGCTTTTTCCATAGCCCTTCTCATCTCTTTTTTATTAACTCTTTTAGCCTCTACTTCTTTCAAACGTTTCTTAAGTGCTTTTTTCCTTTTTTCTTGAGATTCTTTAAACTTTTTGTACTTCTTAGTTTTCTTAAAAGTCTCCCATTCTTTTTTAGATTTTATAGTGATATCGTTTACACCATCTTTCCATTGAAAAAAGTAATTACCACCATCTTTTGCATATTTATCAAAGTCAAATTCGATATCTTCTAAACCATATACAATCTCATCAAAATTAATTTCAGGAATTACAATCTCTGGCATTTCAGGTATTTCAATTACTTCTGGCATCTCAGGCATTTCTGGAATTACAATAATATTATCATCATTATTATGCCTATATATTCTAGCTGGGTTATTTCCGTTTGTATTGAAATACACAAAATTATTTTTCCCTAAAGAACGATAGTTGTTACTGCCTGTTTTTATTTGAACCTTACTCCTATTCCCTAAAGCTTCAAATTGCCAGTTCTTTAAAAATTTTTCAGCTTCTTTTTTATCAAGTCCTTCTACTTCAATAACAGCTTCAACAGAAACCTCATTTTTATTCCAAGTAGTTACTTCTATATCTGCATTAGTTGCATTTATATTAACCAATACATCTTTATTTGTATTGAATTTTTCACTAAACTTCTTATCGAATTTTTGTGCAAATACTGCACTAGTCAACAACAGTGAAAGAGTAGTTATTTTAAATTGTTTGAATGTCATTTTGATTTGGATTTTTAAGTTCTTTTAATTGTTTGTGCATACGCTTTAACAGCTGTAAACGTAATTGCAGGTTTCCAATCAATGCATTGATAGTATCGTCGTTAATCCCTTTTGTATTGAGCTCGTGGTTTAACGATTTATATTCTTTAGTTAACTCACCTATTTTAGCTAAGTAACCATCAAATAGTTCTTTATTATCGTCAGTTAATTCTAACTGACTTAATTCATAATTTATCGTATTTACATAGTAAGCCTCTACAGTTTTTAATTCTGGAGAAATACTACCTAAACTAATTTCGTTTGTTGGTTGATTTGATATAACATTAGCTGGGGTTTCTATGCTATTTGTTGGATAAAACTGAATTCCCAAACTAACTAACAACACAACTGATGCTGCTATGTACAACCATTGATATGATTTCTTTACAGATGGCTTCTCGTGCAATTCTTCCATCATTTTTTGTTGAAAACGTTGTCTATGATTTGTTGACAACCTTTCTGAGTTCTCTACATTCTCTTTTAATATTTCTCTAATATCTTTAGACATGATGTACTGCTTTTAATTGTTCTTGTACTTTCTTTTTTCCTCTTAACAGATGTGTTCTTGAGGTTACTTCCGAGATTCCTAATATTTTCGAAATCTCTCCATGATCATAGCCTTCTAACAAAAACAAGGTTAATACAATTCTATATTTTTCTTTTAATTTTTGAATGCAGTTTACAATCTCTTGATACGATATAGTAGCAGCTACATTCCAATGCTCTTCTTCATCTGCAATCGTCGTTATTTCATCATTTATCGAAACCAATTCTAGCTTTCGTTTTTTTAACCAATCTATACTCTGATTAATTACAATTCGCTTTAACCAAGCACCAAATGCTACTTCTTCTTTATAAGAGTTAATATTTTTAAAAGCTTTTATAAATGCTTCTTGCATAACATCTTCAGCCGTAAAAGAATCTTTCACATAACGAACTGCAACTGTAAACATCGCATCGCAATACAAATCATACAATTGCATTTGTGCCTTTGCATCATTGTTTTTACACGCATCTATAACCGATTGATGTAGCTGTTTGGTTGACTTCATGTTTGATTTCTTGTACTAAAGACGATACTTTTTATGCTGCGTTGCATTTTGATGAATATTTATTTCTAAATTTACGTTATTATTTCGTTTTCACTTTACATGACCGATAAAAACAAATCTGCTCTTACCGAAAAAGATGGAGTTTCTCAACCAGAAACAACCAGTAAATCATCTGCAGAAAAAATAAAATTTAGTAGAAAAAAGAAAACTTCAACTAAAGAGTTTGTTACCGAAATATTAGCAGGTAGTATTCCTTTTTTAAGCAGAGCTATTACGTTAGTAGAAAGCACCAATACAAAACACCAACAACAAGCCAATGAAATATTAGAAGCTTGTTTACCTTATGCAAACAAATCAACAAGAATTGGTATTACCGGTGTTCCTGGTGTTGGGAAAAGCACGTTTATCGAATCTTTTGGCAAACACCTAACTTCTTTGGGTAAAAAAGTAGCTGTATTAGCTGTAGACCCAAGTAGCTCGGTTAACAAAGGAAGTATTTTAGGTGATAAAACACGTATGGAAGAATTGGTAACAGATAAAAATGCTTTTATTCGTCCTTCTCCTTCTGGTACTTCGTTAGGTGGCGTTGCGCAAAAAACACGTGAGAGTATTATTTTATGTGAAGCTGCTGGTTTTGATACCATTGTTATCGAAACTGTTGGTGTTGGGCAATCTGAAACCGTTGTACACTCTATGACAGACTTCTTCTTGCTTTTAAAATTAGCAGGTGCTGGTGATGAATTACAAGGGATAAAACGTGGAATTATAGAAATGGCTGATGCTATCGTTATTAATAAAGCTGATAGCGGTAATGAGAAAAACGCAAAAATTGCTAAAGTTGAATTTAACCGAGCCTTACATTTATATCCTCCAAAAGATAGTGGTTGGCAGCCAAAGGTTTTATTAGCAAGTGCGCTTCATCATAAAGGGATTGATGAAGTATACAATATGATTGATGAATATATAACTTCAGCCAAAAACACTAATTATTTTCAACATAAAAGAAACGAACAAAATAAATATTGGTTGTTAGAAACCATTAATCAACAGTTAAAAGATAATTTTTACAACAATCCAACCACAAAAGAATTACTAAATAACGAATTTTCGAAATTAGAAAGTGGAAAAACTACTCCGTTTGCTGCTGCAAATCGTTTGTTAAAAAAATAATAGCTATGGAAGATAATAATGAATTAAGTTGGAATGACTTTATGAAAATAGAAATGCGTATTGGTACCATACTTACTGCTGAAGTTTTTAAAGAAGTTAAAAATCCTGCTTATAAAATACAAGTTGATTTTGGTGAATACGGAATAAAAAAAACCTCAGCACAAATCACCAAATTATATCAACCTGAAGATTTAATAGGTAAACAAGTAGTAGCTGTAGTAAATTTTCCTAAAAAACAAATTGCTACCATGATGAGTGAGTGTTTAGTTATGGGTGGTATTGGTGATGACAAAGAAGTAACCCTAATTTCTCCTGAACGAAAAATTAAAAACGGAACTAGAATTGGATAATAGTTTATCTTGATTCTTAACCTAATTTCTACTACCTTTCGCTAACGTTGAATATAAATCATTAAAACAGATTCATATTCCTAAACTAGTCAGCGAAAACGTCAAAAACGCAGCTATATAATCTTTTCAAAAAAAATCTAATTAACGTATCTTGCAGGCTTATCAAAAGATAAATAGAATGCAAGACAATAAAACGCTTAACTATATAAAAAGTGTATTAGAAAACATGCCTAACGATTGGTTAAATCTAACTACACACCGACTAGATATTTATGTTGAAAAACTAGCTAAAACTCAGTTTTTAGAGCAGTTTGAAAACCTATATAAAAATAACAATGTTGATTTTTCAGCTTTGAATGAATTACCTACTGCTTACGATTATATTCGCTTAGGTCATCCGCTTTCTTCTGTATTAGAATGGGCTATTGCCAAACTACACAATACAAAAGCAGAAAATGTAATTAGTTTTTCTTCACAAACAGTTCCTCTTTTAGCAGTTTTAAGAAAAAACTTATTCCTTAATAAAAAAACACTAATAACTTATACCAATAAGCTACCTAGTTTTTTTGATGCTGAAACAATAAAAAATGTTTACGGGTATAACTTTGAATTAAAAAAAGTTGATAGTGTAGACGAGATTTCAAAATTCGATGGAAGTATTGTTTTCATCTCTAATCAAAATGATATTTGTAATTTCAATCTTACTTCAAATGTTGATTTTTTCATTAATACAAACAATCATTTAGGAAGTATCTTATTTGTAAACGGTGAACAAAATGAAAGTTATATTTCAGAAATTCAACACGTAAGAAGAAGAGAAACCATTGCAATGACACCTGCTAACTGTTTAATTGCCTTACAAGTCTTAACAAAACAACCTACTGAAGCTTTACAAAGTAATTTAGAAACAAACAAAGCAGCAGTTTTAAATTCAATTAACATAGTTACCAACACAACTACAAAAGCATTGGTGGGTTCTAGTGGATTATCGATACAATATGCCATATTAATGGGATTGGTTGACAATGCTATACAAAACCACAAAGGAAAAGACATTAAAATTGTAGTGCCTCCTAACTGTTATGGTGGCACGAACGACCAAGCACGTCGTGTTGCTGCTTGTATAGATAATGTAGAAGTAGTTGATTTTGCCGTTGATGGTGATAACGATATGGTAGAAAGTATTGATACTGTTTTAACCGAAATCGCTAAAGCAGATGCTGTTCCATATATCATTGCAGAGATTCCAACCAACCCAAGAGTTGAAGTTCCAAACTTAAATGATTTAAGAGATGTTTTAAGTAAAGAGCGTACGACTGCAAATGGAGACATTGCTGTCGATCCTGTTTTTATTTTAGATCAAACATTTTGCCCTAATGTTCATTTTTTAGGTGATACTGATATTTTATCAACTGTTAGAACTATTTCTTTTGCAAGTGGATCTAAATTTCCAAGCGGAGGAAAATGTACAGCAGGTTACTGTGTCGGAAATAAAAAATCGGGTGATTTAATTGATAAAATAGAGAAGCATTTATTGTTATGTGATAATGAAGCGACAGATCTTCAATATGAAATTTTAGCAAAGCAAATGCCTTCTATGAATCAACGAGTAGCGGATGCTTATAAAAACACTCGTGAATTTGTAAATTATATTAAAGAAGTCTTACCAGAAGCTAAAATCAATTTTGTTTCTGAAGCATTAGCACAACAAGGATTTACCCCATCTGTTTTTTCATTAGACCTACCTACTAAAGGGAATACTGATGAAGAAAGAGAAGTTTATAAAAGAGCGCTAAACTTAAAATTAATCAACTTAATGATTACTGAAATACCAAACGAAAGTAAGTATTGTGTAAGTTATGGGCAGTTAAAAGGATGTTATTGGACTATTCCTGCAACCTCTACTCAAGGAACAACTAAAGAAGGTGATAAAGATTATATTGCTCGTGTAGCACTTTCACCAAATATGGATCTAGAATTGCATAAAAAAGTATTTTTAGATTTTGTAAAAAGTATTTAATCGCAGGGCGATAGCCAAGGGCTTAATTCCCTATATTCTATAATTAAAACAAGGTTCATTCAGAGAAGAATGAACCTTGTTATTTTTTTATCCTAAACTTTAAAAAAATGAGTTTTTTAATGTCGCTCAGCGACTAAAATCTCCAGCAAACAATTCGGGTTACTTTATTTCCTTGGCTCATTGGAATTACTTTAAAATCTGCTACTTTTAATTTTTTAGCAGAAGCTTGTAAACTCTCTACATTCTCTTTTTTAGAAACCAAACTTGTAAACCATTTACTCACTTTTGGATGTAAAGAACTCTCATATAAATAAGTGTGTAAAAAAGCTTTCTCACCACCAACATACCATAATTCATTTGAGTTTCCTGCGAAATTACGCACAGCGTTATTTCCTAAATTTCTCGATTTTCTTCGGTTTGCCCCCCTAGCCTCTTCTGCCGATTTGTAAAAAGGCGGATTACACATGGTTACAGTAAAAGAATCATCATCGTTTAAAATTTCTTTTAAAATATGCTCTTCTTTAAATTGTTGTCGTAACTCAACTTTATCAGTAAAACCGTTATCATCAATAATATCTTGCGCATAATCTAACGAATCTAAATCGATATCAGTCGCAACAAAATTCCAATCGTATTCAACAATTCCTAACAGCGGGTAAATACAACTTGCACCCGTACCAATATCTAAAACTATGACCTCTTTTTCATCTCCAATTAAATCAGCTAAATGATGAATATAATCTACTCTACCAGGAATTGGCGGACATAAATTATCATCAGAAAAGTTCCAATCTTTAATATTATAATGAGCTGCTAGTAATGCTTTATTGAACTCTTTAACAGCTATAGGGTCAGAAAAATCAATGGTCTCTTTATCAAACTTCTCAATAACAAATTCCTTTATTTTTGGATACTTTTCTTTTAATAATTTAAAATCGTATCCGTTTTTGTGTTTGTTATTTTTATGTAATCCTTTTTTATCTGCCATTAAAGTGTAAGTACTGTAAATTCTAATTGTAACGGATGTAAATTTTCTTTTAATGTTTTTATAAAAGTAGTTCCGTATTCTAAATAATATTCTGAAAAATTACGTTGTCGTTCTTCTAAACTTTGATTTGGTAATATTTCGTTTTGCAATAATACGATTCTATCAACCAATTCTTTCTGTTTTCTTTTTTCTGCTCTTAACCAACGCTTTTCAAGATTCTGCAATCCCTTTAATTGCTTTTTCTCCTGAGCATTTACTGCTCCCACAAATGAAACATCGGTTTTTTCCGCTACAGTTCGCAACTCTTTAAACTGATTTTGTAAAAACTGTTTCTGTTGCGCAAAATCTACTTTTATTTCTGAACTTTCTAAAGCTTTTTGAGCTAGCAAATCATTTTGTTTCTTAAACAACTCTTCAATCGAAATATTCAAGTTGTTTAATTTTTTTTGCTGCTTTTCAGAAATTACTTGAACTGAGTTTCGTAATAACAATATTGGAAATGGAATTTCTACTGCTTCAAAATACTTCTTTAACTCAAACCAATATGCTAATTCACCACCTCCACCGATGTAACATAAGTTTGGTAAAATAACTTCTTGATATAGTGGACGCTTTATTACATTTGGAGAAAAACATTCTGGTTTTTCTTTCAAATGTTTTAAAATCTCGTCTTTAGTCCACGTAATATTCGTTTCGTTAACTTTATACAGTCCATCTTCAAAAACTATACGCTCACGAATTTCATCAGTTAAATAAAATAAGTTGATTTCTCTCGGATTTACTTGAACCTTATAACTCTTTTCTAGCTCAGAAATTGTTTCCGTTACCTTCTTATGAGAAATTTGTTCAGTTAACTCTCTTTCAACATAAGGAACAAACTCTTGCTTTAACGCTGTATCATCAGCATCAATAACTACCAAACCGTACTCACCAAATAATTCATTGGCAATATATCGAGTTGCATTGGCTAAAGTATCGTGTTTTAAATACCCATCTTTAAAAAGTTCATTTAAATACTGAGCATTTTTAGAAGTTCCTAAATGATTCGATAGCACTTCTAAAACTTCATTCAAACCTTCAGTAGAAAAACGCCCTACTCCACCAGTTTGATCAGAGTTCCACTGAACTTTCTTTCCTTTAAAATTAAAATAATTAATCTCTTCAAAATCGTGATCTTCAGTAGCCATCCAATAAATAGGAACAAAATTTTCATTTGGATTCTCAGCTCTTAATTCTTCACACAAATTAATTACCGAAACTATTTTATATAAAAAATATAACGGACCAGTAAACAAGTTTAATTGATGTCCTGTGGTAATTGTAAACGTGTTCTCTAAACTTAAGTCGTTTATATTCTTAGCAGTTTCTTCTGAAGTTTTAACTTGATTGTATTGTTTGTTTAAAACATTAATCAAAGTTTTTCTAGATTCAGTTTTAAATGAATCTCTTTTAATTGCTATTTGTTTTTTTAATCCTTCTATAGATGGATAGTTACCATAAAAAGGTATTGTATTTTCATTTTTCTCTAAATAATCAATCATTGTTTTAGAGAAAAAACCTGTTGTTTTAAAAGGGATGTTTGTTACTTTCATTTACTTACTTTTTCTTTGAAACAATGTATAAACATAAGGTCTTTCTCCTCCGTAAGGATTTATAAAAGTGTGATTAAAATCTTCTTTTAAAACAAAATCATCTCCTAATCTTTCTTGCAGCATATCAGTATTATAACGTTGTAATTCTAAACCACAACATTTTTCAGCTCCGTCTAAAGCAAAAACTGCAATAATCACAAACCCATTTGGGTTCACTACTTTTTTAACCAAATTAAAGTAAGCGTCTTGTTCTTCTTTCTTTAAAAAGAAATGCAATACCGCTCTATCGTTCCAAACAGCAACATTATCAAGTTTTTTCAACTCGGTTGAATTGGTTAAATCATCTATAATAAAACTTACTTTAGAGGCCTCATCTTCTAACCGTTCTTTTAAGTCACTTAATGCTTTCTCGGAAAAGTCGTTTGCTATTATATTAGAATATCCTTTTGCTAACAATTCATCAACTAACATTGATGAACCAACACCAACATTTAAAATTTTAGCATTTTTAACTATTCCGGTTTTATGTATTAAGTCTAATGTTTCTTTTGAACTTTCTTCATACCATCCTAACTTCTCGGTAGTATTTTTGGTATAAGCGGTATTCCAGTGTGTTTTTAAGTTATTTTCATCTGGAATTTTACAATCACTCTCTTTTGTAGTCATAGCTCAAAAATAGTAAAATTTGATGCTTTGTCGAAAACAAAACAATATTCTAACAGATTTTTAACTTCATTCTTTTTTAAACCATCAAATTGGCTATTTTTACATTTAGTAAAACGAATCTATGCAATTTAAACATCCTGAAATTTTATATTTCTTAGCATTTTTATTAATCCCAATTTTGGTGCATTTATTTCAATTGCAACGATTTGTAAAAGTTCCGTTTACCAATGTTGCTTTTTTACAAAAATTAGTTTTACAAACCCGAAAAAGTTCTCGTATAAAAAAATGGTTAATCTTAGCTACTCGACTTTTACTTTTAACAACCTTAATATTAGCCTTTTCTCAACCTTATTTTAGCAATCATAAAGTTGATGAAAAGCAGCATTTTTTTATTCACCTTGATAACTCATTAAGTTTAAATACTGCTGGAGAAAAAGGAAATCTACTCCAAGTAGCTTCTCAAGAAATTATTGAAAACTTATCAGACAAAGCAAGTTATTCTTTACTAACTAATGATAACTTTTATAAAAACAAAACTGCATCTGACTTAAAAGACATTTTACTAAAAACTACAACTACTGCCAAGAATTTACATATTGAAGATGTTCTTTTAAAGATTTCAAACGAAAATAACAGTAACAGTTCCAATTCAAAAAACATCTTAATTTCTGATTTTCAAAATATACAAAAAGAAGATTTAAATAATTTAGATTTAAATGCTGAACTAATAAAACTAAGTCCTGAACAGAAAAGTAACATCTCTATAGATAGCGTTTTTATTAAAGAAAATGGTTCTTCTAATTATGAAGTGAATATCTTAATCAAAAATCAAGGCGCTGCAAAGAATAACATTCCTATTGCTATTTACAATCAAGAAAAGTTAATTAATAAGCAAACGTTTTCTGTTCAACAAAATCAAACAGAAACTGTCGTTTTTTCAATAGTAAAAAACCCAGCATTTCTTGGAAGAATAGACATCAACATAAACGACACTTATAGTTTCGACAATTCGTTTTACTTTTCGATAAATACAGCAACAAAAATTAATGTTTTAAACATTGGTGAATCTTCAAGTTTTCTGGAAAGAATTTATACCAATAAAGAGTTTAATTTTATTAGTTCTACTCCTAAAAATGTTAACTACAACTTAATTCCTAAACAGAATTTAATTGTTTTAAATGAAATTGAGAGCATTCCTGAAACCTTAATCAGTAGTTTAGTTGATTACTCTAAAAAAGGTGGTAATATCATTGTTATTCCACATAAAAATACAAGTGTAAACTCTTACAATAACTTTTTTAAGAAAGCTACTATTGGACGTTTACTTTCTAAGAAAAAAGACAGTTTAAAAATTACTGAGATTAATTATAATCATCCACTATTAAAGAATGTTTTTGATAAAAAGGTTCGTAACTTCCAATATCCTTTTGTAAAAAACTCTTTCATTACTTCTTTTAATAATGTGAGTACAATTGTTTCTTTCGAAAATAAACAAGGTTTCATAAAACAAAAAAACTTAGCAAACTCATCATTTTATTGGGTAGCTGCTCCTCTAAACAACGAGAATAGCAACTTTACCAATTCACCTTTAATAGTACCTATATTTTACAATATTGGAAAGCAAAGTTTACAGCTTTCAAAACTTTATTATACTATTAGTCAGCAAAACACGATCGACATCGATGCACAAATAGGAAAAGACGAAGTTTTAGCAATTACAAATAACAAAACCTCTTTTATTCCTTTACAACAAACATTTCAAAATAAGGTTAGTATCACGACAACCAATCAACCTTTAAAAGCTGGTTTTTATCAAGTGAAACAAGATGATAACATTTTAAAAAACATCGCTTTTAATTATTCTAAGTATGAAAGCTCATTAAACTATTTAGATGTTTCTAATCTTGATAATACAAGTATTTCAACATCAGTAAAAAACACTTTAGAAAGTATAAATAACGAAAATAAAATTCAATGGCTTTGGAAATGGTTTTTAGCATTAGCCATTGTATCTTTGCTTTTAGAAATTTTGATTTTAAAATTCTTTAAACCATGATAACGCTTATAAAGTCGGCAACAATCATAGACGCTTCAAGTCCTTTTCATCAACAATCCAAAGACATTTTAATTACCAACGGAACAATTACTAAAATTGATAGTAATATCTCTAAAAAAGATGATTATCAAGTTGTAGAACTTGACAACTTACACGTTTCTACTGGTTGGTTTGACTCTAGTGTTTCTTTTGGTGAGCCTGGATATGAAGAACGGGAAACGATACAACATGGTTTAGAAGTTGCAGCTAAAAGTGGTTTTACCGCTGTGGCTGTAAACCCAAATACAAATCCTGTAATTGATAACAAATCTTCTGTTGAATTTTTAATTAATAAAGCGAATGGATTTGCTACCAACCTATATCCTATTGGTACTTTAACTCAGCAAAGTAAAGGTGTTGAAATGGCGGAATTGTATGATATGCAACAATCTGGCGCAATTGCTTTTGGTGATTACAACAAACCTATAGCAAATGATAATTTGTTAAAAATTGCATTATTATATACTCAAAATTTTGATGGCTTAGCATTAAGCTTTCCTAAAAACAATTCAATTGCTGGAGATGGGGTTGCTAACGAGGGTAAGAACAGTACGCTGTTAGGCTTAAAAGGTATTCCTGCTTTAGCCGAGGAAATTCAAATTTCTCGTGATTTATTTTTACTAGAATATACTGGAGGTAAATTACACATACCTACAATTACAACTGCGAAATCTGTTAAACTAATTAAAGAAGCTAAAAAGAAAGGATTAGACGTTACATGTAGCGTTGCTGTTCATAATTTAGTTTTAACAGATGATGAGTTACATGGTTTTGATGGAAACAAGAAAGTAAACCCGCCTTTAAGAACAATAAAAGACACTAAAGCTTTATTAAAAGGGTTAAAAGATGGAACTATTGATATCATTACATCAGATCATAATCCAATTGATATTGAACATAAAAAAATAGAATTTTCTACTGCAAAAGATGGTACGATTGGTTTAGAAACCGCTTTCGGAGCCTTAAATACTGTATTAGATATAGAAACCATTGTAAATTGTTTATCCAATAACTCTAAGGAGCGTTTTGGAATAGAAAAAATATCAATTCAGGAAAATCAAAAAGCATCTTTAACTTTATTTACAACAGAAGGCGATTATACTTTTTCTGAAAGCAATATTTTATCTACTTCAAAAAACAGTATATTTATAGGAAAGAAACTCAAAGGGAAAGCCTATGGAGTTCTGAATAACAATCAATTAATTTTAAACAATTAAATTTTATGGAAAATCAAACTGTTGAAGAAGGCAAAACTGCAGCAATTATTAGTCATTTTTGGGTTATTGGATTAATTATCGCTTTTGTCTTAAATATGAATAAGAAAAACTCATTTGCAAATTTTTATATTAGACAAATGATAGGTTTAAATCTTCTTTCTTTTTTAAACACTTGGATTGTTTATAAATATTTAGGAAGTTTCGCTGGATGGATTGTTGGTGTACTTTTATTTGTCCTTTGGATTATTAGCTTTATGGCAGTTTTAAAAGGAGAAAAAAAGTTAATTCCTGTTTTTGGAGAACAATTTCAAAACTGGTTTAAAGGAATTTAAATTTACAATCATAAAAATATTAGTAGGCCTCACAGTTTTAAAGCTGTGAGGTTTTAAATTAAAAACAAAAACAATGCTTCATTATATAGTTAGAGAACCTAAGCAACCATCTAACAATCCACCTTTATTAGTTTTACTACACGGTTATGGTAGTAATGAACAAGATTTATTTTCATTTGCTGAAGAATTACCTGATGATTTATTAATTATTAGTACTCAAGCCCCTCATAGTATGGGATTTGGAGCTTATGCCTGGTATGCCATTAATTTTGATGCGAATAATGAAAAATTTTCTGATTTAGTACAAGCAAAAGAATCTATAGATAAAATAGCCATTTTTATTGATGAAGTAAAAGCTAAATACAATACAAACCCAGATAAGACATTTTTGTTAGGATTTAGTCAAGGAGCTATTTTAAGTTATGCTTTAAGTTTTTTATATCCCAATAAAGTAAATCATGTTATAGCTTTAAGTGGTTATATTAATGAAGATTTATTGCCTAAAGAAGTTTCAAAAAATATTATTACAGATTACTATATTTCTCACGGAACAGTAGATCAAGTATTACCTGTTAATTGGGCTAGAAAAGCTCCTTCTTTACTAAATAACTATAACTTAAAATCTGAGTACTCTGAGTATCCTGTTGGTCATGGAGTTGCTCCTCAAAACTTTTATAGTTTTAAAGCTTGGATCATTGAAAGGTTAAAATCTTAAACCTTCTAATACTAATTCTAAATATCTGCTATCTTTGCAGCTTAAAAATTAATTAATGGATATTTTCACGCATCAAAACGCATATAAATGGTTTGTTCCAATCTGCGCACTTGCCATTATCATTGAAATTTATTTTAGCTATAAAAGAAAAGCCAAGAACTACGAATTTAAAGATGTTTCAACCAATGTATATTTTGCTTTAACCAATGTATTATTAGATACTTTAATGTACGGAATTTCATTTATTGTAATGGATTTCTTCTATGAGTATCGATTTATTAATTGGGAGCACACTGGTTTTTTATATTGGTTAATCGCATTTATTGGTCAAGATTTCTTGTATTACATCCATCATTATGTAGATCATCATTCGAGGTTTTTCTGGGCAGTACACGTAACACATCACAATTCTGAATATTATAATATTTCTACAGGTTTCCGTTCTCCAGTATTTCAACCTTTATATCGATTCATGTTTTTAGTCCCTTTAATTTTAATAGGAATAGCTCCACTGCACATTATGTTTGCATATGCAATGAATCAAAATTACGGAACATTGTGTCATACTAATTTTATTAAAAAGAATACTAAAAAAGGAATTGCTGGATTCTTTTTAAACATTTGGGAATACATTTTTGTAACACCTTCTCATCATAGAGTACATCATGCTTCTAACACAAAATATTTAGATAAAAACATGGGAATGTTTTTAATTATTTGGGATAGAATGTTTGGTACTTTTCAAGCTGAAGAAACTACCGAAGAATATGAAGAACTGAAATTCGGCTTAACAAAGCCTTTAGAAGATAAAGGACCAATTAATATTCTATTTCACGAATGGAAAGCCATTTTTGCTGACTTCTTTAAAAATAAAAAAGATTTGCCTTTAGGTACTCGATTAAAATATGTTTTTATGCCTCCAGGATGGTCTCATGATGGAAGTTCACAAACAAGTAAACAACTACAAGCTGAACTAAAAAAACAGAACTAAAAAAAAGCCAAGTAAATTATCTACTTGGCTTTTTTATTATCCTAAAATTTGCTCAGTATGTGCTTTGGTTTTCACTTTAGCAATTACGTCTTCAATAATTCCGTTTTCATCAATTACAAAAGTAGTACGATGAATTCCGTCGTATTCACGTCCCATAAATTTTTTAGGTCCCCAAACTCCAAAAGCATTAATAACTTCTTTATTCTCATCCGCTAACAAAGGGAAAGGTAATTCGTGCTTATTAATCCAATTTTGTTGACGTTTAGCTGAATCTGCACTCGCTCCTAACACATCATAACCTTTTGCTAGAAAAGTTTGATAATTGTCTCTTAAATCGCATGCTTCTGCTGTACAACCAGGTGTACTCGCTTTTGGGTAAAAGAATAACACTAACTTTTTTCCTTTATAATCAGAAAGTTTTACAATATTTCCTTTTTCATCAACTGATTCGAAATTTGGTGCTTTATCTCCTATTTTTAATGTAGTCATAATTTGTATTTTTGTCGATATAAAGATATTGAAAATGACCAAGGCAGACAAAGTACAATTTGTTATAAATACATTAGAAGAATTATATCCTGAAATACCTGTCCCATTAGACCATAAGGATCCATACACGCTTTTAATTGCTGTTTTATTATCAGCACAGTGTACCGATGTTCGTGTAAACCAAATTACACCTTTACTGTTTGCTAAAGCTGATAATCCTTTTGATATGGTAAAAATGACCGTAGAAGAAATTAAGGAAATTATTAGACCTTGTGGATTATCACCAATGAAATCGAAAGGAATTTACGGTTTATCAAAAATATTAATTGAAAAGCATAATGGAAAGGTTCCTCAAAGTTTTGAATATTTAGAAGAATTACCTGCCGTTGGACATAAAACTGCAAGTGTTGTTATGAGTCAAGCTTTTGGCGTACCTGCATTTCCTGTAGATACTCACATCCATCGATTAATGTTTCGTTGGAATTTATCTAACGGAAAAAGCGTCAATCAAACAGAAAAAGATGCAAAACGTTTATTTCCAAGAGAATTATGGAATGATTTACACTTGCAAATTATTTGGTATGGTAGAGAATATTCTCCTGCTAGAGGGTGGAAGTTAGAAAACGATATTATTACTAAAACAATTGGAAGAAAATCTGTGCTTAACGAATATCACAAAAATTAAGTCCATAAAAAAAGCTCCAACATTAGTTGAAGCTTTTTCCACTCTTAATTCAAATTCAATTCAATGAGATAGTTTGATTTGGTTTTAACTACTTTTAGCGATTTAGAAAAATTAATCAAAAATTGAACTGTTTCTTGTTTAGGTTTCATTTTAAAATCCGAAGATCTTTCAGAGTAAAGTTGTATCATATATCCCCTTTTATTAGTTTATTTTCAAGTATTTAACGATACAATTTTACTATTATTGTCTAATTTACTAAAATAATTTTATTTTTTTCAATTATTTTTCTCAAATTAATTAAAGCATAACGCATTCTTCCTAAAGCTGTATTAATGCTAACCCCCGTGTTTTCAGAGATTTCATTAAAACTCATGTCATTATAAATACGCATTTTTAAAACTTCTTTTTGTTCTTCTGGCAATTCTTCTACTAATTCTTTAACATCAGCTAAAATTTGCTCTTTAATAATTTTATTTTCTGCGTTTAAAGATCCATCACTTAAAACTGAAAAAATATCAAAATCATCAGTATTATTAAACTTTGGCATTCTATTACTCTTTCTAAAAAAATCAATAATTAAATTATGAGCAATTCTCATAACCCAAGGTAAAAATTTACCTTCTTCATTATAACTTCCTTTTTTTAGTGTACGAATTACTTTAATAAAAGTATCTTGAAATATATCTTCTGTAGTATCTCTATTTTGTACTTTGCTGTAGATAAAGCTGTACAATCTTTGTTGGTGACGTTTAATCAATAATTCTATTGCTAATTCTTTTCCATTCAGATAGTCTTTTACTAAAGCACTATCACTTATAACATCTTTATGCATCATAATTACTTTTTTTTAAGAATCCGTTAGGGCTCTTTCGTTAAGGGGTATATTTATTAAAAAGTAATTATTTTGCTATAGGCTATTAATTATTGATTAGTAACTAGTTACAAATATTCAATTTTTTATTTACAATTACAAACAATCAATAAAGTTTATCTTAAAAAACTAAAAAAACAATTATATAATCTTTAAAAAGATTTCTAAAAGTGGTATTTTTAGCGTTTATATTTTTGAGTAAATGAAGACAGATATTTCTACCGTTAATCCTAAGGAGAACATTATTATAAAAGGAGCTAAACTGCACAATTTAAAGGATATTGACGTAGTGATTCCTCGAAATAAATTAGTAGTTATCACAGGCCTTTCCGGCTCAGGAAAATCTTCATTAGCATTTGACACGCTGTATGCTGAAGGGCAAAGACGTTATGTTGAAAGTTTATCTTCATACGCACGTCAGTTTCTTGGAAAGTTACACAAACCAAAAGTTGATTATATTAAAGGGATTGCGCCTGCAATTGCGATCGAACAAAAGGTAAATTTAACAAATCCAAGATCAACAGTAGGTACTTCAACCGAAATTTACGACTACATTAAACTTTTATTCGCTCGCATTGGTAAAACCATTTCTCCTATCTCTGGAAATGAAGTAAAAAAACACACCGTTTCTGATGTTTTAAATTTTGTAAAAACATTTGATGAAAGAACAAAGTTACTATTACTTGCCCCTATCACTATCAATGAAAAACGTGATATTAAAACTGTTTTACAAGTTCTAACTCAGCAAGGTTACGCTCGTTTAAAATACAACAATAAGGTTTATCGAATTGACGAATTTGATATTAAAGATTATAAAAACGACGAAATATTTTTAGTTATTGATAGAATCGTTACTAAAAACGACGAAGATTTTTATAATAGATTAGGAGATGCTATACAAACTGCTTTTTTTGAAGGAAAAGGATTTTGTTATATCGAAAATATAGCAACTTCTAAAGTTACTCCTTTTAGCAATAAATTTGAACTAGACGGAATTTCTTTCTTAGAACCAAACACCCACCTATTTAGCTTTAATAATCCCTATGGAGCTTGCCCTACTTGCGAAGGTTATGGTAGTGTAATTGGAATTGATGAAGATTTAGTAATTCCTAATACAGGACTCTCTATTTACGAAAATGCAATTTTTCCTTTTAAAACAGAGAGTTACTTACATTATAAAGAAGACTTAATTCTAGGTTCCGAAGCATTCGGTATTCCAATTCATAGACCTTGGTTTGAACTTTCAGATGAACAAAAAGAACTTGTTTGGAACGGGACTAAAAAGTTTAAAGGAATACATCACCTATTTAAAACACTAGAAGAAAAAAGTTATAAGATTCAAAATCGAGTAATGCTTTCTCGCTACCGAGGAAAAACTACCTGTACTGAATGTAACGGAAAACGTTTACGAAAAGAAGCTAATTATGTGCAAGTTTATGGTAAAACCATTTCTGAATTAGTTACACTTCCGCTAGATGAATTAGCTGCTTTATTCAACAATATTGAGCTTAATAAGTATGAAGAAAAAATTGGTAAACGTTTATTAACAGAAATTAATAATCGTTTACAGTTTTTAACTGATGTTGGTCTAAATTATTTAACTTTAAATAGAACTTCGAATACACTATCTGGTGGAGAAAGTCAACGTATTAACTTAGCAACTTCATTGGGTAGTTCTTTAGTCGGTTCTATGTATATTTTAGACGAACCAAGTATTGGTTTACATCCAAAAGATACTGAGCGTTTAATTAAAGTTTTAAAGGATCTTCGTGATTTAGGCAATACAGTTATTGTAGTTGAACATGATGAAGATATCATGAAAGAAGCTGATTATATTATAGATATCGGTCCTGAAGCTGGAACTTATGGTGGTCATGTGGTTGCAGAAGGAACTTTTGATGAAATTTTACAATCAGATTCTTTAACTGCAAAATACTTATCTGAAGAACTAAAAATTGAAATTCCTGCTTCTCGTAGAGATTCTAAAAATTCAATTGATATTATTGGAGCCCGAGAGAACAATTTAAAAAATATTGATGTCTCGTTTCCGCTAAATAACTTGACGGTTATTACTGGAGTTTCTGGAAGTGGAAAAAGTACCTTGGTTAAAAAAATTCTATATCCAGCAATGCAAAAAAAGCTAGTTGGTTATGGAAACAAAATTGGTCAATACACAGATATTAAAGGAAGTTATGATAACTTAAAATATGTTGAGTTTATCGATCAAAATCCAATCGGACGTTCCTCTAGGTCTAACCCTGTTACTTATATAAAGGCTTATGATGATATTCGAAAATTATTATCTGAGCAAAAATTATCTAAAATAAGAAACTATCAACCGAAACACTTTTCATTTAATGTTGAAGGTGGTCGTTGCGAAGTTTGTAAAGGTGAAGGCGAAGTTACTATCGAAATGCAATTTATGGCAGATGTGCATTTACAATGCGACACCTGTAACGGAAAGCGTTTTAAGAAAGAGGTTTTAGAAGTAAATTTTGAAGGCAAAACAATTGATGATATTCTAAATTCAACCATTGATGATGCTGTAGCTTTTTTCACAGAAAACAATCAACTTAAAATTGCTAGAAAACTAAAACCTTTACAAGATGTTGGATTAGGATATGTTCAATTAGGGCAATCATCATCTACCTTGTCTGGTGGAGAAGCACAACGTATAAAATTAGCTTCGTTTTTAGTAAAAGGAAATACAAAAGATAAAGCCTTATTTATTTTTGATGAACCTACAACGGGTTTACATTTTCACGATATTAAAAAACTATTAGCATCTTTTAACGCTTTGATTGAAAAAGGACATTCAATTATTGTTATTGAACACAATATTGAACTTATTAAATGCGCTGATTATATTATAGATTTAGGAACTGAAGGTGGAAAAAACGGAGGAAACCTAATTTTTACTGGTACACCGGAAGAAATGATTAAAAACAAACAATCTTATACTGCTAAATATTTAACTGAAAAGTTATAAAACAAGAATCGTCAGAAAATTTAATTCTGACGATTCTAAACATAACAAAAACTAACAAAACTTAATATTACTATTTAAAAGTTTTATTTCCTTTTTCAGAATTTAATTGATAGTTAAAAGTATAATATCTTCCATTTGCAGGATTTGATGCATCACCATCTTTATAATAACTCGTTATTTCCATTTTTACATAATTACCATCAATAGTTTTAATAATTAAAATTCGACCAGTAATTGGATTAATTCCATGATTTGTTGGATCGTAATTATACCAACCATTACCGCTTCCTGTTTGTAAAGCTAAAGTCTCAGCGGTATCTTGTTTAAAAGCTGATTCTTCTGGAGCTTCTTTTACATCTTTAAGCTCAACACTAGGAACTATAGCTAAACTAGCTTCACCCGTTCGATCAATATCTTCTAATAACTTTCCTTTTTCGCCTCCATTAATTATTATCTCAGTAGCTCTAAATGCGATATCCCAATTATCTCCATCTACTTGTGTTCCTTCTTTAAAACTAAATTTGGTAAAGTCTCCTGTATAACTTCCTCGACCTTCTGCTGGGGCATATAAATTTTCTATTGTTTTGTTCTCAACATTTACTACTGGTTCAATGTTTTCATTATCACTACATGATACAAATACAGTTAAAAAAACTGTTACTAAAACTATTTTTAAGTTTTTCATTTTTGGTTGATTTATAATTATTTATTTAAAAATTGTAATTGTTCTGGTTGAAATAAAACTGCTTTCATCTTTCGAATTACTACGATTAAAAACCATACGTTTATTAATAATAATCCTAAGGTTTGAAGTAACTCACCGGTTTCATCAAACTCTAAAAACAGGTGAAAGAAAAAGATATTTACTACTATTGGAAAAGCCATTATTGCTCCTAATAATGTAAATACTTGGCTAATTAATAATACTCCACATAAAATTTGTATTGCTCCTAAAAACTGCCACATATATCCGGTTTGTTTCATTCCGTTTATGTACAATATTTTTTGAAGGGTTTGTGTTTTCTCTGGTTGTTGAAATTTTTGAGCTTTCGCTACCACTTGATTTGGAGATGGATTTTCTTTTGAAAATTTTCCAATCCCGCCATAGATTAACATACCACCTAAAACTAAACTTAGTATTAGATTGACGATTTTTTCTATTGTCATAATTGATTGATTTATAGTTAAAAATTAAATTGAATTCTACTGTAAATTGTTCTTCCCAAACGAAGTACACTATCATTATTCGGAAAATTATTTGAATTTTCTACTCCTTCTTCGTTTAATAAATTATCTACCCCAACCTGAAGTGTTACAAAGTCTTTAAAACTCTTATCAATAGCTAAATTGATTTGAAGATTATCTGAAACAAACTTGTCGTAATTATCTATAATTCCTTGACTGTTGTTTGTGTCAAACAATGCATATTTACTTCTATATACACCTCTGATATTAGCCGAGAAATTATGCTCAAAATTTTCGTAAAATAATTTTAGGTTGGCTGTGTGTTTAGATCTGTTTGGTAAACCGAAATAGTTGTTTAGCGTTAACTTTTCTGAAGAAGATGAAGGTGTTCTCCTAATAAATATTTCTCCATTTTTAATTTTTGACTCCTGCTCTTTATCTCCAGTATCTAGAAACTGATATCCACCTAGAATTTTTAAATTATGGTTAAGTTTATAACTAACATCTAACTCGACACCTTGGGTATATACTTCAGAAATATTCCTGTAAGAAAACACTCTGGTATTATTTGGTAAATTAAGTTCATTTGGATTCAGTTCTGTATCAAACGTATCTATCAATTCAGATATATCATTTCTAAAAAGATTAATATCTAATTTTAAGTTGTTTGTCGGCTTAATTTGAAAACCAAAATTATATCCAATAGATGTTTCTGGTTTTAACTCTCTTTCAATACGTTCTAATCCGGTTGCACTTGGATATAAATCATGAATTGCTTGCGTACCTAAAACAATATAGCCTCCTACACCATTTCTAAAGTTTAAATACAACTGACGAAAATCTGGAGCTTTAAAACCTGTTCCGACAGAAGTTTTAACAGCTAACCAATTATTTATTTTATATCGAGCTGATAATTTTGGTGAAAAAGCAGATTTATACTTATCAGGATTATCAAACCTTGCACCTAATACTACATTAAGTCTATTAAGCGGATTAAAATCGTATTGAGCAAAAGCATAATAAGCTATAAACTTCTTTTTATCATCAAACTCACTTCTTAGCAGTGCATCAAAATTTACTCCTACTCCTGTTATTAAATTACTATTCTTAAGTTTAAGTTTACTCTTTATTTCTGGTCGATAAAGACTTCTATCGAAAACTGTTGCTTCATTATTAAAAATACTTTCGGCTTTATATTGTGTTCCATAAAATGAATAATCTACAGCCCAAGAATTGTTTATTTTAAGATTCCAATTTGTATTAAAATTCCAATCTCTTTGAGTATTATTTCCAAAAGCACTTTTTTGATTTTGAGTATAAAAACGTTGAGAAATATTTCCTTTTAAGTTTTCAGAAAAATCATATAACAGCTTCAAATTCCCTATAAAATTCTGATATGGATACGTTGTTATAGTTTCTGTTTTTGGAGATAAATCAAAACCTCCACTAGAGTTTAAGTTTACATCGGCAACAATTCCTAATTTATCTTTTTTAGAAGTAATTCCTGCATTAATGTCTAATTCATTCTTAGCTCCAAATCTGGTTAACAATTGAAAACTACCTTTAAACTGATTTTCTTTTGGAGTTTCTGTTATAATATTAACTACTCCTCCAATCGCTTCAGATCCGTACAACGAAGAAGATGGACCTTTAACTACTTCTATTTGTTTAATGTTATTTACAGTAAGTCGATTTAAATCAATATTACCAGAAGTTCTACCCACAATTGGTACTCCATCAATCATAATCAACGTATAATCTGCAGATACACCTTGAAGCTGTAATCCTTCTGAGTTACCAAAATCAGTCACCATTACTATACCTGTTTGTTCTAGTAATATATCTCGTAACCTAACCGAACCTGATTTTTGTAATTGCTTTTTTGTTATTAAGGCTACTGGCATTGGCACTAGAGATATCTGTCTCTTAGTTCTAGTAGCAGTAACTATTACTTCATCTAATTTTTCATCTTTTTTTACTTGTTCTTTTTCTTGTGAAAAAACAATATTAGAAATCATTATTAATGGTAAAAACCATCTTCTGTTTAGAATCATTCTTAATAATTTTGATGCAAATATATATTTTATTTTTATTCAATCTAAATAAACTTTATATATTTGTCGAAAATTTTTAATTCAAACAAATTCATAAAATGAAGAAAATAATCTTACTAATTACAGCTTTAACCTTAGTATCAAATGGTTGGAGTCAAAAAACAAAAAAAGAGCAAGATATTAAGGCTATAAAAGCTATGAGTGGTTGCTTTAATGTTGGTTTTAATTTTACCGAAACCTTTAATTATTCAAAAGATACAGCTTACACTCCTTCTAAAACAAAACATGAAATTGCTTTAGAATGGGTAGAAATAGTAACCGATAAATCGAATAAAATTCAGTTACAACACATATTAATTGTTGGTGAAAAAGATAAACCACATATTGTAAAACACTGGAGACAAGATTGGGTTTATGAAAATCAAAATTTATATGAATTCAACAAAGACAAAAAATGGAAATTCACACAATTACCTCAAAACGAAGTAAAAGGGCAATGGACACAGAAAGTGTATCAAGTAGATGATAGTCCGAGATACGAAGGGAGTGCTACCTGGGTTCATGTTGATGGAAAAAGTTATTGGGAAAACAAAACTGACGCTCCTTTAGCAAGAAGAGAACATACTCAAAGAAAAGATTACAATGTCTTAGTTAGAAGAAATCGTCATGAAATTACTTCTAAAGGTTGGGTTCACAATCAAGATAACGACAAAGTAATTAGAAAAGGTAACGAAGAAGATTTCTTACTAGCACAAGAAAAAGGATATAACACTTATAATAAAGTTGAAGATTCTAAGTGTAAAGCAGCAATTAAATACTGGAAAGAAAACAAAAACTTCTGGAAACGAGTTAGAAATAGATGGGAAAATACTTTTAAAAAGAATAAAGATATTTCATTGAAAAAATCAATAGATAATAAACCTTTGTTTATGCACATTTTTAAACTTGGTAAAGATGCTAGTAAAAAAGAAATTGATGAAATACTAAATAAATTTTTAAAATCTTAATTGTTAGTTTTTGTTGTTTACTAAACCCTTTGTTTTTATAAAAAGAAAATAAAGGGTTTTCTTTTTACAACGAATTCTAATTTATTTCCAACGAATTCTAATTAACATCAAATTACACTTCACTTCTCCTCTAATTTTGACCATATAAAACCTCTTAGAGGTAATTAACAACCTAAAAGAAATAATAAACTATGTGGTCAAATAACAATTATTCATCAGTATTAAAAATGTACTTAAACAAGTACACTAGCTTAAAACTTCAAGTAAATAACAACGGATTAATCGCCTCTGTAGAAAAAGAAGAAAATGGTTTATGGATTAACGATAGAAATCTACCAAATATCCTAAATAAGTTATCCAATGATTTTAACCTTGAAAAAAACGTGACGATTATTTTACAACAATAACTATAAACAATAACCTTAAAACAAAAACCTATGAAACAAAACATTTTAAAAGTAGGAACAGTAATGGGATTACTGCTACTTATTGGAATTTTTACTAGTTGTGAAGAAACTAAAACGAACAAAACACCAGAAGTGGGAAACATTGCTAAGAAAAAAGAAATCACTGTAAAAACAACTTTAACACCAAGAAAACCAATTGTATTTATTGCTGGGTATAATAAAAAGGACAGTGACTTTTACGACAGTGCTAGAGTGTATTTTAAAGAAAAAAAATATCAAATAATAAACGACACCTACTCTATCGAAGAAATTATTACTTGGATGAACACTAATGCTAATGAAAATCCTTACGGAGAAATACATATTGTAAATCATAACAATCCGTGGAAAGAAATGAATTTAGAAACTACTGTTAATGGAGAAAAAACAAGTTCAGAAAATTTATTAAAAGCTAATCTTCCTAAAGTAAAAAAAGGAATAAACGTCAACAGTAAAATTATTTTTCATGCAAACGGATTAGGTGATAAACAAGAACTTTTAAACAGTTTTAAACAAGTTTTTGCTACTAATGAGGTTCCGCAAGTAAAAGCTTCTCCATATTTTAATGTCTTTGGAGGTGAGTTTACAAAACACTTTTTAGCAAAACCGTATTATGTATTCTACCCTACAGCACATTCTCCTGGAAAAGTAGATTTATCTAAAGAGATTGCTAAGAAATATCCAGAAGAAAAAGAGATAAGCTGGTTTGATGCTTTAACGAATGAGAAAGAGCGTTATGTTGGTGAGCCATACACAAAACAGTTCACCGTTCCTGTAAAATGGGAATTAGATTATACGAATTCTGATAATGAAATTCCAACGTTTACAATGCAAGAAGAAATTATGGATTTTATTACAATTAATGTTGATTTAATGAAAGACATTGATAAAATGGATATTCCAGTAGAAAAATTTAGATGGTCTTATAAAATAAAAAATGAAAAGCTAATTATTAAAGGAAAAGCATCTGTTTTATGCGTATTAAAGCCCATTACAAAACCTTATGGCAACCTAGAACATGTAAAACCAGACACCAACAATAAGCGTTTATATGCAATGAAGTAATGGAATGCTATTTGATAATTATAAAAAGTAACTGTTTAATTTGAGCAGTTACTTTTTTACTGTAAGTTTGTTTATATGAAGTTGTTTAAAAATCTCTTTTTAATACCGTTACTACTAGTCGCAATAAATAGCGCTGCACAAAACAGGGGTCTTAAAAACTACACTTTAAATGATGGGTTGCCTAGTTTAAAAATCACAAATATTACACAAGATAAAACAGGGTATTTATGGTTTTCTTCCGATAAAGGTATTTCTCGTTTTGATGGAAATGAGTTTGTAAATTTTTCTACAAAAAATGGTTTAATTTCTAATAATGTTTTTGTTAGTTCTAATAAAAACAATCACTTACTAGTTGGAACCAATAAAGGTATAAGTATAAAAAAGCAAAATAGTTTCACAAGCTTTGAAGGAAAACAAATCAATTGTATTTTAAATACGAATAATCATACTTTTCTTGGAACATCTAAAGGAATTTATCGAGTTAGAGAAGATTTTCTCTCGCCACTTCGTACAAACTTTCAAATAGATTTAAATACCATTAACGATTTAAAATTTGATGGTAAATTCTACTGGGTAGCTACAAATAAAGGGTTATGGAAACTAGATGAATTAATGAATCCTAAAATTTTAAAAAGAATCGCTTTAGGAAACTTTACTTCTATTTTACTAAATAAAAAAAAGCATATAGCAACAACTTACAATAACGGTTTAAAAGTAATTGAAGATAACACGGTAATTGATGTTCTTATAAACGCAAAAAAAGTAACAGGTATTAAGTTAATTAACAATCAGTTTTGGATTACCTCTAAAGAAGATGGTATAGAAATTTTAGACACCAACTTTAACTTTATAAAAAGTATTAATAAATACAATACTCTAAAAACAAATCAAATAAACGCTGTTTTTCAAGATCTTCAAAAAAACATTTGGATTGCAACAAATAATAAAGGTTTGTATAAAATTAGAGGAAACAATACTACTACTTTAAAACCTATTATCTCCTTTCAAAATATAGACGTTGTATATAAATCGCTTGATAGTATTGATATTAACAACTACCCAAAAACATTACAGCTTAAGCCAAACAAAAATCATTTATCCTTTAGTTTTAAGGCTATAAATATTAACAAGCCTAAAGAAGTAGAGTATCGATATAAATTAAACAATGAATTTAGTCCGTGGACTAGAAACAGCTCAGTGAATTTCGTCAATTTAAACTCAGGTAACTACACTTTTACAGCACAATCTAAAATAGGAAAATTAGAAAGTGACCCTATTCATTTTCAGTTTTTTATTGATAATCCTATTTATGAAAAAGAATGGTTTAAATGGAGTATTATTGGTGGATTACTTGTTCTACTTGGTGGCGTTACCTACTCATATATCAAAAAAGCAAAAGCTAAAAACAAAGCTAAAATTGAAAAACTACAATTAGAAAATCATTTGTTATCGCTTGAACAAAAAGCGTTGCAATTACAAATGAATCCGCATTTTATTTTTAATGTATTAAACGGAATAAAAGCTTTAGGTAATTCTGGAAACTCAATAGAATTGAATTCAACGATAAGTAAGTTCGCAACCCTTTTACGAGGAATACTTCATAATTCTAGACAAGAGGAAATTAGTTTAGCTGAAGAAATAACAACACTAAATAATTATTTAGAGTTAGAACAACAAATGAATTCAAATCCGTTTGAATATCAAGTTAACACAGATTTAAATATTGATACTGAAGAAATTTTAATTCCGCCAATGCTAATTCAACCCTTTATTGAGAACAGTATTAAACATGGTATTAAATCGATTAAAGATGGTAAGATTTTTATCAATTTTTCTATAAAAAAAGACTTTTTACAATGTAATATTACAGACAATGGTATAGGGTTAAGCCATTCTAAACTCAACAAAAAAGCTAGCGATCATAATTCAATAGCTGTAGAAGTTACTAAAGAGCGTATTAAAAGCTTATCAAATAAAAACTTATTTACAATAAGCGAAATCATTGAAAACAAAACCGTAATTGGCACAAAAGTATTTTTTAGAATCCCTTTAAAAACTGATTTTTAACATGACCAAACTAACAGCAATTATTGTTGAAGATATGCTTTCTGCTTTAGAAATGCTATATAACGACTTAACTACATTTCATTCAGAAATAGAAATTATAGGTACTGCTAAAAGTGTTGTTGAAGCTTCTAAACTTTTAAGAAAACAACAACCCGATATTTTATTTTTAGATATCATGTTAGGCGACGGAACTGGTTTTGATGTTTTAGAAATCTACCCAGATTTACAATCGAAAGTAATCTTTGTAACTGCCAGCGACGAATTCGCAATAAAGGCTTTTAAGTTTGCTGCTATCGATTATGTTTTAAAGCCATATTCAAACGAAGATTTAACGAATGCTATAAACAAAGCTAAAAGTCAAATTAAACCAGATAAAGAGCAATTAACAGTATTACAACAATCAATTAGTAGTCCAAATCAGCGCCCAAAGAAGATTTCTTTAAATACTTCTGATAAAATTGTAGTTGTAAATTTAGACGATATTATTCGATGTAAATCAGATAATAATTACACTGAATTTTTCATGAATGACGGACAAAAAATATTGGTAGGTAAAACGCTAAAATATTTTGCTGACATGCTAAAAGAGTTTGAATTCACAAGAGTTCATCAAAGTCATTTAGTTAATTTACAATACATTAAAGAATTTATTAAATCTGATGGTGGTTATTTAGTTTTAAAAAATAAAACAACAATACCTGTTTCTGTTCGTAAAAAAAATGAAGTTATTCAATTATTAGAAAAATTTTAATCACACTTTTAAATTCATTAAAAACTCCTAAAAAAAGTAAAGGTTTTTTCCTATTTATCTTATTATTATACTTCTTTTGTTAAATATTTACTAAAATTTTTACTACATTAGTATTTACTAACAAGATTTTTATGGTTGCACTAAAACCTGAAAAAGGGAGATTATTAATCGCAGAACCTGCAATTTTAAATGACAACTCATTTAAGAGAGCTATTATTTTGCTTACTGAACATTCTAAAAGAAGTTCGGTTGGATTTATATTGAATCGTCCTTTAAAACATGTTTTAAGCGATTTAATTCCTGAAATCGATTGTGACTTTACAGTTTACCAAGGAGGACCTGTAGAGCAGGATAATCTGTATTTTGTTCATAAAGTTCCACACCTAATTCCTAACAGTATAGAAGTTGCTAATGGTATTTATTGGGGAGGTAATTTTGAGTTGCTAAAGAACCTATTAAATGATGGAAAACTTAAACCAACTGACATTCGGTTTTTCTTAGGATATTCTGGCTGGGAAACCAATCAACTAGAAGATGAATTACACACTAGTTCTTGGTTTGTTTCTGAAAACGATTACGAGAATATCTTTTTAACAGATGATGAAACCTTCTGGAAAGATAAGCTGCTACAGAAAGGAGGTAAATATAAAATTTGGGCTAATGCTCCAAGCGATATTCAAATGAACTAGCTTGTTACCATTAGTATATTCAAATTACTTTTTATTTTTTTCGTTATCTCAGAAGTAAACGTTTTTTTACGATAATTTGTTACTGACTGAATTCCAATAATTGCATTGGTAATAAACACCTCATCTGCTTTTTGAATTTCGAAAGGAGAAATAACAGTCTCTTCAATAGCATAATCAGGGTTCTTCTCTAAAATTTCTATTACCTTTTTTCTAACAACTCCTTTAATACAACCTTCGGTTAAAGCTGGAGTTTTAACTACATTATCTTTAATAATAAAAATGTTTCCATTTGTAGCCTCCACTACTCCTTTTCTTTCATTTAACAATACACAGTTATCTAAATCGTTCTCTTCTGCAAAAATTGCTGACAAGGTATTCAGCATTCTATTGTTTGTTTTTACAGTAGACAATAATCCTGAGTAATTATAAAAGTCTTTAAACAAATCAATCTTGTAAGTAGATTTTTCTTGAAACTCTAATGATGAAACTTCAATTAAATAATCGATATCGTTAGATTTTGGATTATATAATCCGCCATCTTTTCTGTATACATTTAAACGAGCTCTAAAACTTCCTGAATCAGAAATAGATTTGGTAGTTTTTAAAATTTCTTCTTGTAAAAATTCCAATGTAAACTCCATCGGGATTTTCATACGAAGCATTCTCATAGATGCCATTAATCTAAAATAATGGTCTTCAAAAAAAACCACTTTTCCATTTACAACCTTTATGGTTTCAAAAATAGCATCACCGTATTTGAATGCTCTATTTTCGTTTGACAATTGTAACTCTTGGTTAGAAATTATTGCTCCGTTAAAATTTATCATTTATCAAAAAATTTGATTGCAAAATTACAATTTAGGTAATTAGTAGCCATAAAAAAACTCGACTAAATGTCGAGTTTTATTTTATCTTTATAAGTCTTAAGCACCTATATTATGCTTTAGCTGTTCTATTTGGTTTTCCCATAACATTTTTGCTTCTTCTACCTCATCTTCATCATCAGCAAAATCGGTAACCATTATAGATACATCTTTGGTTAATGAATCTACTTCTATTCTAAATTCAAAATAGCTTTCATCTCCCTCGCTTTCAGTCCATTTAAACTTTATACGTTCGTTTGTTTTTTTAGCAACTATTTTTGCTTCTTCATCAGAGTCGTCCCAAGTAAAAGTCATTACTTTTCCACGAGAATTAACTTTATCTGCAAACCACTCTTGTAAACCAGAAGGAGTTGCTAAATACTGATATAACATATTTGGTGAAGCATGCACCGGAAACTCTAATTCGTACTTAACTTTAGTCATTTCATTTTTTGTTGAGTTGCAATATATATATTTATTTTTTCAAAAAAAAATTCAAAAATTTCATTGTAAAAAAACAAAAAGTTTCTATATTTGCACCCGCATTCGGCGAGGTAGCTCAGTTGGTTAGAGCGCAGGATTCATAACCCTGAGGTCGGCAGTTCAAATCTGCTCTTCGCTACAAAACTCAAACTCAATAAGTTTGAGTTTTTTTTTGCTTAAATCTTAGTATACATTTTATAATGTGGACCAACTTTTTCAACAATAAATTCAGTTCCTATTTTAGCAAAACTTAGTTTTTCGTAGAATAAAACCGCTTCCTTTCGTGCATTACACCACAAAAAATCAATTTGTTTTTCTTTTAAAATAGCAACTGCCTTATTAATTATATGTTTTCCTAATCCTTTTCCTCTTGCTTTTGTTGTAGTAGCCATTCCCCTTAATTGATATTGGCTCCCCTTTAAAGATTCAATATCATTTTTCATAAATGTTGCAATACCAACTAATTCTTCTTCATAATAACCCCCTAAATGAAAAGTTTCTTTATCAAAATCTCCATCAAATTTATAAGGTAAATCAATATTCTTTCGCAATACCTCTAGCCTTATTTTGTAAGTATCTGCTGCGGTTATCTCTTTTACTGTTATCACTCTTTACTTTTTAAACTCTTATAAATAGTTGTTCTCATTTCTTTTGCCGAAATAAACCAACCTCCATATTCTTTTTTATACTCTTTTGTTATACTGCTATCGTTAGTAACCTCTTCTAAAGTTTTTCCAGCATCTATAGCTTTTTGAACTCTATCTCGTAAAGTAACTAACATTTTTTTATAAACCTTTAGCTCTTCTTTATTAGATAAACTTCTATGCCCTGGTATAATTTTAGTTTCATTGTCAGCAATCATTAAAACTTTATCTATCGATGCTATATACCCATCGATACTACCTCCACTATCTAAATCAATAAATGGAAATTTTCCTTGAAAATAAGTATCCCCCATATGTATCACATTACTTTTTGTAAAATAAATATGTGAATCTCCATCAGTATGTGCATTATGAACGTGTGAAACTAAAACATCTTCATTATTTATATGAAACATCATATCGTCTGTAAAAGTTATTACTGGCAAAGCTTCTTTCGATGAAGCTTTCTTTTTTCTTCCTCTTACAACTTGATTTGTACTCATTCTTTTACGAACGTTTTCATGAGATATAATTAAAAAACCTTCTTTTTTCATATTCTCATTTCCTCCTGTATGGTCTCCGTGCCAATGTGTATTAATCAAATAACTTAAAGGTTTATCTGTAATCTCTTTAATCTTATCGATTATCTTTTTGCTTAATGGAGCAAATTGATCATCAATCATAAAAACTCCATCATCACCTACAAACACCCCTATATTTCCTCCTTGACCTTGAAGCATATATATATTATCCGCTACTTTTTGAGATCTAATTTTAACTTCTCTATTTTGAGCTTCCATAATTAAATTAGTTACAAAGAATAAACTTATCGTTAGTAATATTTTAATTTTCATGATATTAGTTTTAAGTTTTGTTCGTCGATTTTCACACTATAAAATTACACTTTGTAAGTTACTATTTTACAATTTCAATTTTATATCTTTATGCTAAAATATTTTAAATGAGCATTAATTTTAGAGCAATAAATAAAGACGAAATACTCTCTATTCTTCCACTCTTACATAAAGCCAACACTACAACACCTCATGACATATTAAAAGAAAGAGTTTTAGAAATGGCTACTTATAACAATTATGAATGTGTTGGCGTATTTGATAATGATAAATTAATTGGTATTTCAGGGCTTTGGTATAGCGTTCGGCATTATTCTGGAAGAAGCGTAGAACCAGATCATGTAATTATTGACGATGCATATCGTGGTAAAAACATTGGAAAACAGTTTTTTAGCTGGATTTATGAATACACCAAATCTAAAGGTTATGAAGCAATTGAATTAAACACTTATACAGGCAACAGAAAGTCTCATAAATTTTATTATAATGAAGGATTTGAAATCTATGGTTTTCATTTTGTGAAAGTTATAAGAGATGATCAAAAATTTTATTAATTTTATTGCAAATTCTATTGCAAATTCTATAAACTATTTTATATTTGCAACCGCTTTAAATAAGAGTTAACACCTTAATTATAGCAAAAATCTTTACCATGCGAGAGTAGCTCAGTTGGTAGAGCGTCAGCCTTCCAAGCTGAATGTCGCCAGTTCGAACCTGGTCTCTCGCTCAAGTCTTTAGAAGATAGACTTTAAAAATCTTTATTTACCAATGCGAGAGTAGCTCAGTTGGTAGAGCGTCAGCCTTCCAAGCTGAATGTCGCCAGTTCGAACCTGGTCTCTCGCTCA
>CANNGJ010000026.1 GCA_947504185.1 uncultured Tenacibaculum sp. | reverse complement strand
TGTTGTTGATTGTCAAGGCAATTTAGACCATTTTGAAACATAAAAAATGGCCGGAATTTCTTCCGACCATGACTAGGAATTTTCCTCGCCTTTTTTATTATTATTTTTTTGGATGTACCAATTTCATTTCATCAATTAAATGCTTTGCTCCAGCATATTTATCTACAATAAATAATACATAACGAAGGTCTACCATGATATTTCTACAAATTTCTGGATCGTAGTTAATATCACTCATGGTTCCTTCCCAAACACGATCGAAATTTAATCCAACTAAATTTCCTTCTGCATCAATTGCTGGACTTCCAGAATTCCCACCAGTTGTATGGTTCGTTCCTAAGAAACATACAGGGACTTTTCCGTTTTTATCGGCATATTGTCCGTAATCTTTTGCGTCATATAAGTCACGTAGTTTTTTAGGAACGTCGAATTCATAGTCTCCAGGTACGTATTTTTCAATAACTCCGTCTAAATAACTTACAGGGTTGTAGTACACTGCATCTCTTGGAGAATAGCCTTGTACTTTTCCGTAAGTAACACGTAAGGTACTATTAGCATCTGGGAAATAACGTGCATTAGGTAAAGCTTCCATTAAAGCTTTCATATATTTCTTTTGTAAAGCTGTTATTGGCTGGTTTTTTTGTTGGAATTCAGGGTTTATTTTTGTGTAAAATTCCTCGACCATTGGCTTAGCATATTGGTAAGCGGCATCTTTATTTAAGTTTTTAACTACTTGTTTCGCATCACCATCTACTAATTTTAAGGCTTTATCTAAACTGGTTAAGCTAGTTTTATCATAAATAGTAGCATCTACTTTATTGGTATATAAAGGCATCACATTTTTAAAAACACCTTTATCTACAGCGGTATCGTAGTTTTTATGTATTCTTTTCAAACGAGCAATGTATGAAGCTTTTGCTTTTTCAAAATTTTCTGGTTTGTTTAAAGCTACTTGTTCTAATTGATACGCTCTAAAAGCCATTTGCATTAATTCATTAGTAACTAAGAAAGCTTCAATAAAGTTTCTTCTTTTAATATTAATGGCAGCAAAGTCTCTATATAATTTTTCAAACTCAGGTAAAATGTTACCGTATTTGTCCTCTAATCCTTTTTCTTTTAAAGCCTTTTTAAAAGTTTCTTCAAAAGCTTTGCGTTGCGCAATAGCATTACTTTTTTTAATTCCTAAATTTTCACCAATCCATTTTTTCCATGAATTCGCAATACGTGCTTGTTTAGAAGCGTATTTAATTCTAATTGCATCACTAGCTTTCATTTGTGCGTCAATTTCCTTTAAAGCGGCTTCTCTAATCGCAATGTTACTTGGGTTAAATTCTTGTGTAATGTGTTTGATTGCTGTAGCTGGTAAGTACTCATTGGTACGACCAGGGAAACCAAAAACCATGGTAAAATCACCTTCTTCTACACCATCTAAAGAAACAGGTAAGAAATGCTTTGGTTTGTAAGGCACATTGTCTTTGCTATATTTTGCAGGACGATTGTTTTTGTCAGCATAAATTCTAAATAATGAAAAATCTCCTGTATGACGTGGGAATACCCAATTATCTGTATCACTACCAAATTTACCAATACTACTTGGTGGTGCTCCAACTAAACGTACATCTTCAAACTTTTCAGTAATAAATAAGAAATACTGATTTCCTTTATAAAAAGGACGGACTTTCACATCTTGCCAATCTTCTTTTTTTACAGTCTTTTTTAAGGCGTTGATGTTTTTATCAATTGTAGATTGTTTTTCACGTTCTGTCATTGTCTCAGTAACTCCTGCTAACGCTTGTTTGGTAACATCGTCAATACGAACAATAAATTCTACATATAATCCTTCGTTTGGTAATTCTTCATTTTGATTCATCGCCCAGAAACCATCTTTTAAATAGTCGTTTTCTAAAGATGAATGTGATTGAATTTGTCCAAACCCACAGTGGTGGTTGGTTAAGATTAGTCCTTTAGGAGAGATTACTTCGCTGGTACAACCTCCATTAAAATGCCCAATAGCATCTTTTAAACTTGAATTGTTTACATCGTAAATATCTTTAGCGGTTAGTTTACTCCCTAAAGATTTCATTTCTTGTTCGTTCATTCCCTCTAAAAGAGAAGGAATCCACATTCCGCCTTGTTGAGCAGAAACTTGAACAACAATGAAAAGGAATATAATTTTTATATACTTCATCTGATTTTGTTATTTATCGGATAAAGATACAAATCCGCAAATTATTTTTTGTTAAGAGGATACATTTCTTGACCAATAAAACCTTTAGGAAAATCTTCATCACCATTAAAACCTATTTCAATATCACGTCCGTTATATGGAATGTAGTTTGTTTTAAACAGATAATCCCAAACACTTAAGGTGATTCCAAAATTCACACCCATTTTTCTTTCTTTTGGAAGTTCTTTTGCGTGATGCCAAATGTGCATTTTGGGGTTGTTTAAAATGTATTTTAACCAACCATAATCCCAATTAATATTAGCATGATTTAAATGACCAACAGTGATGTTAAAGAAATGAACTAAGGCTACATCTTGTGCTGTGAATCCTCCCATAATGGCTAAGGGAATATATTTCATAGAGCTGTATACTACGGGTTCCATCCAGTGATAGCGTAAATGTGCAGCAAAACCCATTTGTTTTACAGAGTGATGTACTTTATGGAAGTTCCACAAGAATTCATATTTATGAAGTAAAGTGTGTGTAAACCACTGTACAAAATCGATGACAATAAAGAAAACTAATAATCTAATCCAATAAGGAAAAGTATTAATATCGAATAATTGGAAGTTTGAAATGGATAAACCAATAACACCTAATACATCATTAAATATTTCTGCTGCTGTATTGGAAAGTGCGATTAATACGATAAGGTTTAATAAAAAGAAATTAAAGAACATATAAAATGCATCTAGCCAAAAGTCCTTTCTAAAAATAGACTGATTTTTACGCCAAGGAAAAATCATTTCTAGTGTCCAAACAATAAGAGAAATAATGATTAAACCATAAAAGTAATTTTCCCAATTCAATTCCATTAAAACAGATTGTTTGATGTAATTCCAGTAATTGGAATAGGAGGATTTTATGATGTCTAAATATTTATTCATTTTATAAGCATTAATCTTTAAGTAAAAATACTTAAATAAAACATTGTAAAGAGTTACCTATGTAACATTATAAAATAAAAAAACCGCTAATTAAATTAGCGGTTTTAATTTATAAAAAAAGTAATTATTTTTTATTACTTATATCTTTAATATATTTCTCTAAAGCCATTGTCATTGATGGAGTTTCTGGTGTTGGTGCAGCAATATCTACACGTAAACCTCTATCTTTAACGGCTTTTATTGTACTGTTTCCGAAAACAGCTAAACGAGTATCATTTTGTTTAAAGTTAGGAAAGTTTTTAAACAAACTATCAATTCCTGAAGGGCTAAAGAAAACTAACACGTCATAAAAAACATTTTCTAAATCAGATAAATCACTTACAACTGTTCTGTATAAGTCAGCTCTTTTCCAATCTACTCCTAACTTGTCTAATTCAGTAGGAATTAATGGTTTTAATTTATCAGAAGAAGGCAGTAAGAATTTTTCGTCTTTATGCTTTTTAATTAACTTCGTTAATTCAGGAAACGTTCTGTTACCAACATAAATTTTACGTTTTCTGTACACTACATATTTTTGTAAATAAAATGCTACAGCTTCAGATTGACAAAAATATTTCATATCATCAGGCACAGTAAAGCGCATTTCTTCAGCAATTCTAAAAAAATGATCTACAGCATTTCTGCTTGTTAAAATAATTGCAGTGTAATTGTTTAAATCTATTTTTTGACTTCTTACTTCTTTAACAGGAATCCCTTCAACGTGAATAAAAGAACGAAAATCAATTTTTATTTTTTGTTTTTCGGCTAAATCAAAATAAGGTGATGTCTCTGTCTTAGGAGCGGGTTGAGATACTAAAATAGTTTTCACTTTCATAAATTTTCTCTTTATTGCGTGGTTGTTGTTTTGTAAAGAACCAATAACGGTGCTATTTCAAGGGTGCAAAAGTACAAAATAAAATAAAACAACTTCCTTATTACTAGTTTTTTGTTGTTGTGCAAAATTAAAAAAGCTCTGAAAACAAATAAGATAGCAAAAATTCCAATTAAAAAAGAGGTGCTGTTAATTGTATATAGGTTTAAAATTATAAATGGAAATAGTAATAAAGCTAATGAACTTAGATAGCCAGATTTTGAAATAATAAAATAGTTTGTGATAATTGAAAGATCTAATATATTAGAAATAATTCGATCTAAAATTTGCCTACAGAATAAGTATACTACAATTGAAAAAAGTACGGCTAAGAAATTAAAAAAGTTTTTTTCATAGTATTTAGGTAAAAAAACTGAATAAAGAAATAAAGAAATAATAATTGATGTAAATAAAAACAATATCAAGTTAAAAGGGCTGTAAAAAGAAACATTATCATCTGCTTTTTTTTGAAAATAACCAGGAGTAAAAAAAGCCAAAGTATACCCAAGTAATTTATTAGGCTTTATCAATTTCATTATCGCTATTAAAATAATAGAAAACAGGATTACAAGAGTAATCCAATTATCATAATTTATAATACGTTCAATTGCTTGCAATTCTGATTTGTTTATACTTTAATTAACACAAAATTAGTGATAATTTAGTGTATCTTTGCTTTGTTTTATATGAAAATTAAATGAAATCAGACGCTTTAGTTATAATCCCTACTTATAACGAAAAAGAAAACATAGAAGCGATTATCCGAGCAACTTTTAATCAAGATAAAGAGTTTGATGTTTTAGTTGTAGATGATAATTCTCCTGATGGTACTGCTACGATTGTAGAAAAATTGCAACACGAATTTCCAAATCAACTTTTTATTGAAAAAAGAGTTGGAAAAAACGGATTAGGTACTGCTTATATTCATGGTTTTAGATGGGCAATTGAAAAAAAGTACGAGTATATCATAGAAATGGATGCTGATTTTTCTCATAACCCAAACGACTTAATCAAGTTATATACTTCCTGTGCTAAAGAAGGAGCTGATGTTTCCATCGGATCTAGATACTCGGTTGGAGTTAATGTAGTTAATTGGCCAATGAGTAGAGTTTTATTGTCATATTTTGCATCAAAGTATGTTAGATTCATAACTAGAATGCCAATTCACGATACTACAGCAGGATTTGTTTGTTATAAGAGAAAAGTTTTAGAAACAATTCAGTTAGATAAAGTAAAATTTGTCGGATATGCATTTCAGATTGAAATGAAATATAAAGCATGGAAACATAAATTTAATATCAAAGAAGTTTCAGTTATTTTTACTGATAGAGTTCTTGGAGAGTCTAAATTAAGCTCAGGAATAATAAAAGAGGCTATATTTGGAGTAATTAAAATGCGATTAAACGGTTTACCAAAATAATAATGAACAATACACTAATAAAAGGAGCTACAATTGTTAACGAAAACAAAGTTTTTAAAGGCGATGTTTTAATTGAGGGAAAGTATATTAAGCAAATTTCTGAAGAGATTACTGTTGCAGATAATGTTGAGGTAATTAATGCAGAAGGAAAATACTTAATTCCAGGAATGATTGATGACCAAGTTCATTTTCGTGAACCTGGGTTAACTCATAAAGCGAATATTGGAACAGAAAGCAAAGCTGCTATTGCTGGTGGAATTACTTCGTTTATTGAAATGCCAAATACGGTTCCTCAAGCAACTACTCAAGAATTGTTAGAAGATAAGTTTCAGATCGCATCTAAAACATCTTATGCAAACTATTCATTTATGTTTGGAGGAACTAACGATAATTTAGATGAGTTGTTGAAAACGAATCCAAAAAATGTAGCTGGAATAAAATTGTTTTTAGGTTCATCAACAGGGAATATGTTAGTTGATAATGAGGAGACTTTAGAAAAAATATTCTCGTCAACAGATATGCTGATTTCTGTGCATTGTGAAGATGAAGCAACCATTAGAAAGAATATTGAAGAATATAAAGCTAAATTCGGAGATGATATTCCTTTAAAATATCATCCAATCATTAGAAGTGAAGAAGCTTGCTATTTATCATCATCAAAAGCCATAGAATTAGCTAAGAAAACTGGAGCTAGGTTACATGTTTTTCATTTATCAACAGAAAAAGAGGCGCATTTATTCAGAAATGATATTCCTTTAGAAGAAAAGAAAATAACAGCAGAAGTTTGTGTACACCATTTATGGTTTACTGATGCAGATTATGATAAAAAAGGAACACATATAAAATGGAATCCTGCTGTGAAAACTCAAAAAGATAAAGATGGATTATGGAAAGCTTTATTAGATGATAGAATTGATGTAATCGCTACCGATCACGCTCCACATACTTTAGAAGAAAAAGATAACGTATATACAAAAGCACCAAGTGGAGGTCCATTAGTTCAGCATGCAGTTATTGCAGTTTTAGAAAAGGTAAAAGAAGGAGTTTTACCGATTGAAAAAGCGGTGGAGAAAATGTGTCATAATCCGGCAAAATTATTTAGAGTAGAAAAACGTGGATTTATAAAGGAAGGTTTTTATGCAGACCTAGTTTTGGTAGATGCTAATGATTCTTGGACAGTTGCTAAAGAAAATATTTTGTACAAATGTGGATGGTCTCCTTTTGAAGATATTGAATTTTCTAATAAAATTACACATACTTTTGTGAATGGAAATTTAATGTATAATCAAGGGGAGTTTAATGAGGGTATTAAAGGAGAAAGATTACTTTTTAATAATTAAATGAGAAATTATATACATATAGCTTTGTTGATTCTTTTTGGTTCTTGTACGAGTAATACGATATACAAAAAACCTGAAAATTTAATTCCAAAAGACACTATGGTTTCTTTTTTAACAGAAATGTATATCGCATCGTCTGCTAAAAATCATAAAAATAAATTTTTGAAAAAAGAAAAAAACTATGTAATGTATGTATATAATAAATATAAAATTGATAGCGCAAGATTTGATATAAGTAATGCTTATTATACTTCTAAAATAGAAGATTATACGGAAATGTTAGCGAAAGTGAAATCTAATATTGATTCTATTCAAGAGAGTTATAAAAAGGGAAAAGAGATAAAAGATTCTGTTAAATCAAAGAAAAAGCTATTATTGGATGATGAAGTTTTTTTAGAAAAATTAGAAAGGAAAAATGCAAAATTTTTGAAAAAACAAAAAAAAGAATTTAAAGAGCAATAGTAAATTATTCTTTAAATCTTTTGGATATTTGTTTAATACTGTTTCTAATAGGGTTGAAGTTAAAGTTTAATTCTGTAACTATTTTTTCAGAAGAATAGTTAGATGTATTATGTGAAGATTTTGCTGAATTTTTGGTTAGTAAAGGTTCTTTATTTGTGATTTTTGTCAAAAACCAATCAATTCTCCAAGAGATTGAAGTTAATAATTTACTTACTTTTATAGTTGGTCTTTTTTTATTCAATCCATCTGCTATAGCAAATAAAATTCCTTTAAACGATTTGTTTTCAGAAACTAAAATAAATTGTTCATTTCTAATGTTAGATTCCATTAGTTCAATCATAGATTTTACTACATCTTGTACACATACAAAGCCAGTAACACCTTCAGTATAGAATTTGAATCCGTTATTAATTTGAGAAAATAATTTACCAGATCCTTCTTGCCAAAATCCACTACCTAAAATTACTCCTGGATTAACGATAACGACATCTAAACCTTCTTGACTTCCCCTCCAAACTTCCATTTCAGCACCATATTTTGTAATCGCATAGCCATGGTTATCATCATTGTCGTTCCATTCATTCTCTTCAGTAATTGGCTTTCCGTTAATAGAATCACCAACAGCAGCTATAGAACTTACAAAACAGAACTTTTTAACTTTAGCTTCAATAGAAAAATTCACAACATTTGCAGTCCCTTCAATATTCACTTGACGCATTTTTCGATAATCTTTTGGATTAAAAGAAACCAATGCGGCACAATGATAGACTTCTGAAATAGCATCAAAAACTGGTTCTAAAGATGGAGTATCAGTAATGTCGGCTTGAATCCAATCAATTTTTGAGAAGTAATGGAGAACATCATCGGTGTAATAAGAGAATATTTTTTTTACGTGCTCACGTTTCTGTTCAGTTCTATAAATTGCTCGAATTTTATCATTTTTTAAAGTTAAATGATATAATAAATGAGAGCCTACTAAACCTGTTCCACCGGTAACTAAAATCATAAAGCGAATTTAGTTTTTTTTCATTGATAAAGTTATCTTTGCCTCTTTAAAATCAAAGAAAATGACTAAGAATTTAGTAGAAGAATTACAATGGAGAGGTATGATACACGATATTATGCCGGGAACAGAAGAGCAATTACAAAAAGAAATGACTCCGGCGTATATTGGTTTTGATCCTACATCAGATTCTTTACATATTGGTAGTTTAGTACCTATAATTTTATTGGTTCATATTGAAAAAGCGGGCCATAAACCTATTGCTTTAGTTGGTGGAGCTACAGGAATGATTGGTGATCCATCAGGAAAGTCAGATGAGCGTAATTTGTTAAATGAAGAAGCATTAGCACATAATGTAGCAGGAATAAAAAGAACACTAGCTCGTTTTTTAAACTTTGATAATGGAGCTGATAATTCTCCAATTTTAGTAAATAACTACGATTGGATGAAAGATTTTTCATTTATAGAATTTGCACGTGATGTTGGTAAACGAATCACAGTAAATTACATGATGGCTAAAGATTCGGTTAAAAAACGTATTTCTGGTGAATCTGGAGGAGGTATGAGCTTTACGGAGTTTACTTACCAATTAATTCAAGGATACGATTTTTATCACCTATACAAAACACACAACTGTTTACTGCAAATGGGAGGTTCTGATCAGTGGGGAAATATTACCACAGGTACAGAGTTAGTACGTAGAATGAATGTAGGTAAAGAAGCGAAAGCATATGCAGCAACTTGTCCATTAATTACCAAAGCAGATGGTTCTAAATTTGGAAAATCTGAAGGAGGAAATGTTTGGTTAGATGCAGATAAAACATCAGTTTATAAATTTTACCAATTCTGGTTAAATACTTCTGATGAAGATGCTGAGAAGTATATCAAGATTTTTACCTTTTTAGATAAAGAAACTATAGATGCTTTAATTTTAGTACACAAAGAAGCTCCTCACCAAAGAGCGTTACAGAAGAAGTTAGCGGAAGAGGTAACTACTTTTGTGCATTCAAAAGAAGAACTGGATAAAGCAATTGCAGCTTCTAATATTTTATTTGGAAAATCTACTGCAGATGATTTAAAGTCTTTAGATGAGCAAACTTTTTTGGATGTGTTTGACGGAGTTCCTCAAGCTGAGGTTTCTAAGTCTGATGTTTCAGAAGGATTATCAATGATTGATGCTTTAGCTGGTAAAACTGGTTTTTTGAAGTCTAATGGTGATGCACGAAGAGCATTAAAAGAAAATGCAGTTTCAGTAAATAAAGAAAAGGTAAAAGAAGATTTTGTAATTACTACAAAAGATTTAATTGCTGATAAATATGTATTGTTACAGCGCGGAAAAAAGAGTTATTTCTTATTAAAAATAGCTTAAGAAGCTATTTTAATATCAAAAGTTAAAGGGCATCGCTTACAGTTGATGCCTTTTTTTTGGTATTTATTGCAGCACTTACTTTTTGGTTTTATACAGCTTGATGAACAAACAGAAGAGCACACAATTTCTTGTTGTATGGAAATAATAGGGGTAACGTTTTTATTTTCAGTATAAAAGACAATCATTTTTCTAAAATATGGGGCAAATATAATAATTTATTTAGAATAAATTAAAATAAGAGAATTTGTTTTAATCTTTTTAACATGAACTCGTAAAATTTAAATGAGTTATAGTTGAAGAACTATAGAAACAATTAATGTTAGTTTACAGTATTACTTATAATCTTCACAAAACTTTAATAAGGTTTAACGTAAGGATTTGTAATTTTAAAGACAAATAAATTTAATTATTCATCTTAAAGAAATACAAAAATGAAAAAATCAGTCTTAGCAGTTATAGTTTTTACAATAGCTTTAGTTTTTACAAATGAAGCAAATGCTCAGAAATTTTCTGGATTAGATAAAAGCCCTATGGATGCAGCTGCATATCCAAGTAGTTATAGAATTTCAGACAAACTAGTAAAAGTAATTTATAGTCGTCCGCAATTAAAAGGACGTAGTGTAGCTAAATTAGCTCCTGCTGGAAAAGTATGGAGAACTGGTGCAAATGAAGCTGCTGAAATTACATTTTATAAAGATGTAAATTTTGGAGGTAAAGATGTAAAGGCTGGTACCTATACTTTATTTACAATTCCTGGAGATAACGAATGGACAGTTGTTTTAAGCACAGCTAAAAATGTTTGGGGTTCTTATTTTTATAAAGATTCTGAAGATGTAGTTCGTGTAAAGGGTAATGTATCTAAATCAGAAAAATCAGTTGAAGCTTTTTCAATTGCTTTTAACGGAGAAGATGGTAATGCAACTATGTATTTAGGTTGGGGCAATACGATTGTGTCTGTTCTTGTTAAAGGCTAGTAGTATTAAAAAATATAATAAATAAAAAAGCTATAGTTATAACTATAGCTTTTTTTGTAAAAAAAAATATTTATCTGATATACAGTAGATTATTGTTTTGTGTTGATTTTTTTAACAAAAAAATAACTTTTGGCATAATGGTTGTTTTTATTCGCCACAGTATAAAAAACTAAAAACTATTATTATGAAAAAAGTATTACTAACAGTTTTGTTTAGTGCAGCATTATTATCAAATGTGAACGCTCAAAAAGTTAAGATTGGAGTTAAAGGAGGTTTAAACATTTCCTCATTAAAAGGAAATAAAGCAGGAGAGTTTTTTGATCCAACTCAAGAGGTTATTTCAAATCCAGATTCTAGAATAGGATTTCATATAGGTGCAGTTATAGACGTTAAAATTACCAACAAGTTTTCTGTTCAACCTGAGGTGTTATATTCTACAAATGGAGCTACAATTCAAGATTATTCTACAATAAAATTAGACTATTTATCTCTTCCTATTTCTGCTAAATATTACTTGATTGAAGGCTTTAGCATAGAGGCAGGTCCTCAGTTTTCATTTTTGGTAAATGATGTATATGATTATGAGAATAAATCAGACTTAGATACTGATGCAGAAAATTTTGATCTAGGAATTAACGTAGGTTTAGGTTATGAATTAAAATCTGGATTATTTTTACAAAGTAGATATACTTTTGGTGCGAGTACTTTAAGCTCTAATCCAGTTTTAAGAAATGGTAACTTTCAATTATCTTTAGGATATCAATTTTAAAAAGTAGTATAAAATATTTTAAAGCCTCTTCAAGTGAAGAGGCTTTTTTGTAGCTGTAAATTCCTGTAAACGAAGCTTTCTACTTCCAAACAATAACCGTAAATTTGCAGCTTCTTAAAAGAGATACAATGCAATATAATCATCAAGAGATAGAAAAGAGATGGCAACAATTTTGGGCAGAGAACCAAACATTTAAGGCCAGTAATGAATCGGATAAACCTAAATATTATGTTTTAGACATGTTTCCTTATCCTTCAGGAGCAGGTTTGCATGTCGGACACCCATTAGGATATATTGCAAGTGATATTTATGCACGTTACAAACGTCATAAAGGATTTAATGTATTGCATCCACAAGGGTATGATTCTTTTGGTTTGCCTGCAGAACAATATGCAATTCAAACAGGGCAACACCCAGCAATTACAACTGAAACAAATATTAAAACCTACCGTCGTCAATTAGATAACATCGGATTTTCTTTCGATTGGTCTCGTGAAGTGCGTACTTCTAGTCCAGAGTATTATAAATGGACTCAGTGGATTTTTATCCAATTATTCAACTCTTGGTATAATAAAGATTCTGATAAAGCGGAAGATATTTCAACATTAGAAAAAGTCTTTAAAAAATCTGGAAACGCAACTGTAAATGCAGTTTCTGAAGAGGATATCACTATTTTTTCTGCGGAAGAATGGAAAGCATTTTCTAAAGTAGAGCAAGAAGAAATACTATTGCAATACCGTTTAACTTATTTGTCAGATACAGAAGTAAACTGGTGTCCAGCTTTAGGAACTGTACTTGCAAATGATGAAATTGTAAATGGTGTTTCAGAACGAGGAGGACATCCTGTTGTGCGTAAAAAAATGACTCAATGGTCTATGCGAATTTCAGCATATGCACAACGCTTATTAGACGGGTTACAAAATATCGATTGGCCACAACCTTTAAAAGATTCTCAAACGAATTGGATTGGAAGAAGCCAAGGAGCTATGGTAACTTTTAAAGTAGATGCTTTAGAAGCACCAGAAAGTGGAGTAAAATTATCATATAAAGAATTAGAGGCATTAAAAGAAATGCGTTTAAATCTTTCAAAGGCAGAAGAAGTACTTTGGGATGAATTAAAGAATAAAAAAGGAGCAGCAAAGTTCAGAAAAAAATATACGATTGGTACATTTTTGGTGGATTATGTATGCTTAGCAAAAAATATAATTGTTGAATTTTCTGGTAAAGAAGATGAAGCAAAAAGAGATGCTTATTTTGCAGCGGAAGGATTTAATGTTGTTCGTTTTACAAATGAAGAAGTGCTAGAAAATGTTTTAGGTGTAGTATCTAAAATTAATAATACAATTCAATTTGCAAAACCAATTGAAAAAACAACAATTGAATCAATTGAAACAGTTATAGAAAATGATTATAAAATAGATGTGTTTACAACACGTCCTGATACAATTTACGGAGTAAGTTTTATGACTTTAGCTCCTGAACATGAATTAGTATCAAAAATTACTACAGAAGCACAAAGAAAAGAAGTGTATGCATATGTAAAAGCTACAGCAAAACGTTCTGAAAGAGATAGAATGGCGGATGTAAAAACGATTTCAGGAGTCTTTACAGGAGCCTATGCAATACATCCGTTTACTGGGAAACAAGTACCGATTTGGATTGGAGATTATGTATTGGCGAGTTATGGTACTGGAGCAGTTATGGCGGTGCCTTGTGGAGATCAACGTGATTATGATTTCGCAAAACACTTTGGATTAGAAATTCCTAACATTTTTGAAGGAATTGATATTTCAGAAGCAGCACATGCTGATAAAGAAGGAACTAAAATTGCAAACTCTGATTTCTTAAATGGTTTATCGTATAAAAAAGCGATGAAATTAGCTATTTACGAAATGGAACAACGTGGTTTTGGTTTTGGTAAAATAAATTACCGTTTACGTGACGCTGTATTTAGTCGTCAACGCTATTGGGGAGAACCATTCCCAGTATATTATAAAGATGGAATGCCTCAAATGATTGATGCCAAACATTTACCAATTGTATTGCCAGAAGTAGAAAAATATTTACCAACGGAAGATGGAAAACCACCTTTAGGAAATGCTGAGGTTTGGGCTTGGGATGTTGAAAAAAATCAAGTAGTTTCTAACGATTTAATTAATAACGAAACTGTTTTTCCTTTGGAGCTAAACACGATGCCAGGTTGGGCTGGAAGTTCTTGGTATTTTAACCGTTATATGGATTCTACGAATGATGGTGAGTTTGTAAGTAAAGAAGCAGTTGATTACTGGAAAGCAGTTGATTTATATATTGGAGGGTCAGAGCATGCAACGGGACATTTATTATATGCTCGTTTTTGGCAAAAATTCTTATTTGATAGAGGCGCATTACCAGTAGATGAGTTTGCTAAGAAATTGATCAATCAGGGAATGATTTTAGGAACCTCTGCTTTTGTATATGAAGCATTGTTTGAAAATAAAACTAAAAATGTTTATATCTCTTCAGATTATTTTCAGGGATCAAATCCAGTGACAGAAAAAGATGTTAAGTTATCATCTAGATTAAATAAGAAATTAGCAGAAGCAGGTCTTACAGAAGAAAATAAAGGAACTTTATCTTATAGACCAATTCATATTGACGTTGCTGCACTTGAAGGGGATACAGCTGTTAATATAGATAAGTTAAAAGATTGGAGAGACGATTTTAAAAATGCAGAATTTGTTTTCGGTAGAGAAGATGAATTTGTATGTCATCGTGAGGTTGAAAAAATGTCAAAATCAAAATACAATGTTGTAAATCCAGATTTAATTTGTGATGAATACGGAGCAGATAGTTTACGTTTATTCGAAATGTTTTTAGGACCATTAGAGCAAACAAAACCTTGGAAAACATCAGGTATTTCTGGAGTGTATTCTTTCTTAAAGAAATTATGGAAATTATATGTTGGTGAAAATGGAGTAAACATTTCAGATGCAGAACCAACAAAAGATGAATTAAAAACATTACATAAAACGATCAAAAAAGTAGAAGAAGATATTGAGAATTTCTCTTTTAATACTTCAGTATCTACTTTTATGATTGCTGTAAATGAATTAACAGCTCAAAAATGTAATAAAAGACAAATATTAGAACCATTATTAGTGTTGATTTCTCCATATGCGCCACATATAGCAGAAGAATTATGGAGTCAGTTAGGACATGCAGAATCTATTTCAACTGTAGCTTTTCCAAAGTTTGAAGCATCACATTTAGTAGAGAGTTCTAAGAATTATCCAGTTTCATTTAACGGAAAAATGCGTTTTACTTTAGAGTTACCATTAGATATGTCTAAAGAGGAAATTGAAAAAACGGTAATGGCTTATGAAAAAACACAAGCACAATTACAAGGACGTACACCTAAGAAAGTAATTATTGTACCAGGTAAAATTATCAATATTGTAGGGTAGTTTTCAGAAGATAAAAATGATAATAAAACCACAAACAATTTTGTTTGTGGTTTTTTGCTTTTTAACTATTTTCACAACTTCAAAAAAATATAAAAAATGAAAAAATTAGTTAAAATTATTGTTTTAGTAATGGTATTTGCTTTTTCAGCATGTTCATCTGATAACTCTGATGATTTAGGAGTGGCAAACACTATTTTAGAAGGAAAAGTATTTGGTGAATCTTTTGCAGCTAAAGGAGGACAGGCTTTTTTAGTCGGAACTCAAACGTCTGGTGGTCAATCTTCTGATGGTGAGTTAAATATTTATATTACGAATATTGTAGCAGATTGTAGTTCTGATGTTTTCGATTATACATTGTATGTTTCTACTTATGTAGAAAACAAAGTTGGGTTAACAACCCAAGCCAATGTAGTATTTGGTAAAAAAGGAGAAACACCTTTAAATGTTTTACAAAGTACTGTCGTTGTAGAATCTATTTCTGATAGTGAGATAAAAGGAAAAATTAAAGCCTCTTCTAACAGTGGAGAAAATATAATTGAAGGTACTTTTGTAGTTCCTTTTTGTAAATAAATAAATTTCAAATTAGAAGAAACCATTACAGAATTGTAATGGTTTTTTTATTTCTAATACGTACTATGAATAGACTTACTTTCAACAGCTCTTGGTTGTTTTTATTAATTCCAATAGGAATTTTTTTTTTGTAATAATGCCAGAATTGCAAACTAAATACGAGGTATTTAATCAACAAGAAATTGGACTTAATCAGCAGGTAAAAAAGTTAGACTCATTAAAACAACTTAAGCAGCCAACAAGAAAAAAATTAAATGAGATAAAACGTTTAGAAATTACAGTATCTGTTAAAAAACTAGGTTTTGAAAAGCAACGATATTTATATTATAAAACGGGTGGAATGTTACTTGTCCTGATCTTTATGTTTACAGGGATGTTTGGTTCTAGTTATTGGGTAAAAATAAAAAAGACTTCACCTAAAAACAAAGAGGTCTCATTTACTTTTGGGGATTTTTCGCAAGATGTAATTGGTCAACAAATCTCATGGGAAGCCACCGAAGGATCTGGAAGTAACTTTTTAAGTGAGTATTTAAAGAAAACAAACACGGGTTATAAAATTAGTTCGAGCTCGTATATGAAGTTTGTAGCTTGGAGTTTTTTCTTAATAGGAGCAAACTATATAATATGGTCTTTTATTGAGTTTTTTGAACTTTCTAAAAAGACAATGACTTTTATGGAGGGAGGAAAATTATTTTTTACCTCTGGAGGTGTTTTTTTACTAGTAGGTATTTTTTTATTAATAACAACTAGTGCTAAAGTCCATCTACATATGCGAAAGAGAAAAATAATAGTTGGAGGCGAAATAATTCCTTTTCAACAGGTTTATGCTCTTCAATTACTTGAGAAATTTATAGAAGGAAAATCATCTGGAGGATATTTTTGTTATGAATTAAATTTAATAACTAAAGAAGCAGTACGCTTTAACTTATTAAATCATGGAGATAAACAGTATATCCTTAGTGATACAGTAAAAATAAGTAAAGTCTTTAAAGTTCCTGTTTGGAATAAAGGAGTGCTTTAAAAATAAGTATTATTTTAATCTCATAAACTTTTAGTACTTTACACTCAAATTAGAAGGGGATCTGTGAATTTTTTATCTTGTAATAACCATACACTTAATACTCAATACTATTCTTCGATACAAGAAATACCTAATACGGTATGGACTCAGTTAGATTGTATTAATAACTTATACTTTCATCCAAAATATTTAAAATCGCTCGAAAAGCATAATTCAGATATACAATTTGCTTATGTTGTGTTGTTTGATGAAGCTAATAAGGCAATAGCTTTAGCTACAGTCCAAATTGTAAATTTCTTTTTAGATAGTGTTCAAAATGACATGCAATCTATTGTAGAATGGGTGAAGTGTATGGGTAGAAAACTACGAATAATCTCTCCTGAAAAACCATTTAAAGTACTTACTTGTGGTAACACTTTTGTAAGCGGAGAGCACGGAGTTTTTATTAAAGATGGTCAAGATAAAAAAGAAGTAATTCGACAAATAGCAAAAGCTGTTGTAGAGTTTTCTAATATCAATGCTCAAAATTCTGCTGACGCCTTCATGTTAAAAGATTTTGAAAAAGAGTCGCTTTATATTACTGATGAACTTTACGAAGAAGGATACAATTCGTTTAAAGTAGAACCTAACATGATGCTTCATTTAGATGAGGATTGGAATACTTTTGATGATTATTTAGCTGCATTTAAAACAAAGTTTAGAGTAAAAGCGAGAAGAACTTTAAAACTGAGTTCTCATTTAAGAATCGAAGAAATTAAAGTAGAGAACTTAGACGAATTGTTGCCTAAAATGACGAAGCTTTATAAGACAGTGTCTAACAAAGCAAGTTTTAATTTAGGAGACTTTGATTTACAAACCTATAAATCGTTAAAAGAAAACTTAGGAGAAGATTATATTTTAAAAGTTTACTGGTTAGAAGATGAGGTTGTAGGTTTCTTGTCAGGAATTATTAATCAGAATTCATTAGATGCTCATTTTGTAGGTATAGATTATAAGTACAACAGAGATTATGCTGTGTACCAAAGAATGCTATATGATTATATTTCTTTAGGAATTAGTAAAAAAGTAAAAGCAATTAATTTTGGTAGAACTGCAAGCGAAATAAAAAGCTCGGTTGGAGCTATTCCTCAGGATTTAACAATCTATTTACGCCATAAAAAATCGATACCAAATGGTATTTTAAAATTGTTTTTAAAAAGAATTCAACCTTCTGAATTTAAACAGAAACTTCCTTTCAAAACTAAAAAAGCTTAGTTAAAAATGAAAAACACACAAGAGTTATTAAAAATACTTACCCTTGATGATATAGGAGATAATAATTATAACGGAGTTAGTAAAGATATTGGTAGTCCGAATGTTTTTGGAGGTCAAGTATTGGCACAATCTTTAAATGCAGCGTATAGAACGGTTCCAAAAGAAAGAATACTACATTCGTTACACTCTTATTTTTTAGAGGCTGGAAACCTTGAAATCCCGATTACATATAATGTTCAAACTATTCGTGATGGAGGTAGTTTTTCTACTCGAAGAGTAACGGCGCATCAAAACGATAAAACTATTTTTATATTGGCTTGCTCTTTTCATAAGAAAGAAGAAGGACATGAGCATCAAATGCCAATAAAAAAAGATATAAAACAACCAGAAGAATTGTTTAGTTGGACAGATATGTTAGATCAGTTTGGTGATTTTTTACCTAAGAAAATGAAAGCTTTTTTAAGTATAGAACGCCCTATTGATTTTAAACCTGTTCAAATTGTAAATCCGCTAGATGCTAAAGATTTACCTCCAGTTGTTGATGTTTGGTTTAAGTTAAAAGGAGATTCTTCAAATCTAGAGTTAGCGATTAAACAACAAATTTTAACCTATATATCTGATTACAATATTTTAACAGCTTGTTTAAATCCGAATGCAAGTGTTGCTAATTTTGGGAATACACAAATGGCAAGTTTAGATCATTCTATGTGGTTTTATCGCGATTTTGATTTTAATGACTGGATGCTGTTTTCAGTAGAGAGTCCGAACTCATTTGGAGCACGTGGTTTTGCTTGTGGAAACATTTACACAAGAGATGGGAAATTAGTTGCTTCGGTAGCTCAAGAGGGTTTAATGAGACCAATGAAGAAATAAGAAAGGAAATAAAATAGAGTATAAAAAAACCGAGCTTTAAAAGCTCGGTTTTTTGTTTTTATATACTAATCTTAAATGTTTTTAGTACTAATATGGAATTCTTCATACGTTTCTAATAAACTCATAAGACCAGAAACTAAATCTTGTGTTTCAATTAAAATACTAAAGTATAATGTAGTATTTTTTGGACTTGTTTCATCTGTTCTAATACGAGCAACTTGCTTTTCGATAGAAGCAGAAACATCTTTTAATAACTCTTTCTTTTCATTAATGATATTCTCTAAATTATCAAAGCTTCTATTTTCAAATGCTTTACTAATATCTTCTAATAATGTAGATAAAGTGTTATCAATATGTTTTAAATCTTTTAATTGTCCTTTCTTAAGGGCTTTATGATTGTTGTTAACATGTTTAAAACTTGCTCTAGAAATATAACTAATAGATTGTGCAACATCTTGTAAGTAACCTAAAACTAAAATGTAGAATCTACTTGCTTGTACAGATGTATCATCTAATGATTTAATAAAGTAGAATACACCATCTTTTAAACCATCAATTTCATCATTTAACTTACCTACGTGCTTATCAGTTTTACGTAACTTGTTTAAATCGTGTTTAGCTAAATCATTTACAACACTAGTGTATAGTTTGTTTACGCGTGTTGCAACTTCAGCAATATGATCAGCACTTTCTTCAATTACTCCATTAATAGTAATTAATTCAGCTCTTTCAAAATGAACTTGTTTTTTTACCTCTTTAGATTTTTTTCTGTGAATTAGTGTATTTCTACCAATTAAAAGTGCTACCACTAATAATAAAACAGGAATCATTACCATGTTAAAGCTAATTAAGTAAGCTACAATAGCAGCAGCTACAAAAGCAGTAATAGCAGTTAAGAACCAACCACCAACAACATTAATTACACCAGCAACTCTATATACTGCACTTTCACGTCCCCAAGCTCTATCTGCTAAAGATGTACCCATTGCTACCATAAACGTTACATACGTTGTAGATAAAGGTAACTTCATTGAAGTTGCAATAGAAATTAAGATACCAGCTACAATTAAGTTAACAGCTGCTCTTACTAAATCGAAAGCAGGCATTTCATAAGTCTTATCTTTTGGTAACTCAATTACAGGTTTTTGAAATTTAGAATCTACAAAAGCTAATGTTTTTGCAGGAAAAATAGCGCTAATACCAGCGTTAATTCCCATAGCAGCTCTTACTACAACTCTAGATAAAGGGTTAGGTTGAAACTTTTCGTGCCCTTCCCCTTGACGAGATAAATCGATACCAGTTTTAATTACATTCTGAGCTTTACTAGAAGTCCATAAAGTAACTACCATAATTGCACCAGCAATTAATAATAACCAAACGTTAGATGGTACTTTTTTAGCTAAAATTCCCATTGAGAAAGCATTAGCATCTACTCCAGAAGCAGACCATGCTTCATAAGAGTTCCAAGCTGCGATTGGTACACCTACAAAGTTTACCAAGTCGTTACCAGAAAAGGCCATTGCTAAAGAGAATGTACCTACTCCAATAATTAATTTTAAAATATTTATTTTAAAGAAGCTAATTAAAGCTTGAGAGATTAAACTCCAAACAACAAAACTTCCTGCAATAATTGCTAAGGTATTTCCTTCAATTAAATGCTTAATATCTTTATAAAAAGGAGTTCCTTTCATTCCTTTTATAATGATGAAATATGTGATTGCTGTAATCGCAAAACCACCAAATAAAGCGTTGATATAGTTTGCTCTTTTTTCAAAATTAAATGAATAAATTAATCTTGAAATGAACTGAACAAGCGCACCTACAGAAAAAGCAACAACAACAGAAAGTAGTATTCCGTTTATAATTTGAATTGCTTTTTTATGGTTAATGTAGTTCCAGATATCTCCAATAGATTGAGAATCGTTAGCAGAAATCTTAATTAAAGACACACATACTGCAGCCCCTAATAATTCAAATACAATAGATACCGTTGTTGAGGTAGGCATACCTAATGAATTAAAGATATCTAACAATAAAATATCAGTAATCATAACCGCCATAAATATGAACATGATGTCTTGAAACATAAACATGTTAGGGTTAAAAATACCCTTACGTGCTACTTCCATCATACCACTAGAAGTAATTGCTCCCATAAAAACACCAATACTAGCAATAATCATGATGTTTCTAACCTTGATGGCTTTAGAACCGATAGCTGAATTTAAAAAGTTAACAGCATCGTTACTAACACCTACAACTAAATCGACAATAGCTAAAACAGCTAAAGCAACAAGCATTAAAATATATGGATCTCCCATTTTTTAGTTTTTATTTTTTTTTGCAAATCTACAAACACTATTTCAGTGTTCATGTTAGGTTTACGTTATTTTTTTTAAAAGTGAATGTCAACTTGTAAACGGTACATTAGTTCGTTTGTACTAGATGCTAAATCTAAATAACTTACGTCTGTTTGTACTTTTAGTTTATGACCAGCAATGTATTTAGATAGCCCTAAAGTATACTGATTTTCTGATCCTTTACCAGTAATATTTTTGTCAAGAGCTATGTTTGTATATCTACCAGATACTTCCCATCTTTTTGAGAATAAATAACCCGTTTGTAAATTAAGACCATTACCTACTTGTACGATGTCTCCAGTTGGTGTTCCGTCAGAGTTTTTTGCAATAGGATCTTTAGCATCTCTATGTGCATATTCTCCCATAAATGAAAAACCTTTATACTTAAACATTGCATCAACAAATACAGTAGAAATATTAGTTTTATAAAAACCAACATCATTTTTCATGTATGATCCTTGATTACTTCTGTTTTTAACAGCGTTGTTGTTAAAATCATAGCTAGTAGCAATAGAAAGTTTTGGAGTTTCTTCTCTCTTTAAATCACTTCCTTTATAATCTCCTTTGCTTTTAAAGTTACCAAAAGGTAAGAACTCTAAACGAGCAGTGTACTGATGACCTCCTAAGTTACCAGTAGTTACATTTCTCCCTTCTCCTTGAGCGATAGATAAAGCTTCACGAACGATAAACTTGTCTGATAAATTAAAGTGATGTCTTAATTGTAATCCCATGTCACGATCAATATTAAATCGTTTGTTCAATAAAGAACGATCTACCATTTGAAGATTACCAGAAGAAACAACACGTTCTCTGTTTCCTGGTAATTTTGTTTGACCAACCCATAATTCAAAGTTCTCGTGGAAGTTCCATTTTAAAACAGCATCTAAAATGTATCTAGGAGCGTTGTTAGTAAATTCTGAAGCACCGCCAATATCTCTGTTACTTAAGCCTAACTCTAATTTATATTTCAATTTAGGAGAAAAAGCAAATCCGTCAAATTTTAAACGTGCTCTTCTAACTAAAAAAGATGAAGAAGGATTTGACAAGCCGTCAGAATCAGAATCCCATTGAGCAGTTGTTAAAAATTGCATTCTTGCGCCAATTTTCATTGTCCAAGTACTGTCTTTACCTACTAAATTAAATAATCCTTTTCCAAATTTAGGGGCATTTTCGGTTTGTGAGTGTGCATACGATAGCACAAACATACTTACAAGAGTAAGTGCTGTTTTAAATTTCATTAGTTGTTGTTTATTAGTTTTTGTCGCTGCAAATAACTAATACTAATGTTAATTTATTGTTAATCGTGTATTAAATAAAAAACTGCCTCGGCCAAAGGCAGTTAGCCAAATATAAAGTCGACAAAAACTAATATATCTAATGACTTATAGATCTTAATTTAAGATATATCAAAAGTAATAGACAGTTTTTAACTAATTATTAAGTGAGGTTTATGCTATTGTTATAATGAGTTTAACTTAAAGTTACCAATGTTAAGTTAATTTTAAATGTATTGAGATATTCCTTCTGGACCTTCAAGTATTTCTCTTACAATTTGCATGGTTCCGTTTTCGTTGGTTACTACATGCCATTTGATAAGTGTTATTTGATTGTTTTCAATTTCAAGCCCTGTAATACACCTTGGATGCACGCAACTACCATCGTTAAAATGTGGTAACTCATTAGGTGAAGGAAAACGAGGGCGATGTGTATGCCCAGTAACAATCATTTGGTTGTTATTGCTTTTAATCCATTTTTCTAAACGGCTTTCAACCTTAATTAATTCTTTGAAATTTTGAGCAGGACTCGTAGGGTCGCTAATACCGATTAGTTGTAGTGGACGCCATAAAATTTTAACAAGAAATTTACTGAAACGCCAAAAGGTATAATTAAACCAATCAGCTTGATGACCATGTAATAAAAAAATTGATTTACAGTCCTCTTGTTCTAATCGAATAGCTTCAGAAAAAGAAACCCCTATCATTAGTTCTTTCTCTTTACCATCAGCAGTATCGTAATAGTAATGTAGGTTTTTTTCAATTTTCTTTGGGTTTCGATAATCCATATCATGATTTCCCCAAATAAAATGTAAACGGTTCTTTTCGTGAAACTCCTTTAACAACAAATACACATCTTTATTTGCATTAAAAATGTTTACGAACTTGTTTTCCCAAAGTTCGTCACCATCTCCCAATTCTATATAAGTAAAATCGTTTTGCAAGTATTGAGATAAGGCATGATGAAATATTTTTCGGTTATGAGAAAAATCATCAGCAAAACTATTGTCACCTCTGTGACAATCTGAAAACAGGATGTATTTTGACTCTTTATTTAAAGGAAGCTTTTTTGCTTGATTAAAGGCTCTTGTTATCCTCTTGCTTGAAAACATAATTACTATTTACGACATAAAGATGCATAAAAAAACCCAAGTTTTAAAACTTGGGTTTTTAATATTTTATAATAAAGAGATTATCTTACTCCTACTGAAGTCCAGTCATTTTGATCTTTTACTTCCCACTCAGAAGTAGCCGCATCTGTTCCTGCACTTGCAGCCCAATCAGTATTACCTTTTGTAACTGATGCTTTTCTAATTAGTGTATGATCTTTAGTAGCTTTAGAAACTCCAGCTACGTCCCAACCATCAGAAGGTCTATTATCTGGTTCTCCAATAACATCAATTAATTCATATGTTCCAGAACCATTATCTTTTGCTAAACCAATGGCATCGTCACCATTGTGGTGAACTGGACTTTCATATGGTAATGACATATCAGCTTGAGCTTGAATCGTAGTGTCAGCTTGATCTGTAGCAATAACAAATACATCACCATCAGCTAAAGTACCAGTTAATTGTAACTGTCTAGCATCTTTCCATCCTCCACCATTTGAAGAACCCCAAACTTGATATTTAGATAAGTCAACTGCAGCACCAGTACCATTATATATTTCTATATATTTATGATTACTAGATCCTTCAGCATATTCAGAAATGAATAAATCTGCATCACCAGAACCAGTACCACCACCTGTAGATCCACAAGCATAGTCTTCAGTAAAGTTAACATCAGCTTCGCTTCTTAAGTAGATTTGAGCTCCATCAAAATCGGTCATAACACCAGTTAAAGAACCTTTTTTGTCACTTACTTGATTACTAGAAAAGGTAGAACCACTTCTGAAGTAAGTTTTTAACTCATCAGAACAATCAGAAGTAAAAGAGTTTCCTCCAGAATACATTTTAGTAATATCTTTAAACTGAACTCCTTCAATAGTAACTAATCTACTCTCATAATCACCAGTTAAAGCTTGTGCTATTGTAATCACTTCTGGAGTAGGTAAAGTTCCTGCTGTTTTACCAATGATGTTTGAGTTAGATAAGTTTAATTGTAATAATCCTTTGTACTCGCTAAGTTTTGTACCTCCTACAGAGATTTCTATTTCATCACCTAAATTTAGGTCATAAGCTTCGCTAAAACGTAATGCGATACCTGTTGTTCCTTCTTGAGCAAATGCATTTTGATTAGAAGTATTACCTTTCGCTAAATCAGAAGTTATAACAATTTTTATTTTAGAATTTTGAGAAATTGTAATTTCAGTACCTGTAAATAATGCTTTGATATCTGCTAAAGATGCAGCAGTTGGGTTGTTGAAACATCCATATTCTTCTGTTAAATCAACATCGTTAGTGTCTCTTATTAATAATTGATAATCATCTCTAAACTTATTTAAAATAGCAGTAACACTTCCTTTTTTATCTGGAATAGGTAAAGATTTAAAGTCAGCAAAACCACTTGTTCTCATAATAATTGTTTCAAAAGTTTCACAACTTTGAAAATATCTATTTTGAGAAAAGGTGCTAGTAGGATCTGCATAAGTTAACCCTTGTGTTTCAGATTGTAAATCGTTAATTTTCACTAATGTGTTAATGTGCGAATCAGTTAATTCTGTTGTTTTTAATACAGTAGGTACTATATCAGCAATTTCAGAAGATCTGTCAATAAAATTAACATAGTCATTAGGTCCAATTCTATTTACGTTGTTTCCTTCTCTTACACCAAATTGAAATGTAGTGAAGTATTTACTTAAAGCTAGTCCTTTAAGCTTAATGTAAACTTTTCTACCTACATTATATCTAGCATTTAGGTTAACATCGTCAATCCTTACCTCAAAACCAATTGTTGGATTTTCAGGATTATCTTGAATAATTATAGATTTAAAGAAGTTACCTTCTCTATCGTTAGAAATTACATAACCAAAAGTAGTAATGTCTTCATCAAAATCTACAATATCACCTTGGTACAATGCCGCAATTTCACTTAAAGATTTTAAGTTAGCGTATTGTTGGTCTTCTCCTACTGTTGGAATTGTGTAATCTCCATCTTCTACACAAGAAGAAAAAGATAAAGCAATAAAAAATATTGCAACGAATTTAAATATATTTTTTGTTTTCATTTTTAGTGTTTTTTTTTAAAATCTATAATTTACATTTAAGAAGTAAGTAGCACCTCTACCATACCAGTATTTGCTACCAAAATTATCATTTCCTTCAGCTTGGTCATTTTTCTCTAACTCGTAGTTAGCTGTACGACCTTGCTCATATCCTCCTGTTTTAAATTCTTTATCAAGTATATTACTCACACTTGCAAAGAAACCAACGTATTTGTTTTTACCTACTTTCCAAGTTTTACCTCCAATAGCGTTTAATGTGAAATATCCATCAAATTTTTCTTGAGCTAATAATTGTCTTGCTACTGCAGGATCGTACCCAGGGAAAGGCTGTCCATCATCAGAAATAAAAGAAGCTGTTCTTTTAATAGGTGAAGGATCAACATAGGCTTCATCTAAATAGTTTCCTGTAACACCTACAAACCAATACTCAGGATCTCTATATTCAAAACCAAAAGAGTATGCTTTTTGCGGTCCAGAAGCTACTTTGTAATCTTTAAGACTTGCTTGCCCGTAATCTCTAACTCCTCTTTCGTCAAAACCTCTATCTTCAGATTCACCACTAATTTCTGTAGCTAAAGCTACATTTGGATTGTTGTCATAAGTATACTGGCCAAAGTTAGCAGCGGCTTTTAATTTAAGTGTAGATAATACTTGTGCTTCAATACCTAATTCAGCTCCAATATGTTTTTTATCTATTCCTGTTACAATTTCTTGGATAAATAAATTATTACCACCAGTAAAGAAGAATGCAATATCTGTAGCATCTTGTATCCCTGTGTAATATCCAGTTAATCTACCTGTAACGAAAGGAGTTCTTAAAATATAACTAGCATCAAAAGACATTATTTTTTCATTTTCTAAACTACTTACATCAGCAACAGTTAAATTGTTTGATCTTGAGTTTGCAAATGAATTACGAATTGATGGTGCTTTACTAATATAACCTCCATTAAAGTCTAATAAATGACGTCCAGAAATTTTATAAGTTACCCCCCCTTTAGCTCCAAAACCAAAAAAGTCTAACTTTTTAGATTTACCAAAAGAATTAGGTACTGCTGGGTTGGTTGCATCTCCAGGAAATATTCCATTTTTATACAAACCATCTCTTTGATGTGTAGTGTTATGAGCAGAACCAGCAATGTAGAAATCTACTTTGTTATATTTAAATTGTAGTTGTGCAAAACCACCATATACTTCAGATTCTAAATTGTAATTGTATTTAAATCTATCACCTTCTCTTGCTACTCTATTAGGATTTAATAAATCGTTTTGAAAATCATCTTTCGAAGGATCTCCAAATTTATTGATGTCTAAATAACCAGTAGCTCCAAATAAATCTAAAACATTTGCAAAATTCTCTGAATCTAATTTTCTATATTCTAAACTTCCGTTTAATGTAATGTTATCAGTTAATTCTGTATTTAAAATAGTGTTTACAGTTAACTGTTTGTCATCATTACGATCTTCGTAAAGTGCAAATCTAGCGTTGTTTCCTTCATTTCTATTTCCTTCGTATAAATCAAGCCAGTTTAATTGTCCATCATTTTGAAAATTTACTAAAGACTTATAAGCATTAGCATAATCTTCAGTACTAGGGTTATTAGGGTCATTAGGATTATTTAGGTAGAAGTTTGGTAAATTTCTATAGTAAGTAGGACTAGGGTCGCTACCACCATTAAAATCAATACGACTATTTCCTATTTCACCAAATTGATATGCTACACCAGTGTTTAATGTAGTTTTATCTCCTATGTTCCAATAATGATTTAACATTACAATAGGTTCGTCAACTCTCTTTATACGAGAATTTCTGATTTTTCCATTTTGATATCCCCAATAAGGATTGTATTTAATTCCTTTAATATCATAAACTTGATCTGTATTAGCTGCAGATTTACCTCTGTTATTCTGAGCTTGAATAGCAGTAAAGTTTAAGCTATGGTTTTTGTTAATTTGCTTTTCTAAAGAAACAAAGATAGAATGTGCATTATAAGAAGTTCCATCAGTAAACCCTTCATCTGCATATCTTTTACTTCCTGAAGCTGTTATTGCCCATCCGTTTTCCATTAAACCAGATGCATACATCGCCATTAAACGGTGAGAATAGCTTCTGTTTGATGAAGCATAATTAATTCTTCCTCCTTCTCTGTATTCAGAAGCACGAGTATTAATGTTTGTAGAACCTAAAACTCCACCAAAAGTGTAGTTAGAAGGCGCTAAACCATTACTGAATTCTTGGTTTCTTAAAACATCATTTAAACCACCCCAGTTACTCCATTGTGGACGACCGTTGTATAGTTTATTCATTTCAACTCCATTTATAAGAACCTTACCGTTTTCAGAATCTAAACCTTTAATTCTGTAAAAAGATGAACTCCATTCAAATGCTGCAGTACGTAAGTATAAATCTCTAGAAGCTTGTAGTAATCCAGAAATATTATCTGCAGAACTTGCATCATCACTTAATTCATCATCAGTAATAGTAATTGTACTTAAGTCTTGGTCTTCAGATATATCTTCATACATTAAGATAGTACCTAGATCAACTTCTTTGCCTGATAATTGAACTGGAAAATTCTGGGTTTCAAACCCGTTAAAAGATACAACTACAACTTGTCTTCCGTCGGCTAGGTCGTTTAATGTAAAAGCGCCATTAGCATCAGTAGTGCTATTAACATCTTTTACACTTACAGAAACACCTTGTAGAGGTTTTTCAGAATCGCTATTTATCACGATTCCTTTTACAATATTCTGAGCATTCATAGCAAATATGCTTGAAAAAATCAGTAACATTGATAATGTAAAATTTCTCATAAATGATTGTTTATAAAATATTTAATTGATTAATCCTATTTCCAAATTAGAAATTAGAAAAGGGACGCAAAATTAACAAATTTTGAGGAAAGGTTATGTTAAATTAACATTATGAGATGTATTATTTTATGAGTAATAGTTTTTTGGCTTAAATTTTGTTTTATTTTTGCCGCGTAAATTTTATTAAATGAAAAAAATAGCATCACTTTTAATTGTAGTTCTTGTGTCGATTTCATCATTCGCTCAGCAAGGACAAAAAGAATATAAAATTAGAACCGTAGGTTTTTATAATTTAGAAAACCTTTTTGATACGGTTAATGACTTGGAGAAAAATGATGAAGCAAGTCCAATGATGGAATTGAAGGGGGATAGAGAAAAAGTATATAACGATAAACTAGAAAAATTATCTGATGTTTTATTACAATTAGGAGCTGATAAAGCTAAAACAAGTCCTGCTCTTATTGGAGTTGTAGAGGTTGAGAATAAAAAAGTATTAGAAGATTTAGTTGCTACCGATAAGTTAAAGAAAAAGCGTTACGGAATTATACATTTCGATTCTCCTGATAAAAGAGGTATTGATGTAGCTTTACTATATCAGAAAAGATATTTTAAACCTATTCATTTTGAAGCTTTCAATCCTAATATATATAGCGAAAACAGAAAAGTATATACTCGTGATATTTTATGGGTGTCAGGGTATTTAGATGACGAGTTGGTACATGTAATTGTAAATCACTGGCCATCTCGTAGAGGAGGTGAGGCTAAAAGTAGACCATTGCGTGAAAAAGCAGCATATAAAGTAACTCAGATAATAGAGAAGATTAAAGAGGATGACTCTAATGCTAAAATAATTGTTATGGGAGATTTTAATGATGACCCTATCAATTCTAGTATCAAAACTGTTTTAAAAGCGAAAGCAAAAAAGAAAAATGTAAAAGAAGGAGATTTATATAATCCTTATGAAAATATGTTTCGTAGAGGGTTTAATACATTAGGATATAGAGATAACATTAATTTATTTGACCAAATCTTAATTACTTCTCCCTTGTTAGATAAAGGAGAAAAAGATTTTTCTTCTTTTAAAATGTTTAAATCAGGAATTTTTAATAAGCGTTTTTTAACTCAGAAAAAAGGACGTTATAAAGGATATCCTTTTAGAAGCTTTTCTTGGGGGAAATATACTGGAGGATATAGTGATCATTATCCGGTATACATGTACTTGATTAAAGAGAAATAAAATTAAAAGAGCTTGCAAGTTTTTGCAAGCTCTTTTAATTTTTACACAAACTGTCTAAATAATTATTCAATCTTATTTGGAATAGAGTCCCTTTTATTAAATCATCTATTTGACCTAATTCTATTTTAGAAACAGCCATACTTACTTTACTTGATGGTGTTTGTAATAAAATTGATTTACAGTCATCTCCTTTGGTACAGGTAGCACAGTTTTTTTGCTCCTTAGAGTCTGATATTTTTTCTAAGAATTCTTCTATCTCGTTTTCATTTAAATGAAAACCAGTGTCTCTAAAAATGATTTGAGTTAAGTTAGAATTCGAGTCTTTCCATTCAAAAGAAATCCCAATATCATTAGAATATATTTTTTTAATGCCTTCCATAATATTTTTGATAAGAAGACAAATATATAAATTATTTAGACTTGTTCTAAATAATTATTTTAGATCTTTTAAAGAAAGTTGAATTGAGGTATGGTTATTCCAAGTATTTTCATCTAAAGTATATGCGATGTCGAAATCATTTTGAATTACAGGTAGTTTATTCCCTAAGCCAAAACCAATAGCTCCATACGTTTTTCTGTCAGAGCCATAAATAATGTTTAGTTTTAAATGACTTTTATCTGCGCCAACTTGTTTTCCATAACCGTTATCTCTTACAGAAGTAGTAGAGAAAATAGGTTTCATGTTTTGTGGGCCAAAAGGAGCCATTTGCTGAATTATTCTGTAAAATTTAGGAGTAATTTCAGATAAGTCAATTTCTGTATCAATAGTAATTTCAGGAATTAATAATTGTTTATCAATAGTTGATGAAACTACTTCTTCAAATTTGTTTTTAAAATTCTCGTACTGTTCAGGAAGTAAGGTTAAGCCCGCAGCATATTTATGTCCGCCAAATTGCTCAATAAATTCAGAGCATTGTTCTAGTGCATTATACACATCAAACCCTCTTACGGATCTTGCCGATGCTGCTAATTTATCACCACTTTTTGTGAATACTAATGTTGGTCTATAATAAGTTTCTATTAATTTTGAAGCTACAATTCCGATAACTCCTTTGTGCCAATTTTCATCAAAAACTACTGAAGTGAATTTTTCAGTTTCTTCGTTTTCTTCAATCTGAAGTAGAGCTTCCTGCGTAATTTTTTTGTCTAATTCTTTCCTGTCAGAATTAAACTTTTCTATAGAAGAGGCAAATTCTATAGCTGAATCAAAATCTAGTTCAGTTAATAATTCAACCGCATGATTTCCATGCCTCATTCTTCCTGCAGCATTTATTCGCGGAGCGATAATAAAAACAACATCAGTAATAGTTAGTTCCTTTTTTTGCAATTGATGAATAATGGCTTTAATTCCGTTTCTTGGTTGCGAATTGATAACTTGTAACCCAAAATAAGCTAAAGTTCTATTTTCGCCAGTCATCGGAACAATATCTGCCGCAATTGCTGTAGCTACCAGATCTAAATATTCAATCAAATCATTTATAGTTTGATTTCTTTTAGAATCCAACGCCTGAATCAATTTAAATCCAACACCACAACCACACAGTTCGTCATATGGGTAGTTACAGTCTATTTGCTTAGGATTTAAAACCGCTATAGCTTTTGGAATTTCAGCTCCAGGTTTGTGATGATCGCAGATAATAAAGTCAATATTTTTTTTAGATGCGTAGGCTACTTTATCGATAGCCTTTATACCACAATCTAATGCGATAATTAAAGAGAAATCATTATCATAGGCGTAATCAATTCCCATGTATGAAACCCCGTAGCCTTCGGCATATCTATCAGGAATATAGGTTGCAATATTTGGGTGAATTGTTTTTAAATAGGAAGACATTAAAGAAACAGCAGTAGTACCGTCTACATCATAATCGCCAAACACTAAAATATTTTCGTTGTTAGCAATCGCTTTTTCAATCCTCTTTACAGCAATATCCATATCCTTCATTAAAAAAGGATCATGTAAATCTTCCAAAGATGGTCGAAAAAATTTCTTTGCTTTATCAAAAGAATCAATATTACGTTGCACTAAAATTTTAGCCAAAGTTTTATCGATTGATAATTCTTTAGAAAGAGTGGCTACTTTTTCTTTATTAGGTTCTGGTTTTAATTTCCAGCGCATAGCAATTGTCGCTTTTACTTATTATGAAAGTGAATGCTTGTTGTTATTTCAGCAAATTTTCTAAACATTTCCATGACTCCACAGTATTTTTCTATAGATAAATCAACAGCTTTAGTGATTTTATCTTCGTTTAAGTTAGTTCCATAAAAATGATAGTCAACAGAAACTTTATCATAATATTTAGGGTGCTCCTCTGTTAATTCCCCTGATGTTTCTATTTTAAAATCATCTATTGAAACACGCATTTTTTTTAATAAAGAAACTACATCTAATCCTGAGCAACCAGCTAAAGAAGATAACATCATTGCTTTTGGTCCTAAACCAGTGTTGTTTCCACCATTTTCTTCTGATGTGTCAATTAATACTTTATGTCCGCTCGGATTATCAGTTTCAAATTGCATATTTTCTTTCCAAACTGTGGTAACTGTATGTGAAGCCATATTTTTTTTGTTTCTTGCGTAAGTTGTTTTGTGTTTGTCGACAAAATTTATCGAACACTTACACAAACTTACTATAAAAAGCGATTAATAAAAACTAAAATATAAAACTATGCCATTAGTAACGCCTTTATCAGCAGAGCATGATATTGAAACAAAAGAATTAGCTGAATTTTTTAATGAAACATTAGGGTTTTGTCCTAATTCAGTATTAACAATGCAACGTCGTCCGGCCATTTCAAAAGCATTTATCAATTTGAATAAAGCTGTTATGGCAAATGAAGGGCGTGTAACTTCTGCTCTAAAAAGAATGATTGCTTGGGTATCTAGTAATGCAACAGGTTGTAGATATTGTCAAGCACATGCAATTCGTGCTGCTGAGCGTTATGGAGCAGAACAAGAGCAATTAGATAATATTTGGGAGTATAAAACGCATTCGGCTTTTTCTGATGCTGAACGTGCTGCATTAGATTTTTCATTAGCAGCATCAATGGTTCCTAATATGGTAGATGAAAAAATAAAGGAAGAATTATATAAGTATTGGAACGAAGGAGAGATTGTTGAAATGTTAGGTGTAATTTCTCTTTTTGGGTACTTGAACCGTTGGAATGATTCAATGGGAACTTCTATTGAAGAAGGTGCTGTAGAATCTGGAGAGCAGTATTTAGGAAAACACGGTTGGGAAAAAGGCAAACATAAATAGTTGCTTTATTACTTAAAGTATATTATCTTTAATATAAAAAAGCCTTCTCGTAAAGAGAAGGCCTCTTAAAAACCAAGTCTAATTTAATAATTAGAATGGTTCCCCCCCCATAGAACTTAATTTTTTTGCAAAGTAACCTATTAATCGAAGTTGTCGCTTTGTGAAAAATGCAATTTTTTTAAATATTAATTGCATTAATTGCTAATGAGTTTTTAATTTTTATGGGTAAATATATAAGTGATTTTTTTTCAGAGATATCTAAGCGACTTCCAAAAAATATATTATTAGTAGATGAAGTTTCTGATGTTTTAGGAATTAGCTATGACGCATCATATAGAAGAATAAATAGAAAGACGTCTCTTTCGTTAGAAGAAGCTATGAAATTAGCGAAACATTATGAGGTATCTTTAAATGATTTGTTAAAGGAGGATAAAAAAGGTTTACAAGATTTTTATAAAAAAGTAGCAAAAAACATTAATGAATTTTCAAAATTAGAAAATTCACAATTAATTCTTGCTGCAAGAGAAATTCCTGTATACCATATTCCTTCCGGCTCTTTGTATTCTAAATTTAGGACATATACTTACTTAAACATATTAACAGATTTTTCTAAAGAATTACCAAAAAAAATGAGTGATTTTTCTGTAGATAAACAAATGTTGCTCAATTCAGCACTGTTTAAAAACTCGTTTAGAGAAATAAAAGTTACAGAAATATGGAGTGATTCTACAATTAATAATTGTTTGTATCAGATATTTTATTTTTTTAAAATAAAATCGATTACAAAAGAAGAGGCAATTATTATGTGTGATGAAATTAGTGAAATGGTAAAATCTATTGAGAAAAAAGCAGCTTTAGGTTATTGGAGTAAAGATAAGAAGGTTAAGTTTTGTTTGTATCACAATAAAATTTTAACACTAAATAATTTAGTTTACCTAAAGTCGTCTTTTAAAAATGTAGCGCTAATGCCATACTCTAGCTTGTCTTATATTAGGTTATTGGATAAGAATACTTGTAGTGAAGTAGAAGAGTATTTTGATAAAACAATAAGATGGTCAAGTAAAATATTAGGGAATGTAGAAATAAATAGTAATTTATTTTTTAGTGTAATGTATGAAAGAATAGAAGGTTTGAAAAAAGAAATAAAAGCAGAGAATCATTTTTCTTTTGCTTGGTAAAAAGAAAACCCTACGTTAATTGCGTAGGGTTTCTAATATAAATTATTGTTTCTTTAATAAATCTCTTATTTCAGATAATAATTCTTCTTGACTAGGTCCTTTTGGTTCTTCTGGAGCAGGTTCTTCTTTTTTCTTCATTTTGTTAACACCTTTTACTACCATGAACATTACAAATGCAACGATAATAAAATCAATGATGTTGGTTAAAAACTCACCGTAAAGCATTGAGATCTCACCAGTAATTTTTCCAGCGTCATCTGCAACACCTTCTTTAAGTACGTATTTTAAATCTTTAAAGTCGGCGTTAAATATAAGTCCGATTAAAGGAGAAACGATTCCTCCTGTAAATGAAGCAACTACTTTGTTAAAAGCAGCACCCATAACAAAACCTACTGCAATGTCGACTAAATTACCTTTCATTGCAAAGTCTTTAAACTCTTTGAGCATTCCCATGTATTTGATTTTTAATAGTTAATTGAGTTGAAAAATATAAAAAAATTAGTTCTTAACCAATCTTTTTACACGTTGTGATATAGCAGTAAGTATTTCATACGGAATAGTTTCACATTTATGCGCCATAAATTCGATGTGCTGTTGATGATTAAAAAGAATAACTTCATCACCTTCTTTACAATCTATTTTTGTTACATCAACCATAATCATGTCCATACAAACATTACCAATAATAGGAGCGGGTTGATTATTAATGATAACAAAACCTTCTTCATTACCTAGTTTTCTTGATATTCCATCTGCATGTCCAATAGGTATTGTTGCGCTGCGAGTTTCTTTGTTTGCAACAAAAGATCTATTGTAGCCAACAGTTTCACCGGGTTGAACTATGTTTATTTGAGAGATGATAGATTTTAATGTATGCGTGTTTTTTAATTGACTAGTCTCTTGTTCATCATTTCCAAAACCATACAATCCAATTCCTAAACGAACCATATCGAACTGAGCTTGTGGGTAATTTACAATCCCAGAAGTATTTAAAATATGAATCATAGGCTCATATCCTAAATGCTCATATATATGTTTTACAATGTAAGCGAAATTATTAATTTGTCCCACGGTAAATTCCTGTTCATCAATATCATCACTAGCAGCTAAATGAGAAAAAATAGAGGTTACTTTTATATTGTTTGATTGTTTTAGTTGGGTTAGTATAGCTGGCACATCAGTATGCCAAAACCCCAATCTATTTAACCCTGTATTGAATTTAATATGAACAGGGTAGTTCATTAAAGGTGCTTCATCAGCTAATTGTAAAAAAGCATCTAGAATTTTAAAATTATATAAATTAGGTTCTAACCGATGCTTTACAATTTCTTTTAAATTTTGAATCTGAGGATGTAAAACTATGATAGGAGTTTTAATTCCTGCTTCACGTAAAACAACACCTTCGTTAGTATATGCTACTGCAAAATAATCAACTTTATCTTGAAGGGTTTTAGCAACATCTACTGATTCGCTTCCATAGCCAAAAGCTTTAACAACTGCTAAAATTTTAGTTTTAGAGTCTAGTTTTTGCTTAAAATAATTAAGATTGTGCTGTAAAGCATCTGCACTAATTTCTAAAACAGTTACGTGGTTATTCATCTGATAAAGATTCTTTCTTGTTGTTTTGCTCTTGCATAGCTTTATAATAAGCAGCTCTACTTAAAGGTTCGTATTCTTGAGTTTCACCTAATAAAACTAAGTCGTCACTTTGAGCTTTTCTATAACTATAATGTGCTAAGTTACCGGTATGAGTACAAACGGCATGTACTTTAGTTACATATTCTGCTGTAGCCATTAAAGCAGGCATTGGACCGAAAGGTTTTCCTTTAAAATCCATATCTAAACCTGCAACAATAACACGAATGCCTCTGTTTGCTAAATCGTTACAAACCGCTACGATTTCGTCGTCAAAAAACTGAGCTTCATCAATTCCAACAACATCAACATCATTGGCTAATAAACGAATGTTAGACGATGCTGGTACTGGTGTAGATCGTATTCTGCTATCGTTGTGAGATACTACTTCTTCATCGTCGTAACGAGTATCTACCGATGGTTTAAAAATTTCAACGCGCTGTTTTGCAAACTGCGCACGTTTTAGTCTACGAATTAATTCTTCAGTTTTACCCGAAAACATTGAGCCGCAAATTACCTCAATCCAACCAAATTGTTCTGTATGATTTACTGTATTTTCAAGAAACATTTTGTAATTTTAAGCTCTAATTATTGATTTTTGTGTTACTTTCGAACAAGGAACAAATTTATTAAAATTTAGCAGCAAAAATTAAAATCAAACAACAACTTATGCACAAAAAACTCGCATCAGATTTAACCAGTTTAGCACACAGTATTTTACAGATGAAAAATAAGGAAGATGTGTTTGAGTTAAAACAGAAAGCATACGAGGTTTATGAAAAGCTTTCGGTTTTGGCTTATGTAGAAGAGTATGTAAACAATACTCCGAATCCGTCTAAAACGAAAGAGGAGTTATTGCAAGATGTTTTGTTGGCTGAAGAAAATAGAATTGAAAAAAATAAAATAGAAGAACCTTTAGCAGAAGAGGATAAAGTTGTTCATCAATTAGATGATTTAGAAGAAGCGATAGAGCTAGAGGCTGAGGATATTGCAGGAGATGTGATTAATGAAATAATTGAAGAGAAAATAGATCTAAAAGTAGTTGAAGAAATTACAGAGCAGCCTTTTGATGAATTAGAATCATTAATTTTTGAAAATTCTGATGATGTTAAAAATGACGTAAAAGATGTTGGTAATAAAAAAACACCAACTCTTGAAGATGAACTACAAGATACTATTTCGGTAGATGTAATGGCAGATTTATTTGAGAAAGCAGAGCCTAAAAAATCATTGAACGATCATTTGCAAAGCACAATCCAAATAGGTTTAAATGATAGAATAGCTTTTGTAAAACATTTATTTAATGGAGATCAAAATGATTTTAACAGAGTGGTTTCTCAATTAAATACTTTTAAAACAGAAAAAGAGGTTAAGAAGTTTATCAATAAAATGATAAAACCAGATTATAACTGGACAGAGAAAGAAGAGTATGAAACACGATTGTTTGAAATTATAGAAAGAAGGTTTGCGTAAATGAAATCTGATCTTATAGTAATACATACACATTTTCATAAAAGAAGAACAGGGGTTACAAGAAGCATTGAAAATGTAATGCCAGAACTTAAAAAAATATGCAAAGCTTATCTTTATGGATATGGCATTGAAGGAGGAAAGATTGTTCATTCAGATTTTAAGAAAATAGTATTCTCTGATAAAAACGTAGTGATCCATTGTCATAGAAATAATGAGATTTTAAAAATGCTATGGTATCGAATGTTGGGAGCTAAATTTAAATTGGTTTCGACAAGGCATGCAGAAACTACGCCTTCGAGGTTAACAAGGTTTTTATTAAAGAAATCAGATGAGGTAATTACCTTAACAGATTCGATGCATAAAAATTTAGGAATAAAAAACACTAAGGTTTCTCATGGAGTTGATACAAATGCATTTATTCCCAAAAAAGAAGTTGAGTTAAAAAATATTTCTCAAAAAAATATTATTCTTTGTGCAGGTAGGGTTCGAAAAGCAAAAGGGCAGAAAATTTTATTAGAAGCTTTAAGTCCCGAATTAAATAGTTTTAAAGATTGGGCAGTAGTTATTGTTGGTAAAGTTGATAAGCCTCAATTTTTAGAAGAGTTAAAAGAAATTGTTGGAGGCTATAATGCAAGTAAACAAATCTATTTTATTGATGAAACCTCTGATATAATTTCCTATTACCAAGCATCAAAAATATCAGTTGTTCCTTCTTTTTCAGAAGGGTTTTCTTTGGTTTGTGCAGAAGCTATGGCGTGTGAAAATACGGTAATAGCAACTAAAGATGTTGGAGTTCATTCAGAATTAATATCAAATAATAATTCAGGATATTTATTTGAGGCAGGAAATAAAGAGGAGCTAAGGCGTTTAGCTTTTGAACTTATGAGAAATAAGCTTCCAGAATTAGGGGAGTTGGCTAGAATTGAGATTCTGAAAAATTGGAGCGCTAAAAAAGAGGCTGAAGAATTGGTAAAAGTATATCAATAAACTTACAAATATTATTTACTACTATTGGTTGTTATTTCTTATTATTAATTCCAAGTTCTCACTACGTTTATCTATATCATTTTTCAAAAAACAAAAGAGAATGAGTTAGTTCATAACTCAAAATAAATAGCTTTTATCTATAAGGAAAATCACCCTTTTTACTTAGTTAAATTTTAGTTAATGTTTTATGTATTAAATAATTGCTTAAATTTGTATAAGTGAATTAACTAATCAAACTTCTCAAAATTCACTTCACAAAAAAGATTCCTCTGTTAAATTTAACCATAAGTTATTAATATAACTATTATTACATCCCTTTTTAAATCTCTCATTCAGATATTTTACAACTAACATGTTATGTTAGTATGCGGCGACCCTATTAATAATAAAAAAAAATCAAATTATGTAAATCATTACAATATGTTGTTTAATAGCAAGAAAACTGTTTTTTGTAAAACAGTGTTAATTACGTTAAAAGACTGCATTCTTAAAAATATTAGTGAATACTCAAAAGGTATGGCAAGTTTTCTTGTTGTGCTTTTTTTATTTTCTATGAATGTAGCTAAGGCACAAACGGTGAATACGGAATCATCCGTACATGCTAATTTCGGAATCGATGCTGATGTGTATTCAGGAATTGTTTCATTTCCAAATGGAATGACGTTTCCTTTTGCAACAGATGATTGGTTTCTAGGAGCTTCTGGAAAAGGAGTTATAGATGAGACACCAACAGCAACAACAGCTGCCTTGTTAGTCGATGATAATGCTTCGGCAGAAATAAGAATGAGCACACCTATTTATACGGTAGTAGATGGAAGATTGTGGATTGATGCAGTATTTATTAGAGATCAAAATGCTCAAGGTAATAATTCTGATTCAAACGTGTTTACAGGAGGATCAGATAAAAATAATGATAATCCAAATACTTGGACAATTACAGATGCTTCTGTACCACAAAAAAATGATATTATAGATGTTTTTGGGCATTTAAGAAGAGAAGGGGCAACAGTGGGTACAGATCAATGGGCCTTATTAGGAGCTTCAACAAGAAACGACAGTGGAGATAGTTATTTAGATTTTGAATACTTTAGAGAAAAAGTAAATTTAGTAGGAGGTACAATTCAATCAATTGTAGATTTATCAGCAACAGGTGGTCGTACTCCTTATTTATTTAAACCAGATGGTTCAGTAGAGCAACATGGAGATATCATTTTATCTGTTAATTATGCTAATGGAGGGGCAAACGCTATCATTAAGATTTTTGTTTGGGTAGAGTTAGTAGGTGTTCCAGACAGTTATTTCGATACACATAACACCTTGTCTTTAAGACCATTTGAGTTTAAACAAGATAATAATGGATATGTTCAGTATTCAGGTGGTAATGCAGCGGGGAATTATGGTTATGCCGAAATACAATTAAGAAGTGATTTACCACCAGGATCACAGGCTATTTTTGCTCAGGTAAATGATGGTAGTGATGTTCCAGCTGGACCTTGGGGAACGATAAATAAAGGAGGAAATATAGTAGCAAATTATGGCCAAACTACTTTTGCTGAAATAGCTATTAATTCTACTGCTTTAGGTTTTGATTCAAGTAGTTCGCCAGGTATAAATTGTGTGAGCCCGTTAGGTAGTGTGATTGTAAAAACAAGATCATCAGATTCATTTACGGCAGAGTTAAAAGATTTAGCAGGACCATTTAATTTGGCAGACACGCCTGAGGTTGCTATAGTAATTGATGGAGAAGACATAGCCTGTACAGAAGATAGTGTAACATTAACAGTAACAGCTTCACCACTAGGGAATACATTTACTTATAAATGGTATAAAGATGGAGTAGAAATTATAGGAGAAACAACAAATCAATTAGAAGTAACCGAAGCAGGAGCATATAAAGCTTCTGCTACATTACAATTTGCACCTGGAATTGTAGGTTGTACAGCTGAAGAAGTATTTGAAGTAAATGGTGAACCGTTAATACCTTTAAATCAAGCATGTCCAGATAACCAAACAATAGACGCTTGTACTTCACAAGAAGATATAAATACAGCATTTAGTACTTGGCTAACAGGTTTCTCTTATTCAGGGGGAAATGGAACAGTTGTAGAAAAATATTTTATAGATGATGTAGAAATAAATATAAATAACTTAACAGCACCTTTGGCTTGTGGAGGTGCAATAACTTTAAAATATGAAGTTTCAGATGAATGTGAGCAAGTAAAAATTTGTGAAAAAATATTCACTATAACTTCTGATGATGTATTACCAGTAATCAGCACAGAGAATGAAGATGGTGATTTAGGCTGTAATCCAGAAGTGGTAGCCCCAGTGTTTACAGGCTT
>CANNGJ010000025.1 GCA_947504185.1 uncultured Tenacibaculum sp. | reverse complement strand
GCTGGTGCAGTTAAAGTTATATTTCCTGTACCATTACAATTATAGGTTACTGCATCTGTAAAAGCTGGAATTACTGGTAAAGCTGAAATCGTAACATTATTTAAATCTAATGAACAATCATTAGCATCTAAAACCCTAGTATTATACATACCTGCTGGTAAATCTGATACTGTTAAGCCACTATCTACAGTAGCTAAAGTATAGTCGGCGTCTGTAGTGAGCTTATAATAATATGAATAGCCAGGGGTACCATCAGTAGGTGCTGTAAATGTTATCGTTCCTAAAGTTGTTCCTCCTGTCGGGTTACATTCTAAAGAAGTTGCCGCAGCGCTACCTCCTTGTAATGCAGGTGGTTCAGTGATCTCAATGTCTGTAATTTCATAAAAACACTGGTATCCTGTTTTGGTTGCTCTAATATTAACTGTATTAGTACTTACTCCTAAGCCTGTAAAACTTCCTGAAGTACTCCAAGTTCCAGTATTATTTAAACGATATTCAATTAAGTATCCTAAATCATCTCCATTTACATTTACATCTATTGTTCCGTTTGTTAAACCATTACAAGTTATATTTGTATCTGAATTTGTAAAAACTAAAACTGGCTCAACTTCTATTTCTACTGGCTCAGAAATAGTATAACAACCATTATTATCAATAACTACAAATCTATAAGTTCCTTCATTTCCGTTAGGAACAGAGTAAGTATAAGTATTTGTTCCTGATATTAATCTATCAGAAATTTGAATCTGAGAAATACTTGTATATAAATCACTGTAACCATTAGGATTAGTTGCATCTGGCTCTGACCAAACAGCAAAGGTATATGGAATACCTGAAGTAGCGACTATAGTACCTCCGCCAGCTGTTAATTCTATTGTTCCAGGGTTATCTCCGTTTAAACACGTAATATCTTTTATGCCTAAAGCAGTTAAAGTAAGTTGAGAAGGTTCGGTAATTAATACTGTATCTGTGGCAGAACATTCTGGTGTTGACACTTCAACTGTATATAATCCTCCATCAGTAACTTTAAATTCAAAATTATTATCAGCAATTGCTGTTTGGGTTCCTCTCACTGGTCCTCCAGTAGTTGCTCCTTCATATAAAACATAAGTATAAGGTCCTGGAACTCCATTAATACTCGCATTAATTGTTGCTTCTTCACCAGCACATAGCATGTCTTTTGGCTCAACTTGTAATTCAATATCTAAAGCTTGTACAATTATTAAAGGAAAAGTATATTCGCAAGATGCTGCTATAGTATCGTCTAATCTTATTATTAAATTATAATCTCCTGCTTGGGTAATATTTGTAAAAACATTACTGTCTTGAAAGTCTACAAAATAACCTGCTGTTGCAGTACCTGTAATACCACTTAAACTATACTGATATCCATTAGGAATATTACTTATTGTCATTTCAGCTGGAGTACCACAAATAATATCACCTGCATCAATTACTGGATTTAAGGTTGCTTTATAAACATTAAAGTAATAACTTATAGGACATTGCCCATCATATAAAACATCTAACCTAAACTCACCTGCATCCGTAAAATCTCTTGTTAGCTCACCACTACCTACTTCATTCCAAGTACAGTCTGTAGCTACATTAGCACAATTATCAAAAGTGTTATCGTCTATACAAGAAGAGCTCTCATCTAACTGAAACCATCTAACTGTAGTCGCAGTACCTGAAAAAGAAGACAAATTAATTTCCCTTGAACTCGTACCACCACATAAATATATTTCTGCTAATTCAAAACTGTTATTAGGACAAGTGTCTAATATTCTATCTGCAAAAGGAGCTAAAGGGTTTGGTGCTGTATCATAAGAAATAACTGTTATAGTCTCTGTACCTTCTTTACATACAGATGTTGTTCCTCTTGTTACGACATAAGTACCAAGCTCAGTTACTGTAACTGATTGTGTATTTGCTGTAAATCCATTTGGACCAGTCCATGAATAGGTATCAAAGCCATCACCTGCAGTTAATGTTACATCTGTACCACATAAAGCTTGTGTTCTTTCGAAAGCACAATTATCTATATCTACTAAGAAATTTGATGTACCTACCACTCCAAAATTACATACATCTAAACTTTCGAAACTTTCTTCATTAGAAATAATTATTCCAGATTCTCTACCAGTATAGTTCGCATATGCTTGATTTTGAATAATATTAGAACATGCATCACGTAACTCATTACAATCAACTGCTACTTGTACTCTAAATCTTATCGAATACGCAGGATCATTCTCCTCTACTAAATTATTCGGTATAGTAAAAGTTAATTTACCTCTAAAGCTATTAGCCGCTGTTGGTGGTTCGTATACATAAGTTACCCCAGCTGGCACTATTAAATCAGTAGGTAATAAATCTACATTTTTGGGTAAAACATCTACTATTGTTGTAGACACAGCATCATCGGTACCTACATTTTGAAATGCGATATCATACCACAAATAACTACCGAGAGTTACATCTTGACCTGCTAAATTATTAGGTACACCAGTACCATCATCAATAGTTTTTACTAACTGAACTTTAGGTTCAATAACCTCAACAGATAAAGCTGCTAAAAAGGGCCAATAAGTGTCTTGCTCTGTAGAGAAACGAAAAACACCACTAGTTTGATTATTACCTATTAAAGAATTTCCGGTATTATTTAATTCAAATTGATCAGCATCTAATCCTAACGTATTTCTACTATCAGGGGTTCTACCTGTTAAATATTGATTATTAAAAGTAATAGAACTATTAAAAAAGTTATCAGAAGGGTTTAAATTACCAGATGTTAATGGTTGAAAAACTCCTGAAGTATCTTCTAAATTAAACGTATCGTGTTCAATTTTTTGATCTCCTTCTAAAGTACCAACTAAAAAGTTTGCTTCTACTTGTCCTACAGGGATAGTTGTAAAACCAGAAAAAGGAACATCAAATACCCCTGGAGAACCATCCGATAATACTTTAATGGTTTGAAATCCATCAAAAACAAAGAATTTTTTTTGTGACTCTGTTTCATTTTCATAAATTACTACTAAAATCCATCCTGCTGACGATCCTAAACTAGAACCAAATGTATCTTTTCCCTTAGTTGCTTTTATATTGGCTCCATAATACACTCCATTAGGGTCTGATAACCCTTGTACCATAGCCGTTATATCTTTAAAACACACATATGGCTTTTCTGTTGAAATACCATCATCGTAAATTAACTCTCTTGCGGTAGTATCAAACTTATCTGCTACAATATCTCTATATGAAGTTTCTCCTGGTAACTTAAACTTCATTTCATTAAAATCATCATCTCTAGTGTTGATTCCATCCTCTTCATCCTCCCAATCCTGATAAGGATATATGGCTGCCCAATATAACCCAGCAAAGCTAACTTTTGAACATGTAGGCAAACTTAAAGTAGCACTACTTGAAGAAAATGTAGTTGGATCAGTATCTATATCAATATAATCCATATTAGAAGCGCCGTTACTATCACTGTTAGGTCCATGACCATCATACGGATTATTTGCAGATTGTCCATTACCTTGCCCTGACCTATTTAATGTATTGTTAGCTATAAAGGTTAAATTCCCTCTTAAAGACAATTCTTTTCTAAGAGAAAAAGGAGTATCTGCTTTTCTTTCTCCTGGCCTCAAACTTCCTTCATCTATTTTTACTTCTTGTGAAAAAGTGAAATGAGATGTTATTAAAATTATTATAAAAAGTATTTTTTTTATCATTATATGGGGGATATTTAATTATTGGGGATAATTATATATGTATCTACAAATTTAATCTATTTAACGTAAACTATTGATTTTCGATCATAATATGATCCGTTTAAATTACTATTATACATATCAATAGCCTCTTCTCTGTTATCCGTTTTAAAGATATAAACATGCATATATCCTGTTACTGGATTTATAAAATAATCTGCATCAATTTTATCATTTCTTAACTCATCAACGTTTCTATCAGCTAATGATTTTTTAGAATTCACAACAGTTTGTATATAATATCCCGGTGCAACTCCATTCATTGCCGACATTGTACGCACTCTTGCTGGTGGTTGTGTTTTAGGTTCTTTATAACTCTCTCCACTACCTCCAATGGTTAATTTCCTAACATAAACACCATCTTTACTATTCTTTTTAACTTTAATAGCTGAATCGTCTTTATTGTCATCATTTTCAAACATCCTTGTTTTACTACCAAGTCCTAGTTCCTCCATTTTATCTTCTGCTTCTTCTTCTTTGGCGAATCTATCTAAGTATATATAATACCATTTACCTTCAGGTTCAAAAATATATTTAGCATCGAAATCTAATCGTTTCCATTTTTCAATTATTGGGTCAACATTATCTTTATTTTTATATCTATCTGCTACTAAATAATACATGGTTCCTCCACCTCCAGCTCTTGTAATTGTGCTTTGACGCCAAGGAGCATCAGATCTTCTTTTTAATGAAGTATCTTTTTCATCAACAGTATTTTCTACAGGAGTATTTATTTGCACTGTTTTTGGTGCTGGTTGATTCTTTAACAACCTCAATACTTCATCTACTTTTTTATTTAAAATATCAATTGAATCTTGTGCTCTTTGAATTTCGTCTGATAAATCGTTATGTTCAGGGTTTTCATATTCTGCCTCTTTTACAGGAGTTCTTCCTGGTAAAGTAACCTTAACGTTTCCTGACCTTCTTGTTGGTCGTTCTCTTTTATAAGATTTTTTCCCAAAATTATAAATTAATCCAACTTCGTTTGTTGCAGCAAAATCACTTTTCTCATAACTAAAACCAATTGCTAACTTATCAGAAATATTTACACCAACCCCTGCTGAAATACCATAAGTTTTATCATAACCTGCTTTTACCCATCCAGCCTTAGGTAAATCTAAAATTACATTACCTCCTGCACTAAAGTCATCTTCACCAGGTTTTCTGGCTATGGCTAAAATTCTTAAATCTGCTCCTTCAAAAATACCTGAAGCATAAGTGAATTCATTCGAATACATCGCATGAGCTGAAAATGTTTTTTCTCCAAAAGAAGTAACCATCTCGCTCTTTTTTAAATTAAAATCTAGTAAGTTTTCAAAAAACACTCCTACATCAAACTTTCCAAACGATAAAGTAACTGCTGGTTGTAGCATAACAACAGGAACATCTTGAAAGTTCCCTAAAAAAGAATCATCTTGATCTTGAACTAATACCCTAGGCCAATCAATACTAGTTCTACTATATAAAAAATTAAAACCAAATGTTAAATCCATCGTTTCATTTAACTGCAATCTTTGCGCATAATTAGCAATTGCACCGAAATCTTTCATTGCTCCAACCTCTTGCTGATATATAGCCATACCTGCTCCTACATTCTCACGCATTTTTCCTGCATAAGAAATTAAATGCAATCTTGGATTGTCATCAAAATCAATATTACTATTTCGAACAATAGCTGTTAATGATGTTTTATTTTCTCTTAAAGCAGAAAATGTAGGTACCGTTAAAAAACGATTAAACTTCATAAAGTTTCTAGAACTAAATGAATTATAGTTCTGTCCGCTACCTGAAGTTTGCCCTAACATTGTTAAGCTACATAATAGTAAACTAAAAATTAAAGTAATTTTTTTCATCATCATTTATTAATGTAATACTGATATTGTTCCTGCCTTTAACGTTTTATCATCACGAATAATCTTATAATAAAAAGTTCGTTGATTTTTCACATCCTCTAAAGGCCAGTCGTTTTTATAATCTGTTAAATTTACAAGTTCCTTACCTTCAGAATTATAAATTATAACTGTTATCGAAGGCTGAAAAGCATACCTGTTTGATATTTTCCAAGTATCATTCTTTCCATCACCATTAGGCGTTACAACATTTGGCACCAAAACTAAATCATCTTGCTCAACTACCTCAACTATTTTTGCTACCGAACAATTACCAACACTTACTAATACTGTATAAAACCCTAATGAACTTACAGTAAGTTGTTCTGTTGTTGATAACGGAGTTCCAACAGCGCCTTCTCCTTGAAACCATTCATAAGAATCTCCACCTGAAGCTATTATAGTTACAGAACCAGATGCATCCATCACTACTTTTTCAGACGGTGTTATTATTATTGATGAATCATCAAATAGGGTAACTGAAATAGGATCTAATTGGATATCATTACAACCAAAACCTGAAACTTGTAAAACATACTCTCCTTCCTCTGTTACAACAAGCTCATTTGGATCTGTTTGCGTAACATCAACACCATCTTTAAACCACAAGTACGTATAACCTTCTATTACATTATTTACTGTATACCTTATATCTCCTCCTGGACATAATGAATTTGATATAGAAGTTGAATTAATTTCTGGAAACTCAATTAACTTAATATCCAATTCATTAGAAGTTCCTGACACAGCACCTACATTAACTGTTAAAGTATATAATCCGCTATCTAAATAAGAATTTAAATCTAATTCTTCATCTGTAGCACCAGTAACTACACTACTATCTTTATTCCATTGATAATTTAACAATGCTATTTGTTCTGTTGATAAATCATATTCATTATTATCAACATCTAAAGCTTTAACACCAACAATTACTAACTTCTCACTAGAAAACTTACAGTCTTCATAATCTACATTATCAGTTCTAATAGTTGGTTTAAAAGATGTTGCTTCAATAAATCGATAAGGTTCAGAATCTACAATAACATCGCAACCAGATGCATTTACTTCTGTTACTCTTGCTATATATTCACCAGGTTCAGTGACATTCATACATAACTGCGTTCTTGCTGCTAACGGAGCTCCATCTTTATACCATTGAATAGTTACTGATGCTGCAGCATCGTGACTTATACATATTTCTTTCGTTTCTCCTGGTAAAAACACTTGAGTAGTACCAGCAGGACTTACAGTAAAACTAGCAGCTGTTTCTTGTTTTAGCTCAACTTCATCAGAAATAGTTACACAAGTACCAGCGGTTATTTGTAATGTATATTTACCAAATTGCCCTACATTAAGGGTAGTATAATTAGCTGAAGTAGCACCAGCAATCGCTTCACCATCTTTAAACCATTGATATTCGTAGGATGCATTATTTACATTGGCATTAAATGTGTGCATAGCATCCCCACAAATTTCAACGGTTGAAGGTCCACTAATTTGAGAATCTGAAGCACCTAAACCTATTACATTTAGTGTTCGCGACCTAGCAAATCCACATTCTCCATAATCTATAAACACTTGGTAAGTTCCTATTTCTGTAATTGTAAGCTTAGGTTCTTGTGTTGTAGCTATTAAAGTATCACTCCCTCCGCCAGTACCTAACCTATACCATAAATACTCACCAATTCTATCAATTGTAAGTTGTACCTCTTCAGAGCTACCGTTACATAAAACTAAATCATCATCATTATTAATCCCAAAACTACTATCGGTCATCATATCATGATACGCTTCGAAAGCATCAGACTCTGGACTTGTCATAGCAGGTGATGTTGAAACCAATCTTATTTTATACCCAATGCCAAAAGTCCCTTCTGGTAATTGAACACTTCTTGTAAAAGTAAAACTTGAATTTTCATTGTTTACAGTTCCTAAGTTTATTGCAGGATCACCAAATACTCCACTTGCGTCAGATAACTCAATAGTAAACACATTGTCTGAATTAAATGAAGCTGTTGCGTAACTAAACTCTATTGGAAAATTAACAATACTAGCATCATTACAAGCTTCAGTAAAACCTAAATTAGGCTTCAATAATTCTTGTCCAAAAACAGAAGTTGCAATAAAAAATAGGAACACACCAAAAAGTAGTGGTAAGCTTCCAGCTATTTTTTTCATTTAAGGGATATTAGGGGCTTCAAAATTACACTTTTTAACAAAAAATAATGTTAAATTAAGGAGAAATATATAAAAACTAAAACAAACACACAACAATAAGAAAAAAACTAAGGTAAAACACCTGTCTCTAATATTTTAAAACTCATCCTATCTTACTCTTATTTACTTTTTAAAAAACATAAATCTAACGTATATTTGTATTCTATTTTTTCAATACTTATGACAAAAAAAATAACCATAGCAATCGACGGTTTTTCATCGACGGGAAAAAGCACGATAGCCAAACAATTAGCCAAACAATTAGGGTATATTTATGTTGATACTGGCGCCATGTATAGAGCCGTTACTTTGTATGCCATGCAACAAAATTACATTTCAGACTCACATTTTAACTCTGAAAATTTAATCATTGATTTAAACAACATAACCTTGTCTTTTTCTTTTAATGAAAGTTTAGGTTTTGCTGAAATCTATTTAAATAATATTAATGTAGAAAAAACCATTAGAACTATTGAGGTTTCTAGACTAGTTAGTAAAGTTGCCGCAATATCTGAAGTTCGTAGAAAATTAGTAAGCGAGCAACAAGAAATGGGTAAAAACAAAGGTATTGTAATGGATGGTCGCGATATTGGAACCGTTGTTTTTCCTGATGCTGAATTAAAATTATTTATGACTGCTTCTGCTGATAAACGCGCTACTCGTCGTTATAAAGAATTATTAAATCGTGGAGACAAAGTAAATTTTGAAGAAGTTTTACATAATGTACAAGAGCGTGACAGAATAGACTCTACTAGAGAAGATTCTCCGTTAATAGAAGCAGATGATGCCATAGAGTTTGACAATTCAGACATGGGATTAAAAGAACAATTTGATCGTATTATGAGCCTAGTAAATACTAGATTAGGACTATAACTAATAGCATTAAAAAACAAAAAGCCAAACTTAATAAGTTTGGCTTTTTGTTTTTATAAATCGTGTTATTCTTAATCTTCTAACTTAGAATTTTCAGAATAGGTTCTCCATTTTGCTAAACAAGCTTCAATATCTTCAGGAATCTCAGTATTAAACTGCATAAATTCACCTGTCGTAGGATGTGTAAATCCTAATGTTTTTGCATGTAACGCTTGTCTTGGCAAAGTTTTAAAACAATTCTGAACAAATTGCTTGTACTTCGTAAAAGTGGTTCCTTTTAAAATTCCGTCACCTCCATAACGTTCATCGTTAAAAAGTGTATGACCTATATGCTTAAAGTGCGCTCTAATTTGATGCGTTCTACCTGTTTCTAACTTACACTGCACTAAAGTTACATAAGTTAAGCGTTCTAAAACCTTAAAATGCGTAACTGCATGTTTTCCAAAATCCCCTTCTGGGAAAACATCCATTTGTAAACGGTTTCTAAAACTACGTCCTATATGCCCTTCGATAGTACCTGTATCCTCTTCGATATTTCCCCAAACTAGTGCGTAATATAATCGCTCTGTGGTACGGTCGAAAAATTGTTTTGATAAATGTGCCATTGCAAATTCAGTTTTTGCAACTACTAACAATCCACTTGTATCTTTATCTATACGATGCACCAAACCTGGACGTTCGTTAGAATTAGTTGGTAAATTTTCTATATGATAAATTAATCCATTTACTAAAGTTCCTGAGTAATTTCCGTGACCAGGGTGTACTACCATTCCCGCAGGTTTATTTACTACAATAACCTCGTCGTCTTCATACACAATATCTAACGGAATATCTTCCGCTACTAATAAATTCTCAGCTGGTGGATATGCTAAAACCACACGAACTACATCGTTTGGTTTTACTTTATAATTTGGTTTTACAACCGCATCATTTACTAAAACATTTCCTGCTTTAGCTGCTTGCTGTATTTTATTACGGGTAGCATTTTCGATAAAATTCATTAAAAACTTATCTACTCTTAAAGGCTCTTGTCCTTCGGTTGCTACAAACCTATGGTGTTCGTATAAATCGTCGTTTTCTATCTGTGGAGCTGTATCTTCCTGCATCAATCAATAATAAAAATTAGTTACCATTACCATCTCCTAAAATTAGGTCGATCGTTGTTTTTTTAGGTAGTTTAGAACCTGGTTGTATTTTATTTCCTTTGTATTTTAATCCTCTTACTACATTTTTTCCGATGTCAGAAACCCATGTAACATTATCTCCAACAAGAAAACCTACTGAACGTAAATGGGTAGTTGCTTGTCTACGTGTTCTTCCGTTTAAGTCAGGAATTTCAACATCGCGATATTTAGACGGATTTAATGTTAAATATATTTTACGGTTTTCCTTTACAAAATCTCCCGTTTCCGGATTTTGTTCAATCACCGATTTTTTTGGATAATCAGGATTAAAGCTTGCACTATCTATTACAATAAAATCTAGATTAAGCTCGTCTAACTTCTTTTCTACATCTGCTAACGACATTTTATGCAAATTAGGCACTTGTATTTTTTGACTATGATTCGTAGTTACACCCAACCACCATTGTAACACAAACACAAATATTAATAACGACACAATCGCTATTCCTATTTGAATAAAGAATGTTTTGCTCTTTATAAACTGAAATAATCCTTTAAGATTTTCTGAAAAATTACTCATATTGATTTTTTGTAAGGTGGCACAAATTTACAGTAAAAATTTTACTATTTTTAATTCATCAACTCATAAACGAGTTTTTTTGGTAAGTTTGTATAATCAGACGTAAAGTATTTTACAAATCAACTATTAAAAAGTAATTCAAACAGATTAAAGTGAAGAAAAACATAGCTGTTATTATGGGAGGATATTCCTCTGAAGTAGAAATATCTCTAAAAAGTGGTGCTGTTGTTTATAAACATCTTAACAAAGAAAAATACAATGTTTTTAAAGTTCATATTTTAAAAGACAAATGGGTTTTAGTTGATGATAATGATATTGAACACCCCATAAACAAGCATGATTTCTCTACTGAAATAGTTGATAAAAAAATTACTTTCGATTGTGCTTTTAATGCAATTCACGGAACACCTGGAGAAGACGGAAAAATCTTAGCCTACTTTGACTTAATTGGACTAAAGCACACTTCTGCCCCATCCTATCAGATGGCATTGACTTTTAATAAGCGAGATACACTTAGTGTTGTAAAGCAATACGGAGTTCCTGCTGCAACTTCAGTTTATTTAAATCAAGGTGATACAATTAACGAGGATGAAATTATCAATAAAGTAGGACTACCTTGTTTTGTAAAACCAAATAATGCTGGATCTAGTTTTGGTATTTCTAAAGTGCATACCAAAGAAGAATTAATTCCTGCTTTAAATATTGCTTACGCAGAAGATTCAGAAATATTGATTGAAAGTTTTTTAGACGGAACTGAAGTTTCTGTTGGAGTTATTCAGTACAAGGGCGAAACCAAAGTTTTACCTATTACCGAAATTGTTTCAGAAAATGATTTCTTTGACTACGAAGCTAAATACGAAGGAAAATCACAAGAAATTACTCCTGCTAGACTAACTAAAAAACAAGAAGAAAGTGTTACCAAAGTTGCAAAACAGGTATACGAAATTTTAAATATGAGCGGGTTTTCTCGATCAGAATATATTTTTGTGAATAATGTTCCTCATTTTTTAGAAATGAATACAGTTCCTGGCTTAACAGAAGCTAGCATTTTACCACAACAAGCCAATCATGCGGGCATCACACTAACCGAGCTATTTGACAACGCAATACAAATGGCTTTAAAAAATTAAACTTATGAAAAAAGCAGTTTTTCCAGGATCATTTGACCCTATTACTTTAGGTCATGTAGACATTATAAAAAGAGCAATTCCACTTTTTGACGAGATTATCATTGCTATTGGTGTAAATGCTAAAAAAAACTACATGTTCTCTATCGAAGAGCGTAAAAAATTTATTGAAAATGCTTTTTTTGGAGATGATAAAATTTCAGTGCAAACCTATACTGGATTAACTGTTGATTATTGCAAAAAAATTGATGCAGATTTTATTCTAAGAGGTTTACGTAATCCTGCTGATTTTGAATTTGAAAAAGCAATTGCTCAAACCAACAGAAAGTTATCTGGAATAGAAACTGTTTTCTTACTAACAAGCGCAGAAACTTCATTTATAAGCTCATCTATCGTTAGAGATATCATGCGAAATGGCGGTGATGCTTCTGAATTAATCCCTAACTCTGTTGAGAATAAATTTGATTTTTAATCAATGAAAAAAATCATTTCTTTATTCATTTTCACAATCTTATTTTCTTGCAATTCTAAGAAAGGAGAAAATATAGATTTTACAACACTTTTTGAAAAATCAAACGGTACTGAAACACCTGAATATAAAGATGTAATTTCCTTTTATAAGAAGTTAGCACAATCATATGATGAAATTTCATTATTTGAAATCGGTGAAACAGACTCAGGTAAACCATTGCATTTAATTGTATTTAATTCTGGTGGGAAAACTGATTTAAATTCGATTAAAGACTCAACTAAAAACAAAGTACTCATAAACAACGGAATTCACCCTGGAGAATCAGATGGAATAGACGCTTCTATGCTACTTCTGAGGAATATTGTTCAGAATGACTCCTTAAAAAAACTATACGCTAATTCGTTATTGGCAATTATTCCTGTTTATAATATTGGTGGTGCTTTAAATAGAAATTCACATACAAGAGCAAATCAAAACGGACCAAAAGAATATGGCTTTAGAGGCAATGCTCGTAATTACGATTTAAATAGAGATTTCATAAAACAAGACACTAAAAATGCTGCTGCATTTGCAGAAATATTTCACACAATCGATCCTGATATTTTTATTGACAATCACGTAAGTAACGGAGCAGATTACCAATATGCAATCACGCATTTATTTACACAGCATAATAAATTAGGTGGGAAGTTAGGAGAGTTTCTAGAAAACAAAATGCGTCCAGGAATTGAAAAATCGCTAGCGAAAAAACAAATCGATATTACGCCCTATGTAAACGTTTGGGGAACAACACCTGAAAAAGGATGGGCTCAATTTTTCGATTCCCCAAGATACTCTACTGGCTATACTACACTTTTTAATACTTTGGGTTTAATGGTAGAAACCCACATGTTAAAACCTTACAAAACAAGAGTAAAACAAACTTATGAACTATCATTTTCTGCTATAGATTTTTCTCAAAAAAACTCTACTACTATTAAAGAGCTTCGTAAAAACGCTCTCGATAATATTTTGACAAGAAAAACATACCCTATAAAATTCAGCGTAGACAAAAACAATCCTACAAAAATTAATTTTAAAGGTTACGAAGGAAGTTATATACCCAGTAAAGTTACCAATAGCAATCGCTTATTTTATGACAAAAGCAAACCTTACAGTAAAGAAATAAACTATTTTAATAACTTTAATATTGTTAAAGAAGTCGCAATTCCTAAAGCCTATATATTAAAACAAGGTTGGCATAAAATTATTGACAGACTTAAAAACAATAATATAGAATTTATTCGTTTTAAATCTGACACAACCCTCAATGTAGAAATAAATCATGTTGACAGTTATGAAACTGTAAAAAACCCTTATGAAGGGCATTACCTTCATTATAATACCAACATTACAAAAAACAAAGAAGAAGTTCATTTTAAGAAAGGAGATATTTATATTCCTACAAATCAAAAAGGAATACGATATATTATAGAAACTATGGAATCTAAAGCGAAAGATTCTTTTTTTAATTGGAATTTTTTCGATACCATCCTTCAACAAAAAGAAGGGTATTCTGCTTATGTTTTTGAAGATATAGCTGAACAATTTCTTGAAGAAAATCCTTTAATCAAAAGACAGTTTAAAGAAAAAATTGAATCAGATAAAGAATTTGCCTTAAACCCGAAAAAACAATTAAATTGGATATATAAACAAACACCAAGTTATGAAAAAGCTCATTTGATGTTACCAATATTCAAAGAATACTAATACCGTATAAACCCTTTATATATAATCTTTTATTTATATTTTTGAAGAATTAGAAAATTATTAATGAGTAAAGACACTATAAAATCTGTTTGTGAACAAAAGAATTTTGAAATAATTTTCAATCAACATTCACAAACTTTAAGAAATTACATTTACTATAAATGTGGAGATACTCAGCAAGCTGAAGATATCGTTCAAGAAGCCTACATTAAACTTTGGGACAACTGTGCAAAAGTGATTTTTGAGAAGGCTAAATCTTTTTTATATACAGTTGCAAATAATCGTTTTTTAAATGAAGTAGCTCATAAAAAAGTAGTGCTTCAACATCAAAAAAGAAGTATCGCTCCAGATAGAACGAATGAAACCCCTCAATTTATTTTAGAAGAAGAAGAGTTTTATCTTAAACTTAAAAAAGCAATTGCCGATTTACCAGAAAAACAACGAGAAGTATTTCTTTTAAGTAGAATTGATAAAAAAAAATACGCAGAAATAGCAGAAATTATAGGTATTTCGGTTAAAGCTGTTGAAAAACGAATGAGCAAAGCATTGCTTACACTTAGAGACAAAATAGGGAAAATTTAAAATTACCATTTAAAGTAGGGTAATTAATATTCTAATTGTTATTAATACAAATAGCAAGAAATAATTAAGAAAATGAAACATAATTATATAGATGATAATTTTTTAGCCAGATGGGTCGCCAATGACTTATCTTCAGAAGAGCTGAAACAATTTCAGAATTCTGAAGAATATCAACAATTTAAAGCTATAAACGATGCTTCTCTAAAATTAAAAGCTCCAGATTATAATCAATCTAAAGTTTTTAAAACTATTAATAAAAAGACTTCGGACACTAATAAAAACACTAAGGTAATAAACCTTATACCAAGTTGGTTATACGGTGCTGTTGCTTCGATTGCAATAATATTTAGTTTATTCTATTTCAACAATAACAATACTGCTAATTTTTCAACTAGCTATGGTGAACAATTAACAGTTACGTTACCAGATAACTCTATAGTACATCTTTCACCTAATTCAGTTTTAAAATATGATAAAAAAGACTGGAAAAAAAGCAGAGATTTAGACTTAACAGGTGAAGCTTATTTCGAAGTTGAAAAGGGGCAAACTTTTACAGTAAATACCAAAGAAGGTAACGTTACAGTATTAGGAACTAAATTTACTGTAAACTCATCAAACAACTTTTTTGAAGTACATTGTTTTGAAGGAAAAGTAAAAACTTTTTCATCAAAAAATAATCATGAAATTATTTTAACTCAAGGAAAAGCCTATAGAGCTTATGATAGTAATAATGAAAGTTGGAATTTCAACGAGCAAAACCCAACATGGTTAAAAGGTGAGAGTAGCTTTACAAACACTCCTTTAAACCAAGTGATTATCGCTTTACAAAAACAATACAACTTAAAGTTCGACACCTCTAAAATAGATACTAAAAAAAGGTTTACAGGTACTTTTACACATAAAAATGTTAATATAGCATTGAAAACAGTTTTTGCTCCAATGAAAATTTCTTATACATTAGCAAAAAATAGTTCAGTTATATTAACATATAATTAATGAAGCAAAAACTAAGTATACTTTTTATATGCTTATCGGTGTCTATTTTTTCACAAGAAAAGGTAGACATCGCTTTTTTTAACACACCTTTATTAGACGTTATTAACAACGTAGAATCTAATTTTAAGGTGAAGTTTTCTTTTGATTCAAAAATTATAGAAAATGCTTTTTTTTCTTTCCAAAAAGAAAACTGCTCGCTTGAAGAACTTGTTTTCGAAATTGAAAACCAATCTTCGATTAAATTTAACCAGGTCACAAAAAGGTATTATTACATAACAGTTAACGAACTGAATAAAAACTATAATCTGTTAAATGAAGTTCAAATTAGCAACTATGTAACCTCAGGAATTGATAAGAAAAAAAACGGATCTATTTCTATTTCTCCTCAAAAACTAGGGGTCTTACCAGGATTAACCGAACCTGATGTTCTAGAAAGTTTAAAGATAATACCCGGAGTGCAAAGTCCAAATGAAACAGCTTCTGGTATATATATAAGAGGAGGAACACCAGATCAGAATTTAGTGTTTTGGGATGGTATAAAAATGTATTATTCGGGTCATTTTTTCGGAACATTATCTGCATTTAACCCATATACTGCTAAAGAAGTTGTACTGTCTAAAAGTGGAACAGAAGCCCGTTATGGAAACCGTATTTCTGGTGTTATTGACATTACAACAGAAGACGACATTCCTGAAAAAACTTCTGGAGGTTTTGGATTTAACATGACCCATACTGATGCTTTTTTTAGAATCCCTATTTCTAAGAAAATGGCAGTCACTATTTCCGGAAGAAGGTCTTTTACTGATATTTTAAAAACGTTTACATTCGATAAGTTATCAACCAGAGTATTTCAAACTTTTGATGCAAATCAAGAAAGAAACATCCTTAGCCGTAATATTAGATTTGAAAGAGATAATGAATTTTATTTTACTGACGTTTCTTCAAAAATTGTTTACAAACCATCTGTAGATGAATCTTTAGCCCTCAACTTCTTATACACAAGAAATAAGTTATTTAACAAGTTTAACATCCCTTTTTACAAAGACTTATATACCGATAATCTTAACATAAAAAATAAAGGAATTAGCCTTATTTGGGAAAAAAAATTAACTCCTAAACTAACCCAAAGCTTTAAAACTTATTTTTCTAATTTTGATTTAGATTATGCAGCAAACTATAGTTACATAAATAATTATCTTGTTCAAAAATCTACTAAATCTAACCAAATTAAAGATTTCGGCTTATCCTACAACTTAAATTACCAAATTAATCAAAGAACTAATTTATTTTTTGGATATGATTTTACATCTAATGAAACCTCATATAACTTAACTTATTTAGCAGACTTAAACAACGAAAATATTGTAAATACAATTCAAAAAGATAAAGGAACAAATAATACCCATTCATTATTCGGAGAATATATTTATGACAATGATATCTGGAGAGTTAACTCAGGATTACGATTAAACTATTTTTCAAAAATTAAAAAAACTGTCTTAGAACCTCGTTTTTATTTAGAAAGAAAACTGAATCAACATTTCTCGTTTAAAGGGTCTTTTGAAAAAAAACACCAAACACTCAGTCAAATAATCGAATTTCAAACCTCAAGTTTAGGTTTTGATTTAGAAAATCAAATATGGGCCCTAATTAACAATGATAATATTCCTCTGCAAAAAAGCTTTCAAATTTCCTATGGATTTACTTTCAATAAAAACAATTGGAAAATAGATATTGATCGTTATGTTAAAACAGTTAGTGGAATGACCTCTCAAACTAATGGATATAATGACCAAACATCAGATTTTTCTAGAGGTGAAGGATATATTTTTGGACTAGATGTTCTTATTAATAAACGTTTTAATAACTATAGAACTTGGATAAACTATTCACATACAAAAAACCGTTTTAAGTTTCTTGATTTAGAAAATAAGTTTTTTCCTGCAAACCATGATATCACAAATTACTTTGCTTGGTCACACGCCTATAAGTTAAATAATTACGAGTTCTCTCTTGGTTGGAATTACAGAACAGGAAACCCATATACGGACATACAAGAATTCAATATAGACCCAAACACTGGTTCTCCTACAATAATCTTGGATACTGATAATATTAATGCTAAGCGCTTACCTAATTACCAAAGAGTTGACGCATCTGCAACATATTCATTTAATTTTTCAAAAAAATGGAAAGGAAAATTAGGGTTTTCATTATTAAACATTTTTAATAAAAAGAATCTTTTAAACAGAACTTACACCTCAGTACCTATTCTAAATTCGAATAATGAAATAAATTATAAGCTAGAACAAATTGATAGAGTATCTTTAGGTATAACTCCTAATTTAGTATTCAGGGTTAGTTTTTAACAAAAAAAAGCTTTACTAATAGTAAAGCTTTTTTGTTTAATAATTTCTATATTTTTTTGTTTCTTCAAATACATGCTCTAGAATTTTTTTCTCTTTATCATCAAACTCTAAATTTCGTCTTTTCATTACTACCTCAGCTACCTCAAAAACTTTATTAGTTTTATATTCATTAAATCCAGAAGCTCCTCCCCAACTATAAGATGGCACAAAATTTCTTGGAAATCCACTACCAAAAATATTAGCAGATACTCCAACTACTGTTCCTGTATTGAACATGGTGTTTATTCCACATTTAGAATGATCTCCCATCATTAATCCACAAAACTGTAATCCTGTTTTTGCAAAACGACCAGTTTCATAATTCCATAGTTTTACCTCAGCATAATTATTTTTTAAATTAGAATTATTACTATCCGCTCCAATATTACACCATTCCCCTAAAACAGAATTTCCTAAAAAACCATCATGTCCTTTATTAGAATATCCCATTAAAACAGAATTATTTACCTCTCCTCCTACTTTACAGTGAGGACCTAAAGTAGTAGCTCCGTATATTTTAGCTCCTAATTTTAACACAGAACTTTCACACATTGCTAAAGCACCTCTAACCACAACACCTTCCATTACTTCAGCATTCTTACCGATATAAATTGGTCCGTTTGTAGCATTTAAGGTAGCAAAAGTTAGTTTCGCACCTTCTTCAACAAAAATATCTTCTCTATTTACACAATTCACTGTTTCTGGAATTGGTGCTGACGTTCTTCCCTCAGTAATTAAATCGAAATCGGCACGAATAGCTTTGTCATTTAAAGAGAAAATATCCCAAGTATTTTTAATTTGGATTAATTCATCTTCAAATTCTATTTGCTCATAACTTGAAAAATCCACCTCATCTTGTGTATCAACTGTATAAAAAGCAATAACATCTTCTCCTTTAAATATCGCTTGATTTTGAGTTAAATTCTGAACCATTTCAATTAATGGTTTCGTTGGTAAAAAAGATGCATTCAACATCACGTTTTCCTCCATCTCAACCATAGGGAATTTTTCTTCTAAATACTCTTCAGTAATTGTTGTTGTAGTTAGCCCTAAGTGCTTTTCCCATTTTTCTCTAATAGTTAAAATACCTACTCTAATATCTGCAACTGGTTTAGTATATGTAAAAGGTAATAATGCTGTTCGTACATCACCATCAAATAAAATATAATTCATTTTTATTATTTTTTGAAGCAACACAAACTTACTACTTTCAATTCATTTTACAAGTCGAAATATTAATGTTACTTTTGTTATTATGAAAAAAATATTAGCTCTTATTATTGGTATTATTATTTTAATTGCAGGTTTGTACTATGCCTTTATCTATTACGTACCTTATAGCGAAGGTGTTCGTTCTGGTGAATTGATAAAAATTAGCAATAAAGGTGTTTTGGTAAAAACTTGGGAAGGAGAAATAAGCCAAGGAATTTCAGGAGCACAAATATTTTCGTTTTCTGTTCAAGATAATGAAGAACAGGTAATTGAAAATTTACAAAAATTTCAAGGTCGCTATGTAAAAGTAACATATAAAGAACGTTTCGGAACTTTCTTTTGGCTAGGAGATACGAAATACTTTGTTACAAAAGTTGAAGAAGAATCTTCACCACATTTTAGAGGAGCAACACCTACAAATGAACAATAAAACCTATAAACACGTTGAAGATACTCGCATCACTATTTCTGAATTGATGCTGCCGTCGCATGCCAATTTTAGTGGTAAAATTCATGGAGGCTATATTTTATCTTTACTAGATCAAATTGCTTTTGCCTGTGCTTCAAAACATTCTGGGGAATACTGTGTTACTGCATCTGTAGATACTGTTGATTTTTTAGCACCAATTGAAGTAGGTGAATTAGTTACTATGAAAGCTTCTATTAACTATGTTGGTAGAACTTCGATGGTAGTAGGGGTTAGAGTTGAAGCTGAAAATATAAGAACTGGAGCAAAAAAGCATTGTAATTCTTCTTATTTTACCATGGTAGCTAAAGACAAAAACGGAAAAAGTGTTGCTGTTCCTGGTTTAATTGTAGATGATGAACTAGAAGTACGTCGTTTTTTGAAAGCTGTTAAACGTATTGAAATGAAAAATAAACGTCAAGAAGAATTTGACAGTGAAGATTTTGTACCTCACGATTACATTAAAGACTTACAAGATTATAATGTAAAAATTGAATTATAAATATAAAACCCGAAGCTGATCAGTTTCGGGTTTTATATTTAAAAGTTTTTATTATCCAATAAGGTTCCTGCTAACTGCAATAATTGTAGTTCAGCATTTTTCGCTGTGTACTTTGCTCTACTTACACTCAATTCTGCATTGATCAAGTTAATTTGTGCTTGACGAAAATCAATTGAAGTAATTTGGCCTAATTTATATCGTTCATTAGTACGTTCAAAATTACGTTTATTAGTTTCTACGTTTTTCTCTTGAACTTGTAATGAAAACAATGAATTTTGATATGTTTCCCATGCGTTATTTACATCTCTTTCTAAACGCTCTTCCTGCTGTATTTTTTGAATCTCTTGTGTTTCTAAAGCTATTTTAGCATTTGTTACATTTGTTTTTGTTCTTCCTCCATCAAAAATATTCCAAGACAAGTTTAATCCAGCATTCAAACCTGTTTGTATATTGCTAATTGGGCTAAATGGGTTAGTTGCATCATTATTACTTTTATTCCAGGCATATGAGCTTGTTAAACTTACGTTTGGCATCCAACCTGCTTTATTAATTTTTATGTCTAATTCTCTTAATTCAATATTCTTCTTTGCTTGTAAAATATTAGCATTATTTGTTTTTGCTTTTTGCAAAACATCTACCAAATTCAAATCAATTGCATAATTAACCTTTGTGTCAACACTTACAGGAGTATTTACACTTCTTCCTAATACTACATTTAAATCTCTTTTTGCATTAGATAGCTGCCTTTTTATATCAATGTATGTTATACTATCGTTATTTACATCTACTTCAGCATTTAATACTTCTAACTTCGTGTTCTGCCCGTAATCAAAACTATAATTTGCTCTTTGCAAGCGTTTTTTAGATATTTCTAAAGTTTCTTTTTGCGTTATTTCATTTTCTGTTAATCTACCTACTTCATAATATGCCAAGAATAATGTTGTTAATGTGTTTTCCATTATCTGACGTGCTTGTAACTCCGTTAAATTATATGTTTCTTTTAAACGTTTAAAAGTATTCTGTCTATTAAATCCATTAAAAATAGTATAGTTTAATCCTACAGATGCATTATATGATTTAGATTCTGCTCCTGTAACTGAATTTACAGTTCCATCTTGAAATTCACTATCTGTATCACTACTACTATAATTAGCTCCTGCATTTCCAGTTACAGTTGGTAAATAACCACTATTGTATATGCTTTTATTGTTTTTCGCAGTTTCTAAATTATTTTTAGTGACTCTTATGTCGTAATTATTTTCGAGTGTAATTTCTACTGCCTTTTCTTTTGTCAATACTTCTTGTCCATAAAAAGAAATACTCACCAATAAAAGTCCTATAATTAAATATGCTTTTTTCATTTTTAGTTTCTTTTACTATTCTACTTCTTCTTTTTCAGGTTTCAATTCTTTAATTGCTCTTTCTACTTCTTCTCTTGTCGGTTTTTCTCCTTCCCACAACCATTTTGTATATACTTTTGAATAGTTTGAAATCGATAATAGTACCGGCAAGGTTAATAGCGTTAAAAATGTAGCAATCATAATTCCATAAGCAATTGATATTGCCATTGGGATTAAAAATTGAGCTTGCCTACTCGTTTCAAAAATCAAAGGTGCTAAACCAGCCACAGTAGTTATTGTGGTTAAAAAGATAGCTCTAAAACGTGATTTCCCTGCTGCAAATAAAGCTTCCTCGTATTTCATTCCCTCTTTTAAATAACTATTAAATTTACTAATCAATACCAAACCATCATTTACCATAATTCCTATCAATGCAATAATTCCTAAAAGAGATAAAATATTTACAGCAAATCCATGAATCCAATGCCCCCAAGCAACACCAATTAAACTAAATGGTACCATGATTAATAGCATGAATGGCTGTCCGTAAGACCTAAATGTAAATACAATAACAATATAGATTAACAATAAAATTACGGGACCTACCACTGCTGCCGAACTTGATACTTTTGATGCTTCTCTATTTTGACCTTCATACAACGCTGTTACCGAGGGGTATTTTGCTGCAATTTCAGGCATAATTCTCTTTTTAATATCGTCAAGAACATCTGTTGCACTTCCTTGTGCATCTTTCAAGTCTGCGTCTACTTTTATCTCTCGTTGACCTTCTAAATGATTGATAGATATTTCTCCTCTTTCTATTTCATAAGTTGCTATTTCAGAAAGAGGAACTCTACTTCCAGATGCAGTTACAATACGCATATCATCTAAATTTTTAATTGATGATCTTTCATTTTTATCATAACGTACCCATACTTTTATCTCATCTTGTCCTCGTTGAAAACGTTGTGCTTGTCTACCAAAGAAACCACTTCTTATTTGAGACATTACTTCATTTAAATTCAAGCCTAATAAATAAGCATTGTCTTTTAACTGAATCTTTATTTCTTTAATTCCTTGTGGATTGTTATCGGTAACATCCTTCAAATCTTGATTCTTATTTAATTCTGCTTTTAATTCTGTTTTAGCAGCTTTCAACTCAGTAATATTGTTACTCAATAATGAAACAGATACAGGGCTTCCTCCAAAATTACCTCCAGAACCAAAAGTTAATGCTTCAACCCCATATACATTGCCTACTCTTTCTCTTATAACATTGGTTATTTCTCTTGAACTGAATGTTCTTGTTTCTCCTGGTAATAAGTTTATTCGTAAAAATGCTTTTGCTGAACCTGGCCCTATTTGTTTTAAAATGTTTTCTACTACAGGTTCTCCTTCTACTCCATATTTTTTGGTAAACTCTTTTTCTACTTCCCATGTTTTTGCCTCAATAACAGATATAATACTATCTGTAATTTTTTCGTTGGTTCCCTGTGGCATTGTTAAGTTTACCGATACTCTATCACTTGCTATTGATGGAAAAAATGTTCCCTTTATAATTCCACCTTGAAAAGCTCCTATTGTAATCATTAAAAAAGCTACAGGAAGTACTAATCCAAAAAACTTATTTTCTAATACAAATTTTAATGCAGGTGCATATATTTTATCACGCATAAAATCCATTAAATCTTCAGCATATTTATTAAATGCATATAATTTTTGGTTTCTATCTAAAGCTTTTGAATGTGCTACGTGAGCAGGCAAAATAATTAAAGCTTCTACCAGCGAAAGAATTAATGTTAAAGCAACAACGGTAGCTACTTCTCCAAAAAACTCTCCTATATTTCCATCTAAAAAGAAGAAAACTGAAAAAGCTAAGACTGTAGTTGTAATAGCAGATATAATTGGAGGAACCACTTCCATTGTTCCATCAATAGCTGCTTGAATAGGATTTTTACCTTTTTCGTAATGATTGTATATATTTTCTGAAATTACAATTCCATCATCAACCAAAATACCAATAACGATAATCATTCCGAATAATGACAATACATTAATTGTTATATTAAAATATCCTGCCAACATAAACATTCCAAAAAATGCTACAGGCAACCCTGCTGCTACCCAAAATGCTAATCTTGGACGTAAGAAAAAAGATAAAAACAACATAACTAACAACATTCCTTGCCATGCATTTTTAAACAATAATTCTGTACGTTGATTTAATGTTATAGATGAATCTCTTGTTATTTCTACATGAACATTATCATGTTCCTTGTTGAACTTTTCAATGTATTCATTAATTTTTTCTGCTGAAGAAAGTAAATCTTCACTATTGGTATTGCTTACCTGCATTCTAACAGCCAAGTTTCCGTTATAATAATTTCTATTTGGAGTTTCATTCCAAATATCTTTAACAGTAGCAACATCTTTTAATCTGATAATTCTTCCAGATACATCTGCTCTTACTACCAAATTATCTAATTCGTCTCCATAATATGAACGATTATTTGCTCGAATCAAATATTCTTCTGCATCCGTTTTAACAGAACCTCCTGTTGTTAAAATGTTAGCTGAGGAAACTGCATTTGCAACTTGATTAAATGTTAAATTAAAAGCTATTAAATCATTTTCTCGAACAGCTATTTCAATTTCTTCCGCTGGATACCCTGAAACAGAAATTTGTGAAACTCCATCTATTCTTCGAATATCATTTTCAATATCTCTTGCTATTTTCTTCAATGACTTCAACGGAATATCATCACCTGTAACTACAAAACTGATAGTTTCTGCAATATTTTCTATTTTAGCAACTACTGCCGGTTCCATTCCTGTTGGAAAATTAGGAACTTTATCTACTGCATTCTTAACATCTGCTAAAACGACATTTATATCATAATCTTTTAAGATTTCAACTGTAATACTTGCTGAGTTTTCTGAAGATGTTGATGTTACACGGTCTACCCCTACTAAACCTTTTAAATTGTCTTCTATTTTTAAAACAACACCTTCCTCCATTTCTTGTGGAGAAGCTCCTGGATAGGCTACATTTATATTAATAAATTTAGCGTCTGTTAAAGGGAAAAAAGACGATTTCAACGATGAATATCCAAAAATTCCTAATATTACAAAGGCTATAATTATAATATTTACCGCAACTGGATATTTTATAAAATATGCGATTACTTTTTTCATTTCTTATTTTTTTGTAGTGCTTTGTGTTTCTGAAAAAATCGTAACTGGCATTCCTACATAAGCTCCTGCTACTGGTTTATATACCAATTGTTCTCCGTCTTGTAAGCCTTTTATTATTACTGTATTTTCATTAAAATGTACTGGAGTAATCTCTACCAAATCCAATATATTATTCTTAACCACGTATAGTGATTTATTTTCAACTAACAATTTTCTATTTATTTCAATAACGTTCGTTTCTTGTTTTACTGGAACATTTGCTTCTAAATACATTCCTTCTCTTAAACCTTCTCCCTTTACTTCTATAAACACTTGAACTGTTTGAGATGCTTGATCTATTTTTCCGTTAATTCTAGATACTTTCCCTGTCCAAGTTTTCGTTTTTTCTAAATTTTGAAGTGTTACTTTTTTACCTACTTGTAAAACATCAACAAAACTCCCGTTAACAGATAATGGTAATTCAAATATGGAAGTATCAATAAATTCTCCCATTTTTTGCCCTGACCTTACTAGAGTACCATTTGTTACTAAAGCTTCAGTTAAAACACCATTAAAAGGAGCTCTAATATTATATTTCCCTAACCTAGTTTCTAGGTTTTTTATATTATAATACGTTGTGTAAATGTTTTTCCCTGTAACAAAGTATTTTTCTTTATCTGAGGTTGGCTTAGGAAGTGGTTGCACTGTTTTGTTAATATCAAAACTTTTCAAATATGCATCCCATTTTTCAAAAGAATTTGGGTAATCTAATCGCATATCTGGCATAATAGAAGCTATTAAGTTTTGTAAAGAGCTTCTTTGAGACTGAATAGATGCATAAAACTCTTGATTATTAACTCTTAATAGTGTTTGTCCTTTTCTATACGACACTCCTACTCTAAAATCTTTTCCTGTAGGTTGTAAAACTCCTTGTACTTCTGAATAAATATCTACTTTATTCTTAGCGACCAAATTTCCGTTGGCAGAAATAGTAACCGCTACTTCTTCATTTTTCACTTCTTTTACAAAAACAGTTTTCTCTACTTTAGTTACTTTTTGCTCAGGTACTTTTTTACTATCTTTAAAATAATTGGATATTAAATATGCTACTCCAAGTAATGCTATTCCTGCTCCTACAATAATTAATTTTCTCATGTCTTTATTTTTAGTTGCTACCACAACCTTTAGCTGATTTTCTGATTAAATTCTCTTGTACTTTTTTTATTACTTCAATTGTTTGTGTTATTTCTTCTTTTGAAATGTTTTCTTGTAAAGATTTTGCAAAACTCTCCATTATTGGTAGAGTTTCTTTAAATAATAACTCTCCTTTTTTAGTTAAATGAATATGATTGATTCTTCTATCTGATTTTGATGGAATTCGAGCTACTAAACTTTTCTTTTCCATCGTATTTATCAACCTTGTCAACGATGTTTTATCTCTTCCTGTTAAAAAAGCGAGTTCTTGTTGCGGAACTCCATTCTTTTCTTTTAACTTCTTTAAGAGAACCCACTGAGTTTTAGTTAAACTTAAATCCATCTCATAAAAAACATCTTGAATATGGTTATCTATCATTTTCATTGTTCTTCCCAACCATGGCGCTAATGTATTTTCTATATCCATATTATCTCTTCAATATTAGATGCAAAATTACTTTAAAGGATTAATTTAGTTGCATATGCAACTAGTTAATATTATGTTAAAAAGAGGAAGTGTTTACATTAAAACACTTCCTCTTAAATTAACTAAACTAGAAACTATCTTTTCATTGCTTTTTTTAACTCTTTTAAATTAATAAGACCATCTTTATTTGTATCAATCTTACCAAATCTCTTTACTAATTTTCCTCCTCTTGATTTAGATGCTTCTTCTTTATCTATTTTTCCATCTTTATTTGTATCTAATTTTTTTAAAATTTTTTCAGGACTTGGTCTTTGTATAACATTACTAGCGTAGGCCGTTAATCCTACAAATAACATTGCTACTATTAAAACTGGATATACTTTTTTCATTTTTTATTGTTTTTATTTTTAATCTTCTAATTCTCCTACTACTTTAAACGCTTTTCCTTCTGGAGTTACTACTACTTTATACAAGGTTCCATATGATTCGTAATATATTTTTCCATCTATTTCTACTTCTTCAGTATCTTCTGGTAAAGTATAGACAATTATATCTTCTGGTGCTTCAACTACTTCATATTCGTTTAACTCTAAGTTTTTTCTATAATAAACACCTTCATAATGATAATAATTACGTCCTCTAATGACTATAGTGATAAAACCAACAGGTAATACTTTTACCCTCAAACCTCTTGGAGGAGAAACTAATATATATTTACCTCTTAAATGTTTATAATATCGTCCGTTTTGATAGCTAAAATGTTCTTGTTTATGAGTAACTTTAATTGCTCTTGGTAAACTTCTTTTTACAGTTACACTAGACTTTTTATTATAAACTACTTTATTTCTTTTTTCTTTATAATGATGCTCCTTTTTTCTTTGTGCATTAGCAGTACTCATAAAAAAGATTGTAACGACTGCTGCTATAATTTTTTTAAAAATTTTCATTATCATAATTCTTACTTCTTTTAATTTACTCTTCAAAATTAAAGTCTTTACCAAAAATTTAAAAAAATACTATACTAACTAGAAAAAAGTATAGACCAACAAAAAAAACATTGCCGCAAACAATGTTCTTTTTTAAAAATAAATAATGTGATTTAAAGTTTTAAGAAACACCTAATCTTCTTAAAACTTCTTCCTTATATGTTTCTCCTATTGGTATTCGTTCATTATCTATAATCAATTTTGTTTTTTGAAGTGATTTAATTTCTTCAATATTTACAATATATGAACGATGTACTCGTATAAATTTTTGTGTTGAAAGTTTACTTAAAATTTCTTTAAAACTCATTAACGTCAAAATAGCTTTTGATGTATTTTTTGTGTAAATTTTTATATAGTCTTTTAAACCTTGAATATAATTAATGTCCGACATATTAATCTTAACATTCTCATATTCAGACTTTACAAATATAAAATCATTTACAGTATTAACTTCCTGAGTTCCTGCTGAAAATGTATTCACACTAAAACTATATTTTAATTTATGCTTTTCTTTAGCTCTAGATACAGCTTTTAAAAAACGATGAAACGGAATAGGTTTTACTAAATAATCTGTAGCATTTAAATTAAATCCATCTAAGGCATATTGCGGATACGCTGTCGTAAAAATAAACTGAGGCAAGTTTTCAATAGTTTTTACTAAATCTATCCCTGTTAAATTTGGCATTTCTATATCTAAAAAAACTAAATCTACTTTATGTTTATTTAATAATGTAATTGCTTCTAACGGGTTATTGGTTTTGGCTACAACTTCCATTCCTTCTACCTGCTGTACATATGTTTCAATAACATCAACCGCTAAAGGTTCATCATCTATTATAATACATTTCATTTAGTCTAATTTTAATGTTAAATCAATTATAAACCTATTATTTTCTTCTTTTACTACTAGCCAATGTTTTTCTGGATATAGTAATTGTAATCTTTGTTTTGTGTTTTTCAACCCTATTCCTGAGTCTTTTTCATTTCTCTCTTTTCTACTCCCTATTAAATTGATACAATTAAATTGCAATTCATTTTCTTTAATAAAAATTTTAATCTTAACCTCAGTATTCCCCTTAAAATCAGTACCATATTTAAATGCGTTTTCTATAAAAGAAATAAGTAATAATGGTTTTATTTTTTGATTAGATATTGTTCCATGAATATTAATAGATACATTTTCATTGTTTGCTATTCGTAAACGTTGCAAATTCATATAGTTTTGAATGTACTCTAATTCTTTTTTCAACAATACAAACTCACTATTAGTTTGATATAACATATAGCGCATTAATTCTGATAGTGTTACGACTGCCTCCGGAGCATCATTCGACTTCTTAACAGTTAGTGAATAGATACTATTTAAAGAATTGAATAAAAAATGTGGATTTAATTGTGTTTTAAGATATTGCAATTCAGAAATTACCTTTTGAGATTCAATTTCTGATTGCTTTTTTTCATTTCTATCCCATTCTTGGTAAATTCGAATTGAAGTACCTATAATTAAAAAAGCCAAATTAAATAAGATTGGAATACTGTATTCAAAACTTCTTAAAGGATTACCTCTCTTTGCAACAATTTTTACAGGAAAATCTGTAGTATGAAATAATTTTGTAACATATAATGGGCTAATAACAATTATTAAAGCAAAAACAATATAAATTACCGTTTTCTTTTTTAATAGAAACTGCGGAACTAAGAATAAGTAGTTTAAATAAAATAAAGTGAAATTTACTAACATAGAAACAAAAAACCTAGACGGAATTTGACCTCTCTGTACATAAACTTGAATACAAATTATGGTTATAAACGAAATCCAAATTAAAATATGAATTAAAACTTGTTTGTATTTTCTAGTACTTGTTAACATCTTTCATATTGTATTTCTTCTATAATTTAGTACAATTTCTACCTATTTTTAATTTTTCTAATTCTAATAATTTTATACTAGGACTTTGTTGTTTCTTTATTTTTTTTAGTATAAAACTGGCTACCTTTTTCGCTTCTGTAACCGTACAAAATTCTTGTTTCTTTGTTATTGCTGGAATGTAATTTTGCTTGATTATTATCTTACTTCCCTTCTTTATACTATAGCCATAACCCGAATTTACAGGAAAAACTTGTATTGTATAATTTTCTTTTTTAGTACAAGACACACACATAATTACACCTACAATATAGCTACTTATTTTTTTAATCATTATAAATGTTTTAAAGCATCCTAATTTTAATTATCATAAATAGTTTATTATTAGGATGCTTTGGGGATTAATTTATTTTAAGAATATATCTTGTCTAATCTTCATCATTATATTCTTGTAAAGGAAATAACTCAAAAGCATCATCTAAATATAAACCTCCAGATCTTCCTAAGGCAACAAAAGCTTTCGTTCCGTTTGAAAAACTAATAGCATCCTGTCTTGAAGTTGCTTCTATTGTTGTTATCTCTTCCCAAATATCTGATACTGGATTATACTCCCACGTTGTACCTATTGCTCCCCCTACATAACCTGTGCTTATGTAACCTAAATTATTTATAGAAAAGCTTGTAGCATTAGAACGTAATATATTGTAATCATCATCATAATCTAAATCATTTTTACGAGTCCAAGTTTCTGAGGTTAAATCAAATTCCCAAAAATCATCTTTATAAATTCCATTACTTACCCCTGTACCGAAATAAACTTTATTATTTATCTTAAATGCTGTTGCATCTCTTCTTTTGTTTCCTCCAAAACCTTCTAGTTCTTCCCAATTATTAGTTGTTGGGTTGTATTTCCAAAAATCCTTTTTATCATTATCTCCATCATAACCACTTCCTATATAACCTAAGGTATTTCCCGCAAAACCTACTGCTCCTCTTCTATTACCTCCTAAAAAGTCTGCTTTTTGTTCCCAAGTATTTAATGATGGGTTATATTCCCAAAAATCACTTAACTCATTATCCCCATCATAACCTGTTCCAATATATCCTTTATTATTTATAGTAAAACCCGATGCTGAGCTTCTTGCTACTCCTGGAAAACTCGCTTTCTGACTCCAGTAATCTCCTTCTATATTATATTCCCAAAAATCATTTAAATAATCATCTCCATCATAGCCTGTCCCCATATACCCCTTATTATCAATCACAAAACTGGCAGCACTACTTCTCGGTACTCCGTCAAAAACTGATCGCTCTATCCAATTCCCTCTTTCTTCTTCATCATCATCTCCAGAACAACCTGTAAATACTCCTACTAAAATTAAGGCTGCAAAAATTACTTTCTTATTATTTATCATTTTTATTTTTATTAAAAAGTTTACTTAAACTAAATTTTACTCCTGTTGAGAAATATGGTTTTGAGCCTGCCTCAAATTCATATACTATATTTTTACTTACATCTTCTAATTCGTATTTATTGTACATAGAATATCCTGTTTTAAATGTTATTGCCCAAAATTTATCCATCCAATATTCATATTCTAAACCTAATGATATTGCTGTAAGTGAAGCTTTTTCTGCTTCATTATAAGTATCTACAACAACAGGATTACTTAAGTTGGCATAAAAACCATTCATCCATATTGAGGTTTTTAAACTACTTCTTTCATTCATATTATATTTCGCAAACAGATTTGGAAAACCTATTCCGTAAGAGAATTTATCTGATACTTTCTTTGTATAACTTATTAAGGGTAAAATTCTTGGTTTACCAGAAATTGCAGAATACCCAACACCTAACATTAAACGAGATGGTTTTTCTTTTGTTCCCCCTTTTTTAGAAACAAAAGCTCCTGAATTAAATAATAAATCATCTGAACTTAATCCACTAGTAAAATTTGATATAGCTGATACTCCTAGTCTACCACTAACATTCCATTTGTCATTAATAGGATACACGTACATCAAACTATATTTAAATCCGTTAAATTCATTTAAATCATCCGTAGTAAAAGGCATAGAATTTTCATAATTCAATTCATAATGATTAACTCCAAAAGAATTAATAAGTATTCCTTTTTTTAGTTTGATAGGAACATTAAAATTAATACTTGTTTTATAAAAATCGAAATCATCACTACCAATAGGTGCCAAAGTATAATTGAAAGAAAAAAGGCTTCCATCAAATTGACTGTAACTTTTCGTTATTGAACAAAAAATAATTATAGCTATAATTTGTTTAGGCATTTAAATATTTTTTTTGAGCAAACATATAATTGAATCTGTTTCTTAAAAAAAATACTAGACACTTACCTTTTTTTCATAGACAAACTAGACTTTTATCTCTACCAATAAACTTTAAAGATTTGATCTTTAAAAACCCTTTGCTCATCTCTTAAAAAACCCTTTTAGTATATCTCTTTTTCTTTCTGTAAAAAGGAGAAGTAGGTTTGCTAAAAATTAAATAGAATAATGAAGCATATATATGTACTAATTTTAATAGGAATACTAACTTCTTGCAGTGAAGACAATGAAACGCAGCCCTTAGAAATAGGCAACGATTTTATTGAAAGTACTACAAAGGTTTTTTACATAGATACCTTAACTATTAAATCTAGCACCTTTCAATTCGACTCCTTGGTTGTATCTAATCCAAACAGATTATTAATAGGTTCTTATTTAGATCCTATTTTTGGGCATACAGAAAGCAAAAGCTTTATCCAATTAAACAACAATTTTGATTACTCTATAGAGGATAATGCCCAGTATGATTCTATTGCCCTAATCTTAAAACATGATAATTATTTTTATAACGATACGATTCCTTCTCAAAAACTCACTGTACATCAAGTTTTAGAAAACATCGAACCTAATGAAGGTAATTATTATAACACTTCTAATTTTAATTTCGAAAATACATTTATTGGGGTTAAAAATTTTAATCCAAAGCCATACAAAAATGATTTTATTTCTATTAAAATAAATAACACATATGGCAACTCTTTATTTACTAAAATACTGCAAAAAGACATTACAAATAATGATGAGTTTTTAAATGAATATAAAGGTTTATTAGTTCAAGGAGAAAATACAAATACTACTGTTTTAGGCTTTTCAACGAATAGTATTTTACGCATATATTATACTATTGAAGGTGAAGAATATTCAGAAAAAACACTTGACTTTACTATAAATACCGCCAATACTTTTAATAAAACTTCTAGTAATAAAAACGGCACTTATTTTTCGTCCATTGTAAACCAAAAAACTCAAATACCAAGTACAGAAACAGATAATAATAGTTTTATACAAGCTGGAACTGGAGTTGCTACAAGAATAGATATTCCCGCAATAGAAACACTTTACGATATTCCTGGTACTGGAACTTTAATAAATGCTAATTTAAAAATTTCTTTAAAGCAAAGTTCAGCTACTAATAACCTACATGTTAGAGATTCGCTAAAAGTATATATTATTAACCATAAGGCAGAAATTGTAGGAACATTGACTTCTACTGAAGACGGAAATGAGCTTTTAGCTATAAAAAACATAGAAGATCAAGAGTTTGATACTTCTTATTACAATATTTCTATGAAGCAATTTCTAGATATAAAATTAAATACACCAAATGAAGATTTCTTTTTAGCGCTTTACTCTAAAGAATTTAACTCATCTGTCGATAGATATGTTTTAAATGGTGAAGAAAATTCTGATAAACAAAAAATACAACTAGAAGTAATCTATGCAATTTATGATGATGAATAAATTTAATTTCCTATACCTGTACTGTTTTCTAATAACAACACAGATTATCGCCCAACAGACTAATAACTTATCAGGGTCCCCTTATTCTTTATATGGTTTAGGAGTTTCAAACAATACAAATACAGGAAAAACAAACGCTTTAGGAAAAACAGGAATAGCGTCACCTACAACTTCTTCTATTAATAACTCAAATCCAGCAGCGTTTGCTAGTATTCCTTCAAATCGTTTTTTATTTGATCTTGGGTTAAAAGCTCAAAGCGAAACACTTTCAGAAAACGGAAATGAAGAATCGAGATTTAATACTACAATTTCAAATTTAGCGATTGCTTTTCCTATTTCAAAAAATTCAGGATTCGGTATTTCTTTACTCCCTTACACTAATGTTGGTTATACTGTTTCAGGAATCTTATCAAATATTGAAGGAACGACAGGAAACTTTATTACTGATATAAATGGTTCTGGTGGTGTAAATGACTTTAAAATTAGTTATGGTTATCGTATTAACGACAATTTTAGATTAGGAGTTAACAGTTCTTTTTTATTCGGACTAATTGAAGAACAAGAAATAAACACCATAGGTAATAGTATTCTTAGTATACATGAAAAAAATAATTATACAGGTTTCCGACTTGGTTTTGGTGCTCAATATGATATTTCTAACAAAATTTCTTTAGGAGTTATCCTAAACACGAATACTAGTCTTAGTGGACAACAAGAAAACACAGCAACTCTGGATGGTAACGAACTTAGTGTTACTGAAAATAATTTACCTTCTTTTGAACTACCTTTAGAGATAGGCTTTGGTGTACATACAAAGCTTACTAATCAAGTCTCTTTAAATATTGATTATAAAAAAAGTTTCTGGAACTCGACTAATCAAAGTGATAATCTTGGAACTTATGTCGATCAGAATTTTATTGGAATTGGGCTAGAATATGTTCCAAAAAATAGAAACTTTAATTATTGGGAAAATGTAGCTTATAGAACTGGTTTTAATTTTGATAGCGGTTCATTAGAAATTGATAATACCAGAATCAATAATTATGAATTTAATTTAGGATTAGGTTTACCTTTAAAAAAAGGAAGTAATTCTATGTTAAACATTGGGTATTCTTATGGAAAAAAAGGAACAATTTCTGATGGTTTAATTCAAGAAAACTATCATTCTTTATCCTTAAACCTTAGCTTAGAAGGAATTTGGTTTCAAAAGCGAAAAATTGATTAACAAAAAAAACCTCACAATCGTAAAAGATTGTGAGGTTTCTTTTATATAAAACAATACTATCTTATTTACTCAAATACATTTTACGTCTTGCATATAAATCGTAAAATTGGTCATCTTTTAAATCATCAATAAATAAGATGCTTTCTCCTGTCGATTTCATTTCTGGTCCTAGTTTCTTATTTACATTAGGAAACTTGTTAAAAGAGAATACTGGTTGCTTAATTGCATATCCTTCTAATTGAGGATTAAATGTAAAGTCTGTTACTTTCTTCTCTCCTAACATTACTTTCGTTGCATAATTTACATACGGTTCTTTGTATGCTTTTGCAATAAAAGGAACGGTACGAGAAGCTCTAGGATTTGCTTCAATTATATAAACCACATCATCTTTTATAGCAAACTGAACGTTGATTAAACCAACTGTCTTTAACTCTCTAGCAATGGTGTGTGTATGATCTTTAATTTGTTGCATTACCAAATTACCTAAATTAAAGGCTGGTAAAGTTGCGTTTGAATCTCCAGAGTGTACTCCACAAGGTTCAATATGCTCCATAATACCAATGATATATACATTACCATCTGCATCACAAATTGCATCTGCTTCTGCTTCTATTGCCCCATCTAAATAATGATCTAACAATAATTTATTCCCAGGCATTCCTTTTAATAAATCTACAACATGCTCTACCAGTTCGTCTTTATTAATCACAATTTTCATTCCTTGACCACCTAATACATATGATGGTCTTACTAAGATTGGAAAGTCTAATTCTTCAGCTAAAGCTAATGCTTCATCAGCAGTTTCAGCTATACCAAATTCTGGATAAGGAATCTTATTTCTTTTTAATAAATCAGAAAAACTTCCTCTATCTTCAGCTAAATCTAACGCTTCAAAAGAAGTTCCTAAGATTTTAATTCCGTATTTAGTTAGTTTCTCAGCAAGTTTTAAAGCAGTTTGTCCTCCTAACTGAACAATAACTCCTTCTGGCTTTTCATGTTTGATGATATCATAGATATGCTCCCAAAAAACTGGCTCGAAATATAATTTATCAGCAGTATCAAAATCAGTAGAAACTGTTTCTGGATTACAGTTAATCATAATCGTTTCATAACCACATTCTGCAGCTGCTAAAACTCCATGTACACAACAATAATCAAACTCAATTCCTTGCCCAATTCTGTTTGGTCCAGAACCCAAAACGATGATTTTCTTTTTATCTGAAACTACACTTTCGTTTGCTGGCAACTTTTCTCCATCAGCAGTTTCAACCTCATTTTCGAAAGTTGAATAATAATATGGTGTTTCCGCTTTAAATTCAGCTGCACAAGTATCTACTAATTTATAAACACGCTTAATTTTTAACTCTTCACGCTTCTTATAAACTTGACTCTCTAAACAATCTAACATATGTGCAATCTGACGATCTCCATATCCTTTTTGCTTTGCTTCTAATAATAAATCTCTATCTAAAGTATCAATCGTGTAAGTAGAAATTTCTTTTTCTAAATAGAATAATTCCTCATATTGCTTTAGATACCACATATCAATCTTTGTGATATCGTAAATCTTACTTAACGGAATTCCCATTGCAATTGCATCGTAAATCGCAAAAACACGATCCCAACTTGCATTGGTTAATTTATCTATAATTTGATTGTAATCTTTATATCCTTTACCATCAGCTCCTAAACCATTACGCTTAATCTCTAATGATTGAGTAGCTTTATGCAATGCTTCTTGGAACGAACGTCCAATTCCCATCACCTCTCCTACAGCTTTCATTTGTAAACCTAAAGTTCTATCAGAACCTTCAAATTTATCAAAGTTCCAGCGTGGAATTTTCACAATTACATAATCTAAAGTTGGCTCAAATAAAGCTGAAGTAGATTTTGTAATTCCGTTTTCTAATTCATCTAAAGAATAACCAATTGCTAATTTTGTAGCTACTTTTGCAATAGGATATCCTGTTGCTTTCGACGCTAATGCTGATGAACGAGATACACGTGGGTTAATTTCAATCGCAATAATATCTTCTTTTTCATCTGGCGAAACAGCGAACTGAACATTACATCCACCTTCAAAATCTCCAATAGAACGCATCATTTTAATTGCCATGTCACGCATTTTCTGAAATGTTTTATCAGAAAGTGTCATTGCTGGTGCAACAGTAATAGAATCTCCTGTATGAATTCCCATTGGATCCATATTTTCGATAGAACAGATAATTACTACGTTATCATTCTTATCACGCAATAATTCTAATTCGTATTCTTTCCATCCCATCATCGCTTTATCAATCATCACCTCATGAATTGGCGATGCTTCTAAACCTCTTCTTAAAAGCTTGTCAAAATCCTCTGGATCATACACGATTGAAGCTCCTGCTCCACCCAATGTATAAGAAGAACGAATTACTAATGGAAAACCAAATTCTTGTGCAATTTCTTTTCCTTTTAAGAATGATGTTGCTGTTGCTTGAGGCGCCATTGGCACATCAATCTTTAACATCAATTCTCTAAACTGCTCTCTATCTTCTGTAATATTAATCGCATCGATATCAACACCAATTAACTTTACATCAAAATCTTTCCAAATTCCTTTATCATCAGCTTCAATACATAAATTTAAAGCAGTCTGACCTCCCATTGTTGGTAAAACAGCATCAATTTGTGGATGCTCTTTTAAAATTTGGATGATTGATTTAGTTGTTAAAGGCAACAAATAAATATGATCTGCCATTGAAGGGTCAGTCATAATTGTTGCAGGGTTTGAGTTGATTAGAATTGTTTCTATTCCGTCTTCTCTTAAAGATCTTAAGGATTGAGATCCAGAATAATCAAATTCACATGCTTGACCAATTACAATTGGTCCAGATCCGATAATTAAAATAGATTTAAGGTCTTGTCTTTTAGGCATTTTTAATAGTTGTGTTGTGTTGTTGTCTAAAATATAAAATGTGTAGGTATAAAAAAAGGGTGTTACTTATAAAAAGTAACACCCAATAAATTAACAATAGTTAATCATTATTTCTTATGTCTTGGAGCTGAAGATACAGTTAAACTCTTTCTTCCTTTAGCTCTTCTTCTTGCTAAAACTTTACGACCGTTAGCAGAAGCCATTCTTTCGCGGAAACCGTGTTTGTTTCTTCTCTTTCTATTTGATGGTTGGTAAGTTCTTTTTGGCATTACTTATATTTTTAAATATCGTCTTTAAATTTGTTGCTTTTCTTGAAATTCCGTCTGCTAAAAGCGTGGGCAAATATACAACAGTTTTTTTGTCTGACAAATCCTATTTTTATTTTTTTGAAAAAAAAATTTCGTTCCGCAAAAATACATAATATGCATCAATCTTTTTTCTGTTTTTTACTTTGTTCGAATCGCCAGACTTCTTACTTTTGTCCAAACCTAACAACACCATGAACAACACTAAATACGTTTTTGTAACAGGAGGCGTAACTTCATCACTAGGAAAAGGTATTATTGCCGCTTCTTTAGCTAAATTATTACAAGAAAGAGGATACTCTGTAACTATACAAAAGTTAGATCCTTATATCAATATCGATCCAGGAACTTTAAATCCGTATGAACATGGCGAATGTTATGTTACTGATGATGGTGCTGAAACTGACTTAGACTTAGGTCATTACGAACGTTTTTTAAACATTCCTACTTCACAAGCTAACAATGTTACTACTGGTAGAATATATCAATCGGTAATTAATAAAGAGCGTAAAGGAGAATTTTTAGGAAAAACGGTTCAGATAATTCCACATATTACTGATGAAATTAAACATCGTATTCAAATTTTAGGGAATACTGGTGATTATGATATCGTAATTACTGAAATTGGTGGAACTGTTGGTGATATCGAGTCATTACCTTATGTAGAAGCTGTAAGACAAATGCAATGGGAATTAGGTGAAGACAATGCAATTGTTATTCACTTAACTTTAGTTCCTTATTTAGCTGCTGCTGGTGAATTAAAAACAAAACCTACACAGCACTCTGTAAAAACTTTAATGCAAAGTGGTGTTAGCCCAAATATATTAGTGTGTCGTTCTGAACATGAAATTAACGATAGTATAAAACATAAGCTTGCGCTGTTTTGTAATGTTAAAAAACAAGACGTTATTCAATCGTTAGACGCAGAAACTATTTACGATGTTCCTAACTTAATGTTTAAAGAAGGTTTAGATCGTGTTGTTTTAGAAAAGCTAGAGTTATCTTCAGAAAAACAACCTGAATTAAAAGCTTGGAACGAATTTGTAAATCGTCATAAAAATCCAAAATCAACTATTGAAATTGGTTTAGTTGGTAAGTATGTTGAGTTACACGACTCTTATAAATCGATTACCGAAGCTTTTATTCATGCGGGTGCAACAAATCAAACTAAAGTAAAAGTGCGTTGGATTCATTCTGAAAGTTTAACTCCAGAAAATGCAGCCAGTAAATTAAGTGGCTTAAACGGACTTTTAGTAGCTCCCGGTTTTGGTGATAGAGGAATTGAAGGGAAAATAGCTGCTGTACAATATGTCCGTGAAAACAATATTCCCTTTTTAGGTATTTGTTTGGGTATGCAAATGGCAGTTATTGAATATTCAAGAAATGTATTAGGTTTAGAAAAAGCCAATTCTACTGAAATGGCTAAAGAATTACAACACCCTGTTATCAACCTAATGGAAGAACAAAAAGACGTTACTGAAAAAGGTGGAACAATGCGTTTAGGTGCTTGGGATTGTGAGATAACTAAAGATTCTAAAGTTTACGAAGCTTATAATACTGAATTAATCAGTGAGCGTCATCGTCACAGATATGAATACAACAATAATTATAAAGAGCAATTAGAAGCTGCAGGATTAAAATCTACTGGTATCAATCCAAAAACTGGATTAGTAGAAACAGTAGAGATTCCTTCACACCCTTGGTTTGTTGGCGTGCAATACCACCCAGAATACAAAAGCACAGTGCTAAATCCACATCCGCTATTTGTAAGTTTTATAAAAGCTGCTCTAGAGGAATCAAAAAAATAAACTCAAAATCCTGTAATTTTAAATTGCAGGATTTTTTATTTCTCTTAAAGTTGGAACACTGTTTGAACTATAACTCATATCAAAATTAATCATAGTAAAACTCAATAAAACACATACAGTTTTACTACATTTGTCGGGTTTTTCAAATGTCAGAAAAACAAAAAATGACAAGTTGACATTATAACATACAATCAATGGAACAAAAAAAATTTGATTTTAATTCCTTTATAGGAATGCTTTTAATAGGAGGAATAATGCTTTGGTGGATGAACAGCCGTAAACCAGAAGTAACCCCTGAAACAACTACTCAAACAGAACAAACTTCTCAAGAAGCTTCAACACAAAATAACTTAGTTGAAAACACAGTTTTAAACGATTCTTTACAGCAAATTGCTTTAAAAAATAAATTAGGAGCTTTCGCTTTTGGTGCTTTATCAACTAAAGAAGGAAATACGACTCTTGAAAATGATTTAGTAAAATTATCTATTGATAACAAAGGTGGTCAAATTACTGAAGCTTTAATTAAAAACTTTAAAACATACGATTCACTTCCGTTGTATTTAATTAAAGACAAAAATGCTTCCTTTAATATTAATTTCGGAACAAACGATAACCGTATTTTAAATACCAAAGATTTATTATTTGCTCCAACTTTAACTAAAAACGGAGATACGCAAGTGCTTTCTATGAAGTTAAAGGTTTCTGAAACTCAGTTTTTAGAATACCGTTACGAAATGAAAGAAGGTGATTACCGTATTGGTTTCGCTGTACGTTCACAAGGTTTAAACAATGTAATTAACAGCTCTCAAGCAATTAATTTAGATTGGAACTTAAAAGGTTTTAGACATGAAAAAAGTTTAAAAACCGAAAACATGTATTCATACTATTATTATAAAGCTGATGATGAAGTTGAGTACTTACAAATGAATGACGACGAGGTATCTAGTGATATTGATTGGGTAGCATACAAGCAACATTTCTTTTCTACAATTTTATCATCTAAAACACCTTTTAATGACGCTACATTAAAATCAGTAGACTTTGAAGGTGAAGAAAAAGATACTGTATTTACCAAAACTTATGGTTTAAAAGCACCTTTAGCGTTAACCAATGGTGAATTAAATTATGATATGGAATGGTTTTACGGACCAACAAATTATAATTTATTAAAAACATATAAAGGTACTAACTTAGACGAAATTGCTGATTTAGGTTGGGGTGTTTTTGGTTTCTTAAACCGAACTGTATTCTACCCTGTATTTAATATGTTAAAAGGATTTATGGGTAATTTCGGATTAATTATTATTTTAATGACCATTGTTGTTCGTATTATCATGTCTCCTGTACTTTACAAGTCTTACTTATCAAGTGCTAAGATGAAGGTTATTCGTCCTGAATTAACGGCTTTAAACGAGAAGTATCCTGGAAAAGAAAATGCAATGAAGCGTCAACAAGAAACCATGGCTATTCAACGAAAAGCTGGAGTTAGTATGATGTCTGGTTGTATACCTGCACTTTTACAAATGCCTGTTTTCTTTGCTTTATTTAAGTTCTTCCCTACAAATATTGATTTTAGACAGAAAAACTTCTTATGGGCAAACGATTTATCATCTTATGACACTGTTTTTAAATTACCATTTAGCATACCTTTCTATGGAGATCACGTGAGTTTGTTTCCAATATTAGCATCTGTTGCTATATTCTTTTACATGAGAATGAACCAAAGTCAGCAAGCTAACATGCAGGCACCTACGCAAGAAGGAATGCCAGATATGAGCAAGATGATGAAGTATATGATTTACTTCTCTCCTATTATGATGTTATTCTTCTTTAACAATTATGCAAGTGGATTAAGTTTATACTATTTCATTTCGAATTTATTAACGATTGCAATTATGTTAGTTATTAAAAACTTTGTAATTGATGAAGATAAGATTCATGCAAAAATTGAAGAAAACAAAAAACGTCCTGAAAAGAAAAAGAGTAAGTTCCGTGAGCGTTTAGATGCTGCCATGAAACAAGCTCAAGAACAACAAGCTGCGCAACAAAAAGCTAAGAAAAAATAATACTTTTTCTTTATAATAGAAAAGGTCGCTATATGCGATAGTCATGGTCGGAAGAAATTCCGGCCATTTTTTATGTTTCAAAATGGTCTAAATTGCCTTGACAATCAACAACA
>CANNGJ010000024.1 GCA_947504185.1 uncultured Tenacibaculum sp. | reverse complement strand
TGATCTTTAAATACCGACATAATATATTGATTATCAGATAATAAGATACGAAAATTACACCACAAAAACAAAGTAATCAACTGATAATCAAATAATTAAAGCCAAAATTATAACCGACGGAAAATAAAAAAGTCGGAAGATTTTTTCTTCCGACCATGACTAGCTTAAAAAGCTGCTCTTTTTAGTATTGTTGTAGTGTAAAATTACTTTCCAAAAGTATAAGTGATACCAAAATTAATCCCGAAAGAAGAATAAGGTACTTTTTGAGATAATTGTTTTGCTCCATTTTGATCAGCTCCTAAAGCTAATTGATCTAAGTACTCAATGTTATTATTAAAAACTGGTGCTAATGGATTTTGTGAAGCTACAAAAATAGCTCTAACCTGATCTACATTTAAAGAAGCTCCGTTTTCTCTAATTTTAGCTGAAAACTCGGTCATTTTAGAGGTATCTCTTGTTACACTAATTCCCATATATTCTAATTCAGTAAAAAGAGAAATGTTTTTAGCTATATCATATTTATAACCAACTGCAGCTATAGCCCCTAAAGGCAATCTACCTTTATAATCATGAATAAAATCAACATCTAAAGTAGTTGGTACAGGTACACCAGGTAAAGTATTAGCTGGTAAAGCTATTCCTTCTAATTTCCCTATAGCTTCGGTTCTTCCTCCTACTTTAATTAAAGCACCAAAACGACCATAAATATTATTTGTAAACTTATATATAATTGAAGCAGATGCTCCATATGCTCTACCTCTAGCTTTAATATTCACATAAGGTTGATTTGGTAAATCTACAAGAATTGATTGCTGATCAGCTCCTTCTAAATATCCTAATCCAACTTCAACACCAAAAGACTTATTAAAAAAATAACCTCCCCTTAATTGAGTGTGTAATCCTTCTCCATAACTTCCATAGGTATTTTCTATACCTGAAACTGTAGTTTCTGTTCCAAATTTTACTCCTGCACTAGGAATTGAATATCCACCACTTGCAGAAACATAAAATTGTGCGCTAACACTTACCGTTGCTAATAACATAGCTATTATTAAAACACTTCTTTTCATAATAAATAGTTAAGTTTATAATTAAAATTTAAAAAGGGGCGCAAACGTACTAAAATTCCTTGGGTATATAGATGTATAACCTCAATAATATTAGTAATATTGTACAGTAATAGCCAATATTTTATACAAATTAATGTGAACGAAACTATTTTACATACCGATGTTCAGTTTTATATTCAAGATAATTTAAAAGCTGACATTAATAAGTTAATTTTAAAAGGAAGTCCTTTTAAAAATATAACAGTACAAGAATTAGCTAATCAAATAATTGCCAAACAGAAATCCCAGAAAAAGCTTCCAACATGGTTTAATTGTAATAACATCTATTACCCACCTAAACTGAGTATTGAGCAAACTTCGTCTGAAATTACAGCCAACTATAAGTCTAAAATTATTAAAGGCAAATCGATTATTGATATAACTGGTGGTTTTGGAGTAGATTGCTTTGCTTTTTCTAAGTATTTTAATAAAGTTACTCATTGTGAAATAAATAAAGAATTATCTGAAATAGTTAATTATAACTATAAACAATTGGAGATAGACAATATTAAAACCATAGCTCAAGATGGATTAGAGTATTTAAAAAATACTACTCAAAAATTTGATTGTATTTATATCGATCCTTCAAGAAGAAGTGATATAAAAGGTAAGGTTTTTTTATTGAAAGATTGTCTACCAAATGTTCCAGAAAATATTGATTTCCTATTTGAAAAATCAGATACAATACTGATAAAGAACTCACCAATATTAGATATAACTTCTACTATAAATGAATTAAAATTCGTTAAAGAAATTCATATAGTTTCAGTAAATAATGAAGTGAAAGAATTACTTTTTTTATTAAAAAAAAAGTTTAAAGATATTATTAAGATTAGGTCTACTAATATATTGAAAAACAGGAGTCAAGAATTTTTGTTTGACTTAATTTTATCTAATGATTCAACTTATTCATTACCTGAAAATTACTTATACGAACCTAATGCAGCAATTTTAAAATCTGGTGGTTTTTCTGAAGTTAGTCATCAGTTTAAAGTAGCTAAACTTCATCAACATTCTCATTTATATACCTCACAAGAATTGTTAAAAGATTTTCCTGGTAGAATTTTTCATATTCAAAGCGTATTCCCTTACAATAAAAAGAAATTTAAAAAGCACATCGCTACACAAAAGGCAAATATCACAACAAGAAATTTCCCGAAATCTGTTGCTCAAATAAGAAAAGAAATAAAACTTAAAGATGGTGGTGATACCTATTTATTTTTTACGACAAACATTAACAATGAGTTAATTGTGATTAGCTGTCTTAAAATTGTTTAAAAACTCACGCAATATATTTAGTTTACTTTCGTTAGTTAATTAGAAGAAGTCCCTATCTAATGGCGTCTTTTATTCATTAAGGGGTAATAAAACACGCCGAAAAGCCTTGACTCAAACAAGGCTTTTCAATTCCCTCACTTTTAAGTACATTTGTTCATAGCATGAAACAAGCAAGTGTTTACCAATCTATAAAGCTTTCAAAAAATTCTTCATTAAAAATAGAAGATAACTTAGTTATTGAAGCTCCACTTCAAATTAATATTAATAACGAAGCATATACTGTTGTTATGAGAACTCCTGGTAATGATGAGGAACTTGTAAGAGGTTTATTATATGCTGAAGATATCTATAAAAAAGATGGAAATTTAAACATTAATTTTATTGAAAATAATGATGATTTTTCTGCTGTTTTAAATGTAACTATTCTTAAAGATGATTTAGGAAAAGGGTATTTAAATAAACGGACTCTTTTATCCGTTTCTTCTTGTGGAATTTGTGGTAAAAAAGAACTAGATGATTTAAAAATAAATGGTGATCCATTAAAAAAAACAATTAAAGAATCAGTTAAGATTAACTTGAGTATGTTTTTAAAAATAAATGAATTACAGTTTTTATTTAAAAAAACCGGAGGAAGCCATGCTTGTGCTGTTTTTAATTCAAATAAAGAATTAATAACCATAAAAGAAGATATCGGTCGTCATAACGCAGTTGATAAATGTGTTGGCGATTTACTCAATAAAAAGAAGCTAAAAAAAGCCAATTATATGTTAGTTAGCGGACGTGTTTCTTACGAGATTGTATCCAAAGCTTTTTTAGCGAAAATCCCAATAATAATTGCAGTATCTGCATGTTCATCTTTAGCTGTTGATTTTGCTAAAGAATTCGGAATTTGTTTGATTGGTTTTAGCAGAGAAGATAAAATGACTATTTACTCAAATCCTCAATATATTAATTATGAGCGATAAAAAAATACAGGCGCAACCGCCTGAAAAATTAACAGGAATAAAACTTATAGATATTCCCGAAAAAGCAGTAGGAGCAAAAGCTATTAAATCAGCTTTGAATCATGTTTTTACTGAAACTGGTGTTGCTAAAGGGATAAGTTTACTAAAAAATATTAATCAAATAAATGGTTTTGATTGCCCTGGTTGTGCATGGCCAGATCCTGATGAAAAAAGAGCTTTCTTAGCTGAATACTGTGAAAATGGGGCAAAAGCAATTGCTGAAGAAGCTACTAAAAATAGAGTTTCTCCCCTATTCTTTGCTACGCATTCAGTTGAAGAAATGTCTGAATGGTCTGACTATGAAATAGGAAAAAGTGGACGTATCACACATCCTATGGTTTTAAAAGAAGGAAGCTCTCATTATGAAGAAATTTCTTGGGATGACGCTTTTAAGCTTATAGGAAAAGAATTAAACGATTTAGACTCTCCAGATGAAGCTATTTTTTACACTTCTGGTAGAACGAGTAATGAAGCAGCATATTTATACCAACTTTTTGTTCGTCAATTTGGTACTAACAACTTGCCAGATTGTTCTAATATGTGCCATGAAAGCAGTGGTAGTGCACTTTCTGAAACTTTAGGTATTGGTAAAGGATCTGTTACTTTAGATGATTTTAACCATGCTGATTTGGTGATTGTTATGGGGCAAAACCCAGGAACGAATCACCCAAGAATGTTAACAGCTCTTTCAGAAACTAAAAAGAAAGGTGGTAAAATAATGACTATTAATCCACTACCCGAAGTTGGATTAATGAATTATGTTGATCCTCAAAACCCTTTAAAATGGTTAGGATCTGGACAAAAGCTAACCGATTTATTTCTTCAAATTAAAATTAATGGTGATGTAGCCTTGCTAAAAATCATCTTAAAATTAATGAAAGAAAGAGAAAATGAGAAACCAAATTCGGTTTTCAATCATCAGTTTATCAAAGAAAAAACACATGGAGTTGATACTTTTTTAGAAGATTTAGATACCTATTCTATTGATAATTTACTTCCGCAAACAGGATTAAGTTTAAAAGAAATAAAAGAGGCTACCGAGCTTATAATTAATAATGACAAGATAATTATTTGTTGGGCGATGGGATTAACACAGCATAAAAATGCTGTAGATAATATTCGTGAGGTTGTAAATCTATTACTTTTAAAAGGAAGTATAGGTAAACAAGGAGCTGGTACTTGTCCTGTTCGTGGCCACTCAAATGTACAAGGAGATCGTACTATGGGTATTTGGGAAAAACCTAAAGACGTTTTTTTAGATAGCTTAGAGAAAGAATTTCAGTTTAAAGCTCCACGTGAGCACGGTTATGATGTTGTTGCTGCTATCGAAGCAATGCATGCAAAAAAAGCAAAAGTATTTATTGGTATGGGAGGTAATTTTATTTCTGCTACTCCAGATACAGAATACACTGCTGAATCATTAAAAAACTGTAGTTTAACAGTACAGGTATCTACAAAGTTAAATAGAAGTCATTTAGTACATGGTAAACAAGCGTTAATTTTACCTTGTTTAGGACGTTCAGAAAAAGATATTCAAAACTCTGAAGAACAGTTTGTATCAGTTGAAAACTCTATGGGTGTAGTGCATCAGTCTCATGGACATTTAGAGCCTTCATCAGAGTATTTATTAAGTGAACCTGCTATTGTTGCTAAAATGGCAGAAGCCACTTTAAAAGAGAGCATTGTAAAATGGAGTGATTTGTCTTTAAATTACGATTTAATTCGTGATAAAATAGAAGCTACGATTCCTGGTTTTGATAATTACAATGAAAGAGTTCGTAAAAAAGGAGGATTTTATTTACCAAACAACGCGAGAGATAATAACTTCTCTCCTACTCAAACAGGTAAAGCAAATTTCACCAATAATTTACCAACAGATATAGTTTTAGAAGATAATCAGTTTATGTTAATGACTATTCGAACTCATGATCAATACAATACTACTATTTATGGATTGGATGACCGCTATAGAGGTGTTTTAAATGAGAGAAGAGTTGTTTTTATGAACCCTGATGATATGAAAGAACAAGGTTTGTCTAAGCTTGATAAGGTTGATTTAGTCAGTCATTTTAAAGGAGAAAAAAGATATGCGAAAGGTTTTTTAGTTATTCCTTATAGCATACCTAAACAATGTACAGCAACCTATTTTCCAGAAGCTAATGTATTGGTTCCAATACAAAGTAAAGCTCGAATAAGTCATACACCGGCTTCGAAAACAATAATAATAACTGTTGAAAAAAACGTTAATTAAAAAAGATTTGTATTTTAGTCGTTGAATTTAACAAAAACAAGCCCAAATTATGCCTTTTATCGAAGAAGATAAGTTTAAGTTAATACAAGAAGATTTAGATAATTCAAAATTAAAAAGAGAAGAAGCTGAAAACGAACTAACAAAGGTTCAAGAAGATTTTTCTAATTTTAAAAAGAAATCTAAAATCACTCCTATTTTATTAGGATTATTATTGGGCGCAGCATTAGGCGCTACTTATTATTTTTATACAAATGGAGGTGCTTCTATGTCTTCTTCTGATATAGCTGAAATTAAACAGAAAGCATCTGTTAGGGTTTTAGACAGTATTAACAGAGCACAGGCTAGAGCTAAAAGAAACGGTGAATCTACAGCGATCTCTAATGGTGTTGATAGTAAAAACTTAGGTAATGCTATTGCAGATGTTAAAGCTACTACTTCTGGAGAGATAATTTACTCTGTTCAAATTGGTGTTTTATCTAAAAAAGGGTACCCTTTATTATCATCTTCTACTATACCTTCAACTGTTACTAGTGCAGATGGATATTTTAAATATTCTTTAGGATTGTTTAATACTTTAGATGAAGCTAGAAAATTAAGAAACGAACTTAAAAAAGTTGGTTTTAAAGATGCTTTTGTAGCTTCTTATATCGATGGAAAACGTCAAAAAATACATCATTAAAATATAATTTAATGCTTTACACAATTTTTAAGCGAACGCTCATAGTATGTTTTATTATGAGTGTTCATTTTTTTTATGCCCAAACAGAAGTTCCTACAAAAAAAACTCAAATAGGTTTTGGACAAATAGATTACTTATCTATAAAAATGCCTGATAATGAGGTAAACATGGATTTTACTGGACTACACTATAATTTAAAACTAAACGACTGGAGTTATGCAGGTGTTGGTCTTTATGGAGCTGTAGGTGGTATTAGAGGTGGTTTTTTTACTTTGGGTATTAATGCTGGTATTCAACAAAAATTAACTGATAATTTATTTATTGATGCTGGTTTCCATTTTGGTGGTGGTGGTGGTGCATCTGCTCCTGATGGCGGAGGTGCTTTTATATTACCTCATTTAAATTTGGGATATAATTTCAAACATTTTTCTGCTACAGCAGGATATAGTTATGTTGATTTTTTTGATGGAGGAACCATAAATAGTAGTCAATTTAATGTTGCTGTACAAATTCCGTTGAATTTTGAATTAACGAGCTTTAAAAATAGAGAGACTTCTTTTTCTATTGATAATCTTAAGAATAGCTCTTGGAACCAAAAGAGTAACAGACTTTCATTATTAGTGCATTTAAATAATTTAGATGTAACCAAAGGTTCTTACAAAGGGAAAACAATACGTTTAGCTGGTTTTGAATTAAACTCATACTTAAACAATAATGTGTTCTTTTTTGTAAAAGCTGATGGAGCTTACCATGGAATTAAAGCAGGATATATGGACATTTTCTTAGGTGGAGGATATCATTTATCAATGAATAAAAATCGAACAAATATCTTAGCTAAGTTTGGAGTTGGAGCTGGCGGAGGTGGCGGTGTTGACACCAAAGGTGGTTTTTTAATTTATCCTGATTTATCTATTGAACAAAAGTTGTTTGATAATATATACGCTACTATTAATAAAGGTTATTTAATGAGTCCTGACTCACATTTTACTTCTTCTACTCTAGGGTTTGGATTAAAATATTATGTTGATAAAGATGGTACAACGTCTAAAGAAAGAAGCTTTACCTCTGGAAAACTTAAGGGTTTAGATGTTATTATAAAACAAGATTTATATATTGATGCAGCAAGAGATGGTGGATTTAATCAAAACATGCATCAAATATCATTGCAAATCAATTTTTTCTTAAACAAATATATTTACGGAGCAGGACAAACATCATTTGCTAATTTTGGTGATGCTGGGGCTTATGCTGAAGGTATAGTTGGTTTAGGTGTACAATCAAATACCTTTTTTAATAATACAACTTCTATATTTGCTCAAGTATTAGGTGGTGCTGCAGGAGGAGGTGGTATTAGCACAGGACAAGGTTTAATTGTAAAACCAAGTTTAGGTGTTAATTATAAACTTACAGACAAACTAAATTTAAGAGGTGGTTTAGGATATGTAAAAGCTCGAGGAGGTAGTTTGAGTAGTACATATTTAAATTTCGGACTAAGTTATAATTTCTCTTTTTTAAGTGTAAAATAATTTATTATATAATCAATAAAAAAGCTGTTATCAAATAATGATAACAGCTTTTTTTATTTTTAAAAGTGTATTTTACTTCTAAAATAATTTATTTACTTCATCTAAAGTAATAAACTTAGAAACAGTAGTTACATCAGGATCTCTACTTACATATTGTTTAATTTGAACTTTCACTTCATTGTCATCTTGCCTTTCATATCTAAAATAAACAGCATCGCCATTAGCTTTAATCTTATATACTTGTCCTGGATTTTCAAAACCACTTATTAAAAACTGATGTAATTTTTCAAAATCATTATCTTCATTTTTAAATGAAAAAGATACATATTCATTTATTGGATCATTGATGTTTTTATAAAATAAACTATAAGATTCGTCTCCAACTTTTTCAATATAAACGAATTCTACATGTGCAACTACTTCTGTTCTTGCTGTTTCAATAAATTCTATCTGAGAATAGCCTAGTACTGAGATAAATAAAGTTGCTAAAAGGGTTATTTTTTTCATAAGGGTTAAAGTTTGGGGTTAATTGATTTTAAAATTAGTTAATAAAACGTGATTAAATGTAAAAAAGTATAATTTAATAATTCTGTTTATTAGAAAATACTGTAAAGGGTAGTAACTATAACTCCTTTATTATTCTTTAAATTAATTGATGATAATTGTTTTTCTTCTTTTATTTTAAGGTTAAAAGGTGCTGTTAACAAATCTAATCCGCTTCGTTTTTTTAATCGAATACCCTGTCCTGAAATGATATCCTTATTAGGAACAAATTCTCCTTCAGGTATATGCTCTGTTAAAATAACATATTTAAAATTAGCTAATTTGGTTACTACACTTTGTACTTCTGCATTTGATAAATGCTGTAATACTTGTCTTATAATGACACAATCACCTATAGGTAAAGTGTCTTTAGCAATATCCAAGCAGTAAAACTCTAAGTTCTCTTCTTTAAAAACTGATCTATTATAATTTATAAGGTCTGGAACAATATCAATAGCTATATATTTTTTTGAATATTGAACCAATTCTTTTCCAACATTAAAATCTCCACAACCCAAATCGCATACAATAAGTGGTTCTTTAAATGATTTTAAAAACGATGTTACAGCATTAATATATGGCTTTATAATTTCTGAGTTATGAGAACCATCTCCTGAATAAAATTTAGACTTATTACCTCCCCAAAGGTTCATTTCATAAACCTGTTTCATAGCCTCTTTAGTTGGCCATGGCTTTTTTGGATTTTTAGAAGTGTTTACTTTTTTACTCATTAATATTTATTAACTAATATTACTCCAAAGACCACTTGTTTTTTGAATTTGAGTAAATACTTTTAATAAACTAGCATTTTCTGGTTTAGATAAATTAGGGTCATCTTGTAGTGTATTTATAGCAGTTTGACGAGCTGCATGTAGTATTGCTGTATCTTTTACTACATCAGCAATTTTAAGGTTTAAAACCCCACTTTGTTGAGTTCCCATGATATTACCTGGTCCGCGCAATTTTAAATCAACTTCAGCTATTTTAAAACCATCAGTAGTTTCAACCATTGTTTGCAAACGAGTTTTACCATCTGAAGATAGTTTATAGCTTGACAATAAGATACAATAGCTCTGTTCTGCTCCACGTCCTACTCTACCTCGCAACTGATGTAATTGACTCAGTCCAAAACGTTCGGCGCTTTCAATAACCATTACTGATGCATTTGGCACATTTACCCCAACTTCAATAACGGTAGTTGCCACCATTATTTGTGTTTCTCCTTTTACAAAACGGTTCATTTCGTATTCTTTATCTGCAGGTTTCATTTGCCCATGCACAATACTAATTTGATATTTAGGCGCAGGAAAATCACGAACAATACTTTCATAGCCGTCCATTAAATCTTTATAATCCATCGCTTCCGATTCTTGAATTAATGGATATACAACATACGCCTGACGGCCTTTGGCTATTTCATCTTTCAGAAATTTAAATACTCCTAAACGATTACTATCATAACGATGCACTGTTTTAATTTCTTTACGTCCAGGAGGTAATTCATCAATTACAGAAATATCTAAATCACCATATACTGACATTGCTAACGTTCTAGGAATTGGCGTTGCTGTCATTACTAAAACATGTGGTGGTAATTCATTTTTTTGCCACATTTTAGAGCGTTGAGCTACACCAAAACGGTGCTGTTCATCAATAATTGAAATTCCTAAATTTTTAAACTGAACTTTATCCTCTAAAATAGCATGAGTTCCTATTAAAATATGCAAAGAACCATCTTCTAAACCTGCATGAATTTCTCGTCTCTTCTTTGTTTTACTAGAACCGGTTAACAATTCTACTTTTATATCTGTTTCGGCAAGTAATTCTACAATTCCGTTATAATGTTGTATTGCTAAAATTTCTGTTGGCGCCATTATAGTTGCCTGATATCCGTTATCTATTGCAATTAACATAGATAATAGTGCTACAATTGTTTTACCTGATCCAACATCTCCTTGTAATAAACGATTCATGTGAGCACCAGAACCTATATCTTTTCGTATCTCTTTTAAAACTCTTTTCTGGGCGTTCGTTAAATCAAATGGTAAATGGTTTTTATAAAATTGATTAAATTGTTCTCCTACTTGCTCAAAAACATATCCTTTAATTTTTGATTTTCTGATGAGTTTCTTTTGCAATAATTGCATCTGAATAAAAAATAACTCTTCAAACTTTAATCGATACTGAGCTTTGGCTAATAATTCTTGATTTTTTGGAAAATGTATATTTAATAATGAGTCTCGCTTTCCTAATAATTGATGTTCGTTTAATAAGTGATTAGGAAGTGTTTCTTCAATATTACCAAAAACTTGTTGTAACAAATTTTGAAGCATACTACGCATCACCTTATTACTAATTCCTTTATTAGATAGCTTTTCAGTTGACGGGTAAACAGGCTGCATCGCCATTTGCAGTTTACTTTTATACTCTTTAACTGTTTCCATTTCTGGATGCGGCATATTGGCTGTGTTATTATACCAATTTAGCTTCCCATAAATTACATAAGGTGTATCAACCTTTAAACTGTCTTTAATCCATTTAGCTCCTTTAAACCAAACTAAATCTATAGAACCTGTTGCATCAGTAAAAGTTGCTACCAATCTACTTCCTCTTTTTTGTTTTACTTCTTTTACTCCTGTAATCTTACCAACTATCTGAACTTCTGATGAATTTTGTTGTAATTGGTTAATCGTATAAAACTGAGTTTTATCAATATATCTAAACGGAAAAAGGTGTAATAAATCATTACATGTTTTAATACCTAACTCGGTATATAACAGTTCTGCTCTGGCTACACTTACACCTTTTATATATGTTATAGGATGATTTAAATTCATTAAGAACGAAAATACAAAAAGCCGTTAAAATCAACTATCTTTGCACTCTTAAATTCATCAAATGAGATTACATAGAAATTTAACGTATGCTGTGATTGATAGTTTACGTGATATATTTAACGAAGGTGTGTATGCAGATAAGGCTGTAGAAAAAGCTTTAAAGAGAGATAAACGTTGGGGAGCACGTGATAGAAAGTTTGTGGCTGAAACGATTTATGATATTGTTAGATGGCAACGTTTGTATGCTGAAATTGCAAATGTAAAAGTACCGTATGCACGTCCTGATTTATGGCGCTTGTTTGTTGTTTGGTGTGTTTTAAGAGGGATAAAATTACCGGATTGGAATCAGATTGAAGATACTCCTACTCGAAGAATTAAAGGTCGTTTTGATGAGTTATCTAAAATTAGAAAATTTAGAGAGTCTATTCCAGATTGGATTGATGAAATCGGAGTTGAAGAATTAGGAGAAGTAATTTGGACAAAAGAAATTGCAGCTTTAAACAAAAGAGCTGAAGTAATTTTACGTACAAATACGTTAAATGTAACGAAAGAGCATTTACAGAAAGATTTAAAAGCTGAAGGAATTGATACTGAATTTATCAAAGGTCATGATGATGCCTTACGTTTAGTAGAACGTGCTAATGTTTTTAAAACAGAGGCTTTTCATAAAGGTTTCTTTGAAGTACAAGATGCATCTTCTCAGTTAGTAGCTTCTTATTTAGATGTTGAACCTGGTATGAAAGTAGTTGATACTTGTGCTGGTGCTGGAGGTAAGACTTTACACATTGCTTCTTTAATGAAAAACAAAGGACAAATTATAGCGATGGATATTTACGAAAGTAAATTGAAAAAGCTAAAAGTTAGAGCTCGTAGAAACAAAGTACATAACATAGATTGTAAAGTTATCGATTCTACAAAAGTGATTAAGAAACTACATGGGAAAGCTGATAGAGTTTTAATAGACGCACCATGTTCTGGTTTAGGAGTTATTCGTAGAAATCCAGATAGTAAATGGAAATTGCAACCTGAGTTTTTAGAGAATATAAAAGGTGTACAACAAGATGTTTTACAACAATATTCTAAAATGGTAAAACCAGGTGGAAAATTAGTATATGCTACTTGTTCAGTACTACCATCAGAAAATCAGCAACAAATAGAATTTTTCTTAGCTTCTGATGAAGGAAAAGACTTTACTTTTGTGAAAGACCATAAAGTATTATCACACCAATCTGGTTATGACGGTTTTTATATGGCACAATTAGTTAGAAAGTAAAATACTATTTTAAATAAAATTAAAAAGGCTCGAGATATTTAAATCTCGAGCCTTTTTTCAATCAACTATTAAAAACTAACTAATCACTTTAACTAATCTTGTAAAGTAATTACACTTATATGACGATACTTTTCTTAAATCGTTACGATAAATTGTTTAGTTTAACAGTATTTTAAGATTGACTATTTAATTCTTAGCTTTTGACCTATAAATATGGTTGCTTCTTTTAAGCTATTTAGTTTTTTTAATGTTTCTACCGATAACTTATAATTTGAAGCTACCCTATATAAAGTTTCTCCTGATGCTACTGTATGATACTTATGCGCAGTAGAAGAGTTCGGTTTCTTTTTACTTATTTTATGATGATTATCATCATGATTTAAAGCACCTTTATCTCCATTTAAAAAAGCATTTTTTTCTTCTTCATTATGGGCATATCCGACAACTATTTCTTGACCAATTTCTATCTCATCAAAATTAGTCATGCTATTTAATTGATACAATTTAGCTAATCCAAAACCATATTCTCTAGCTATAGAACTTAAACTTTCTCCTTTTTTAACTACATGTACGATTGTTGGGTCAAATTCTTTTACTACTTCTTCTTTAATTTTTATTGCTGGCTTTATAGGATACCTTTTAGATATACTACCTGTAACTAAATTCATATAAACAGTTTTACCTTCTAGTAAAACTCTATCCCAGCCTTTTGGAAGTTTTTTTTCTTGTGAGTAACTATTTATAGTAATTAAAAATATAAACATTAACCCCATTTTTATTTTCATGCTTGTTTTTTTAATTTCCCCGATTAGTAGCTTTTCAAATATATAAATTCTTTCTTCAAATTTAAAATTTTGTTTTCTAGCTGTTTATAAGTATTTTTAAAATTAACTAACTTAAAAATTATTTTATGACGAATTCAAATAAACCAAATACTTTATTTTGGATAGTAGGTGCTATTGCTTTAATATGGAATGCCATGGGAGTTATGGCTTATGTAGCCCAAGCTTACATGACAGATGATATGAAAGCTGCATTGCCTGAAGCTGAGAGAAATTTATATGAAGATATCCCTGCTTGGTATACCGCTGCTTTTGCAATTGCTGTTTTTGCAGGATTACTTGGGTGTGTTTTACTTTTAATGAAGAAGAAATTAGCGAAACCAGTTTTTTTAATTTCACTAATTGGTATCGTAATTCAAATGTTTTACAATTTCTTTATGAGTAGAGCTACCAAAGTATATGGGCCAGGTGGAATGGTTATGCCAATCATGGTAATTATTATTGGGGTTTTCTTGTACTTCTATGCTAAAAAATCTGAAACTAAAGGTTGGCTTTCTTAAAAAAAATACAATTAAAAGTATTAATGCTGTCTATGTTTTTTAGGCAGCATTTTTTATTCAAACAAAACAAAAATAAATTCGGCTACACAAGCTGGTTTTTCTTGCCCTTTAATTTCTATTGTACAGTCGAAAGTTAGTTTTTTACCATTATGCATATCTTCAATATGCTTTATTGAACTAACTAATCGTAATTTGCTATTTACTGGTACTGAATTAGGAAAACGAACTTTATTCAATCCATAATTCAATCCCATTTTTACACTTTTTATTTCTATTAAATCTGAAATTAATTCTGATAACATAGAAACCGACATAAATCCATGTGCTATGGTTGTTCCTGTTGGCGAGTATTTAGCTGCTTTCTCTTCATCAACATGTATCCATTGCTTATCTAAAGTAGCATTGGCAAAATCATTAATCATTTGCTGAGTTACGGTAAACCACTCTCCTATTGGTAATGATTTTCCTTGTAAACTTTCTAATTCTTTTAAATTTGAAAAAACAAGTTTACTCATGTGATTAATTTTTGTTTCCTAATATATCTTTCTTAATTCTAGGTAATTCTAATTCATATTTAACTACAACGGTTCTAATCAAAATAATTGCTGATGCTGCAATTATAAATCGAATATCTTCATTAATATTAAATTTTAATAGAACTAAATAGATTACCCCACCAGCTAAACATGCTGAAGCGTAAATTTCTTTTTTAAATATTAGTGGAACTTTTCTAGTAAGTACATCTCTTATTACACCACCAAAAACAGCTGAAACCATTCCCATAACTAAAGCAACAAATGGATGCAAATTATAGGCTAGTCCTTTTTGCAAACCAAGTAAGGTAAATACACTTATACCAATGGTATCAAACAAAAACATTGTTTTTCTAAGTGGAGCAATTTTACTTTTAAATAGAAAAGTTATAGCTACAGCGGTTAAGATTGTCCAGATATAATTAACATCTCCAATCCAATTTATTGGATGTGCATTAATTAAAACATCACGAATCATACCTCCACCAACAGCAGTAACAAAGGCAATAATAATTACTCCAAAAACATCAAAGTCTTTTTTTATCGCAACCAATGCTCCACTTATAGCAAATGCAAAAGTACCAGCAATGTCTATGGCGTAAATAATATTCATTAGATATTTATTTCAGAAATTTGAATTTGTAGTGCTCTTTCAACCTCTTTAATTTTACTTCTTTCATTGTTTAGAACTAAAACTAAAGAAACTCCTTTTTTCCCTGCTCTTGCAGTTCTCCCACTTCTGTGTGTATAATATTCTAATTTTTCTGGTAATTGATGATGAACTACAAATCCTAAGTTTTGCACATCGATACCTCTTGCTGCAACATCAGTAGCTACTAAAACCTGAAGGCTCTCATTTTTAAAAGCACGCATTACTTTATCACGCTCTTTCTGTTGCATATCACCTTCTAAAGCTTCTACTGAAAAGCCTTCCTCTTTTAACTGCTTAGTTATTTTTTGAGCTCCTGCTTTGGTTCTAGCAAAGATGATACCTCTTTCAGCATGTCTTTTTTCTAAAAACTTAATAATAACATTTACTTTTTCAGGAATTGTAGTTTGTACAAACTGATGTGTAATATTGGCATTTACCAATGTATTTTTATTAATTTCAATTTGCTTTGCTGAAGCATTCATGTATTTTTTTACAATACTTCTAATCTCTTCTGGCATTGTTGCAGAAAACAACCAGGTTTTTCTAGTTCCTGAGGTATATTTTAAAATACGGTTCAACTCTAATTTGAATCCCATGCTTAGCATTTCATCAGCTTCATCTAAAACTAAAGTCTGAATATTTTTTAAATCAACTTCTCCTCTCTCTATTAAATCAATTAAACGACCTGGTGTTGCTACGATTATATGAGTAGTTCTTTTTAAGTTTTTTATTTGACGCTCAATTTTCTCTCCACCATACACTGCTTCAACAAAAATTCTATCATCTACATACTTAGTAAACTTAAATAGTTGTTTTTTTATTTGCTGCACTAACTCTCTTGTTGGAGACAGAATTAACGCTTGTGTAGTATTCTTAGAAGCATCAATCTTATGAAGAATTGGCAAACCATAAGCTGCTGTTTTTCCTGTTCCAGTCTGAGCTAACCCAATAAAATCAGCGTTATTTTCTAATAAGTATGGTATTGCTTCTTTTTGCACATCAGTTGGAGTTGTTATTCCTAACTCTTTTAATCCTTTAACATATTCGTTACGTACTCCTAGTGCTCTAAATGTTGTCATTCTCTATATTTATAAATGCAAAGATATTGCTTATTTTACAGGTAATAATAGGTTTTTAATTTCTTGTGTAATTCTTTTAGGTCTTTGTGTTTTAGCATCTAACAAGCAAAAAGTAGTTTGCGATTTTACTAAAAGAGTTTCTCCTTTATAAATTTCATAATGGCGGATAGATTTTATTCCTTCTGTTTTCCCTACCCAAGTATTAATTCTCACTTCATCACCTAATACAGCTTGACTTTTATAATCAACTTCATGACGAATTACAAACCAAACATAATCTGGTTTTGGAATGTCTTTAATTAATAAATGCCAATGATCGTTAGATACATCTTGCATCCACTGTACATAAACTACGTTATTTACGTGGTTATATTCATCTATTTCAAGAGGAGATACTATATGTTTCTTTTCAAAAAAGTTCATTTAACAAACTTACAACGATTGGTGTTAATTATTACTTAAATGTTAGTGTGATTTGGTTTCGGTATTAGAATATTTTAGATATTCGAGTGCTAGAAATTAAATATGAATAAAATAACCAGCAAATTTGGCTCAGAAAAAATAAGCAAACTCTTGTTAAAGCAAGCTATTCCTGCTTCAATTGGAATTTTAGTGATGTCTTTAAACATGATTGTTGATACCATTTTTGTTGGAAGATGGATTAGCGTTATGGCAATTGCGGCAATAACAGTTGTATTACCAATCGCGTTTTTAATTTCATCTATTGGTATGGGAATTGGTATTGGTGGTAGTTCAATAATTTCTAGAGCCCTAGGGAAACAAAATATACCTAAAGCTTTTGAGGTTTTTGGTAACCAAATTAGCTTAACAGTTGGGTTATCAGTTTTATTTGTTTTTATCGGAACTTTTTTTTGTTTTCCTATTCTACAATTGTTTGGCGCTAATGGCGATATTGTAATTCCAGCTACCAAATACTTTCATGTAATAGTATGGGGTGTTCCATTTCTTGCATTTGCTATGATGGGAAATCCAGTTATCAGGGCAGTTGGTAAACCTAATTACGCTATGTTTACTATGATTTTCCCTGCAATTTCTAATATTATATTGGATATAATTTTTATTAAAATTATGGATTTAGGAATGTTTGGAGCCGGATTGGCAACTTCTATTTCTTATGCAGTAAGTGGTTTGTTTGTGCTATGGTTTTTCTTATCAAAAAATACTGAACTAAAAATTATTCCTAAATATTTTAAAATTAATATATCTATTTTAAAAGAAATTGTTGCATTGGGTGGTATAACTGTTATAAGACAAGGAACCATAAGTCTACTAATTATAATTTTAAATTATACTTTGTTTAAATATGGAGGGGAAATATCAATCGCTATTTATGGAATTATCAATAGAGTAATGATGTTTGCTTTATTTCCTGTTTTAGGAGTAACACAAGGCTTTTTGCCTATAGCTGGTTATAATTACGGAGCTAATGACTCTAAACGTGTAAAAGAAACAATTAAAACATCTATTCTTTATGGAACTGGAATAGCTACGCTAGTTTTTATTGGGATTATGCTATTTCCTAATCAATTGGTAAGTGTTTTTACAGATGATAAAGAGCTTTTAAGTTTAACCCCAAATGCTTTAATCATTGCTTTTTTAGCAACCCCAGTAATTACTACACAATTAATAGGTTCTGCATATTTTCAAGCAGCAGGTAAAGCTTTTCCAGCTTTAATACTTACTTTATTAAAACAAGGAATCTTTTTAATACCACTAGTTTATATACTACCTAAATTTTATGGTGTAAATGGTGTATGGATGTCTTTTCCAATAGCTGATATTTTATCAACGTTGGTTACCTATTTATACTTGAAAAAGGAAATAAGATTGAATTTAAATTAAACTCTCCCCGTTTAAATTGGTTGTTAAAATATCACTCATTAAATTAAAATAAGGACGTAAAGCTTTAAATGAATTATCTATTTCGGTGATGAAATTTGGAGAAAGAACTTCTTTATCTGTAAACTTACGAACAGCTATAAATCCTTTTTTACGAATTAAATCGATTGATTTATGTTCTTTATCAAACCCTTTTGGAGCAGTTTTTAACTCTTCTCCTTCTAATTTACCTCCAAAATATTTTACAAATTTTTCTTCAGCTAAAATATCTCTAATTTCAGAATCATCTAATTCAAATTCTTTACGAATACGAAATAAATCATCTTTTTCAGGTTGCCAAAATCCACCTCCTAAAACAGTATCACCTGGTTTAATTTGTAAAAAATAACCACCTCGTAATTGTTTCCCACTTCTAGAGTAAGAAACAGCAAATCTTGGGTTATAAGGCGTTTTATCTTTAGAAAAACGAACATCTTTATAAATACGATATACTTTTTGCTTTTCAATATCATCATGCTTTTCTAAATTTTGATGTATGTTAGAAAAGACATCTTTTGCGTTTGCTAAAGAAGCATCATAAAACTTTTTATTGTCGGCAAACCAATCTCTATTATTATTGTTATTTAACTTCGTTAAAAATTGAAAAGCGGTTTTATCTAATTGCATAAAGTATTCGAATTTTAAAAATCTAAGATACAAAAAAACGCTACTGAATTGCATCAATAGCGTTTATGATTTTTATAAATAGTTTAGATTATACGTTAAATCTAAAATGCATAACATCTCCGTCTTGCACAACATAATCTTTTCCTTCAACACGCATTCTACCAGCTTCTTTTACTTTAGCTTCGCTACCATATTTTTCATAATCGCTATAACTAATTGTTTCTGCTCTAATGAATCCTTTTTCAAAATCAGTATGAATAACTCCTGCTGCTTGTGGTGCAGTTGCTCCAACAAAAACTGTCCAAGCTCTTACTTCTTTTACACCAGCTGTAAAATACGTTTGAAGATTTAATAATTTGTATGCTGAACGGATTAAACGAGAAACACCAGCTTCTTCTAAACCAATATCTGCTAAAAACATTTGACGCTCTTCATAATCTTCCAACTCTGTAATATCAGCTTCAGTTCCTACGGCTAGCACAATTACTTCAGCATTTTCATGAGCTACAGCTTCTTTTACTTTATCAACATATGCATTTCCTGAAACTGCTGAGTTTTCATCTACATTACAAACATATAATACTGGTTTTGCTGTAATAAATTGTAAAGATTGTACAAGTTCTAGTTCTTTTTCCGAGAATTCTAACGAACGAACCGATTTACTTTCTAATAAAGTAGCTTCTACTTTTAATAAAATTTCTAGTTCTATCTGTGCTTCTTTATTACCAGTTTTAGCAGTTCTTTTTACACGCTCTAAACGTTTTTGAACCGTTTCTAAATCTTTTAATTGTAGTTCAATATCAATCGTTTCTTTATCTCTTACTGGATCTATCGAATTATCTACGTGAATAATATTATCGTTATCAAAACAACGTAAAACATGTAAAATAGCATCAGTTTCACGAATGTTTGCTAAAAACTGATTTCCTAATCCTTCTCCTTTACTTGCTCCTTTAACTAATCCTGCAATATCAACAATTTCCACAGTTGCTGGTAAAACTTTTTCTGGATTAACTAGCTCCTCTAATTTTTCTAAACGAGTATCTGGTACATTAACAACTCCAATATTAGGTTCTATAGTACAAAAAGGAAAGTTTGCACTTTGCGCTTTTGCATTAGATAAACAGTTAAATAAAGTTGATTTTCCTACGTTTGGTAATCCTACAATTCCAGCTTTCATTCTATTGTTTTATTGAAAATTTGCGAGTGCAAATATAGTTGTTTTCTTCTCAAATTTAGATATAAAAAAATCCCAAATTATTTATTTGGGATTTATTTTTTTTAAAGCTAATACACTATTCGTTATGCATAAAACTTTGCTTAGCTAATAATTCTTCTTCTGTTTCTACATTGTCATCATCAGGTACACAACAATCAACAGGACATACAGCTGCACATTGAGGCTCTTCATGAAACCCTTTACATTCTGTACATTTATCTGCTACGATATAATATATTTCATCAGAAATTGGTTCTTGATCTTCATCTGCATTTGCTTTTTTACCATTTGGTAAAATAACATCACCTTCTAAATCAGTACCATCAGCATACTTCCAATCATCTGCTCCTTCATAAATTGCTGTATTCGGGCATTCAGGTTCACAAGCCCCACAATTTATACATTCATCTGTTATAATAATTGCCATAATAAATCTCTTTCAGTTTTGTAACTTTGCAAGCGCAAAAATAGTTCCAAATTAATTTATAAACAAAATAAATGGATACAATCCAAAATAGAATCTCTGCTTTTGTAAAATTAGGTGTTTTTTTAAGCCAATTCTCTCAAAAAGGAATTGTAAAGAAAGAAAACATTGAGCACAACGATTTGTTTTTTGATGGATTTAAACATCAATTAAAAATTGCTGGAGAAAATAATACTTGGTTTACCAAAGAAAACTTGTTATTTGCTACCGAAAGCTGGTCGAAAGCATTAACCCAAGAGAATATTAATAAATGGATTGTTAACGAGAGCTTAGGCAATAATAAGAGCCAAAAGGTTGCTGTTATTATGGCTGGAAATATTCCTTTAGTTGGATTTCATGATTTTCTTTCTGTTTTAATTTCTGGACATTCAGTTTTAGTTAAGCAATCATCTAACGATAAACATTTACTGCCTTTTTTAGCAAAATATTTAGAGTATGTTGAGCCTGAATTAAAAGGTCAAATAGAATTTACTGAACAAAAACTTACAGGTTTTGATGCTGTAATTGCAACAGGAAGCAATAATACCGCTCGTTATTTTGAATACTATTTTAAAGATAAACCGAGTATTATCAGAAAAAGTAGAAATTCACTTGCAGTAATTACTGGAAATGAATCAGAACAAGATTTTGAAAATCTGAGCGAAGATGTTTTTCGTTATTTCGGTTTAGGCTGTCGTTCGGTTTCTAAATTATTTGTTCCAAAAGGATATGATTTTGATACCTTTTTTAAAGGAATGTTCAATCAGCAAGAAATTATCAACAACACTAAATACGCTAATAATTACGATTATAATAAAGCTGTGTATTTAATGAGTGAGTTTGATATTTTAGAAAATGGTTTTTTAATGATTAAAGAAGATCAAAGCTACGCCTCTCCTATTGCTTCTGTTTTTTATGAATATTACGATAATATTGATGATTTAAAAATAAAACTTTGGGAAGATCGTGAACAAATTCAATGTATAGTAGCAAAAGATTTTATTGAAAATGAAATTGCTTTCGGACAAACGCAAAATCCACAATTATGGGATTATGCTGATGGAGTAAATACTTTAGAATTTTTATCAAAAATTTAAAGAATAACTCTTTATAAATTTTGCACCTTTGTTGTAACAAAACACAACTAACTAATGAAAAAGCATAACTTTAGCGCAGGACCATGTATTTTACCTGAAGAAGTGTTACAAAAAGCTTCTGAAGCTATTATCAATTTTAATGATGATAATCTTTCTTTAATCGAAATATCACACAGAAGTAAACCTTTTGTTGATGTTATAGAGAATGCTCGTAGTTTAGTTTTAGAATTATTAGGATTAGAAAACAAAGGGTATAAAGCACTTTTTTTACAAGGTGGTGCTAGTGCTCAGTTTTTAATGACTGCTTATAACTTATTAAATAAAAAAGCAGCCTATTTAAATACTGGAACTTGGAGTTCGAAAGCTATTAAAGAAGCTAAATTATTTGGTGATTTAATTGAAGTAGCTTCTTCAAAAGATAAAAACTTCAATTATATTCCAAAAGGATATGAAATACCAAATGATGTAGATTATTTTCACTGTACAAGTAACAATACTATCTACGGAACACAAATTAAAAGTTTCCCTGAGGCTTCAGTTCCTATGATTTGTGATATGAGTTCTGATATTTTTTCTCGTCAATTAGATTTCTCAAAATTTGATTTAATCTATGCAGGAGCTCAAAAAAATATGGGTCCAGCAGGAACTACATTAGTCGTTGTAAAAGAAGATGTTTTAGGAAAAGTAGAACGTACCATTCCTTCAATGTTAAACTATCAAGTTTTTATTGATAAAGACAGTATGTTTAACACCCCTCCTGTTTTTGCTGTATACACGTCAATGTTAACCTTAGAATGGTTAAAAGAGTTAGGAGGAATAGAATTTATAGAAAAAGTAAACGAACAGAAATCAGCTCTTTTATATAGCGAAATAGATAGAAATCCTTTATTTAAAGGTTTTGCAGTTAAAGAAGATCGTAGTCATATGAACGCTACCTTTAATTTAACTAATGAAAAATTAATAGAAAAGTTCGATGCCATGTGGAAAGAAGCCGATATTAATGGTTTAAATGGTCACAGAAGCGTTGGCGGATATAGAGCAAGTATGTATAACGCATTGCCATTATATAGCGTACAAGCATTAGTAAATGTAATGCAAGAATTAGAACGAAAAGCATAGAATGAAAATATTAGCAAACGATGGAATTTCTAACAGCGGTAAAGAAGCTTTAGAAAAAGGAGGATTTGAAGTAATTACAACTAAGGTTGCTCAAAATCAATTAGAAAACTATATTAACGAACACAATATAGATGCAATTATAGTACGAAGTGCAACTCAAGTTCGTCAAGAATTAATAGAAGCTTGTCCGAGTATTAAACTAATTGGTCGCGCAGGTGTTGGTATGGATAATATTGATGTTGATTATGCTACTGATAATGGAGTTCATGTTATTAACACTCCATCTGCTTCATCGAATGCTGTTGCCGAATTAGTATTTGCTCATTTATTCGGAATGACGCGCTTTTTACATCAATCTAATCGTGATATGCCTTTAGAAGGAGATTCTCGCTTTAAAGTATTAAAAAAACAATTTTCTAATGGTGTTGAACTGAACGGTAAAACATTAGGAATTATTGGATTAGGAAATATTGGGCAAGAAGTAGCAAAAATAGCTTTAGGTATTGGAATGAATGTAATTGCTGCTGACTCTTTAATTGAGCAGCAAAACATAAATATTTCCTTCTTTAACGGACAATCAATCGAAATCGATATAATATCGCAACCTGTTAATGAGGTATTAAAAACTGCTGATTTTATAACGTTGCATGTTCCTTCTCAAGAAGAATATATTTTAAAAGAAGATCAATTTAATTCAATGAAAGATGGTGTTGGTATCATTAACACATCACGAGGAGGTACTATTGATGAAGTAGCTTTAGTAAATGCTATTGAAAGTGGTAAAGTAAAATACGCAGGATTAGATGTTTTTGAAAATGAACCAACTCCAGAAATTCAGTTATTAATGAATCCTGAGATTTCTTTTACACCACATATTGGTGCTTCAACTATTGAAGCTCAAGATAGAATAGGCTTAGAGTTAGCAAAACAAATTATCGAATTACTTTCAGAATAATTTATGGCAATTGTAAAACCTTTTAAAGCAGTAAGAGCTACAAGAGATAAAGTAGCTTTAGTTTCCTCTAAATCTTATGAGATTTATACTCCTGAAATGTTAGATGCTAAACTAGCATTTAATCCATATACATTTTTACATGTTATTAACCCAGGCTATAAATATCATAAACAAGACATTAGTGGAGAGCAACGTTTTAAATTGGTACACAATCGTTATTTAGAGTTTAAAGAAGATGACATCTTTACTCAAGATAAAACACCAGGTTTTTATATTTACCAAAAGATAACACCTACCAATTCTTTTTGCGGAATCATCGCTGCCACTTCAGTTAATGATTATCATAATAATGTTATTAAGAAGCATGAAGGTACTTTAAGAGAACGTGAATTATTGTTTGAAAATTATTTGAAGAATACAGGCTTCAATGCAGAACCAGTACTCCTCACCTACCCAGATAACGATTCTATTGATGGAGTTATTCAAAAATATAAAAACAAAAGACCTGAATATCAATTTGCAACTACTGATAAAGACACACATTTATTATGGGTTGTAAATGATAAAAGTGATGTTCAACAAATTGCAAATGCGTTTGCAAATGTTGATACATTATATATTGCTGATGGTCATCATCGTTCAACATCTTCTTGTCTATTAGCACAACGTTTAGAAAAAGAAAATCCAAATCATACTGGTGATGAAGATTATAACTTTTTTATGAGTTATTTACTTCCAGAAAGCCAATTAAGTATTTATGAATTCAATCGATTTATAAAAGATTTAAATGGTTTAACCCCAGATGAATTCTTGATTGAGTTAGATACTTTTTTTAGAATTGAAAACCGAGGTCAAGAATTATACAAACCTAAAGAGAAGCACCATTTTAGTATGTATTTAAATGGAGAGTTTTACGCTTTGTATTTACGTAAATCAGCCTATAATTTTACAGATTCTTTAAGTCAATTAGATGCTCAAATTTTATACACCACAGTATTAAAACCTATTTTAGGAATTAATGATATTAGAAATGCTTCTAAAATTTTATATTCTCAAGATAAATCGGATGGTTTGGAACTGAAAACAAAAGTAGATAGTGGAGATTTTAAAGTGTCATTTGGTATGTTACCAACAGATATTAATGAATTAAAAACGATTGTTGATGCAGATTTATTAATGCCTCCTAAAACTACTTACATAGAACCAAAATTAAGAAGTGCTTTAACTATTTATGAGTTTTGATATGATAACTGGAATTAAAGAAAATCTTCAAAAAATAAAATCTACTTTACCTGAGAATGTAACACTAGTTGCAGTTTCTAAAACAAAACCGATTGCAGACATACAAGAAGCATATGATGCTGGTCAGCGAGTTTTTGGAGAGAATAAAATTCAAGAAATGGTTACTAAATTCGATGCTCTATCAAAAGACATCGAATGGCATATGATTGGGCATTTACAGCGTAATAAGGTAAAGTACATGGCGCATTTTGTTAATTTGATTCATGGTGTAGATAGTTTTAAAACGCTTAAAGAAATTAATAAGCAAGCAAAAAAACACGATAGAATAATTAATTGTTTGCTACAAGCAAGAATTGCTAAAGAAGACACTAAATTTGGATTATCATTTTCTGACATTGAAGATATCATATCTTCAGAAGAATTATCAGAATTAGAAAATGTTAAGATTGTAGGCTTAATGGGTATGGCTACATTTACTGATGATCAAGAGCAATTAACAGATGAATTTTCGTCGTTAAAAAACTTCTATTCTAAAAATCAGGAAAAATACCCGAATTTATCAACTCTTTCAATGGGAATGAGTGGTGATTATCAATTGGCTATAGAAAATGGAAGCAATATGGTTCGTATTGGTAGTTCTATTTTTGGAGTTAGGAATTATATTGTTTAGTTTTACATTAATCAGCTAAAAGAAAAAGGATTGTACGCAATTTTAGATATTGAAACTACAGGAGGGAAATTTAATGAAGAAGGCATTACCGAAATTGCTATTCATAAATTTGATGGTCATCAAATTATAGATCAATTTATTAGTCTAGTAAATCCTGAAAAGGAGATTCAAGAGTTTGTTGTTAAACTTACAGGTATTAACAATAAAATGTTACGTAATGCTCCTAAATTTCATGAGGTAGCAAAACGAATAGTAGAAATCACTAAAGATTGTACTCTTGTTGCACATAATGCTGCTTTTGATTATAGAATTTTAGGTACAGAATTTAGGCGTTTGGGATATGACTATAAAAAAAATACTATATGCACAGTAGCATTAAGTAAAAAACTAATCCCAGAAGCTCCTTCACATAGTTTAGGTAAATTATGCAGGTTTTTAGGTATACCAATGTCCGATCGTCATAGAGCAAATGGAGATGCTTTAGCAACTGTGCAACTGTTTAAATTATTATTAGAAAAAGATGTTGATAAAGATATTATTCAACATTCAATTAAATATCATGATAACAGACAAGAAAAGCAACGTTATGTAAAGATTCTTGATAAGTTACCAGAAACTCAAGGAGTATTTTATGTTCATAATCAAGAAGGTAATATTATTTTTATAGGTAGAGGTAAAAACTTAAAACAAGAAGTAAATAAACTCTTTTTAAAAGATACTAGTAAGGCACAGAAAATCATTAAAAGAATTAACGATGTTAGCTATGAAGAAACTGGTAATTTACTTTTTACTCGATTAAAATATCATGTAGAATTAGAAAAGCTAAAACCTAAATTTAATATTATTCGTAAAAAGAAAATAACGGATAAAGACTTTAATCATGATAATTTATTAATCATCGATAAAGGGCGTATTCCTGAAGAACATGCGGTTATTTTAGTTGAGAATAATCAAGTTATTGGTTATGCTTATACCAATTTAGCATTTCAAGAAAATCAAATGTCTATTTTAAAATCGATGATTACTCCTGTTGAGAATAAAGAACTCGCAAAGACTATTATAAAAAACTACTTACTTAAAAACAAAGTATCAAAAATTGTAAGATTACAAGTTGAAAATAATTTGTAATATTGTTTTAATCATTCATTTTTTATTAAATCAAACTTTTTCTTTTGAAAAAAGACACCAAAAACTGGAAAGAAAAACTTCACGAAGTAATATACGAGGCTGATACTCAAGCAGGAAAGTTGTTTGATATCGTTTTGTTAATTGCTATTATTGCTAGTATTATATTAGTAATGCTTGAGAGTGTGGATAGTATCAATCAAAAGCATGGTCAACTTTTAAATATTTCTGAATGGATAATTACCATCCTTTTTACGATAGAATATATAGTTAGAATCATATCAATTAAAAAATCTACCAAATATATTTTTAGCTTTTACGGAGTTATTGATTTACTTTCTACGCTTCCTAAATATTTGGCAATTTTCTTTACTGGAACGCATAGTTTGGTAGCCTTAAGAGCCTTACGATTATTACGAGTTTTTAGAATCTTAAAATTAGCTCGTTTTGTTGGTGAGTCTAATAATTTTATGAAAGCCTTAAGAGCTAGCAAAGCTAAAATTGCAGTATTCTTATTTTTCGTATTTATTCTGTGCATAATTTTAGGAACAGTAATGTATTTGATAGAAGGTGGTGAAAACGGATTCACAAGTATCCCTAGAAGTGTTTATTGGGCAATCGTAACACTAACTACAGTTGGTTATGGTGATATTGCTCCTCATACTCCATTCGGTCAGTTTGTAGCTAGTATTATTATGATTTTGGGTTACGGTATCATTGCAGTTCCTACAGGTATTGTAAGTTCGGAAATGGTAAAGGTTAATGAGGTTGATTTAAATACTCAAGCTTGTCCTAATTGCTCTTATGAAGGGCATGATGATGATGCTAATTTTTGTAATCATTGTGGTAGTAAATTACACGACTAAATGAAAAACACATTAATTACCATTGTTGGCGCTACTGCTATCGGAAAAACTACCTTAAGTATTAAACTAGCTCAACATTTTGGTTGCGATATTATTTCTTGTGATTCTCGTCAGTTTTATAAAGAAATGAGTATTGGGACAGCTGTTCCAGATGCTGATGAATTAGCTGCTGCACCACATCATTTTATTCAAAATAGAAGTGTTTTTGATGATTACTCTGTTGGACAATTTGAAAAAGATGCTTTATCAACATTAGATGAATTATTTGAGAAAAATCCAATTCAAATAATGGTTGGTGGTAGCGGATTATATGTTGATGCAGTTTTAAAAGGCTTAGATTATTTTCCTGAAATCGATGCTAGTATTAGAGAAAAACTGAATTTAGAGCTGGAAGAAAGAGGAATAAAATATCTTCAAGAGGAATTAAAAAAATTAGATATTGAAACTTATAATTCAATAGCTATTGATAATCCTCATCGATTAATTAGGGCACTAGAAATCTGTATTGGTACTGGTAATACTTATGCGTCGTATAAAAACAAACCTAAAACTCCACGTAATTTTAACTCCATAAAAATCGGATTAACTGCAGATAGAGAACTTATGTACGATCGTATAAACCGTCGTGTTGATATTATGATTAACAACGGTTTAATTGAAGAAGCAAAAGAATTAGAAGCTCATAAAGTACTTAACGCATTACAAACAGTAGGTTACAGAGAATTATTCGAATATTTTGATGGTAATTTCACAAAAGAACTTACTATTGAAGAAATTAAGAAAAATACTCGTCGTTTTGCAAAACGACAAGGTACTTGGTTTAGAAAAGATAAAAACATTCTTTGGTTTGATTTTAAAGAGGATGTTCAAAACATCATTAAAACGATAGAAACTAAATTTTAACGAATTTTAAAGAACTTAGATTACTCACTTTTATATATTTGCGACAAAACAATCAAAAAAACATGAAATCAAAAATTTTATTTTTAGCTGTAATACTTTTATCAACTATTACTTTCTCTCAAACTAAATTAGGAACTGTAAATAGTGATTTAATCATTGGTAAGATGCCGCAAATGAAAAATGTTTTACGTAGAGTTGAAAACTATGGTAAAAAATTAGATTCTACTTTTCAAATAAAAGCTAAAGAATACCAAGCTAAAATAGAAGCGTATAAAGGTATTGAGAAAACATTAACTGATGCTGATAAGAAAACTAAAATCCAAGAATTAGGGGCTTTAGAGCAAGAAATGGGGAAGTTTCGTCAAAACGGAACAAGAATGATGCAATTACAGCGAGATGAAAATATGCGCCCTTTATATAAAAAACTAAGTGAAGTAATTGCTGAAGTTGCAAAAGCGAATGGTTATACTCAAGTTTTAACAACAAACGGAAATCAGTTTGGTTATATAGATGAAAAGTTTGATATTACTCAATTAGTTTTAGATAAATTAGGCATAAAAGAATAATTGTCTTTAATGAATAAAAACCCAAAAGATATACAACTTCAATACGAAGGATTTTTAAAAACACCTTTTCTATGGCATGGAAAAGGTGTTTTAGATTTGTTTCAATTTGAAAAAAAGTCAATAAAAAGCACTTCTTTTTCTAATGTAATTTTACAAAAACTACGTTTAGGAAAATTAGTAGAACGTTTTGTTTCTTTTGAGTTACAACAAGACTCATCTATCAAAATCCTTTTAGAAAATATTCAAATTCAAGAAGAAAAAAGGACTCTTGGTGAATTGGATTGCTTATTATTAAAAAATGATAAACCAATTCACTTAGAAATTATTTATAAATTTTATCTGTACGATAAAACTATTGGAAGTTCAGAAATTGAACACTGGATTGGACCAAACAGAAAAGATTCTCTTGTTCAAAAAATAACTAAGCTAAAGGATAAACAATTACCACTACTCTATTCTAATCAATGTAAACCTTATTTAGAAAAACTAAATTTAGCTTCAGAAAAAATTGAACAACAAATATATTTTAAAGCACAACTATTTGTTCCTCTATGCGACTTTAAAAAAGAATTTGATTTAATAAATAATGATTGTATTTATGGGTTTTACATAAACACAAAAGAGCTAAATCAATTTAAAGATTGTAAATTTCACATTCCAAATAAACATAATTGGCTTGTTAAACCCCACACAAATATTACTTGGTTAAATTTTGAAGAATACTCTAATAGATTAGAAATCTATATAGAAGAGAAAAACACACCACTTTGTTGGTTAAAAAAGTCAAACGGAGAGCTTTTTAAATTTTTTGTGATTTGGTGGTAACTTTTATTTTTGCTATTTTTTTTCTTGAAGTAATAAAATAAACACCAGTTAAAAGAATAATTGAAGCTATTATCGATTGCTTTGTAAGCTGTTCATCTAACAAATACCATCCTAATACTAGAGCTATTACAGGATTTACATAAGCAGATGTAGCTACTTTTTCAGGAGAAACTACTTTAAGTAAATAGTTAAACGCTGTAAAAGCAACAATACCTCCAAAAATTATTAGAACTACTACTGAAAGCTGTGTTTTATTTGACCAACTTAATGGAGAAATCCATGTTTCTTTAAATATTAAACTAGATATTCCTAATAAAAACCCTGCTATTAACATTTGATAACCGGTGCTTACTAGGTAATTTTTAGGTAAATCAGCTTTTGATACAAAAACACTTCCATAACTCCAACTTAGCACACAGCTTAGAATCATAAAAATACCTAAAACACTACCTTCTGAAGTTGAAATTTCTTTTTGACTTACTAATAAATACATTCCAAAAATGCCAAGTAACACTCCTATGATTGATTTTTTTTGCATTTTTTGTCCATCTAACAAGCGCAATAAAAAAAGTACAAACAAGGGTTGTGTTGAAGCTAAAAGTGCTGCAAAACCACTATCGACATATTTTAAAGCCCAAACAAAAACTCCATTACCATATACTAAAAATAAAAAAGCTGCAATTACTGAGTTTATAAATTGACTATTTGTTAATTTTACAGACAGTTTCATAATTTTAGCTATTAACATAATTAATACTCCTGCTGTAAGAAAACGAATGGATCCTAAAAATAAAGGAGCTATTTCAGTAACTGCTATTTTATTAAATAAATAGGTTGACCCCCATATTATATATATAGCAAAAAATGCAGTTATAATTAATAGCTTAGAGTTTTTCATAAGTCAGATTTTTTGATAATTTCTTTTCTTATCCTACTTAAACTCTGTGATGCAATTCCTAAATAAGAGGCTATATGATAATTTTTTACATGCTGATCTATATTAGGATAAGCTTTAGAAAAGTTTAAGTAACGTTCTTTTGAAGATTGTGATAAGGCTTGTAATGTTCTTTTTTGAGACTTTGCCATAAAACGTTCAACCTTTTTTCTTATAAAACGTTCTATTTGTGGAATTCTAGTTAAAGCTTCTTCAAAATCTTTTTTTTCTACTCTTAATAGAACTGATTTTTGAATCGCTTCAATAGTTAAGGTTGATTTCTCTTCTAAAAAATAACTTATATAATCTGATATCCACCAATCATTAATAGCAAATTGAACAGTATGTTCTTTCCCTTTTTTATCTATAAAAAAGGTTCTTAAACAACCACTTAACACATAATATTGATGTTTAACCTGCTCGTTCGCACTTAATATATAGCTTCCTTTATCAAAAACCTCTTCTTTAAAAATACTTGACAAAAACTTAAGGTCTTCATCAGACAAGTTTAAATCTTTAAAAGCTATAGATATATCACTTTTCATTTATCTAAAATAAGTATAATAAATAACTTATTTAGACTTTATAAAAGAGTTTCTAAATAATGATTGTCTATCGAATAAGCTTCTTTTAAACTAGATATTTTATTCTCTATTCTAATATCATCATTCTTTTTAGATGATTTAGTACCTACTAACATTACATTTTTACGGGTATGCTCATTACTAATAAATTCGAAAACTTTAGTGTTGTAATTATTCTTTTCTAGAATTAACGCACGAATGGTATCCGTAACCATTTCAAACTGACGCTCTTTAAAGATACCATATTTTAAAAGTGGGCTCTCCTGCTCTTTTCCTTTTACTTGCTGACGGATTTGTTTATGACAACAAGGTGCACAAATAATTAATTCTGCTTTGGCTAATAACCCTTTGTAAATAGCATCGTCTGTTGCAGTATCACAAGCATGTAAGGCTATTAGAATATCAATCTTATTATTATCATATTCTTGAATTGGCTGTGCTACAAATGATAATTTTTTAAAATCAGATTTTTCAGCAACATCATTACAATAATCTACTAATTCTTTACGCAATTCAATTCCTGTTACAGTAGCATTGTATTTTTTAGTATTTACCAAATAATCGTATAAAGCAAAGGTTAAATACCCTTTACCTGACCCCATATCCACAATATTAATATGTTTAGGTAATTTGGTTGACTTTAATAAACCTTCAATAATCTCTAGATACTTATTTATTTGACGGTATTTATCCGCCATTTTATGAATTACTTTTCCATTTTTATCCGTAATTCCTAGATGCTGTAAATAACCTCCAGCTTCTGCTAAACGTTCTTTTGGTTTATCATGAGTTTCTGGTAGTTTATTTTTAAAACTAGCTGCATTTAGCCTGTATGAAACTTTTTTCTTTTTAGAAATAAAAACCAATAAGTCATTTGCTAAAGTAAATAGTGTTGCAGCTCTAAAATTATCCATCAATAAGATTTCTAATTCATTTAAAGCATCAGTAATCGTATAATTTTTAACCTTATCATTCGTAGTATAATGATAGGTAAACTGTAACATTTCGGTTCCTTTAATCTTTACTAAACGAAGATATACATTTGGTAAACCATCGCTCTTACGTGTTGGTTTACTTAAAGTAAGTTTTACAAAATTATTATCTAAAACACTTTGGCTTAGCGTATCTCTTAATTGTTGGAATTCATTCATAGAGCAAAAATAATTAAGATTATTTTCAAAAACACCATAATTAAAAATTAGTTTTTTCACTCTTGATTTTCGATCTAAAAAACACGAACTTCGCTAACTCCTGATATAAGTCATTGAAACGAACTCATATCATTAAAGTTACCACACATTTGAAAAATGGAGCTTACTAAATTTACAAAACCAGTTCAAGCATATGCTAACGCTATGACTAGAATATGTCCTAATTTAAGTGTTGAAGAAATAGATTTTCTGTGTAGTAGAGTTAAAGTCACGAAATTAAAAGCAAATAAATTCTTCTTAAAAGCTGGTGATATTCAAGAAAATGTAGGCTTTATCTATAAAGGATTACTTCGAAGTTTCTGTATTAATCAAAAAGGAGAAGAAGTCACAATCAATTTTCATAAAGAGAATAACTATGTTACAGATTATAGTGCGTTTTTAACTCAAAAACCTTCTAGATATTATATTGAAACGTTAGAACCATGCACATTAATAAATATATCATTCGCTACACTACAAGAATGCTATTCCAATTATAAAAATGCAGAAAGACATGGAAGATTAATTGCAGAAAGGCATTTAACGTTAAGACAAAAGAGAATTGATAGTTTTTTGTTTGAAAATGCCGAACAAAGGTATACCAACTTCATTTCGGAAAATAAAGATTTACTAAATCGTATTTCCATAACACATCTTTCTTCTTTCTTAGGTGTATCAAGACAAACATTAACAAGAATTCGAAAAAAAATAATTCAATATAATTTTGACACAAATGTGTCACATAAAAAATAGTAAAGTGATAGAAATTTGCAAGATGATACTATCGCTTGTCTAATGAATTTAAAAAAAGTACTTAAAATTTCACAAATTATTTCACCAAAACTAACTGCTCAATTAGTTTTTAATTATATCTCAAAACCGAAAAATAAGAAGATAAGACCATTTGAAAAGTCAATAATAGAAAAAGCTGAGAAGAAGACTATAAAATTTAAAGAATTCAAAATTAAAACCTATAAATGGGGAAATGGAAATAAGACTGCCCTTGTTGTACATGGTTGGGGCGGGCGAGCTTCTAACTTTGGAGCTATTATTCCTGAGTTAACAAAAAAAGGATATAGTGTTATTAGTTTTGATGGCCCATGTCACGGAGCAAGTACAAAGAAAAAAACGAGTTTTTTTGAAATGGCTGATTTAGTCAAGCTCTTTTTATCGAAAGATAAATTCGATTTAATTATTACACATTCAATGGGTTCGGTACTCACATTTTCAGCTATGGCTTCATTAAGGTATAATGCAAACCAAATGATTGTTTTAACAACACCATTTAAATTTATTCAATTTATTGAGCTAGCAGTTACTCAATTTGGTTTAACAGGTGTAACAACTGATTTACTAATAAATAAAATCAGAAAAACAACTAAGCAATTCGACCCACTATCATATGGAGTTAGTACTGTTATCGAGGATATTTCAGTAAATGACATTACGTTTATTCATGATAAAGATGATAAAACGCTACCTATTGAGGATACTAAATCAGTTAGTTTATTATTTAAAAATTCAAAATTTGTAGAAATAGAAGCTACAGGACATTTTAGAATGCTTTGGTCAAAAAAAGTAATTGAAATAATAAAACATCAAATCTCACATTAATCAAAATTATGATTGAAAAATATCTTTGGCAGGTCGGTTCAGCAATTCTTATTATCCTAGGAACTCTACACCTCTTGTACACTTTCTTTTCAAATAAATTTTCTTCAAAAAATGAGAAATTAATCTCAGAAATGAAGAATTCACATATCATTCTTACGAATAAAGTTACAGTATGGCGAGGTTGGATAGGTTTTAATGCGAGTCATAGTAGTGGAATTATGTTTATTGGAATCGTAAATCTTTATTTGACTTTACAATACTTCTCTATTTTTCTATCTGACCACCTTTTCTTTATTTTTAATATTTTAACAATTGGTTTTTATGCTTGGTTAGCAAAAAAATATTGGTTTTGGATTCCTTTTATGGGAATGATTACAACCTTAATTTGTTATGTTTTTTCATATTCCATAATACTTACACATTAACTAATAAATTTGATTTAAGACCTGAATCACCATTGGTTATACAATTATAATAAAAAACGTGTGGTAACACCGTGTATAATTAATTGCTTTTGCAAATACTTGTTTGGAAAATTCCTTCGGAATTTTTTCTGGTTCGTATTTGTTTACTACAATTAGTTGCTTACACACTCAACTAACCATACACAAACACGTTAGCGAAGAAACTTTAATTTCTCCGCTTTAAAACGTTTTCTATATCCTGTATTTTATACCCTTTTGCTTTAAGCAGTATTATATAGTGGTATAACAAATCTGCCGCTTCATTTTTAAATAATTCTTCATTGTTATCTTTAGCTTCTATTACCAACTCAACAGCTTCTTCTCCTACTTTTTGTACTACTTTATTTATTCCTCTTTTATATAATTTGTTTGTATAGGAATCTTCAATATCATTATCTATTCGATTATTTATAATATCTTCTAATTTATAAAGAAAACCTTGTGTGTCTTCTTCTCCAAAACAAGAAGTTGTTCCTTTATGACAAGTAGCCCCTTCTGGTATTACTTTTATAAGTAAGGTATCTTGATCGCAATCGAGTTTAATCTCTTTTACATTTAAAAAGTTCCCTGAAGTTTCTCCTTTAGTCCATAACCTGTTCTTTGTTCTACTAAAAAAGGTTACTTTTTTTTCTGTCTTTGTTTTTAAAAATGCTTCTTCATTCATATAACCTAACATAAGTACTTGCAATGTTATTTGGTCCTGAATTATTACGGGAACTAATCCGTTACCCTTTGCAAAATCTATTTTCATCTAATTGGAATATTTTTTTGTTTTAATTCTCTTTTTAATATTGGTATAGGAATTTCTCCGAAGTGAAAAATACTTGCCGCTAATCCGGCACTTACCTCTGTTTTTTCAAACACTTCTTCAAAATCTTCTATACTTCCTGCTCCTCCTGAAGCTATTACTGGAATATTTACAGATTTACTTATTGTTTTAGTTATTTCTATATCAAATCCATTCTTAGTTCCATCACTATTCATAGATGTTAACAATATTTCTCCTGCTCCTAAAGCTTCCACTTTCTTAGCCCACTTTAAAGTCTCTAAATCTGTTTCAAAAGTACCTCCTTTAGTAAATACTTTCTGAGTACCATTTACATTTTTAGTATCTATTGCAACTACAACAAACTGACTTCCAAAGCGCTCTTTTAAATCTATTATTAACTTTGGATTCTTTACTGCCGATGAATTAATACTCACCTTATCTGCCCCTGCTTTTATTAATTGTAAAGCATCTTCTACTGAGCTAATTCCACCTCCTACGGTAAAGGGTATATTTATTTCTTTTGCTATAGTTTCTACTAATTCTACTAAGGTTTTTCTATTTTCTAATGTTGCTGTTATATCTAAAAAAACAAGTTCATCTGCTCCTTGTAATACATACTGTTTTGCTAACTCAACAGGATTACCTGCATCTTTAATATCAATAAAATTGACTCCTTTTACGGTTCTTCCATTCTTGATATCTAAACAAGGAATGATTCTTTTTTTTAACATAGTTCTTGTAATTCTTTTAATGATATTCTTTCCTCATAAATTGCTTTACCTATGATTGCTCCTTCACACCCTATTTCTTTAAGTGTAAACAAATCATTCATATTGGCAACTCCTCCGCTTGCTATTAAATTAATATCCGTTTTACTTAATATCTCTTTATATAAATCTAAAGAGACTCCTTGCAACATTCCGTCTTTAGCTACATCTGTACAAATCACATTTTTAATCCCAACTTCTTCATAATCTTTTATAAAATCTACTACATCAACCTCTGATGTTTGCATCCAACCATGAGTTGTTATTCTCCTATTTTTGCAATCTGCACCTAAAATTATTCTTTCACTTCCATAGGTACTTAACCAGTTTATTAAAATATCTGGGTTTTTAACCGCTATACTCCCTCCTGTTATTTGGTTAGCTCCACTTTCAAAAGCTATCTTAACATCTTCATTAGATTTAATCCCTCCTCCAAAATCAATATCTAAACTGGTTTTAGAAGCTATTTCTTCTAGCACTTTATAATTAACAATTTTACTAGATTTTGCCCCATCTAGATCTACTAAATGTAAATATTGAATTCCGTTTGCCTCAAATTCTTGAGCTACTTCTAACGGATTCTCATTATATATTTTTTTTGTATTGTAATCACCTTTAGTAAGACGAACACATTTTCCTTCAATAATATCTATAGCTGGTATAATTCTCATTTTCTATTTGATTAAATGTGATTTTGAAACAAGTTCAGAATGACGTTATAACGTCAAAAAACTCGTTAATAATTGTTCTCCTACGTTTGCTGATTTTTCTGGATGAAACTGCATCGCATAAAAATTATCTTTTTGCATTACCGAACTAAATTCTTTTATATAATTACAGGTAGCAATGGTTTCATTACATGGTTCTGCGTAATATCCATGAATATAGTACACATCATCCTCTAAATCGATTCCTTTTAATAAAGTAGATTCTTTAAATTCTGAAAAATTATTCCATCCCATATGTGGAACTTTGTCTAAAGATGGAAACTTCTTAGTAACGGTATCAAATATTCCAAGGCATTTTGTATTTCCTTCTTCAGAAAATTTACTCATTAATTGTAACCCTAAACAAATTCCTAAAACTGGCTGCTTTAAAGAAAGGATAACTTCATCTAGTTTTCTTTCTTTTAAATAATTCATTGCAGTACTTGCTTCACCAACTCCTGGAAAAATTACTTTATCCGCTTTTCTAATGTCATCAGAATTATCTGTTATGATACTTTTATATCCTAATCTAGAAACTGCATTTTGAACAGATCGGATATTCCCTGCATTATATTTTATAATTGCTATCATTTTATAAAGTTCCTTTTGTTGATGGCAATATCATCTTTGAAGCATCTCTTTTAACAGCTACTTTTATGGCTTTTGCAAATGCTTTAAATATTGCTTCTATTTTATGATGTTCATTGGTTCCTTCTGCCTTAATGTTTAAATTGCATTTGGCTCCATCTGTGAATGATTTAAAAAAGTGATAAAACATTTCTGTTGGCATTTTTCCAATCATCTCTCTATTAAACTCAGCATCCCAAACCAACCAATTACGTCCACCAAAATCAATAGCTACCTGTGCCAAACAATCGTCCATTGGTAAACAAAATCCATAACGTTCTATTCCTAATTTACTTTCCAGAGCCTTGGCAAACACTTCGCCTAAAGCTATTGCTGTATCCTCTATTGTGTGATGTTCATCTACTTCTAAATCTCCCTTTACTTGTATATCCAAATTCATTTGACCGTGACGTGCTATTTGGTCTAACATATGGTCAAAAAAAGCAATTCCTGTAGCTATGTTACTTTTTCCCTTTCCGTCTAGGTTCAGATCAATTTTAATTTGTGTTTCGTTTGTATTACGTTCTATCGATGCCGTTCTTTCTTTTAGTTTTAAAAATTTATAAATGGAATTCCAATCATTACTTTCTAACGCAATAAATTCATCTAACTCACTTCTTTTTACCGTAATTTCATCTACTCCTAAAAAGGTTTCATCATTAATATAAATTCCCTTTGCACCAAGATTTTTAGCTAATTCAATATCTGTTAATCTATCTCCTATTACAAATGAATTTTCTAAATCATAATCCGCAGAAAAATATTTAGTTAATAAACCTGTATTTGGTTTTCTAGTAGGTTGATTGTCTTTCGCAAAAGTTCTGTCTATAATTTCTTCGGTAAATTCAATTCCCTCTTCTTTTAAAGTTTTCATTACAAAATTATGCACAGGCCAAAAGGAGTTTTCTGGATATACCTCTGTTCCTAATCCATCTTGATTTGTTACCAATACCAATTCAAAATCAAACTCTTGAGCTATTTTACTTAATCCTTGAAATACTTTAGGATAAAATTGTAATTTTTCAAATGAATCTGTTTGTTCATCTGCTGGTTCTTTAATTAAAGTTCCATCTCTATCTATAAATAATACTCGTTTCATTTTATAATTCTTGTAGTGTGTTGATTAGTTGTTTGTTTTCTTCAGGACTTCCAATGGTTATTCGTAAGCAGTTATTTATTAAACTATTTCTATTTCTTGTAATTATTTTTTTAACTACTAAGTATTGATACAATTTATTTGCATCTTTAACTTCAATTAAAACAAAGTTTGCTTCAGTTGGATATATCTTTCTTATGCAAGCTATACTTACCAGTTGGTTTATTATTTTCTCTCTTTCATTTAAAATAATATTCTTCTCAATCTCAAACTTTGCTGGGCTATTTAATACAGCTAAAACAGCTTCCTGATTTAAGGAACTTACATTGTATGGTGGCTTCACCTTATTATATAAGCTTACTATTTGTCTATTAGCATAAGCTACACCTACTCTAGCCGAAGCCATTCCCCAAGCCTTACTAAAAGTTTGACTTACTATTAGATTAGGATAATTCTCTATTTCAGAAATAAAAGATTCCTTCGTACTAAAATCAATATAAGCTTCATCTATTATTACTATTCCGTTAAAGTTCTTGAGAATGTATTCTATATCTTCTTTATTAATAATATTTCCTGTTGGATTGTTTGGCGAACAAATAAAAATCAATTTCACATCTTCCATTTCTTGATATGGTTGCAACTGATTTAGATTAATTTGAAAGTCTGCCAATAGCGGTTGTTTGATTAACTCTATATTGTTTATTGCTGCAGATACATCATACATTCCATATGTTGGAGAAAATGTTAAGGCCTTATCCTTTCCAGGCTCGCAAAAAACTCTAAAAGCTAAATCAATTACTTCATCACTTCCATTTCCTATAAAAATTTGATTGACTGCTACTTTCTTTATTTCTGAAAGTTTATTCTTAATTTTTAGTTGTTGCGGATCTGGATAACGGTTTAATGTACCATAAGGATTTTCGTTGGCATCTAAATATACTTCCGCTGTACCTTTAAATTCATCCCTTGCAGATGAATAGGCCTCTAATTTCTGAATATTTGGACGTACTATTTTTTCTAAACTAAACATTGCTAATCTCTTTTAATCTAACTGTAACCGCATTTTTGTGGGCTTGTAATCCTTCTGCTTCAGCCATAATTTCAATGGCATTTCCAATAGTTATAATTCCCTCTCTAGTTACTTCCTGAAACGTGATTTTCTTAACAAAACTATCTAACGAAACTCCGCTATAATTTTTAGCATATCCGTTTGTTGGTAGTGTATGATTTGTTCCGCTAGCGTAGTCTCCTGCACTTTCACAACTATAATTTCCTAAAAACACAGAACCTGCGTTGGTAATGCCGTTAATGAAATCTGGTGCATTTTCAGAAGCTATAATTAAATGCTCAGGAGCATAAGTATTACTAAATTGAATACATTCTTCTTTTGAATTTAATAGTACCGAAAAACTATTTTTCAATGCTTTCGAAGCAATTTCTTTTCTTTCTAAAAAATTTAATTGACTCTCTAATTCTTTATTTACCAACCTTATAACTTCTTCTTCTGTTGAAACCAATACAACCTGACTGTCCACTCCATGTTCTGCTTGAGAAAGTAAATCTGCAGCTATGAATGTTGGATTTGAACTCTTATCTGCAATAACTAATACTTCACTTGGTCCTGCTGGCATATCTATTGACACTCCTTGCTGTTGAATTAATTCTTTTGCTTTTGTTACATATTGATTCCCTGGCCCTAAAATTTTATATACATTAGGTATCGTTTCTGTCCCAAATGTCATAGCCCCAATGGCTTGTGCCCCACCAACTTTAAATATTTTAGTTATCCCAACTAACTGAGCGGTGTATAAAATTGCTGGATTTACCTTTCCTTCTTTGTTTGGAGGTGTGCATAATATTATCTCTTTACACCCAGCAATATTAGCAGGAACACCTAACATTAAAATAGTTGAAAATAAAGGTGCTGTACCTCCAGGAATGTATAATCCAACTTTTTCTATAGCTACACTTCTTCTCCAACAAATTACTCCTCTTGCCGTTTCTATTTTATTTTCAACTTCCTTTTGTGAGCTGTGAAATACTTCTATATTAGATTTTGCTAATTGAATTGCTTCTTTTAATTCATTAGATACTAATACTTTTGCCTCAGTAAGTTCTTCTTCTGTCACTTTAAAAGAGGTTATTTTAACCTTATCAAATAATTCAGCATACTTAACTAATGCATTGTCTTTGTTAACTTTTACATCTTCTAAAATAGCTGTTACACTTTCTTGTAAACTATTCTCACTAAATGTAACTCTCTCACAGATTGAGTTCCATTGTTTAGCTACAGGGTTTTTAATTATTCGTATCATATCTTTCAAACAACCATTTTTTCTATTGGACATACTAAGATTCCTTCTGCTCCATTTTTCTTAAGCTCATCTATAATTTCCCAAAATTCATTTTTATCTAGTACTGAATGTACCGAACTCCACCCTTCTTCTGCCAACGGTAAAACTGTAGGACTTCTCATTCCTGGTAGAATATCAATAATCTTTTCTAATTTATCATTTGGAGCATTTAACAGTACATACTTCGATTTTCTTCCTTTTAAAACTGATTGAATTCTAAATTGAAGTTTATCTAAAATTTCTTTCTGTCCATTTTTAATTTGTGGTGATGCAGCCAATACAGCTTCTGATTTTAAAAGAACTTCTACTTCTTTAAGATTATTTTTAAATAATGTTGAACCACTAGATACAATATCGCAAATACCATTGGCTAACCCAATATTTGGTGCTATTTCAACAGATCCGTTTATAATGTGCAACTGGGATTTTACCTTGTTTTTCTCTAAAAAACGTTTCACAGTTTCAGGATAAGAAGTAGCTATCTTTTTATTTTCAAAATACGAAATCCCTTTATAAAATTCATTTTTAGGTATAGCTAATGAAACTCTACATTTTGAAAAACCGAGCTTTTCAATAAACTTAATCCCTTCTCCTTTTTCAACTAATAAATTTTCTCCAATAATTGCAGCATCTACTACTCCATCATTAAGATATTGCGGAATATCTCCATTTCTAAGATAGAATACTTCTAAAGGAAAATTACTTGAAGATGCTTTCAATTGATCTTTTCCATTATCTATAGAAACTCCACATTCTTTAAGTATTTGAAGAGAATCTTGATTTAGTCTTCCTGATTTTTGTATGGCTATTTTTAATTTACTCATTTTTTGTTGGATAAGTTTGAGTAAATCTTTTGTGAAGTTTTATTTCTTGGCGCCTGTAGAAACAAAAAACCCGTTTGATTTACTCAAACGGATTTTGAAATATATGTTGTTTTTAATCAATACATTTTCAGCTCGCTTGAGTGCAAGTATGAAAATGATGATGTAATTGATTAAAAATCATGTCTTATTTTTTGTTGCTACAAATATTTGCTTTTTATTTTTAATTATGCAAGTATTTCTATAAAAATAAAAAAGCCACCTTTAAAAGTAGTCATGGTCGGAAGAAAAAATCTTCCGACTTTTTTATTTTCCGTCGGTTATAATTTTGGCTTTAATTATTTG